>CAWJDY010000001.1:0-30402 GCA_963841705.1 uncultured Alphaproteobacteria bacterium
CTGCCACTCCGACCAGCTTTCCGCATCCATCGCAGGCACTGATATGGGCAACGAAATCCCATCGCGCTCCAAAACAACGCACGGAGTTTGATGAGCACTTAGGTCCCTTGAACCTGCGCCAGCGCCTAAGGCATGCCGGGCCCGGATCTGGCTCAGCGGTGCCCGGCTTGGGGGACGGCCGAATGCTCCGCTCAGACGTCGAGGATTGGTTATTCGAGACGGAAGCAAAGGCTGCGAGCAAGAGCATCCAGATTCAGGAAGATGCAAGCCTAAGCGTTGCGGGTTGTAGCGATGCTAGACCACCGATACGCTCAGCAGGGAACAGGGCCGGCCGCCATTGCGCATTCCCTGCGTGCCATGCGGCCTGCTCGCGACGCGCCGCGTCTTCACCACCAGCGCTGTGGCCGCTGATAATAGTTCCGATTGTTCTGCCGCGGATCGTAGTACTGGCCGCCGCGCCCGGGCGTATTGTTGAAACCCCAACCACCCCAGCCGAAGCCGACGCGGATATCGGGCGAGCGCGGGCGGTTGATGATGCCGCCCTGCGGCTGGTTGTTCAGCGCAATGACGAACTCCGTGCGATAGTTGGTCTCGCGGTGCAGAGGCTCGTCCGAAATGATGAGCGAGGACCGCGGCAATGCGGTTGGCGCGATGCGATCGAGCACATCCTGCGGGAGGGTGATGCGGTCAAGCGCGGCCTTGGCGACGTCCCCGCTGTCGATCGTGACCGCGGTCCAGCGCAGGCCCCCGTCGGTGCGCGCCACGGCCGTAAACACATGCGTGCCGATCGGCTTGTCGGGATTGCGGATCGTGACCGGAACCTCAATGGTCGCATCGAACGCCTCGCCCCCGTCCGGCAGCCGCTTATGCGTGTTGCGCCGCACGTAAAGCTTCTGTGTCGCGCGGCTGATGAAGACCGAGACCGGCTCGAGCGCCAGCTTTGCCTCGCTTGCCGCCTTGGCGGCGTCGGCCTTCTTGGTCTCGGCCGCCTTGGCGGCGTCCTGGGCCGCCGCGGCAGCGTCGAGCTTGGACTTCGCGTTGGCCTTGGCGGCGTCGAGCTGCGTCTGCAGTTCCTCGACTTTCGCAGCGGCCTTCTGCTTCTGGTCCTCGGCTCGTGCCTTGGCCTGGTCGGTCTTGGCGGCGGCGAGCGCCTTCGCTGCGACCGCGAGCGCGGCATCGGCGCCAGTCTTGGCCAATTCAAGCTTGCGCAGCGCCGCCGTGAGCGGGGCCGCCTCCTTCACCGCAAGGGCGGTAGCGTTCTTCGTCTGTTGAGCTAGCTTGGTGGCCTCGTCCGCCTTGCGGGCGAGCGTTTCGGCGCGCGCCGGCGCGGCCGCGATGGCCTCAGATTTCGGGACGAACAGCGCCGGATGGGAAAACTCGACCGGCTCCGCGTCACTCGGCGAGATGATCACACGCGTGCCGATGCGGACTTTGTCGAACAGCTTCTCCGCAAAGCCAAAGGGCATCCGCACGCAGCCGTGCGAGGCCGCATATCCGGGCAACGGCCCGCCGTGCAGCGCGATGCCGTTCCAGGTGATGCGCAGCATGTGCGGCATCCAGGCATCGTCATAGAGGCTCGAGCGATGGTCCTTGTTCTTCTCCACGACGCTGAAGACGCCGGCTGGCGTCTCGCGTCCCGCAGTTCCGCTCGACACCGGCGCGCGCAGGACCCAGCCGTCGGCGTCGTAGATGGTCACCTTCTGGCTCTTGATCGATACGATCGCCATGATCGGCTCGCCCGCGTCGCGCGGGGCCGCCCCCTCGGTGGTATGCTCGGGACGGGCCTGGCGGGGCGCGGCGTCGGCGGGCGGAGCCGCAGTCAGCACCGTCAGGGCGGCCGTGGCCGCGAGCGTCACAATCGCGGGAAGTGCCCATCGCCGGACTATCTCTGTGGATTGGGCCGTCGTGCATCGATTTGTCATGCCATGTCCCGGTTGTCAGGGAGGAATCGCGTCGAAAGCACACGGTACCGCAGCGGCACGCCGCTTCCATTTCCCCTGTTTCATTCGCCTGCATCGAGGATCAGCGCCTCATCCGACGCGATGCATGCCTTTTGGGGTATGGACTTGGGGGCACGCCACTCTGCGCCACACTAAATCTGTTGGCGAGGTGATTGATGCGTCCTGTCCACAGACTAACGAAGTCGCCGCTTGATATCTTCTCCACACTTCCAAAGGTGTGCTTCCATTGCGGGAGAAGATTTCGCCAAATGCACTTCCTACACCATTGCTCCCCCTTTAGTACGCCCTCGTCGGTCGTACACATAGACTGCCACGCGACGCGCTCGGGGTGTGTGTAGTGTTCAATCGCGCCTTGGATACCCTGCTGATGCACCATGTATCTCTCGGCATAATCTGGATAGTGACCAAGCGCCCATCTGAACTTCTCGGCTTGTATCAGAAGCATGTGCGCTGCAGCGCGAGCGTTGTCCCTCGCGTCCCAGATGCTGCCGTCGCCGTACTTTTCGAACTCGTAGTCGCTAAGTTGGAAGAGCCCCTTGTATGATCCAGTTCGTGCGCGAGGATTGAAGTTACTCTCGACCTTGGCGATAGACATCATCATTGCCAAGTCCAGGCCATACAAAGACGCCGCCTCCCGGATTTCGTCGTGCGGATCGCCCGTGGTCGAATGCGGTTGATAGAACCGGGCTTCAAACAAACCACCAAGATACCCGAAAGCATCGAGCGGCATTACCTCCTGATCTGGAGCTTTCTGATCCGAGGCCTTTTCCGAAAAAGTTGTTCCTTCCATGGAGTTGGCTTGGCCAAGACTTGCCAATGAGGAAACCGCAATTGCAATCGTGGTCGACAAAGACACCCGTACAAGGGTAGCGACGACAAGCGCAATTGACCGCCGCGAACAAATATTACGGTGCATAACCCGTCCCCAGGGAAGCTAATAGAACTGTTCAATTCTGCGGGCCGCAACGGCTTTTCAAAGGTTTAATGCGTCCTCACGCGGTTTATAGTTAATTGTGGCCGTCGGGTTACAGTGCCAAACGGAGACTTAACCCGCGCCCGGTGCGACAAATAGGCAACGTCTGAACGAGAACCGACAGGAGGACAGTTGTTCTCCACAGGCTTCCGTGCGCGTGCACACTTTGGCCTGAGAGGGATCACGAGCTCATTTGTGCAGGTTTTCGGACGCCGGCAACGACGATCTAGCCACGCGCTCCGGTATCCGGCGTCCGAAAAGCGCCAAGGCACGAAATCGCGGGAGGTAGGCCTCGATCAAAACGATAACCGGCCGCTCCTGCCATCCACAGCAGCACGACGTTGCAGCCGGAGTAAGGTCGATTGGTCGCAGCATTGCATGGAGTGTTCATGCCAGCCGTCGCAGACCACGGCTTGACCCACGGCGCCGCTTCACGTTCCAACTTCGCAACACCCCGGGGCGGCATGCTGTTAGGACCCTTGAAAGTTTGTGGCCTAAAAAAACCTTTTGTGACTTTTGCGTTATGGCCCCACGGGATGCTGACGAGAAATCCTGACGGCGCGCTAGCCCTTATTATTAGAACCAGCCTCGCCATTTGAACCAGGCGAGGGGAATAATCGCGCTCAGAGCAATCATAGCGAGCCCGAACGGATATCCCGCTATCCAATTGAGCTCCGGCATGTACTTGAAATTCATCCCATAGATGCCGGCCACAAGAGTTGGAGGAATCCCGACAACTGAAACGATCGTCAGCACCTTGAAAATGTCGTTCTGCTGCATGTTGATCAAGCCGAGGATCGCATCTAACAGAAACTGCACTTTGTTTGACAGGTGGCCCTCATAGTCGTTCAACGAGGCGACATCCTTGACAACCGCTTCCAATCGCGCCTCGAATTCCGGGACAATCCAGCTCTTGCGCAAACTCAAGACGAAGGGAGCCACCCGCCCAATGCCGAGCAGCACATCGCGGGCGAGCGTCAGTCGATCGCCTGTGTCGCCGACTGCAATCAGCGCCCGGCGTAAGGCGGTATTCGATCGCACGATGTGTCTTGGGCGAGCAGGATCACCCCGAAATACAGAGCGCGAAACTTTGTCGAGCTCGGCACCAAGCCGCTCAAGAACGTCCGCTCCACGGTCCACCATGGCTTCCAGCAACGCCATGAATACAGCTACTGGGCCTTGCAACGTTTCGTCACAATTCGCTCGCTCGCCTACAAATTCAAACGTGGACAATGGGGCGAATCGGACCGTAATGAGAACGCTCCGCGTCAGGACAAACCCAGCCGGCGACAAGTAAGCATCCGGCGTATCCCCTTGCGCCACTGCGGGGACGCTCAGGTAGACCGTCTCGTGGTCGACCGCCAGGCGACTGGATGTCTCAATTTCACTGAGCAACTCCATCGAGGGGATGCGTACATTGGTACGGGACTCGACAAACGCTTTTTCCTCGTTCGTTGGGCGCAACAGGTCGATCCAGATGACGTGTGACGGGAGACTTGCGGAGCGACTATTTCGAACGGAATCATCTTTGTCCCGGTAGATCGTCAGCACAGTGCGCTTCCCTCTGCGGGTCAAGTCAACGTTTTATCGGCCTACAGCTTCGTCATCACCTGCAGGCGTCAGAAAAACGAGCCACTGGTCAGTAGCGATCGTACCACGCGACGCGCGCTTGGGGTGAGTGCGAGGTGGCCTTGCCCCATATGATAACGTAAGACCATAACACCATCCCATCTCGCCTCTCGATCAGCGCTTAGTGGTTTGAGGGTTTGCTTGTGTGATGTTGGTATAGGTGGACCCCCCATGCAGGTGCTCCGTGCCCTGCAAAGTCGTCGCTGCCGAGAGTTACAGCCCCGACACTGGTGTCACAAACCGGTAATTAGATAAGGCGATGCGTCGAACGCTACACTACCAGTGCGACAGCGGCAGATTGGAATGTGCGATAGGCGCTACGAGGCGGCGGACGGACCTTGCATCTTCAAACCGTGGTGTCACACCTCATGTCCGCACCCGGCGGAAACGGACATGCGAGAAGGAGGACGCCAGTTCACGTTTTAACTAGTCGGCCAGGCGTTTGTGCCCGATGCGGCTCGAAGGTCTTCTCGGTCGAGAGGCGGATCGATGGTAACGTAGTCATACCGGCCCCCGGGCAGTTCGACCACAACGGAGTCGGCGATGTTGCAAGAGGTTGAGACAATGGAAGAAGCGCGTAAGCGGCTGTTTCAGCGGTTTTCAGAGCTGCACATCGTCGCTGTCACAGTTCCCTATCCGGCCCACAGGACCGTTGAGGAGGGCAAGCAGCTCCGCGGCGCCATGACTGGCACTTTTACAAAGAACCTCCTGCTAAGGGACAAGAAGAATAGGCCATTTCTATTTTCGATCCACGAGGATCGTGTTCTTGATTTGAAAACTCTTCATGCCCGGATCGGCGCCAGCGGGCGGCTCGGTTTTGCCTCCTCGGAGCACATGATCGAACTTCTGGGCGTTTCTCCCGGTGCCCTTACTCCTCTCGCAGTGATCAACGATCGGGCATGCGCCGTAACCGCGGTAATCGATGCGTCACTCATGCACAGCGCGCAGCTCAACTTCCATCCTCTGATAAATACCGAGAGCACTGGTCTTCGGCCGGACGACCTTCTCGCTTTCATTCGCTCGTGCGACCGGCAGCCCTTGCTGGTAGATTTCGACTGAAGGCGTTGGTGTGCGTCATCGCCGTTTTGCCGGCCGCATGGCTTGGCAACATGCCTCATATCGGCACCGTTGATGGAGGGCCGAGCCGCGGCGCCCCGTCAAAATCGAAGCTCTCCCACATATCGCCCGATGGATCGTCGGGTTGTAACGCAGGCGCGTCCCACGGCGGCAGTCCCAACAGCCGTAGACAGAATTTGACGATGCTAACGTGCGAGTAGAGCTTCGAGTTAATGCCTCGCTTTGCATAGGGGCTCAACACCAGGCACGGTACGCGCGGACCGTATCGGAATTGCGAGCCTCGATAGCCTTTGGGCCCGCCGCCCGCCCAGTTGCTTAGCCGTTGCGGCTTGACATGGTCGGCCCAACCTCCCCAATCGTCCCAAGTGATGAATATCGCGGTTTTAGCCCACAGCGGGCTCATCGCCACTGCTGCAACGCGGGCGACAGTCCATTCCATCCCTGGTTTCACAACAGGTCCGCCATGGTTGCCGGGGTGTTCGCTCAAGCCATCCGGTGCGTAGAGCCACGCTACATTGGGTAGGGACCCCGCAGCCAAGTCCAAATTGAACTGCCCGACGGGGACATTCCAAGCGTGGCCGGCGAGGGCTGAGATGCGATCGAAGTAGGAGGAGCGTGGAGACGCGTAGTTCCGCCACGTCATCCCGGCTGCCTCCAGGATAGCCGGCAGACTCTGTAGATCGTAGGGCGGAAACGGTTGATAAAACCGGTGCTTGCTGGAGTTGTCGATTACCGGCGACGCTGCCGCGATCAGATGCAGATGGTTGGGTTCCGACTGGCTCGCTACATCGGTGAAATAGTTCTCACAGAGAGAGTACTGCTGCGCGTAGGCCCAATAGGCGGGAATGTCATCTCGTTTGTACTGTTCATGAACGCCGCCGCCATGGGTCTGGGCGGCGAGCCAAGCTGCGTGGTCGTGTGGGGGATCGGGCACGGGATCTGCAGCCGCAGGCAACTCTATTCCATTGGCCCCAGGGAATGTGCCGAAGTAGTTGTCAAAGGTATGATTCTCTTTGACAATTATAATGACGTGCGCAATAGGGTTCGACATAGACCTAGCTCCGCGAATAGTGCTGGACCTTCAATTCTCCACAGATTTCGCGGCCACGATCCAATCTCAAGGCGGCCAAGGCGCTCGACCTGGACAGTCCCGGCTACGTTGCTCGCGTACGCTGCCGAGGTGGTCGACTAGACGACCAATTCCATGATTCTGGTCCGTTGCAGTCCTTGGACTTCTCACCGCAAAATGCGGGAATTCCGACGGCCCCATATGATTCGAATTTTGGAAACGCTTGACTAGTCAGAGTCGCGCGCCTCTAGTTTCCTATAAGCGACGAAGATAAGATCGCCAGCATGGCTGAGCCTCACGACGCTCCTTTCACCTGTACGAACTGCGTGCCCAATACAAGGTCATCCGGGTCACCGCTACTGATGGGCCGGTAAAGGCGGCCATCTCCTAAGCCTCAACCAACCGGCGGAACGTTACGGGCGTGACAATCCACCGTTATGCGGTGCCCGCAGCGAAACAGGATCAACGGACGATGCTTGGGAACGGCACGGCCTTTCCGCTGTGGCGCCTTCATGACGGCTCAGTCCATCCCCAGCATCACCATTGCGCCAGCCACTGCTAGAACGGCGATTGCTGCCACGAGAACAGTGACGCCATTGCTGATCCAGCGCAGGAGCTGCTCTTGTCTTGCGCGAAAGGCTGCCTGTCGCGGAGCGGTGCGAGGAATTGCGACAAACGACATTGGATAGTTCCTAAAGGAGGTCGATGCTGTTGTTTCCAGACTGGCGTAGCCCAAGATGCTGCCAGCCGTGTGTGACCTACTTCACAGATTGGTTTCGGCGCGCGCTATAGACACGCCACTTGCCGGGTCAGGCCGGGTGCGCTCTGCCGGCGTGGTTTACGATGGTTCACAGCGAGTGGATCATGACGTTGGCTGCCAAGTGCGTCCAATTCGACCGTCTCCACGTTACCAGGGACGGCCCTAATCTCGTATGGCCCCGATCTGCTGAACCAAAATATACGTGCGCGAACCGCCGAGGATCATGCGAATGAGATGAACCGCGGTTTCGATGTGCCTAGAATTGGCAAGGATCAGTCAGCGGCCATTTCTTGGGGAACGTGGTCTTTATCCTGCGCTTATGAGAACGACTGGGATTCCACCTCGAATTCACATGCGCGGATGAGCACATTGTCAGGGCGAATCAAAAGACCGCGCAGACAGAAGTAGCAGCACCCGCTTGGAGATTGGGAGCGAGTTGTGATTTATCTCGTCGGCCATAACGCTTCTCCATCCGACAGCAACGATTTCAGTCCAAATTGCTTCAAAACCGAAGACCCAATGGAGATGAAACGTGGCTAGATCAGCCCCACGGCCTCCGTTGCGCGCCGCCGGCTGGTCGGCCGATGTCCATGCCGCAACCGTCGGCGACAACGTGCCGTTGTCGAATCCGGCACCCTGGCCCATGGATTTCTGCGCCTGCGCTGCACCGAGTGCGCCCGTAAGAAGCTGGTCGCATTTCTCTTATCCCCCCGCGCTCCTGCGCGATTCGCGCTAGCTCCTCGATCATGGAAACTAAACCCCCCGTGCCGCGCGCGATCCTCGTCGGCATTCAGGTCCCGAGCGTCGACGACGTCGCGCACGCCGCGAGCGTCGAGGAGCTGAGCCGTCTCGTGAAGACGCTCGGTTACGAGGTCGTCGGCACGATGTCGCAGAAGCGCGACGAGCTCGACGGCGCGACGGTGCTCGGCAAGGGGCGGCTTGAGGAACTCGCGGCGATCACCGGCGGAACGGGCGTCGTCGGATCGAAGGCAATCCCGCAGAAGTCGAAGGCCCGCGAGCGCTTTGAGGACGCCGACGAGAAGAAGCCGGATGCCCCGCAGATCGAGCCTGATCTGGAATCGCGGCCGAAGCCGGAGTTCGTGATCGTCGATCACGAGATCTCGCCGAGCCAGACACGCAACCTTGAGCGTGCAACCGGTGCGCGGGTGCTCGATCGGACCGGCGTGATCATGGAGATTTTTCATCGTCATGCGCACAGCCGCGAGGCGAAGCTGCAGGTGGAGATCGCGCGGTTGAAGTACGTCTCGCCGCGCCTGCGGGAGTCGTCGGCGGGCGGCGGGCGGCAGCAGGGCTCCGGCGCAGGCGAGTCCGATCTCGACCTCGATCGCCGCAAGATCCGCGATCGCCTCGCCGAGCTGAAAGAGCAGTTGGAGGATATCCAGCGGGACAACGAGCAGCGTCGGTCCGCGCGTCGCGATCAGCTCCGGGTCGCGCTGGTCGGGTATACGAACGCAGGGAAGTCGTCGCTCATGCGCGCGCTCACGGGCAGCGAGGTGCTGGTCGCGGACAAGCTCTTCGCGAACTCTTGACACGACGGTACGCGCGCTAAAACCGGAGACGAAGCCGCGCGTGCTCGTCTCGGACACGGTCGGGTTCATCAAGAAGCTGCCGCACGATCTCGTTGCGTCGTTCCGATCCACGCTTGCCGAGGCGCTCGAAGCGTCGCTGCTGCTGTTCGTCGTCGACGCGTCCGATCCGACGTACGAATTGCAGCTCGAGGTGAGCCGCAACGTGCTGCGCGAGATCGGCGCGGAGGTTGTGCCGTCGCGCCTGCTCCTCAACAAGATCGATCGTGTGAGCGAAGTCGATCGCGCCGCCCTCCGCGCGAAGCACCCCGACGCGATCCACCTCTCCGCGAAGTCGCCCAAGGACGTGGCCGCGCTGCGCGAGACGATCATCACGTTGTTCGAAGCTGCAATGGTGGATGACCAGATCGTTCTGCCGTACGCGAAGCAGGGGCTGCTCGGCGATGTGTACGACAACGCACGCGTGCTCTCCGAAGACTACGACACCACCGGCCGGATCATGAACGTTCGCGGCCTGCCCGGCGCCATCGCGCGCCTGCGAAGAACCCTCGCCACTTCGTGAGTTCGCGCTCTGGCCGAAGGTGGGACCAGACCGGCACGAGCCTTCGTATCTTCGCCCATCTACTGCTGGGTATCGATGACGATGACGCCTTCGGGAGTTTCGATCGCACCCGCATTGGAGTCGCCGCCGGAGCCGATCCAGGCATGCACCCCGTCGGCGACGGTGACGAGATGCGCTTCGCTCTTCTGTTCGGTCACGAAGTTTGAAAGCGACATATCCGGTAACCGAGAGCGATGATTGGCAAAACGAGGGAGTCCCTAGACAGTCTTTGCTTCGTAATCAGCTATGATGATCCTATCCAACTCGGCAATATTGGCGGCAATCTGCTCAATGTGCTGGTTGGATATGTCCCTCTGCTGGCCTGAGTCGTCCTTCTCGAAAATCCGAAACCGGCCTGATTGCAGCATTTCCCGCTGCATTTGAAGCCTCTCACGCTCGCGCTTGCACCAAGCAAGTAGATTAATCAGAGTGTTATTGGCCATGGCACAAGGTCCTGCATTTGTTTTTCCCTTGTAGCGCCCTTGAGGACCAGCCGGCAAACTGAGGCGGCCTATTCTTCCCCAATATCGGGAAGCATGCATGCTGGAACACGGTCGGGCCGTCCAGCTCAAGCGATATCGACCACCAGCTTGGCGGGTTGGCTGACGTTTCTGGGGCGCTTCTTGCGGATGGTTATTTCGCGTAGCCCTGCGATCTCAGCCAATCTATGCGCCGGCTTCCTTGCAGCCACTCATCGATTTCAGCTTTGCTCTTAAACCCCTTAATGTACCGAATTTCGGCTCCGGGGTAGTGAGCCTCGATTTGCCAGTCGCCCTCTGCAATGCGCTTGTATTTGAAGATGACCCGAGGAGATTTGCTCATGGGCACCAATATGCCGTTGTTCAGAATAGGCCGCTAGGCGGGTCAATCCGCCTTATTCACACGCATGGATATGCTGGCTCATCAGGAGAAGAGTTTATTCAATAGCTCAGACGACCGCTTGATCGGGTTAGCATTTCCCGCCCGGTAAATCTCCCACCTCCATGCCTTCGGAGGAGGCGGCCGCGGGCGGCACTAATCCAGCGGTCGTCAAACCGGCGGACTGCAAGCGGGGTAAACGGTGACGGCAAAGATGGCGTAGGTTGTTGCCTGCGAAGCAGTTTTTGATGATCCTCGGTGTCGCAATTTTCGCCGCTACACGAGCTACTAGAGCGCAACGCCAAGCCCGACCTGTCAAGGGTCGGGTTTCGGCGGATCCCGCTGTATCCAATCGCGACGGTGACGTTTGCAGAGCTTCCGAATCCGGTGGGTCGAGCGTCGGGAAAGGATTGGCAAGGGTGTACAGAAATCCCCGCCGATTTCGATAAGTCCTGGGTCAACAAAATCAATGATTTCCGAAATCGGGGACCCTGTGTCAAAAAACAGGTATAAACCGAACGCAATCACTGAATTCTTTGCTGAGACCACGATCGCGCGTGCGACCGGTCGCGGCCGTGAAAGTTCGTACAAGGCGCTTTCCGCGGACGACCTGCGAGAGCCGCACCAATACGGTGGCGCGCCAGCTCGACCCGACGAAATTTTGCTCGACAATTAACCGCGACTCATGTATAAAACGGCATTCTTCAGATGTGTCTTCAAAAGCCCGGTGCGGATTACTGCGCCGGTTATGCTCTTGGCTGCTGCGGTGAGGAGACTGTCATGCCGGCGATCCGCGATGCGAGCGCTGGCGGGCCGATGCCCGGGGAGACGCGCTTGCGGAACCACGGGATTTTGCCGATTTAACTCAAACGAGAAGAAATCCCTGTAAATTTCCTGTTGTTTACAGGGAGCCTCGATTCCGCTCTCCCATCGGTTGTAATTGCAAACCAACACGGGGACCGGCTGCTGCGAGTGCGGTTCGATTCTACGATTGTCGTAGGTCTAATTGGGCAACCATTTGTTACGTTTTCCGCAAACGAACCCAGTTCCGCAAACGAAGCCAATGGAAAAACCTTAGTGAAAACAATGTTTGGATATGAACGGAGCCAACCTGGAGAATGTTTGGCCGCAGGAGCCCGACAGCGCGCCACGCAGGAGAGCATTTTGGCCGAACGAACCCACGGCATGATACCTCGCCGCTAACCCATTGATTAAGCGGTCACAAAGAGGAGTTAATTCCGGCCCCACTCGGCTGAGCGTATGTACCCGTGCGTATGGTCCAAGTAGCGTAGTGCTCTGACGCACAAGCCCCGGCATCGTGCCGGGGTTTGTTGCTCTTGTTTTGTTTATGCTGCCGAAGCCATCGCGCGAAGTTCACTACCCCCACACCATCGTTAACTGATGCTGAACGTGACGGCAAAGCCGCAATGATGTGGTAACCAATTCCGCAGAACGCCATAGTTGTTGCCCGGCAGGCCATCACTTCCACATCGGGACGCCCGCAAAATGTCGTAGCGGACTGATCGGCTGGCGGCGAGCGATTCGACGAGACCGGAGACCCCGTTGTTATGGCGGCAAAGAAGCGCGTGCATGCGCCGTGCATGGCGTCGTTCCGTTGCGTGCTCCTCGGTGTAGCCCGCATGCGCCAAGCGACATGCGGGCGCCGTGCCTGGATGCCGCTGCGCTCATCCGGGCTACGACACCTGCGGCGGGGCTCCCATCGTCGGACCCTTACTGGTTCGGAGAAAACTCATGCGCCACATGATTGCGGCGTTCATCACCATCGTTTTGCTTGTTGCTCCGGCTCGGGCGGAGTTGCAAAACGGCGGCGAGTTCTCCTCGATGGACGAAGTCGCCAAATGGATCGCGAACTATCGCACCAGACCTGATCCGGCACGTCTGCCTGCTGCCGTCAGGGCTCTCAGTCAGTTAGGCGCCTTCAAGGAGCCGGAAGGGGCGGGCATCTACCTCGGCTTCATTGCCGGGGTACTCGGCGCCAATCCGGACAAAGCCGAGGCGCTCATCGCCAAAATGCTTTCCATCGCGCCGGTGGATCAGTGGGTCATCGTGCGGGGGATCGCCTATTCCGCCCACCCCGATTGGCAGCAATGGCTGCGCAAATTTGCCGACCGGATGCCGATGCGCAAGACGATGATCGAGCATTACCTCGATGGCCGGTCGCCAACGCTTTATGAGGTCCCCTTGGAGCGCAAGGAACCCACGCTGTGGGACAAGGTCGTGGGCCATTTTCAGAGCAGACACACTTCCAAGGCCTCGGGCATCACCCTGGATAAGAGTCCCGATCTGCTCGATACCCTGTGGGGTTATTATTTTGCGACCGGATCGCAACGGCCGATCGAGCGCATCATAACGCTCCTACCGTGGGCGAATGAACGCGACAACGTCGACAAGCTGACGATGGGGAACATGGCCAAGTACACCCTCGCCAGCAATGCGGCGAGAGATGCGCCGCTGCTCGCGCTCCTCAAGCGCGATGCCAAGACCGCGCCCAGGCGTGTCGCAGCGGTCCTCAACGAAGTGATCGAAGCTGCAGAGACGGTGGAAACCACGCGGTTGCGCAAGGATGCGCTTGCCTCGATCGAGGAGCTCAAGCGCAAGGGCCCGGGGTCCAAGCGCGAAATCTCGAGCTGGGGACTGATAGGGCAGGGCGCGCTGGCGATTGGCTGCATTGCCGCGGCTGCAACCGGGCATGTCGAGCTCGGGCTGCCCTGCATCATCGGCGGCGCAGCCTCGGGTGCTGCAATGAGCTATTGGAACGGCCAGCAGTAATAACCAGGGAACAGCCGTGCTGCCCCCGGCGTTGCGTGCTCGTAGCGGGAATGGAGTGCAGCAATGAGCAACCGGGATCCGGGCGCCCACGGCCCGGCAGAACGCGGGTGGAGCGCTGGTACCATTGCCGCAGTGACCATCGCCATGATCGTGGTGCTCGCGGCGATCTCCTATGCGATCAACAACCCTTCCACCTCAACCGCCTCCGGTCCGAGCGCGACCGGCGCGGGCTCGAGCACGGTCGGGCAAAGCGCGGGAACAAGATCCGCCCCCGCCACTCCCCTGCGTTCCGGCGCTGCTTCACGCTAGGCCGCAGGCTCAGATCAGCTCACGCGTCGCGAGAATTTGCCCGCATCGTGAAGCGCGCGTTGCCCAGTTCGTCGGGGCGACGCATTGCGTCGCCCTCTATCCACAGCCTCGCATCCGGCAAACGGGGCGAGGCAGTGCCTCGCCCCTATCGAAGAAAGAGGGAGCTTTCATTGGAGGCGCGTTTGAAACCCTTCTACAGTTTGGAACAGCGAGGAGATGCGGTTCTCAGTAATGCATGAACAGCGCCAACAGGATGATGATCGGCAGTGGCATGCCGACCAGCCACAGAAGCAATCCTCGATCAAAGCCCATACTCGCCTCCGTTGTTGTGTCGGATAGGCAACTCCGAACAATGTGCCTGGTTCCATGCTTCCCGACGAATGCGGGAGCAAACGAAGACGCGCATTGCAATTGCCAACGGCGGAAGAATCAACGATCGAGCGCGGCGGCGTCTCCCCGGCGCTGTGGATCAAGTCTTCGCAGGGGCGAGTCGGGTCCCCAAAAAACGCTAGCGTTTTTTGGGTGCCCGGATTGCCTCGCCCCCGCCTCAATACACGCCGCTGCGCGTCGTCCTACGATGTCGCGCCGAAGCGCGCTACTTTCAGTATGCAGGCGCCCGGCGTTTCCCTGCTACTTCGTTGCCGAATCCTTTGCCAAGGTCGCGAAGGCGTCCTGCACCGTCGTCATGAACTGTGCGGGGAAGATGATGGTCGAATTCTTTTCGACCGAGATTTCCGCCATGGTTTGCAGAGTGCGCAGCTGCAGCGCAACGGGATGTTGCGTGATGATGTCGGCGGCCTCTCCGAGCTTGACCGCGGCCTGGTACTCGCCTTCGGCCGCGACGATCTTGGCACGTCGCTCGCGCTCGGCCTCCGCTTCCCGCGCCATGGCGCGCTGCATGTTGTCAGGAAGCACGATGTCCTTGATCTCCACCGCCGTCACCTGCGTCCCCCAGGGTTCCGTGTGTCGGTCGATCACGGTCTTGATCTGGTCGTTGATGGCTGCGGTGTCGGAGAGGAGCTGATCAAGGCTGAAGCGGCCTACCACGTTGCGAACCGTGGTCTGGCTGATCTGATTGATCGCATTGTACACGTTTTCGATTACGATGACGGCTCGTTCGGGATCGGCGATATGATAATAGGCCACCGCCGCGATATCGATCGATACGTTGTCCTTGGTGATGATCCTTTGCGATGGGATCTGCATGGTCACGGTGCGCAACGAGACCCTCACCATCTCCTGGAACGGGACGAAGATCAGCGTGAGCCCCGGTCCGCGCACGCCCTTGAATTTACCGAGGAGGAATACGACGCCGCGCTCGTATTGCCGCAGCACCCGCAGCGACGCGAGGAGTTAGAGAACGGCAATGACGAGGATGATCAACCCGGCGTCCATGTCCCTTAGAGCGGGATGACTTTTGTTCGAATCGTCATCCCGCTCTATCCTCTTGTTTGAGCATGTTGTTTTCGCAAACCCAGCTCCGCTCCGCTATTGCTGCTTGCGCATGCAGAGGCCGACGATCCCGGCCGATCCCGGGCAGTGCACAGTCCCCCCCTGCAGAAGGGGCGGACCGCCGGCGTTCTTGCAGATCGCAGAGACGAGAGCTTCGTTTCCTTCGCACGTGAAACTATCGGTATTGGCGTCGAAACCGCGCAGTGCGGCCGCGGCGCCGGACGGTCCATTCGGCCCCGGCGGGCCAGGTGGGCCTGCTTCGCCGCGCTCGCCCTTGGGTCCCGCAGGACCCGTATCGCCTTTTGGCCCTGCTGGGCCCGACGGTCCGGCTTCGCCGCGCGCTCCCTGCGGTCCGGCAGGTCCCTGCAGTCCCGCCTTGCCCTCAGGACCTGCCGGACCGGCCGGTCCGGGCGGCCCCTGCGCTCCGCCAGGGCCTTGTGGTCCGCTAACGCCTTGCGGCCCAGCCGGCCCCACCGGTCCGGCGGGGCCGGGCGATCTTCCACACGCCGCGAGCATCATGAGGGCAAGGAGCAAGCCGACGAAGCGCATGACGCCCCCTTTTGACGTAGCGCCTCGCGCGTTGTGGGCGCCGGTGCGAGAGCAACAGTTCCGCAGCTGCTTTCTTGGGCATTCGCGAATGCGAGTGCAGGGTCCGAAACACTAGCCGGCAAGGCTCTCCGGTGGCAATACATGGCGCGCAGATGGATTTTGTCCGCATCGAGGGACCAGTACATGAAGGACGGCCCGCTGACAGGCGTGAGCGCCTGCGTATTCGACGCATACGGGACGCTGTTCGATTTTGCTTCGGCCGCGAACAGTTGCCGCGAGCTCCTTGGAGAGAGCACCGACAAGCTGACCGTGCTGTGGCGCGACAAACAGCTGCAATACACCTGGCTGCGGGCCCTGCAGGGCCGGCATGCGGACTTCTGGCAGGTCACCGCCGATGCACTCGACTTTGCATTGGAGACCCTGGCGATCGATCGGTCGGGGGCGCGCGAGCGGCTGATGAACCTGTATCTCACGCTCGACGTGTTTCCGGAAGTGCCGGACACGCTGCGGCGGCTGAAGCAAGCGGGGCTGCGCACTGCAATCCTGTCGAACGGCTCGCCCAAGATGCTTGACGCCGCCGTGCGCGCGGCTGGGTTGGAGCAGCTGCTCGATGCGGTTCTCTCGGTGGAAGAAGTTGGGGTCTACAAGCCGCATCCCAAGGTCTATCAGCTTGCCGTGGACCGGCTTGGCATTCCCGCGCGTGCGATCGCATTCCAGTCGTCAAATGCTTGGGACGCCTATGCGGCCTCTGCATTCGGGATGCAGGTGGTCTGGTGCAATCGCTACGGTCAGCGCCGCGAACGTCTGCCGGGCGCTCCGGACCGCATCGTCGCGAGCTTGGCCGAGCTGCCGGCTCTGGTGCTTTCTCGCTAGAGCGGCATGACTTTTCTTCGCATCGTCATCCCGCCCTGGTGTCTTGTTTGAGCATGTCCGTTTCGCAAAACCGGTTCCCACTTTTGCGGGACAGGCTCTAAGACCGCCGCTATGCAGCCAGCGATCCGCGCAACAGGGATATCGCGCGTGCGGTGGCACTCATGGCAGCCGGCGCCTCGATCGGCACCAGGCTCAGCGATTTTGGCAACGGCACTAGAGCGTGCGATGGGCCGTTCGAAACGGATGGCGCCGGGGCCGGCAACTGCGGTGGAGTGCTTCCAGGTGCAAGGCTATCCCAGAACTGCTTGAACTCTCGCGCGGCTTCAGGGCTAGGCGCAGGGATCGGTGTTGACGCCCGACTCCGGCCGAGAGAGATCGCCGCAGTCTTCCGCAGCCGGCCGCGGACGCTGCGGGCGAACATCGCTGTGAGATCCTTGGGTCTTGCGAAGGTGGAATGGCCGTTCTGCTGGCCCGGCGCGCCCGCCGGAGCGAGCTGCTCCCAGGCCTGGTTGAACTCCGTGTTCCAGTCCATGCGCTTGGCCGCTTCGGCGCGCTGGCGGATCTCGGCTTGCCGGCTGCGCAGCTTCGCGACGGCGCGTGTCCAAGCCGCGGGGCCCTCGTTGCTGCCAGGATAAGCGGGTTCGATGGGGTCCTCGGACTTGGCAGCCGGTGCAGCTGGCGCGATCACTTGAGCGGGAGCAGGATTGCCGCCGGTAAAGGTGCGTTTTTGCTCGGTAATAGCGCAATCGAAGCACCGAAACGTTTGATGCTCGAATCCCCGCACGACGATGGTTTCATCCGGCACGGCCGCCGTCAGAACCATCTGCGCGCCGCACCCCATGCAACGCATAACACCAACTCTGGAAGCAGTCGGAACACCCCAACGGCCTCGCCACCATACGCCCACAAAGGCTTCTATGCAATTGCGAGCCGGACACGCGCGCGCGCAGGATTTGGCTGCCGCACCCGACTTTACACGGGAAAACGTATGATTGAGCCGGTCAGCGAGCGGAGGGCAGCCGTTGTCGGCGGAGCGCTGCAGCGGCTTGTTTCTTGATTTTCCTGCGCGCCCTTCCAGCTCGTGCACGCCGGGAGCTTTGCGCCGTTTCCCGCCTCCTCGTTCGGTGGCCGCTCTCGATCTCTTCCGCCGCTCGCCGGAATTCGAGCGTAAGCTCGACCAGAGCCTCCTGCGTAAATAATTCTACGCATTCCTTTGCCATGCGCTCGCAATCGCGCGCGTATTGACGCAAGAGTTTCGGGTTCACAGCGTCGCCTTCCTGACATAAGGTTAAAGCTTCGCGTGCGACTCCGTTCCATGGAGGCAGCAGGCTGGAAGGGCTGCTTTCTCGTCGGCGGCGGGGGGCATCCGGAGCCGGACACTCAATGAGAAGATGAAAGTCGGACTATTTGATCACGTCGAGCATGGCGATCGCCCGCTGGCCACGTTGTTCGACGAGCGGCTCGCGTTCGCCCAGGCGGCCGACGAGGCGGGGATCTATTGCCTGCACGTGGCGGAGCATCACGCGACGCCCCTGAACATGGTTCCGGTCCCGGGCGTCTATCTGGGCGCGGTCGCCCGCGCGACCAGACGCATGCGGCTCGGCCCGCTGGTCTATCTGCTGCCGCTCTACTCGCCGCTGCGCTTGATCGAGGAGATCTGCATGCTCGATCACCTCAGCTACGGCCGACTTGAAGTGGGCGTGGGCCGGGGAGTTTCCCCCTTCGAGCTCAAATATCACAAGGTCGAGCACGAGGAATCGCGCGACATCTTCATCGATGCGTTTAACTGCATCAGTGCCGGTCTGGTGACGGATGCGCTCAGTTACAAGGGCCCGCACTTCTCCTACGAGAACGTCCCGATGGCGTTGCGGCCGCTGCAGCATCCCCATCCGGCGTTCTGGTACGGCTCCTCCAACACCATCGGCTCAACCTGGGCAGGCGAGCATGGTCTCCACTTCGTCACGCTCGGGCCGATCCCTACGGCAAAGGCAAACATCGCCGCCTTCAAGGAGGCGTTCGCCAAACGGGGCAAGGCGGCACAGCCGAAGGGCGAATTCCCAGGCGGCGTTGCGATCGGAGTGCAACGGCATATTTTCGTGGCCGACACCGAAGCGGAGGCAAAGCGGTTCGCCAAGCCTGCCATGGATCGCCATCTCTCCCATCTCAATTGGCTGCGCGACAAGCATGGCGTGACCGGGCTCGTTTCGCGGCTCAACGTGCCGCGCGGCGCGGACTACGAGGCGTGCGTCGCCGATGGAACGGTGATCTCCGGCAGTCCCGACATGGTGTGCAGCGTGATCGAGCGCCAGGTGCGAGAGCTCGGAGTGAATTATCTGCTGACCTATCTTTTTCTCGGCAGCATGACGCTCAATGAGGCGCTGCGCTCGCTCCAGCTCTTCGCGACCGAGGTGATGCCGAAAATCGCGCAGCTTTGATCTTGATCGGCCCTGGTTCTTTCGATCCGGCTGTGCAAGATTTAGGATGAGCACACGTCAGAACGGTCTCAAACACACTTAAGAGGTCACGCAAAAATGGCAAACGGCAGGGTAACCGGAGTTCGCAGCATCGAGCTCGGTGTTCGCGATCTCCACCAATCGGCGGAGTTCTACAGCAAGGTCTGGGCTCTGGAAGAGGTCTCATCGGAAGCCGATACCATTCACTTCCGCGCAACCGGCGGCGAGCATCATGTGCTGACCATCCGCGAGCGGGCGAAGCCGGCGCTCCTGGGCTTGCACTTTGCCGCCCCTGATCGCGCCGCTGTTGATTCGCTTTGCGCCAAAGCCAAAGGATACGGCGTCGACGTCACCGCGGATCCTGCGCCGCTCCCCGCAAGCGCAGGCGGCGGCTACGGCTTCCGGTTCAAAACGCCGGACGGCCTGCCGATGAGCATCTCCTCCGAGCTCGTCCAGCACCTGGACGGGGTGCTCGATCGCTCGCGTCCGACCAAGATCAGCCATGTCGTGCTCAACAGCGCGCGGGTGGATGACCAGGTACCATTCTTCGCCGATGTGCTCGGCTTCAAGCTCTCCGACAGCACGCATCTGATGGAATTCCTGCGCTGCAGTGCGGATCACCACAGCCTGGCGATCTTCCGCAACAACGGCCCCTCGCTCAATCACGTCGCCTACGAGCTGCCGAACATTGACGGGCTGATGCGTGGCACCGGCCGTGTCAAAAACAACGGCTTTGAGATCGCCTGGGGTATCGGCCGGCACGGTCCCGGCAACAATGTGTTTTCCTATTTCATCGAGCCCAACGGATTCGTGGCCGAATACACCACCGAGCTCGATCAGATCGATGATGCGACGCACGTGCCGCAGAACCCGGCGTATTGGGAGAAGGTGATGCCCATGCCGGACAGATGGGGCACCGCGGGCGCCCCGTCGAACCGAATGCGTGCGGCGATGTCCGGTTCGCTCTATCTTGGCGAGGAGCAGAGCGGCGACCTGCGCTGCGAGGACATCATCGGGCGTAAGCTCGGCTGACCTGGGTGTAGGGAGAGTCGGGGTCCCCAAAAATGCGGGGCGTTTTTGGGGTGCCCCCGTGTCTCGCCCCTGCGAATTGCAAGTCCCGGTGACCGACGACATCCCGTTCGACAAGGCGTTCGATCTCGTGCCTGGCAAGGTCGACGAGGTCATGCCGGGGGTGCGGCGGCTCCTCGCCAACAATCCGAGCCCGTTCACCTTCCGAGGGACGGTGTCTTACATCGTCGGCCGCGGCCATGTCGCGATCGTCGATCCCGGTCCGCTGGATGAGGCGCACATTGCCGCGCTGCTCAATGCCGTTCGTGGCGAGGCCGTCACCCATGTCTTTGTCACCCATACGCATCGCGACCATTCCCCGGCAGTGCCCGCTGTAAAAGCGGCAACCGGTGCTCTGGTGTTGGCGGAAGGACCGCACCGGCCGGCACGCGCCGTCAATGACGACGAGACGCTGCGGCTCGACGCCAGCAACGACACGGAGTTTCAGCCGGATCGGAGCCTTGCAGACGGAGAGATCGTCAGCGGCTCCGGGTGGACCATTGAGGCGGTGACCACCCCGGGCCATACCGCAAATCACATGGCGTTTGCGCTCAAAGAGGCGAACCTGCTGTTCTCAGGCGATCACGTGATGGCGTGGTCCACGCCTATCGTGGCGCCGCCGGACGGATCAATGAAGGACTACATGGCCTCGCTGCGAAAGCTCGCGGCGCGTCCAGAGTTGATTTATCTGCCGGGTCATGGCGGAGCGGTGCGGCAGGCGCAGCGCTTCGTGCGCTCCTACATCCATCATCGGCAGGCGCGCGAGGCGGCCATCGTGCGCCGCCTGGACAAAGGCGAAGCGGATATTCCGGCCATCGTGGGCGCGATCTATGTCGGCCTCGACCCACGGCTCACCAAGGCGGCCGCCTTGTCCGTCCTTGCTCATCTTGAAGATCTGGTCGCCCGCGGCCTGGTCGTGACCGATGGCCAACCGGCTCTCGATCGGCATTACCGCCTGTCTCGCTCGCGCTTGGACTGATCCTTCTTGGCAGGCGGCTTCTTCGCTGGCGGGGGCCGCGCGACAGACCGCTCGTTCCGCTGGGTGCGGATCATGTCCTCGATATCGTTGAGCAGCCGGCGAACGCGCGATGCATTGGTGCCGAAATCGAACCAGCCGTAGCGGGAGGAGGAGCGTGCGTCGATGCGTGCGCCGTCGGGATCCTCCCGCACCCGCACCACCACGTCGTCGCGAAAACCCATGAGGGTTGAGCGCGCCACTGCCTCGATGCGTCCGTCGCGACGGCCTGCCGGCTCCCGCGCATCGACCACGCGCCAATACGGGGCGAGGAACGAATCCTTGTGCTTGTTCATGACGGTGAGCGCAGCCCGATAAGCGGCTTCCGGGGTGGCGCTCGTGCTCAGCGGTCCAACGTCGGGATACGCTTGGCGCTGCTGCTCGGCGGCATAAAGGCCCGCATAGGCCGCCGGATTGGCATCCACGGGGCGGATGCGCGCAAGCCATTCATAGTGCGGTGGATCGATTGGATCGGTGGTGACGTCGTAGATCCACGGAAGCCGGTACGCTTTGAGGCCGAGATAGGCGGGATAGGCGAGCAGGAACAGCGAGATCGCCATCGCCCATAGCGCGGCGCGCATCCCGCCCAGTCCCTCCATCCAGATCACGGCAAAGGCGGCAAGCGCCACCAGGAGCGCAATGACGGCAATTGCGAGGGCGCCGCCAAAAGCGACGACTGCGGGTTTTGTCTCCCACTGGCCCAGACGCACGATCACGATTGCGAGCACGGTTGCGGCAACTGCGAATCCCGCGACGCGAAGCGCCCAGACGGCGAGCTTCGAGGTCGCCTCGGTCTCGATAAAGCGGCGGGACATAATGGCTCTCATGCGCGCGCACACACGGTCTTGAGGGACGCCCATTGGGTCTGGTCGAGCAAGGCTCTTCGTGGGCCCGGCCCGGCCATGGCCTCAATCGCCGCAACGCGATCCCGGGTGTCAGGATGATCTGCCAGGATTTTCGGCCCGGGGTGCGTGGTTCCTGCTATGCGTATCAGGATCGTTCCCAACGCCCGCGGATCGCCGCCTATTGTGGCCATCAGCGTGACGCCGTACTTGTCGGCGGCGGCCTCGACCTCGCGAGAATAGCTCGTTTGCAGGATGGTCTTGGCAGCCAATATCACCGCACCGCCGCCGACGAAATCGCCGAGCAGCGCCCCGAAAAGCAGCGAAAGCCCGGCGCCCTCGATCACCGTTCGCGTTCCGTCGTGATGCGCGACATGACCGACCTCGTGAGCGAGCACGCCGGCGAGCTCGTCCGGTGTGCCGGCGTTCTTGATCAGGCCTTCGAACACGTAGATGTGTCCGCCGGGAAAGGTAATCGCATTTGCTTCGGGGCGGCGCACGATCATGACTTTAAGCGGCCAAGGCAGGCTGGCGGCCGCCTCGATCTGCTCCAATAATCTGTCGAACGCCGCGCGGCCCGCCTGCTCGTTCTGTGCATTGCCGCATTCGAACACAGTGCCGGTGCGATGGTCATCCAGGCTCGCGCGGGCTTGCGTTGCGACGGCAGCTCCGAGCTTGCGTTCGAGAGCATAGGGCACCAGAGGGGTAAGGGCGCTCGCAAGCCGCGGCACGCCCAGGATCGCGACAAGGAGGAGCGACAGCGTGGCGGCGACGCTCCAGAAAATGACCTTGTCTCGCAACCGGCGCTCGATGCGGCCGGTGCGGTCGACCGGCGCGGATCTTTCGTCAATTGCTGCGGCGAGCTGCGGATCCTTCAGCTCCAGGCGCGCGAGCACTGGATTGCCCGCCCTGCCGAGTTGCAGCACGTCGTCCGGCGACGAAAGGGTCTCAAGCTCGTCATATCCCCATTCCGCAAGGATAGTCCCGTCGGCAGCGCGCAGCCGCAGCGCGGCGGGCGCAAGCTCGACGGCAACCTCGTGGCGGCTAGCCGAGAGCCCGTCAAAAAAGATTCCGCGCCCGGCGCTGGCGGAGATGCCGACCTCAGGTGCGTTCATATGCCGCCCACATTGAGGGCGTCGGCCAAGCCTTCACCCACAGGGGACGCCGGCTCGCCGGCGGCCGTCACGTACTCCAACGCAGCGGAGTTGGAGATGTCGAGCGTTTCGACAATGCATCGCCACAGCCCGAGTTTCACGGTCGCTTGATAGATGGTGGAGTAGCCGAGCGCGGTAGCGACATAGGCCCCGAGAACCAACACGGTCGTGAAGATCTCCTCGGAGGTGGCATCCAGCGCCCCGGAGATGGTTGGAAGAATCAGAGCCCCGAGCATCAGCGCGACTGATACAACAAATGTGAACAAGAGTGCATAGCCCAGAAACCGGGCGTAAACCGCGAACACTTGCGTCATGCGCAGGCGCGAGCTCACCGCGACCTCTCCAAAGCGCAGCCCCGACACCCACCAACGCAAGACCATCGTCTGAAAAGCCGGATAGAAAATGGCGAAGGACAGCAGGAGCCATAGCCCGGTCAATGCGGCAAACACGACCGCGCCGGCAAGGCCGCTGTTTTCCAGCCAGCTCGCCTTGTCGTCTCCGGCGGCAGACGTGAGTGCGTTCCAATCGATGGCGAGAATGGTCGCTACGGCGCCGATTGCGAAAGGCACCACTGCAAGCACCCAAAGGATGATCCCGCGCAGGAAGAGGTGCCACCCGGATCCTTCGAAGCGGCCGGGCATGCTCCCGAAAAAGGTATTGCGCATCTTGAAGCGCTCGAGCTGAGATTGAGCAAACGGATAAGCAATTCCCAACGTCAGCAGGATCAAGCTCCACCACAACACGGCGTACACGGAATAGCGCCAGGCCGATCCGGTCTGGTAGAAGCGCACGCCGCGATAGATTGTCCGGGTCAGGCGGTAACGGCGAGCGCGAAACACGGCATACTGGCCAAGAAATGTCAGGGCGACGATGCTCAATACGCTCCATATCTGGCCAAGCGCGAGCGTGAGCAGAAAGAAGGCGGAGTAAAGCGGCACAAGCACGGCAATAGCGATCAAAAAACCGAGCAGCAGCTCGCGCGCCGTGCCGGTGTACTCGAAGCTCTCGTCGGCGATCTCGGTATTCGACCACAGATAACGGCGGATGTCAGTGGTGAGCCAGAAGCGATAGATTCCAAGAGTGAACATCAGCATCACGGCGCCGCGGGCGAGAAGCCGCCAGAAAGCTGCACCACGACCGAGAAAGCGCGTCATGCGCGCAGGAGCGGACATGCTGGTCTGCGCCGTCGAAACGGTCGCATCGAGGATGGTCATTTTTCGATCCTGAAGCCCAACCCGTCCGCGGAATTTAGCGTGCCCTGTGGCGAGAGTTGGGGTGTCAAGAGGCGGTCGCTGCCGCGGGCAGAACGAAGCCCTTGAAACGCTCGCGCAGTACGGTCTTCTGGATCTTGCCGGTTGCCGTATGCGGGATCTCGTCGACGAATACGATCTCGTCCGGCATCCACCAGCCCGCAATCTTTCCCTTCATGAAGGCGAAGATCTCTTCCCGTGTTGCCGAGGCCCCCGGCTTGAGCACGAGTACCAGCAACGGCCGCTCGTCCCATTTGGGATGCCGTACTCCGATCACCGCCGCCTCTGCGACCTTGGGATGGCCGATGGCGAGATTCTCGATTTCGATGGAGGAGATCCACTCCCCACCCGATTTGATGACATCCTTCGAGCGGTCTGTGATGCGCATGTAGCCGTGACGATCGATGGTCGCTACGTCGCCAGTATCGAAGAAACCCTCCGCATCGAGAACGTTGCCCTCTTCCCGGTAATAGGCGCGCGCCACCGACGGCCCGCGCACCTTCAGGCGACCGAAGGTCCTGCCGTCCCACGGCAGGCGCTTGCCGGAATCGTCGGTAATCTTCATCTCGACGAGGAAGGGCGTTTGTCCCTGCATCTGCTGGATGTCGAGCCGCTCTTCGCCCGCGAGCCCGGCATAGGCCGGTTTCATGGTGCACACAGTGCCAAGCGGGCTCATCTCCGTCATCCCCCAGGCATGAATGACTTCAACTCCATACTCGTCCTGGAAGGTCTTGGTCATGGCGCGCGGGCAGGCAGAACCGCCGATCACGATCTTTTTGAGATAGGGAAGCTTGCTGCCGGTCGCGGCGAGATGCTGCAAGAGCATGAGCCAGACGGTGGGAACTCCTGCGCTGCAGGTCACCTTGTAACGGTCGAGCAGCTCGTAGATCGATGCGCCGTCGAGCTTGGGTCCGGGCAGGACCAGGGACGCTCCGGAGATCGGGGCGGAGAAATTGATCGACCACGTGTTGGCGTGGAACATCGGCACGATCGGGAGTGCTACATCTCGCGATGTCAATCCTTTCACGTCCGCATTGTTGGCCATGAGCCCGTGCAGGACGTTGGAGCGATGGGAGTAGAGGACGCCCTTCGGGTTGCCGGTCGTGCCGGAGGTATAGCACATGCCGGCGGCGGTATTCTCGTCGAACGTTTTCCAGGCGAAATCGCCGTCGGCCTCGCCGATCCATTCCTCGTAGGGAAGAGCATTCTTGAGCGCCGTCGCGGGCATATGCTTCGCGTCCGTCAGGACGACGTAGCGTTCAATGGTAGGCATCTGCGCCGCGAGCTTCTCGATCAGAGGGACAAACGTAAGGTCGAGGACCATGACGCGGTCTTCGGCGTGATTGACGATCCAGGCGATCTGCTCCGGGAACAGGCGTGGATTGACGGTATGGTAGATCGCCCCGATGCCCATGATTCCGTACCAGGACTCGAAATGGCGCCAGGTGTTCCAGGCAAGCGTCGCGACGCGGTCGCCAAGCCTGATCCCATCGCGCTCCAGACGTTGCGCCAGGCGCAGCGCCCGCGCGCGGATCTCCGCATAGTTCGTGGTGTGAATGGGGCCTTCGACCGAGCGGGTGACGATCGGCCGGTCGGCATGGTTGAGAGCGGCGTGGTCGATGATGCGGTGGCAGAGCAGCGGCCACTCCTGCATCAGTCCGAGCATGGTTTTCCTCCTGTCAGCGCCTTCGCGCGATTGCGCCTACATTATGCGAGCGAGCCATCATTGAAAACGGCGAAGTCGCAACCGACTGATGTCGTGGCGTGTTTCCCCTCGCATGGCGAGATCGGCGAGGATCTCGCCGATCACCGGAGCAAACTTGAAGCCGTGCCCGGAGCAGGGGGACGCGACGATGACCTGGGGCGATCCAGGCACCCGATCGATGAGGAAATCACCATCGGGAGTCACAGTGTAAAGGCAGGTCTTGGCCGCAAGAAGCCGCCCGTTCGCCCCTGGAACATGGTCGGCGAGAACGCCGCGTATCAGGGCCTCGTCCTCGGCGGAAACGGCTCGGTCGTAATCGTCAGGATCAACCACCTCGTTGCGATGGTGGTGCTTGGCAACCTTGAAGCCCGCGGCGATGTCGCCAGGCTGGGGCGGGATTCCATAGTGCACGCCGTGGCCGCTCTCGATCATAAACACGGGCGAGTGATCGATCGCAGACAGCATTGGTTGCTCGATTTGGAACCAGGCCATCACCTCTCGAGTCACCCGTAGAAACGCCGAAAAGGCCGGGACGAGCGATGGCGTCCAAGCGCCCGCGCACACGATCGCCAGCGCCGCCTCGATAGTCCCCCCGACGGTATGGATGCGCACCCCACCCGCGTAAGGTTCGATCTCCTGCACCCAAACCCCTCCGCGAACCTCTGCTCCCGCGCTTTGCGCGAGCGAGATGAACGCGTGGAGCGAGGCTTCCACGGCAAGCCAGCCGCCGTCCGGCTGAAACACGCCAAAGTAACCTGCCGGCAGGTCAAATCCCGCAAATCGCCGCATCAGCTCAGGCGCTGCGAGTATCTCGTGCTCCAGACCGTGCTCATGAGCGCTGGCGAGGATTCCCTTTACGAGCTTGCCATCAGGCGGGCCGATCTCAAGGATGCCGGTGCGGTGGAGGAGCCTGCGCCCGCTCTGTTGCTCGAGTTCCCGCCAGAGCGCATAGGCGCGGCGCAGCAGAGGGACGTAAGAGGGATGCTCGTAATAGCCGAGCCGGATGATGCGGCTTGCGCCGTGGGACGAGCCGCGGTCGTGGCCGGGTTCATAACGCTCGAGCCCGACCACGCGTTGGCCGCGGCGCGCCAAATGATAAAGTGCGGCGCTCCCCATGGCTCCGAGCCCGCACACCACCGTATCGAATCGAGCCATCATGTCGAGAAGCTAACATGGGTGCACAAGAGAGGTCCTGCTCGCATCCTTCAGTCGCCAGAAGGTCGCAATCCTCGTCGATATGCTCGGTCGTGAAGCTCTTGGCGATGCTTATGCTTGCGACGGTGATCTGCGACCGCGTTGCGGCGGAGACCGTGCCGATGCCGCAGCCACGAACGCCGGAAGCGGCCACGCAGAATCCTCAAGCCGCTCCGGACAATGCGGCTAATCCGTCCGAGTGCCAGAGGCGCTTGAAGGCCAAGGCGGTCATTGTAGGGCTGCCACCGGTCACCGGGCCCGGCGAATGTGCTGCGGATGACGTGGTCCAGCTGGAAACAATTCTGCTGCCGAACAAGGCGCAAGTTGCGGTCGTGCCCCCGGCAATGCTCCGCTGCAGTCTTGCCGAGGTCCTTGTCCAATGGGTGCGCGCGGACGTAGCCCCGCGCGTGCGTGCGCTGGGGAGCTCTCTCAACAGCCTGGACAATTACGCCTCCTATGACTGTCGCGGGCGCAACAACATCGCGGGAGCCCTGCTGTCCGAGCACGGCAAGGCAAACGCGATCGACATCCGCTCGCTGAAGCTGACGAACGGCAGGGTAGTCAAGCTCACGGACCCGGAGGTATCCAGGGATTTTCGCGAGAGCTTGCGGCGAAGCGCCTGCGCGCGCTTTGCGACCGTGCTAGGTCCGGGCTCCGACGGTTATCATGAAGACCACATCCACGTGGATCTGGCGGAGCGCAGGTATAACCAGCATCTGTGCCGGTGGGATGTGCGCGAGCCCGAGCCAGGCAATGTGACCGTGGAAAGCCCTGTGCCGCTGCCGCGGCCCCGGCCCGCGCATCGGTCTTGATCGCAGGAGCGCCGCACACCCATGTCCCGGCTCAGCAACCTTGCCGTTCGTGACATCGAGACGCTTGTTCACCCCTATACGCAGCTCGCCGCGTTTCGCGAGAGCGGTCCGCTCGTCCTGGAACGGGGAAACGGCGTATTCGTCTATGACAGCGAGGGAAAAGAATACATCGAGGGCATGGCAGGGCTTTGGTGCACTGCGCTTGGTTACGGCAATGAAGAGCTGGTCGAAGCCGCGGCTACACAGATGCGCAAGCTATCGTTTGCTCATCTCTTCACCGGCAAAAGCCATGATCCCGCAATCGAGCTCGCTGAACGACTGAAGGAATTGGTCCCGGTCAATGCCTCCAGGATGTTGTTCTGCTCGTCGGGTTCGGAGGCGAACGACACCCAGATCAAGCTCGTCTGGTACATGAACAACGCGCTCGGGCGACCGCAGAAGAAGAAGATCATCAGCCGGATGCGAGCGTATCATGGGGTGACGATTGCGGCCGCTTCGCTCACCGGCCTTGCGAACAACCACCGCGATTTCGACCTGCCCATCGCCGGCATTCTGCACACGGGATGCCCGCACCATTACCGGTTTGCCCATGACGGCGAGAGCGAGGACGAGTTTGCTCGCAGACTGGGAAGGGAGCTCGAAGAGCTGATCATCCGCGAGGGACCGCAGACCGTGGCGGCTTTCATCGCCGAGCCGGTGATGGGGGCGGGCGGAGTGATCGTTCCACCGAAAACCTATTTTTCCGAAATGATGCAGGTGTGCCGCAAGTATGACGTCTACATGATCTCCGACGAGGTGATCTGCGGTTTCGGCCAACTCGGGACCATGTTCGGCTGCAGCATGCTTGGATTCGAGCCCGATTCCATCACGGTCGCAAAGGCACTGACGTCGGCCTATCTGCCGCTCGCCGGCGTGACCGTTCCGCCGATGATGTACGAGGCCATGCTCGATGAAAGCCGCAAGATCGGCATGTTTGGTCACGGTTTCACCTATTCGGGCCACCCCGTAGCAGCGGCGGTGGCGATCAAGGCGCTCGACATTTATACGCGTGAGCGCATCGCGGATGAGGTCGCACGCAAGTCGCCGCATTTCCAGGCGCGGCTGCGTGCATTGAGCGACCATCCGTTGGTGGGAGAGGCGCGCGGCCTCGGTCTGGTCGGCGGGATCGAGCTCGTCGCCGACCGGCGCAGCAAAACCCCATTCGAGCCGAAAGCAGGCGTCGCTCCGCAGGTCGTGCGCTTCGCCGAGCAGGAAGGCCTGATCGTGCGGGCCCTTGCCGGGGATGTCGTATCGATCTGCCCGCCGCTGATCATCACGCCGACGCAGATCGACGAGTTGTTTGATCGACTGCGGCGCGCCCTGGATCGCAGCTTGGAGTGGGCCAGCGCGCGGCGGCTGGTGTGAGCGGTACGCAGCAGTGTGAAAGTGAAACGGCGCCGGGCCCCCACCCGGCGCCGTTCCCGGCCCCCTCGAGACGAATCAGAAGCTGTTGGGACCTTGCGGTACCGCCGTTGCGACCCTCGGGTTGAACGGCGACTCTCCTTGCTTGGCGCAAGCACCACGACGATCGTGCCCAGTTTGACGCGACTATAAAGGTCGATCACGTCCTCATTGGTCATCCGAATGCAGCCGGACGAGACGGCCTGCCCGATATGCTCGGGCTGATTGGTGCCGTGGATGCGGAACAGGGTGTCCTTGTTACCTTGGTAGAGATAGAGACCGCGCGCGCCCATGGGATTTGCGGTCCACCATCGACGAAGTCAGGATATTGCCGAGACGACGCTTGATCTCTGCCGTCGGCGTCCACGTCGGCCACTCTTCCTTGCGGCCAACTCTGGCGATGCCGTACCAGGACAATGCCTCTTCGCCTACAGCCACGCCGTAGCGAATAGCCTTGTTGTCCGCGAGAACGTAGTAGAGATACCGCGAGTCGGTATCGATCACAATCGAACCCGGGGCTTCCTTGCGATGATACTCGACGATCAAGCGTTGGTAGTCGAATGGAAGCGCAATGCGCTGATAAGGTGCATTGGCCAGGAGCCGGCGATCGCGCGGCGTAAGGTTCGCGTCGCTCGCAGGATCTATCGTGGCCTGCATGCATCCGCCCATCAGCAGGCTGGCCAGAATAAAAGCAATTCCCCTTCTCGCCATTTATTCTCCTTTACGCACGCTTTGCGGTGGCGCTGCCGAACGAGCTTTTCACTCTGTACCGTTTCAATTAGCTAAAAGCGCTCGTTACTTCCAGTAAAACACCGGTGCGAATTCAATTGTAACGGCAACCTGTTGCAGGAATGTCGCAGTTTGCGAGAGGGTCTGGGGAAAGCCCAATTTCTCTGCAATTAAACGGCCGCGAAGCCGAATTCACCCGACCTCTTGCGACGACCCCGAGCTTCACGTCTTGTTCACCACGCGGGAATTTTCACTGGCGTGCGTGGAACTTAGGCCAAAATGCCACGATCTC
>CAWJDY010000002.1:0-100134 GCA_963841705.1 uncultured Alphaproteobacteria bacterium
GACCTCGCGGCCGCGGAGCTCGAGCATCAGGAATTCATCGGAGTCGCCGAGGAGCTTGATCTCGGCCTTCGGGCAGAATTCCCGCATCAGGCCGTGATCCCAGAACGAATTGGGTTCCGCAATGTACCGCTCCGGCCGCAGTCCGACGATGGCCACGGGCATCTGCCGGCCGAGGAGCGTGCGTTCGTCCAGCAGCCAATAGAACTGATAGGTATAGTAGCTGTGAAATGCCCGATCGTTGAGCGTCATGCCGCGGATCGTATCGTGCCGATGGCGTATGATGAGGCTCGCCATCTCTCGCGGGTGCATGGCGAGGACGGTGGGATCGCCGGCGAGACGGCGGTTGAGCTCCGGGATCGCATCTTCCTTGACCGTGCAGTAGCTCGGAGACGCCACGATGCGCTCGCCTCGCATGAGATGCGCGAGCAGGTTCTTCAGGCTCCCGTCAGCAAGCACAAAATCCGCATTAAGAAAGATTAGCCAGTGATCGGTCATCGCCGGCCCGAGATCGGCGAACGCGCGATGCAGCGCGAAGGTCAGTGCAATCCCGTATTTGTCCTGGTTGGTAACCAGGTCATCAAGGCCGACGAGACGCACCGGGCACAGCTTCTGCAACCTGGCAATGCACGGGTGGGCCGCGAACTTTGCAAAAAGCCGCTCCTCGGTGACGAGGACCACTTCGCATCTCGTCTGCGCCACGACGCTCGGCAGGTTCCCCGGTGCGAGCAGAGCGGGGAGCGTGTAGGTCAACAACTCGTCCGCGTATGAATCGCCCCATGCATAGGAGATGATGCGCGCCGGCAAAATGACTGGGGAGCAAATCGGATCGGTAGTGGCGATCATGCGCGCCCGGCTCTGCAGCAACGAGAGGTCAATCCTGATTGTTCCGTGTTTTACGGGTCCAGTCCAGTATACACGCCGTCATACGTCGAGGCAGCAGGGCCTCCTTCACCGAGCCTCCCTCGTGAAGAAGGCAAGTACCGGCATCAGCTTCGACTTGACGCTACCATGCGCCCACAGATACTAGGCTGGCGGCCTCCTGACGGCCCTCGGCGAGTGTATCGGAGCAGGCTCTCATGGCGGTCCCGGGCAGAATCGGCGCTGCGTTGCAAGACGCATCTCGCTGGCTCACATGCGGCCATGCGATAGCATTGCTCTCGTTTCTGATCTACGCCGGAACCATCTTTGCCCTGCCTCAGGTGCAACAGGCGCGGTACTGTTGTGAACAGAGCAGCGTGGCAGCCGCCATATCGAACGTGAAATACGGCACCCGTCTCGGGCAGCTGTATTCGGACGTTTTCAATTATCTCATTGATCGCTTCGATAAGCCACTCGAGCAAGCATTGACGGAGGCGCAAGCGCCGAGAACTGGATTGCCGGCTCGCCCCTCCGGAGAGCTGTACCAGACGACGCGGGATGGAAACGGTGTCGGCTACCCGTTGGTGGCCACGATTGCGTTTGGCCTGTTCGGCATCCACGCCTGGGCGTTGACAGTCCTCATGCTGGTGCTGATGGCGCTTTCCGCGGCAACCTTCCTCCTGCGTTTTCCCGGTCCTGTTTTCTGCGCCGTGGCGACGTTGTACTTCGCCGCGCTCACAGTCATGCTGTTCACCCCGCTCGTGTGGGATCCCACTCGCGCAACGAATATTGCGGTTGGCGGTATCCGCTATTTTTCTCTCGTCGCCGTCTTGCCGAGCTTTCATATCCTACTGGAACTTCTGAATTGGTATCCGCCGCAGGATTGGATCCTCAAACGAAAGGGCCTCCTACTAGGAATTCAAACAGCGGTCCTTGTGATCGTTATCCTCGTCCGTGGCAGCGCGCTTCCGCTGATCGGAGCAATCTGTGTTGTGGCCCTGGCAATTGCCTGGCGAAGCTGGGAAGTCCCCGCGCGCCGGAAGGATTTGTTTGCAAACATGAAGACGATTGGCGTTGTCAGCATCGGTCTGATAGCCCTCATCGCGGTGCTGATACCTCCCAATTATCTGACCGAGGGTCGGTTCGGAACGGTAATCTGGCAGCGAGTTACCGAGAGCCTTGGTGTTAATCCGGCTTGGCCGTTTCCTGGCGCGAACGAAATGTTTGATTGCAAAAAATACGTTCCTGGTGGTCTCGAATCCGGTAACTCTGACAATAATGGCGGTTGCATATGGTTCGCCTATATAAAAGAGCACAACATTCCGATCGAGACAATCCAAGACAAGACATTCGGCAATCTTTATGAGACTGCCTTGCGCGAAGCGTTTTTCAAACTTGCTGCCCGGTATCCCAAAGAAGTGCTGAAGACGTTCCTTTACTATAAACCGTTGATGATCGTCCCCTCGATACGCCAAAGCCTAGGGGTCAATCTCAACGGGGATCAGACAAAAGCGCTGTATCCGGCCGGGCCGCCGGTTTTGCCATACCCGCCGATCACCGTGGCGCTGCTGCTGGCTTCGCTCTTTGTCGTCGCCCTTTTTTTCACCATTGAACGCCTGGCATTAGAGGACATGTGGCGGATAGGCGGCCTCACGGCAGTATTGGCACTTTTCACAGTGCCATCCTATCTGGCGGCCTGGGCTCAACCGCAGACATCAGCCGATCTGTTACTTTATTTGTTCATGGCCGCGGGGTTGGCGTGCGGCGCGGGGGTGGTGTTCATAAAGTCCAGGCTGCTGCGTCACACTGCCGTCCTATCTGGCGGCGTGGGCCATGCCGCACATATCGGCCGATTTCCTCCTTTTTATCTCTTGATGACCGCAGGTTTGGCGTGTGGCATGGGCGTGGTGTTCATAAAGTCCAGGCTGCTCGGGCTTGCGTCAGCAAGTGCCAAAGCGCGAATTGGAGCGACGAACACCGAGGACATGTCATGACCGAGACGGATCAGCCAGCAACAGCCACGCCGAGCCGTGCATTCGGGGGAATAGGCCAATTTCTCCTGAAGACTTGTATTGTGGCAGTCGTGATCTCCGCCTGCACGATTTTTGTGGCCAATTCGATCATCGCCAGGTTGGACAAAACCGCTGGTCATGCACTGGGCAACTTACGTGAGCAATGGGCGGCAACTCCCATAGGAGGGCACCAGTTCTGGACAAAGCTCGAACGCGAACTGGATCACATGGCCGACCCTGCGAGCGATTTGCCCCCGGAGAAGAAGCAGAAACTCATCAACGATGTACGCGTCATTGCTGCACGTTGGCGGCCGCTCCTCGATGCCATGCAGCCCGAGCCGGGCAAGCCGGCACGCCAGGAGTAGAGCGCTGTTTGAGGCCCTTACCTTTTAAGCGCCACCACGGGAGGGATTATGATATCCGCGGGGGGTTACAATGCGAGTGCAATTTTCGACCTTGCCTAAGCGCTGGAATTAAAGCGGCCTCAGTCAAAGGCGACCAATATGTGGCCGTTTGAGATGCCCCAAAGGTAACCATTGCTCCGAGCTTTCCATCACCTGCAGGAGACGGCGCGCGGCTACAGCCTCACCCAGCTCCTCGGGGGGCCGACGATCAGCCGCTATCGTGCCTTCGTCGCGGCGCATGTCCCGCAAGGTCCCACGCGCCGCATTCTCGAGATCGGGTGCGGAGTTGGATCCGCGCGGCCCTGGTTCCAAGGCATCTATACGGGTATCGACATCAATCCCGAATATATCGCCCGGGCACGGGCGACTTTCAGCGGCGAGTTTCGCGTCATGGATGCCGGACAAATGACGTTCTCGCTGGACCAGTTCGACGATGCCGTAAGCATTGCGACCGCGCACCACCTCACCGACGAGGAGGTAGCGCGCATGGTGAGAAGCGCGCTCACGGCGGCAGCCTCGCTGCACGTCATCGACGCAATCCTGCCCATCTCATCGCGCGCCGTTTTCAAGCGGGCATTGTTCCGCATGGATCGCGGCCGGCACGTGCGCACATTCGAACAGTTGCGCGCGATTATCGATCGATGCGCGCAGGTCAAATACTCCGAAGGGGTGAAAGGGCCGCTGCACGATGTCTGCTACATCCGGACCTGCCGCCCCGTTGCCGATGTGAAGACGCCGGCAGCGATGTGACCCCCGTCATCCAAGGGAGGAGCGCCATAACCTGGCTGCGCCCGCCGGCACCAGGGAGGCTCGCACTGGCCGTGGCCGAACGAATGTGCTGCGAGCGCAAGCTCGGTGGCGGGAACACTGGAAGGGGTGATCGGCCGCCGCGCATTGGATCTCAACAGTTACATAGGATCGGTGCTGCCTCACGATGCCTCACGCATGCCTTCGGTTGACGCTCGCAAGCGGCGAAGGATAAAGTTGCTCGTCCCGACCTGTCGGGGGAGTTTTCGGCATGGCTGTCGCGGTCGGAGTCTCGGGGTATTCCGCGGCATGTCGCGTTGGCTCTTCTTTGGCACGGCAATTCCCGTCGTTCGTAATCTCCGGCAGCACAGTATTCGCGTGCCAGACGGTCAGCAACGAAGCGTAGCGGGCGGCCTAGCGGGCATTCTCGTAAAAGGTCAAGGTAGGCGATGGAAGATCTGTATTTCAATGCCAACGCCGCATTTACAAAGTGGGTCACCGAGAAGAACTTGCTGCAGCAGCCATTCGTGCTCATCGATGTCGGTGTTCAGGGTGGCGCGAATATTCGTTGGAATCTCCTGGGCGAGTATCTCGTCGTTCACGGCTTTGACCCTATTGAGGAAACCATTGCGGAACTGAGACGAAGCAACGCCGGCAAGCTCAATCATCATTATTACGACCTCGCCATCGGTGAAACCGATGGGGAAGCCACCTTCTACTATAATGCGGACAATCCGACCGCCAGTTCCATGTATTCGCAAGGGACGACACGGTTCGATCGCCAATTGTCCGAGCGGGCCCGTACTGTAAGCGTGCGAACCCTCGATTCCCTATTTGCCGAGGAGATTATTCCCCGTGCCGATTTTCTGAAGGTTGATGTAGAAGGGTTCGAGAAAAGCGTTTTTTTGGGAGCGCAAAAATTCCTGTCCTCGGGATTGCTCGGGGTGGAAACTGAAACAAACTTCAGGGTCAGCCCCGAATATCTCACGAGTCATTTCTCTGCCATATCGGACATCCTCGTCGAACAGCGTTTCACGGTATTCGATTTCGGCTTCAACCGCATTCCGCGCTCAAGCTTCACGCAAGCTTTGAAACGCCAAGGGGCTCACAGACTGTCTGCTGGAGCTCTCGGCCAGCCATCGACGATCAATATCTTGTTCTGCCGCGATTTGATAGATGAACGCGACGCACCGCAGAATTACGTCGGAACGCCCGCCAGCGTTACCCTGGACCAGATAATCAAGGTGATGATTGTCTATGAGTTGTATGGGCTCAATGATATTGCGGTGGATACGGCCACTCGTTTCAGGGATCTCCTGAGCAAGCGCTTCAACATCGACAAGGCGATCACTCTGCTCGCGAGCGTCGGCCCCCGTTCCTCGGACATCGAGGCAAAGCTGCGCGACATGGAAAAGAAGCTCCACGACACGGAGAACAGTCTCCATGACGCCGAGAAGCGTATCCGCGCGATCGAAAGCTCGACAAGTTGGCGCATGACCGCGCCGTTCCGAGCTACCAAGAACCTTCTGTCTAGACCAATGCAGCGAAGAGGAAGGACGTGAGCATCGGGCATCGGCTTCGTCATTCCGCAAGATCCCGCCCGGCGCATTCTCGAAATCGGGTGCGGCTTGGAGTCAGAGGCGGCCGTGGTTCGGCGGGAACTACACCGGCATCGATATCAACCCCGAATTCATCGCGCGAGCGCAAAAGAGCTTCAGGGCGATTTTCCCGTCATGGACGCGGGGCAGATGACGTTCTCGCCGGGGGAGTTCGACGATGCCGTAAGCATCGCGACGGCGCATCACCTCACCGATGATCAGCTCGCCGCCATGGTGAGAAGCGCGACGGCCGCGGCGGCCACCCTCCATGTCATTGACGCCATCCTGCGGATCTCGCCCGTAAGCCTATTCAAGACGGCGTTGTTCCGCATGGACCGCGGCCGGCATGTGCGCACATTCGAGCAGTTGCGCAAGCTTTGTCGCTCGGCACGCGCGGGTCGAATTGTCAGAGGCGACCGAAGGGCCATTGCACGATGTGTGCTATATTCGGGCGTCGCCGAACTCGTAGGCTAGCCCAAGCCAAATCTAGGGAGGTTGGCCTGGCAGGCCACGCGAAAACCGGAAACGTAGGTGGTTCCAGGGTTTCGCTCCGCTCGCCCCCGGCTGCTGCGCTCCCGGCTACGGTGCTTCGAGGCCCAAAGTGCCCAATTTCGCCACAACTTCGCATGGCAAATTGCACCGCACTCTGATATACGGCGGGGCCAGCGGGGTAGGCAGGCAGGTGGGGATGGCCGAACAATTTATCGTTTCGCTGGTGCGGTCGCCGATCATGAGCACCACGCGCGCCTTCAACAACGAGGCGACGCCGTGCATCGGCTTTGCCTATATCAGCGGCTATCTGCAGGCGAAGGGCTATAGCGTCGACATCGTCGATGGGATCGCCGAAGGACTCAACCGGTTCTGGGACGTGCCCGAGTTTCCCGGCTATCATTGCCAAGGCCTGACGGTTGCGGAAATCATCGAGCGGATCGACCCCCGCACGCGCGTCATCGGCTTTTCCGCAATGTTCTCCGGCGAATGGCCGCTCATGCGCGCCATCATCAAGGCGGCGCGCAAGAGGTTCCCCGAAGCGCTCTTCGTCGCCGGCGGAGAGCACATTACGGCGCTGACCGAATATAGCCTGCGCGAATGCCCCGAGCTCAACGTCTGCGTCCGCGGCGAAGGCGAGCAGGCGATGTACGAGATCTGCGAGGCCTGGCGCGCCGGAGGGGACTTCTCCGCCGTCGGCGGCGCGGCCTACATCGATGCCGAAGCCCGCTTCGTCGAGGTCGAGCCCAACCGCGTGCGCGAGATCGATGAGATCCCCTGGCCCCATTGGCCCGACGGCTACATGGAGAAATTCTGGGAGGCGGGGAAATCCTATGGCGTGCAGTCGGCGCGCGACATGCCGATCATTGCCTCGCGCGGCTGCCCCTATCGCTGTACGTTCTGCTCAAGCCCGCAGATGTGGACCACCCGCTACATCCTGCGCAGCGTCGATGACCTCCTCGGCGAGATCAAGCACTACGTTGCGAAATACAACGTAACCGCGCTGCAGTTCTATGATCTCACCGCCATCACCAAGAAACGCTGGACGCTCGAGTTCTGCCGCCGCCTGATCACCGAGAAGCTTGATTATCTCAAGTGGTCGCTGCCCTCAGGCACGCGCAGCGAAGCGCTCGATGCCGAGACACTCGGCATGCTCAAACGCACGAACTGCAACTATCTGGTCTACGCGCCGGAGAGCGGCTCGCCGGACACGCTCGTGCGGATCAAGAAGCGGATCGATCTCGACAAGCTCACGCAATCGGTGCTCGAGGCCAAGCGCCAGGGCATTGTGGTGCGAACGAACCTGATCATCGGCTTTCCGCACGAGACGCGCCGGCACGTGTTCGAAACCATCCGCTACGGGCTTTACCTTGCCTGGAAAGGCGCCGATGAGGTGACCATCAACATCTTCTCGCCCTACCCGGGCACCGAGATATTCGCGGATCTGCTCGCACAGGGCCGCATTCGGCTCTGCGATGAATATTTCCTGTCCTTGACGTCGCTTAACAGCGATTACACCGCGCTCAACCCCCTGACCATGAACGACACGATGGGACCGCGCGAGCTCGCGCTATACCGCATCGGGTTCATGCTCACGAACTACCTCATCGGCTATCTTCGCTATCCCTCGCGAATCTGGAGGACGATCCGCAACATCTTCGTAGCCGATGGCTTTGCCGCCACGGTGCTCGAGCACCGGATCAAGGATTCGCTGCGTCGTCTGGGAGCACGCGGTTAGCAACGTTATGCGGTTGGCTACCGGCTACCGGCTTCCGGCCGTCGAGATCGCGGCAATATGGGCGATTTCGACTCTGGTGGTCATTCTCGCCGTTGCGATCTTTCTGGTTGGCTATGATGCGCTCGTTGCCAACCTTGCAAAGCTTGGTCCGGCTATTATTCCGTTGTGCCTCCTGCTGATGGCTTGGCAGGTTGGCGGCCGTTTCCTCCGCTGGATCTGGTACGCGCGTTGCCTTGGGTTGCCGCTTTCCTGGCGCGAAGGTGCGCTGTTCTATGGCGCCGGCCTCGGCATGACCCTCACCCCTGGTCGCCTCGGTGAGCTGTTGCGGCTGTGGTTCCTGGAACGCAGGTTTGCGGCTCCCTATCGCCGCATCGTCGGGCTGTACGTGATGGATCGCGTCGCCGATGCGGTCGCCTACGTCATCCTGTTTGCCCTGGGCTCGATAAGCTATTCCCAGGGCACGCCAGTGGCGCTGAGCGGCATCGTAGTTGTCGCATTCGTCCTCGTGGCCTTGATGAGGCCTCGGCCGGTCTTAAGCGCCCTGACGGGTGCCTACGCCGTAATCGGCCACGGCCGAAATCTCGTTCTTTGGTTGCGACGCGCGGTCCGTAACACGTCGGAGTTGTCGCAGCCGCGCGTGTTCCTGCCGGGGCTTGTCATCGGTACGATCGGTTGGCTAGCCGCGCCCCTTCTCCTAACCTTGGTGCTGGCGCAAATGGGAGCCCATTTGCCGTTCCTGCACGCCACCGCGATCTATGCCGCCGGCGCGCTCGCGGGCGGGGCGACGATGCTACCCGGCGGGGGCGGCGGCACGGAAGCCGTGCTGCTGGGCTTGCTACGAGCCTCAGAGGTGCCGATCGATGCCGCGGTCGCGGCTGTGATCGTGACCCGCCTCACGTTTCTCTGGGGCCCCGTGGGACTCGGGGTCATTGCCCTGCCGATTGCCATGAAGGCCGTCTCCCGATGACGCACGTTCGGACAGACAGCGGAGGCGAGCTGCTTGCGGCGGGGTCACCGGACCGTTTTGGCTACGAATGGGACACGTATTGCGAGCTAAGGCCGGAATACGAGGAGCAGTTCCGCCGCTGGACCGCACATCTAACCCCGGCGGACTGGCGCGGGGTGACCTTCCTCGATGTCGGCTGCGGCATGGGGCGCAACTCGTACTGGCCGATGACCTATGGGGCGGCTGGAGGCCTCGCCATCGATGTCGATGATCGCTCGCTCGCGGCTGCGCGCGAAACGCTCGCGGCGGTTCCCCACGTGCGCGTCGAGAAGCAGAGCGCCTATGAGATCGCGCGCAAGGACGCATTCGACATCGTCTATTCCATCGGTGTGATCCACCATTTGCAGCACCCGGAACGCGCGCTCGCCTCCATGGTGGCGGCCGCCAAGCCTGGCGGGCGCGTGCTCATCTGGGTCTACGGGCTCGAAAACAACGAGTGGATCGTGCGCTTTGCCGATCCGCTGCGCAAAGCGCTGTTCTCGCGGCTTCCCGTGCATATTGTGCATCATTTGTCGCTCTATCCGACCGCGCTGCTCTGGCTGTTGCTGCGCGTCGGGTTTGGCCGGATCGCATATCTGCGCATGCTGCGCGATTTTACTTTCCGCCACATGCGCTCGATCGTGTTCGATCAGATGCTCCCAAAGATCGCGCATTATTGGCCGCGCGCAACCGTCGAACGCATGCTGCTCGACCAGGGCCTCGCCGACGTACGCCTGGCTTGGGTGAACGAAATGTCCTGGTCCGCCATCGGGACAAAACCTACAAGATCGGCGTAATGCGTGCAGGTGGCGCGTTGCGCGACAAGGTCGCGTCCGATTCGATCGTGGCGTTTCTCGACATCCTGCGGTGTCCGCTCTCCGGTGCAGCGCTGCGGATCGAAGATGGGACGCTCTTCACTCTTGATCGCGCCCGCCGCTATCGCTGCAACGACGTAGGCATCCCGCTGTTCGCAGAGGAACACCTCTCGCCGGAAGCACAAGCGCAGCAGCGCCATTACGACAAGATTGCAAGCGCCTATATCGCCAATCTCGAATACCCGCACACGAAGGAATATCTCGCCTATCTCGATCGCGCCGTGCTCGACGCGATCGGGCAGCGCGAGCTCGGGACCGTTGCCGAGCTCTGTTGCGGCCGCGGCGAAGGTTTGGCGCTGTTGGGCTCGAGGATTTCCCGATATGTCGGGGTGGATATTTCCGAGCAGATGCTCATCGCAACGCGTGCAGTGCACACCTACTCCAATGTGGTGTTCATGCAGGGGGATGCGACGCGGCTTCCGCTCGGCCCCGCATGCATCGACACCGTGGTCATGTTGGGCGGCGTGCACCATGTCCCCGACCGCGCCCGGTTGTTTGCGGAAATTGCCCGGATCCTCAAACCCGGCGGACGCTTCCTCTACCGCGAGCCTGTGAGCGATTTTGCCCTGTGGCGCGCGCTGCGCGCTGTCATTTACCGGCTCTCGCCGCTTCTTGATCCTGCGACGGAACGTCCGCTCCTCTATGAGGAAACAGTGCCGGTCCTCGAGCGCGCGGGTCTACGTTCGGTGCAATACCGCACCCTCGGCTTCCTCGGCTTCTGCTTTTTCATGAACAGTGACGTCCTCGTGCTCAATCGGCTGTTTCGGTTCGTGCCGGGCATTTGCGCGATCACGCGCGCCGCCGTCCGGCTTGATGACGTGGTCCTGCGCCTTCCCGGCCTCGCCCGCGCCGGCCTTCAGGTCGTCGGCCTCGCCGAAAAGCCAGGCTGAGCCGCGTCCACGTGCGGTGCAGCGTGCGGCCTCCATGCGAAGCAGTGCACCGCTGGTGCCTTTCTCCCGCTCTTCCGCGGCGAGAGGATCGGGCTGAGGGGCCCCTCTGCTGCCTTGGGCGAACGCACAAGATCGCGTACAAGCAACGCCTGCGGATGAGGTCCAAAGCGATGGATTTGAGTTTGTTCTACGTGCTCGCTGCGTTGGCGCTCACGGTCTACGGGCACGTCATGATCAAGGCGCGCATTCTTGTCCACGTGCCGATTGTTGCGACCGAGGGTAACGGCGCCTTCCTCGTCTCGATGTTTTTTGACCCCTGGGTGATCAGTGGGTTCGTCGCGGCGGTCGCTGCGGCGGCCGTCTGGATGCTTGCCCTTCGCAACGCCGAGCTAACGGTCCTCTATCCGTTCATGGCGCTGACATTCGTCTTCGTGCCGCTCCTTGCGCATCTCCTCCTCGGCGAGCGGATCAACGCGCTGCAGATGGTCGGGTTTGTTATGATCGTCGGCGGGATCAGTCTTGCCACTATCGCGCGGTAGGAGAGGGGGTGTCGGCTGCTCACAAGACAGTTAAAGCCGCGAGCGTGATCATCCCGCCCTGGGGCACTGTTTATGCCCAAGAGCTGACATCAATGACACTGGCGGGGCTGTTGGCGCCAGGCAACCTGCCAGTGCTCTGTACCATTTTCGATCTCGAAATGGTCATCGTCACCAAGACGACGCTGCTTGACGCAGGAAAGAGGCATCCCCGTTTACCAGCCCGCTGCGTCGAGATCGTACCTTATTCGCCGACTTTTCAAAAACCCGCCAATTCCGTAGGCTCACAACGCGATAAGTGAGGCCAAATGGAACTGGGAATCAATCACAATGCCGAATTTACCAAATGGGTTGTGAAGGCAGGACTCCTCACCGAACCCTTCGTGCTGGTCGACGTCGGCGTACAGGGTGGGGAAGACATTCGTTGGCACAAGCTGGGCGATTACCTCACCGTCCATGGCTTTGATCCCATTGAGGAGACGATAAAAGAGCTGGCTGCAAAGAACGAAGGCCGCTCCAATCGACATTATCACTGCATCGCCCTCGGCAACGCCGACGGGGAGCAGACTTTCTACTTTAATCCGGTCAATCCGACAGCTAGCTCGATGTACCAGCCTGCAGTCGATGAAATGGGGCAGCGCCGGACGGTTCCGATCCGCCGACTAGACAGCTTGTTAGCCGAGAGCACAATCCCTCAAACTGACTATATCAAAATTGACACCGAAGGATTTGAAAAAGAGGTACTGCTTGGCGCACGTGAGCTCTTGCGCGCCGGCATTCTTGCACTGCAAACCGAGACGAACTTCAGGCTCAGTCCCTCTTATCCGAAGACGCATTTCGGAACACTAGCAGAAATTGCCTTGGAAAATCACCTTGTGGTTTTTGACCTTGCATTCAATAGAATTCCGCGTGCGAGCTTCCAACGTGCGCTCAGCCATATAGGTTTTGGTCATGTTCTGGAGCAGGACGCTGTAGGCAGGCCAGCAACGATGAATGTCTTATTTGCGCGAGATGTTGTCGATGAGGTCGACCATCAAGAAAACTATGAGGCGCCGTGTGAAGCCTTGAGCGTTAGCCAATTGATCAAGTTGATCATAATCTGCGAATTGCATGCATTGAACGATATTGCACTCGATACAACCGAGCGGTTCGCCGACCGCCTCGGGGCGCACTTGGATGTCGACCGAGCCGTGCGATTGCTTGCCGATCCAAAATGTGTGACCAACCCATATAGAAAGCAGCTCCGTGACTATGAGCAATCAACCAGCTGGCGAATAACTGCGCCGCTGCGATGGGCAAAGCTGCTATACGTCCGCGCAGGTCAAGCGCCGGTATCGACGAATTAGCCTAGGCGCACGCACCGATCGCATTCGCCCTTGGAGGAAAAACGCGTCGCGCTCAAAGCCGATCTCGCCGAGTTCGGCGTGCCGGACGATCTTGAGGTCCAGCACTACACGGTCGAGCGCGTCTCAGCGGCTGGCCTCGGGCAGTTTGCGCTCAAGGCCCTGATCGTCATCGGATTGATCGTAGGCACGCCGGCGGGATCGACAGTGTGGGTAGCTTCGCGCGTGGACCGCACCATTCGCGATACGCAGGAGAAGGTGCAGCAGTACGCAGCTATTGTGCGGCAAAATACGAAGATCGGCGGCGAGCAGTTTTGGGAAAAGGCGGAAGGCGAGCTCGAACGTGCCGCCGAGCCCGACGGGGATTTGCCAGCGGAGAAAAAGCAGAAACTCCTCTCCGAGATCCACGTCCTGGTGGAGCGCTGGCGCCCGTTCATGGCCGAGATCGCGCCGCTCTTTGCCGATTTTCAGAAGCCCGCGTCTGCCGCTCCCCACATGCGCAGCGAAGCTCCCTCTCCGGCGTCTCAGGTCCAGAGCGACAAGTGACGAAGGGAACGTCGGCCAATGATGCAGTGAAGGGGCAATCTGCAATCAGGAAAGCGGCCTCACCTTCCGCTTTACCCCACGCACGATGCGCCGCCCGAGGTGCCGGGCAATGTCAACAGCCGGAATCTGCAGCAAGTTGGTGTCCCTTTTTTCCGTCAGCACCTGCTCTGCGCGCCGGCCGCTGTAATATTCCCCGTCGACGACAAGTTGGTAGCGATCCCGAGCGCTTTCCGGGAGCATCGGCTCATACACGCCTTGAATGGGGACGCGGAATTCCGTGTCGTGCAGCTTGCGCTGCACAACGACCAGGAGATGCGTGGTCTTCGCGTTGAGGGTCAGAAATTCCAAGAGCCGCGGCTCCCAGGGAATGAGGCTGGACAGCGACCAGTCCGGTCCCACCCAGGTTCCGAGCGTTCATAAGAATTGTAGCGCGCCAGCGCGTCGAACAGGTTCGGCTGATAATTGAAGAACCCGTGCTCCAGATGCACCGTGAACGGCAGCGCGTGCAGCATCAAGCCGCCCGGCGCGGTAAATCGTGAATCGCCTTGAAGGTATTGCGCTGGTCAAGGATGTGCTCGCTGGTCCCATGATTTGTGGTGAGTCCGTACTTGCCGCGCAAGCTGGGCCGGCACCTGGTCGAAATTGAGATCGAGCGTCAAAGACCCGAAGTTGCCGTCGATGTCCACGCAGTCGTATTTGAAGCCGAGATGCTCATGCAGATGGCGCGAGGAGGCGCGCCCAGATTCCAGTTTTGTTGATGTAGATGTCGAGCTCGGAGATGCGCGGCACCGGCCGTCCGAACGCTTCGAACAGCCCTGTGAGCAGGCGCGGGTCGGGACACCACACGCCTTGGGAGCCGAGCTCGACCACGCTGTCGATACCGTCAAACGCGCCGAGTAGCTTGAGCTGTCGGTAAAGCGCGAGGATCGGCGGACCAAGGCCCATTTCAATTGCCTTTCAGTTCATGCTGGATAGCTCGTCGCAAGCATACAGGCGACAGGCGGGAACATCCACCATGCGATCTGTATCGGGTTGTGCGCGGAAAGAATGTTCGCTGGACAATGCGCAGTGCGATGATATAGGCCAATGCATGCTCATGCAGGTGACATAGGGTGGAGCGGGCGGCGCTTACATTCTATGACGCGCGCAGAGATTGAAGGGGTGCGTTCCCTTCCTGCGCGGCCACAAATTTTCAGGCGAGTGCTGAACAGGTATGCAACAGAACGCGCGGTTGATCATTCCCATTGTGGGGGAAAGTATACGCCGACAAGCTCACGTCCATGACGCTGCCGGCGCTGCTTGCTTCGGGCAACCTGCCGGCCTTGTGCGCCATGTTCAACGTCGAGGTTGTCATCGTCACCGAAGCGAAGCTGTTCGACGGCATTCGCGCCTCGCGCTCGTATCAAAAGCTTGCTGTGCTGTGCCCGGTCACGCTCACTCAGATCGACGATCTGATGTCCAACCTTCCCGGCGATTATGGGGTGGTGCTGACCAGGGCGCTTTACCGCGGGTTTCTCGACCTCGGCGAGAAGGTGACGGAAACCTTCCTGTTGTTTCTCAATGCCGACTTCATTCTCGCGGATGGATCTTATCGCCACGCTTGGCGAGCTCATGCGTGCCGGCCATCGCGTGATCCATTCGCCGAGCTTCCGGGTCGTGCTCGAGGAGGTCTGGCCCGCGCTCGAGGCCCGCGTCGACCCGGCGAACGCCGTGCTTGCGGTGCCGCCGCGCGAGATGGTCAAGCTCGCGCTCGACCACAAGCACCTCACCGTGAAGGCGCGCACCGTCAACCAGCAGCTCTATCACCAATGGTGCATGGATCAGTTCTATTGGTACGTCGATGAGGAGACCTTGATCGGCTATCAGTGGCCGGTGGCGCTCGTTGCCATCAAGCCGGAACGGGTGCTCAACGAGCCGACCCTGGTCTGGGACTTCGGGTATATCCCCGATGCGGCGCCAAACCTTCCACGCTATTTCATCCGCGACTCCGATGATTTCTTCATGCTCGAGCCACAGAGCAGGCTCACGGGCGAAGAATTGGTGCGCCCCGGTTGGATCACCGTCGACGAGATTGTGAAATTTCTCAACGACTGGACCACCAAGGAGCAGCGCGAGTGCGGGCAACAGGTCTTGATCTTGCACGCGGGCGATCTGCCGCCCGATATCGATTCCGTGGTCCAGGAATCGCGCCATTACATGAGCCGAGATCGTGCGGCGGCTCTCGCCGCAGCCGCAATCGCATCGCAGCCACCGCAAGCTCGGTGCCTGGTTTGCAGATACGATCAGAAGAATTGACGACGGGCGAGCGAGAGCAGTCATACTGCCGCAGGGGCTCCGACAAGGAACTACCGGGCCGTTCTAATTTCATAACCGCGTTGCAGGAGAAAATGTTCGGGGTCGTGCCGTTGGTCCGACGCACCCATCCGTTGTGGCTCGATACCGCCGATGTCACCGCGCAGCTCTCAGACGTGGCGCCGTTCGGGGCGGAACCGGATTCTCTGGCTGAGCTCCAAAGACTCGTTTTTTCGCAGGCTGATGCCCGGGCGCCCGCAATCGCCGCAATCCCTCCTGATAAGCTCGAATTCTCCTGGCCATGAGGACCTGCCCTACGAGGCGTGCCTCTGTGAGCTGAGCTTGAGCGAACTCTCAATCCTGCCCATGCTTTATTCGCGCATCAGGCAAATGGTGGGCGCTCAGGCGGAAATTCTGATTTATATGCACACGCTTAGCCGAAATCCACTGCGCATCAACCCGTTCGAGGCCTATGAAGAGCTTTTCCCAGCACTCGACGTCTCAAGTGTTCGCTTCCACGGGAATGCGACAACGGCTCTGATACGACGAGCGTACATGAAGGGATCAAGATTGTCCGCTCATCGCCCCAGCGTGCGCGCAATCATGGCCGCGGTCACGCTGCTCGCGCTTGCCCCGTTTGCCTGGGTTGCCAACTGGTATGCGGCACGTCAGAACCCGAGCAGATTTAACCCCAACTGGACCAGTGCCGTCCTGCATTTCGTCGTCAAAAAGAAGCCAAAAATCGCTTCTGAGGCCGAAATCGGGCAAATCCGCCGAGAGTTCGGACCCCAACCCACCTGCAAAGGTCACGCCGCTCTCGACTATGGCTTGACGGGCCGCTCCCACCGGGCCAAGAAAATGCGCTCGGCGGGGCGCTGGTAGGGGGAGGGGGCTACATCCCGTGAGAATTGCGGCGGCCGCAATACGGCGGTCAGGCTAGGAATCGCGCGGCCAGAAGCAAACGCGCGGCTAGAGTGTGGCCGCCGGCTTGGCGGCATCATTGCCGTAGCGACTGCCAGCGAGCCCCCTCGGGGACGCTACCGCCGCAAACGAGAAGAGGTGCAGATCGCCAATGCAGAACGTGCTGATCACGGGAGGGGCGGGCTACGTCGGGCATGTGCTGACCCCGCGTTTGCTGTCCGAAGGCTACAACGTCACCGTCTACGACCAGCTGTTCTTCGGCTGCCGGCTGCCGAACCATCCGAATTTGCGCGTGATCAGGGGCGACATCCGCGACACCAAGAAGCTGGCCGAAGCGCTCGAAGGCCAGGAGGCCGTGCTGCATCTCGCCTGCATCTCCAACGACGCAAGCTTCGAGCTCGACGAGAAGCTCTCGGAAACCATCAACTACGATGCGTTCGAGCCCATGGTGATCGCCGCGAAGCAGGCGGGCGTCGGGCGCTTCGTATACTGCTCGTCGAGCTCGGTCTACGGCGTGTCCGAGCAGCCCAACGTCACCGAAGATCATCCGCTCCTCCCGCTTACGCTCTACAACAAGTTCAAGGGCATGTGCGAGCCGATCCTGTGGCGGCACAAGGCCGACGATTTCATCTGCGTCGTCATGCGACCCGCCACCATCTGTGGCTACAGCCCGCGCACCCGTCTCGACCTCTCCGTCAACATCCTCACCAATCACGCGGTGAACAAAGGCACGATCACCGTATTCGGCGGCAACCAAATGCGCCCGAATCTGCACATCGAGGACATGGTGGACGCCTATCATCTCATGCTCACCGCGCCCGCCGAAAAGATCCACGGCGAGACCTTCAACATCGGCTTCCAGAACCACTCCATCGCCGAGATCGCCAATCTGGTGAAGCGAGTGGTCGAGGAGGAGATGCCGCAGATGGGCGAGATCAGGATCGTCACCACGCCGACAAACGACATGCGTTCCTATCACGTCAATTCCGACAAGGTGAAACGCGTGCTCGGTTTTGCACCCAAGCGCTCGATCGAGGATGCGGTGCGCGACCTCACCCGCGCCTTTCGCAACTATCTGATGCCGGACAGCTTCGACAACGACTGGTACTACAACGTGCGCACCATGAAGAAGCTCGGCGCGAAATGAACGCCGCCCGTCCGATCGCCCACCCCATCGCCGTCGTCACCGGCGGCGCCGGCTTCATCGGCAGCCATATGGTCGACGCTCTCATCGGCCACGGCTATCGCGTCCGCGTGGTCGACAATCTCAGCGGCGGCCGCATGGCCAATCTCGCTCACCATGCCTCCAATCCGGATCTGTCGTTCGAGGAAGCCGATATCCGCGATCTTGCTCCCGAGGCAGGCCTCTTTCGCGGCGCCAATTACGTGCTGCATTTCGCCGGGATCGGCGACATCGTGCCCTCCATCGAGCGGCCGACGCAATACATGGACACCAACATCCAGGGCACCGTGCGCGTGCTCGAAGCTGCCCGCCATGCGCGGGTCGCCAAATTTGTCTACGCCGCCTCGTCCTCGTGCTACGGGCTTGCGGCAACGCCCACCCGCGAGGATCATCCGATTGCCCCGCAGTACCCCTATGCCTTGTCGAAATACCTGGGCGAGCAGGCGGCGTTCCACTGGCACCGCGTCTATCGGCTTCCCGTCAATTCGGTGCGCATCTTCAACGCCTACGGCACGCGCGTGCGCACCACGGGCGCGTATGGGGCGGTGTTCGGGGTGTTCTTCAAGCAGAAGCTAGCCGGCAAGCCGTTCACCGTCGTCGGCGACGGCACGCAGCGGCGAGATTTCATCTACGCAACCGATGTCGCGGAAGCCTTTCGCCTCGCGGCCGAAACGCAGATATCCGGCGAGATCTGGAACCTGGGCGCGGGCGATCCGCAACCTATCCACAGGCTGGTTGAATTGATCGGCGGGCCGGTAGTGTATATACCGAAACGGCCGGGGGAGCCCGATGTCACCTGGGCGGACATCAGCAAAATCATGCGCGATCTCGACTGGAAGCCGCGCGTGCCGTTCGACAAGGGCGTGGCGGCGATGATGGCCGAAATCCACAACTGGCGCGACGCGCCGCTGTGGGATCCGGAATCGATCAAGCAGGCGACGAAAACCTGGTTCGAGGCCTTGAGCACGGAGTAGAGAGATGCTGCAGACGGTTGCTGGCGACTATCGGCGCAAGGTCAAGACCGTTGACGAGCTCTGTGCCGCGATCGGGCCGCGCCCGCGCGCCAAGAAGGTCATCATGTGTCACGGCGTCTTCGACCTCGTGCACCCTGGCCACATCCGCCATCTGCTCTACGCCAAGGAGAAGGCCGATCTCCTGGTCGCGAGCCTTACCGCCGATGCGCACATCACCAAGGCGCAATACCGCCCCTTCGTGCCCCAGGAGCTGCGCGCGCTCAATCTTGCGGCGCTCGAGATGGTCGATTTCGTGCTCATCGACCTCAATCCCACGCCGATCGACAACATTGCACGCATCCAGCCCGATTTTTTTGCCAAGGGTTACGAGTATGCCGAGAACGGCATCAATCCCAAGACCCAGCAGGAGCTCGAGGTCCTGCAGGCCTATGGCGGCGAAATTCTGTTTACGCCTGGCGACATCGTCTACTCCTCATCGCACCTGATCGAGACCGAGCCGCCCAACATCGCACTCGAAAAGCTTCTGCTTCTGATGGAGGCCGACGGGCTCGACTTCGACCGCTTGCGTCGGATCATGGAAAGTTGCGAGGGCAAGCGGGTGCATGTGGTCGGCGATACGATCGTCGACAGCCTCACCTATACGACCATGATCGGCGGCATGACCAAGACGCCGACGCCCAGCGTTCGCTTCGACAATCGGGTCGACTTCATCGGCGGCGCGGCCATAGTCGCAAAGCATCTGCGCGCTGCCGGCGCCGAGGTTACGTTTTCGACCGTGCTGGGCGACGATGACTTGAAGGACTTCGTGCTCGAAGGGCTTGCGGATTCCGGGGTCAAATGTCTTCCCATCATCGACAAGGCACGTCCCACGACCCACAAGAATGCCTACGTCTGCGGCGACTACCGGCTCTTAAAGGTGGACACCCTCGACAACCGCAGCATCACCGACAAGCAGACCGAGCAATTCTCCCGGCAGATTGCCCAGGTGCAAACAGAAGCGGTTGTGTTCAGTGATTTTCGTCATGGCATCTTCAACCGGCGCACCATTCCGATGATGACCGGCGCGGTCCCCGCGGATGTCTTCCGCGTTGCCGACAGTCAGGTCGCGAGCCGTTGGGGCAATATCCTCGAATTCAAGGGCTTCGACCTGATTACGCCGAACGAGCGGGAAGCACGGTTCTCGCTCGCCGACCAGGACACGGGCGTGCGGCCGCTCGCCGCGAAGCTGCATGAGGAAGCCGAATGCAAGACGGTCATTCTCAAGCTCGGCGACCGTGGCGTCCTCACCTGCCGCCGCGGAAAGGAGAATGATCTCCGCTCCTTCTTCGTCGTCGACAGCTTCGCGCAGCGTGTGGTTGACGCAGTCGGAGCTGGCGATGCTCTTCTAGCCTACGCCACGCTCGCTCTGATGACGGACGAGTCCGAGGTGGCGGCCTCGATCCTGGGCTCCATGGCGGCCGCGCTCGAGTGCGAATGCGACGGCAACATACCGATCGGGCGATCGGAGTTGTGCGGCCGCATCGACACGGTCGAGAAGCGGGCTCGTTTCGAATAGCGGACCGGGCCCTCCCCTGATGCGGGTGGTCGTCGCGGGCCTCGGCGTCCAGGGGCATAAGCGGCGTCGCGTTGCCGGCGCCGATTTCGTGGCCGCCGTCGATCCGGTCAACCCGCAAGCCGAGTATCGCGCGATCGAACAGGTTCCGCTCTTAAGCTATGATGCGGTGCTCGCCTGCATTCCCGACGAGCCGAAGATCAAAGTGCTGGAATATGTCCTTGGCAACGGCAAGCATGTGCTCGTGGAGAAGCCGTTGTGGGCGGGCGATGAGGACTCCATCGCCCGGCTCGAAGCCATTGCCCGAAGCAAGAGTGTCGTATGTTATGTCGCCTACAATCACCGCTTCGAGCCGCACTTCGTTCGCATGCGCGAGGCGGTCTCCTCGGGAAAGTTGGGCGCGCTCTATCATTGCCGCATGTTCTACGGTAACGGCACGGCCCGGCTCGTGCGGGAATCGCAATGGCGCGATCAGGGCGCAGGCGTGCTCCCCGACCTCGGCTCGCATCTCCTCGATACGGTCCAGTTCTGGTTTGGCGACGTCGGCGAGAATCTTCGCGTCGTATCCAGCCGCTGCTTCGAGAATCGCGCGCCCGATCATGTGGTGCTCGCGTGCGGCAGCACGATCCCGCAGCTCGAGCTGGAGATGACCCTGCTGAACTGGCGCAACCATTTCACCTGTGACCTGTTTGCCGAAAATGGCTCCGTGCACATTCGCTCGCTGTGCAAATGGGGACCTACGTCGTTCACGTTGCGCGGCCGTGTGCTCCCGAGCGGGCGCCCCCCCGAGGAGACGATCACGCTCGTCCAGGACGACCCGACCTGGGAGCTGGAATATGCGTATTTCAGATCGCTGTGCACGGGCGGCCACCGCACCGATCTCTCGGACGATATCCGGCTCAATAGAGTCTTGCGGCAGCTCGGGCAGGCCGCTGTAGCGGAGGCGCAGCGATGAGCGCGCCGGTGGTCGGCTTTGCCGGATTGACCCACCTCGGACTGGTATCGGCGATAGCGGTCGCCTCGAAAGGGTTTCGGGTTATCGGCTATGATGCCGACACCGCTCGCGTGCAGGATATCGCAGCCGGCCGGCTGCCGGTCGTGGAGCCGGATCTGGATGAGCTCCTGCGCGCGGTTGCCGGTCGCATCACCTTCACCAGCCGACCAGGCGATCTTTCCCCCTGCGATCTCGTCTACATCTCGACTGACGTTCCAACCGATGCGGGCGGCGAGAGCGACCTCTCAGGGATTTTGGCATTGATCACCGACGTGATCGCCGCGCTTGCGCCGCACGCGCTGTTGGTCGTCTTGTGCCAGGTGCCGCCGGGCTTCACCCGGCGCCTGCCGCTTCCTCCGGAACGTCTGTTCTATCAGGTCGAAACCCTGGTGTTTGGACGTGCGGTCGAGCGGGCGACCCGCCCGGAGCGCTACATGGTCGGCTGCGCGGATCCAGCCAAGGGCCTGCCGAAGCCGCTCGCAACGCTCCTCGGCGCGTTCGGCTGTCCGATTCTGCCCATGCGCTACGAGAGCGCGGAGCTCGCAAAGATCGCGATCAACTGCTGCCTCGTGGCCTCGGTAACCGTTGCCAATATGCTGGCAGGCCTCTCGGAGCGCATCGGCGCCGACTGGAGTGAGATCATGCCGGCGCTCAAGCTCGACGCCCGTATCGGCCGAAACGCCTATCTGGCGCCCGGCCTGGGGCTCGCCGGCGGCAATCTCGAGCGCGATCTAGCCACCATCACGCGCCTCGCCGCGGCCACCGGCTCTGAGGCCAGCATCATTGCAGCCTGCATTGCCAACAGCCAGCACCGTCGCGATTGGGCGCTCCGGGTGCTCCATACCGAGGTGCTCTCGCGCAAAGGCGACCCGCTCATCGGAATTCTGGGCCTTGCCTACAAAGAAAACACCCACTCGACCAAGAATTCGCCTTCGCTTGCGCTAATCTCGGCGCTCACGCCTTGCCGGCTCAAGCTCTACGACCCTGTCGTTCCGGCCTCGGCTGCCACCCACCCGCGCGCGGAAGGGGCATCGGGCGCGCTTGCGGCGGTCAAGGGTGCCGATGCGCTGGCCGTCATGACGCCATGGCCCGCGTTCCGCGATCTCAAGCCGGCCGACATCGCGCGGGCGATGGCGGGACGCACCGTGCTCGATCCCTATCGTGTACTCGATGCGCATGCCGTCGCTGCAGCCGGCCTCGACTATTTCACCCTCGGTGCGCCCCCACAGCGCGCCAAGGAGTTCGCCCATGCTTGAACACACGGCGACCGGGACCGAGCCGCTCCGCGGGGTCGTGGTCGTGGGTGCTGGTGGCTTTGTCGGCAACGCCATCTGCACGCGCCTTGCCGCGGAAAAAGTCCCGCACCTTGCGCTCACCCGCAAGGACGTCGATTTGCTCGAGCCCGAGGCGGCTGCGAAGCTGCAGCGCATGCTGCGACCAGGCGATGCCGTAGTGTTTGTTTCTGCGCTTGCTCCCACGCGCACCAACTCCATGCTCATCGACAATCTGCGCATGGCGGAAACGGTATGCGCCGCGGTTGCGGCTCAGCAGGCGGCGCAACTTGTGTACATCAGCTCCGATGCGGTCTATGCCGACGATGCCAATCCCGTGACCGAGCGGTCGTGCCAGCAGCCATCGAGCCTGCATGGCGTGATGCATCTCGCGCGCGAGGTCATGCTGCGAGCAGCGTTGAAGCTGCCGCTCATAATTGTCCGCCCTACTCTGATCTATGGCGCGAGGGATCCTCACAACGGTTATGGCCCGAACCGCTTCCGCCGGCTTGCCGCCAAGGGCGAGGCGATCACGTTGTTCGGAGAAGGGGAGGAGATGCGTGATCACGTGCTTATCGACGATGTGGCCGCGCTGGTCAGCGCAGTGCTGCACCGCCGCAGTCAGGGTGTGCTCAACATTGCGAGCGGCAACTCGGTCTCGTTCCGGCGCGTCGCGGAAATGGTGGTCGCGCTCGGTCCGCGACCAGTTGAGATCCGCGGCACTCCGCGGCAAGGCCCGATTACCCACCGCCATTTCGACATTACCGACTGCATCAAGGCGTTCCCGGAATTCCACTACGTCCCGTTATCCGAAGGCCTTGCTCGCGTCGCCCAAGAGAGTGCGTGAGACATGCGCCAGGAGATCAATCTGCTTTCCAAGCTTCCGCACGGAAAGCGCAACGTCAATGCTCGCGCTGAGGCAAAGACCGACGAGATCATCGCGATCTCGCGGCAATACGGCGAGCTCTATTTCGATGGGCCGCGTAAATACGGCTACGGCGGCTATCGTTATGACGGGCGCTGGGTGCCGGTCGCCGAGGACATGGTCAAGCACTTCGAGCTCAAGCGCGGCGACCGCGTTCTCGATGTCGGTTGTGGCAAAGGATTCTTAGTGAAGGATCTGATCAAGGTATGTCCCGGCCTCGAAGCCTTCGGTCTCGACATTTCCGAATATGCACTCATGCATTGCGAGCCGGAAGTGATCGGCCGGCTTCATCTCGGCAATGCCGTCAAGCTGCCGTTTCCGGACAACAGCTTCAAGGCGGTGATATCTCTCAATACCGTGCACAATCTCGAGCGCGGCGACTGCATGACTGCATTGCACGAGATCGAGCGCCTCGCGCCGGGACGTGGGTTCGTACAAGTCGATTCCTATCGCACCTCCGAGCAGAAAGCGCTGTTCGAGGAATGGGTGCTCACGGCCAAGTTTCACGGCTATCCGCAGGACTGGGAGGCTTTGTTCCAGGAAGCGGGCTACACCGGCGATTACTACTGGACCATCATCGAATGAGCCCGTACACACCGTGCAGCGCGGCCCGATGCAGGACGGCGCCGGTTCATTGTCTGTTCTGGGGTGTTCAGGGGACAGCGATCGCGCTGATACAGTGGATGCAGGGGTAAGCAGGCCATGAACAAGATGGTGCGACTCAATTCGTTCGATGTGAAAGCAGCGAATGCGCGCTGTCTACGCTATCGCCGCCGTATCCTGGACATATCGCAGCAGGTGGGCGCTCTGCACATCGGCTCAGCCTATTCGTGCACCGAGGTCGTGGATTGCATGTATCACGGGCTGATGCGCCGCAGCCTGGATGGCACCTCGCCGGACACTTTTCTCATGTCCAAGGGTCATGGCTGCATGATCCAGTATGTGATCCTCGAGGAGCACGGCGTGCTCGAGCGCCAGGATCTTGATAGGTACTGCAAGCCCGACGGCCGCCTCGGCGTTCATCCTGATTATGGCAATCCCGGCATCGAAGCTTCGACCGGCTCGCTGGGCCATGGCCTCTCGATGGCGGTGGGGATGGCGTTGGCGGAGCGCGGCCGCAAAACCGACGGCATCATCTATGTCGTGCTCAGTGACGGGGAGGTGCAGGAAGGCTCGACCTGGGAGGCCGTGATGATGGCGTCCTCGCTCGGCTGCTCCAATATTGTCGCCGCGGTGGACAACAACGATTTTCAGAGCCTCGGGCGTACCTCGGAAACGCATCCGTCGTTCTATCCGCTGGCGGAGAAGTTCTCGGCGTTCGGGTGGGAAACGGCCGAAACCAACGGTCACAACTCGGCGGCCATTTTTGCCGCGATCACCTCGCGTTCCGGCCGCAAGCCATTCATGCTCTGCGCCAAGACCACCAAGGGCAAAGGCGTGAGCTACATGGAGAACGTGCCGATCTGGCACTACCGTTCCCCCAACAAGCAGGAATATCAGCAGGCCATGCTGGAGTTGGAGCGCATGGCGGTATGAGAAACACTTTCTCCGAGGCGCTTTACCGGGCAGCCAGCACCAACCCCGACGTCTACATCGTGGTAGCCGACATCTCGCCGGTCGGCAGCATGGAGAAATTCAGCAAGCAATACCCGGAACGCTTCATCAACGTGGGCGTGGCCGAGCAGAGCATGATCGGTATCTGCGCGGGGCTTGCGCTGAAGGGCTGCCAGCCATTCGCCTATACGATTGCCACCTTCTCGCTCTATCGTCCTTTTGAGATGGTGCGCGACGACCTGTGTTATCAGAACCTGCCGGTGACTGTGGTCGGCATGGGCGCCGGCATCATCTACTCGACCCTGGGCGGAACCCACCACACGCAGGAAGACATCGCCATCGCCGGGGCAATTCCCAACATGCAGATCATCGCGCCGTGCGACCCCGCGGAGTGCACGCAAGCGACCAGCTATTGCGCCACCCAGAAGAACGGTCCGGTCTACCTGCGTATCGGCAAGGCGGGCGAGCCGAACTATACCGACAAGGCGGTCGATCCGTGGAAGTTCGGCAAGCTGCGCTACATCAAGCGGGGGAGCAACGTGTGCATCCTCTCCTATGGCGTCATCATGCACAAAGCGATGCAGCTTGCCGCGCGCTTCGAAGCAGCGGGCAAGTCGGTTTCCGTCGCGTCCTGCCACACGCTCAAGCCGCTCGATGTGGACGGCATCGCCGATGCGCTCGCGCGCCACAAGCACGTCGTGGTGATCGAGGAGCACGCGCCGCAAGGCGGCCTTGCCCCGCGCACGAAGCAGATCGCCTGGGATACGCGAGCGACGTGCCGGCTCGACACCTTCACGCTGCAGGATGCATTCATCCATAACTACGGCAGCCACGACGACCTGCTCAGCGCCCATGGCATCGACTTGGCGCTGATCTCGCAGCGGGTGGGTCTGGCATGAGCGAAGCCGTCGGGACGCTTGCGCGCGCGCCCAACACGGCCTCGCTTGCCATTTACGGCGGCGAGCCGGTGCGCAAGATCCCGATGCCGCCGCGTGTCGCGCTCGGCGCGGACGAGCGGAAAATGGTCATCGAGGTGCTCGACCATTACGCCGAGCGCAAGGTCGACCCGGGCTATCAAGGAACTTTCGAGAAGGTCTATACCGACGCGTTCGTCGAGATGATGGGCGGCGGCTACGCAGATGCAGTCGCGACCGGAACCTCGGCGCTCTATATTTCCGTGGCGGCGCTCGATCTTCCCAAAGGCAGCGAAGTTCTGGTCTCGCCGATCACGGATCCCGGCACGCTGGCGGCCATTGTGCTCAACGGGCTCAAGCCGCGGCTCGTGGACAGCAAGCCCGACAGCTACAATGTGGGTCCTGAGCAGTTCGCACAGCGCATAACGAAGAACGTCTCCGCAGCCATCATCGTGCATGCAGCCGGCTATGCCTGTGAGATCGACAAGATCGTCGAGACTGCGCGCGCGCACGGCATAAAGGTCATTGAGGACTGCAGTCAGTCCCATTTCGCCAAGCAAAAGGCCAAGCCGGTCGGCACTTTCGGCGACATCGCCGCATTCTCGACCATGTACCGCAAGGCCCATATGACCGGCCCGTCCGGCGGGCTCGTCTACTCGCGCAATCTCGAAGTTTTCCGCAACGCATTGGTTCACGCCGACCGCGGCAAGCCGCGTTGGCGGGAGGACTTCGACGATCGAAATCCCGCAACTTATCTCGCCCCGGCGCTCAATCATCACACCGACGAGATCTCATGCGCGATCGGCTTGGCATCCCTCAGGCGCCTGCCGTCCACCATCGTGAGCCGGCTTGCCTTCGTCTCCGACTTCGTGGCGCGACTGTACGATGCGTCCGATGTCTGTCGCGGCTATCGTTTCATGCCGACGAGCTCGCCGTTCTACTTCCCCGTCATCGTAGACGTCGATGCCATCAGGTGCAGCAAGATCGAGTTTGCCGAGGCGGTGCGGGCGGAGGGGATCGATCTTAACCCGCATTACAAGTACGTCGTTTGCGAGTGGCCCTACATCCAGCCCTACCTTGCCGATGGCTTCGACACGCCGAATGCACGCAGCATTCGCGATCGCTCGTTCAACCTCTATCTGAACGAAAACTATCGTGAGCAGGAATCGAAGGACTGCGTAAAGGCGATCGTCAAGGTCGAAAAATATTTCAAGCGATGAGGTTTATTTCTCAGGACGAGGTTGATTGATGGTCGATATAACTCGAACCTCGAAACGCACTACCAGCGCGTGATCACCACTTTCTGATAAAGCCCGCCGAAGAATGTCGTCTTGCGCAAGCGGACGCCAGGCATGCGCGGCAGCCATTTCGTAATTTCGTCACGCCACAGGTCCAGAGCAAACGGCTCAAGCCGGGCGAGCAGTGGTCTCCAGAGATAGCGAAGCGGATTCCACGCCCGCGGCAGCGCATAATCAACGATGACGATCTTGCCTCCGGGCTTGACCACGCGGAAGAGCTCGCGCAGGGTTCGCTCGCGGTAATGATCGGGCTGCTCATGCAAAAGAAAGAATACCAGGGCCTGATCGTAGCTGGAATCGGGTAGTCTCAGGTCCGTCGAGTCCATCGCGAGCAGTCTCGCCGGTGCATTCTTCGGAAGCTTCTCTCGGAGATTGCGCAGCTGGATCGGGAGCACGTCGATGACATCGAGCAAGCCGCCGCAAGCGGCGACGTCTTGGAGCAAACGACTGGTCAAATCGCCATAGGCGCAGTCGAAAACCCGCACTCGGAACCTCGTGCGGTGCCGTAACCGCCGCGATCGGCTCCACGCTTCTGCGGCCCTCTGTGACCAAAAGGCCGGCACAGTAATTCAGTGGCCTCGCTCGGTCAGCGTGGCCGATCACACTCGTCAGTTCTTCGACATAAGCCGCAAATCGAGACGCACTATCCTCCGTTTCTTTGAGATTCATCGCAGCCCTCCGCTCGCGAGTGAATCTCGATAAATATCTGATTCTTTGGAGCTATCGACAGAAATTTCGTAACTCAGTAGGACTAACCCACCCTACGACCTCAGTGCGCGGTTTGCAGCAGCTCCCCTGGCTGCGGAGCGCCGAACGCGGGCTTCTTTGTGCGCGTCTCCACCGCAAAGTACACCGAGACCAGCGTGATCAGGGCAAGAATGAGCATGTAGACCGAGATCGGCCATGTCGCCGGCTTGTATTCCGTCATCAGCCAAGTGGCGATCAGCGGCGACAGCGCGCCGGCGAAAATGGACGCCAGGTTATATCCGAGCGACACGCCGCTGTAGCGTACCTTGGTGCCAAACAGCTCGGAGAGGAAGCTGGCTTGCGGACCGTACATCGCGGCATGGCCCACCGCCAGACCGAGAACGATGGCGATCCACGCCATCTGCGGGGACTTTGTCCCCAGAAGCATGAACAGCGGGAAGGACATCAATGCCGAGAAAATCGCGCCACCAATATACACCGGCCGACGTCCCACATGGTCCGAAAGTGCGCCGAACGCAGGTATCGTGAAGGTCTCGATCGCGGCAGCAATCAGCACCCCATTCAGGATGTCCTGCCGGTTCATCCCGAGAGCTTGCGTGGCGTAGGCCAATGTGAAAGTCGCGTAAATATAGAAGAAGCCGTTCTCGGCAAAGCGCGCGCCCATCGCCAGCAGTATGTTCTTTGGATACATACGGATGGCGTCGAGGATCGGCATTTTGACTTCTTGTTTTTCCTCCTTGACCTTCTGGAATTCCGGTGATTCCGCAATAGTGAACCGGATCCATAATCCGACGACGACCAGGACAATGCTGAACAAGAATGGGAGGCGCCAACCCCACGCGAGGAATTGGGCGTCGCTCATGAGCAAGGAAAAGATCGAGAAAACCAGCGTCCCTAGCACCAGCCCCAGCGGCGCCCCGAGTTGCGGCCAGCTGCCGTAGAACCCGCGGCGGTTCTCAGGCGCATGCTCCACCGCCATGAGCACGGCACCGCCCCACTCGCCGCCAAGACCGAAACCTTGAATGAGCCGGCAGGCAATCAGCAGGATAGCCGCCCATACGCCGAGAGTTTCATATGTAGGCAATGCGCCGATGACCGCTGTCGCTGTGCCCATGATCAGCAAGGTCAGATACAGCATGGTCTTGCGGCCGATCTTGTCGCCGTAATGACCGAAGACCAGACCGCCCAAAGGCCGCGCCACGAAACCCAGCGCATAGGTCGCGAACGCAAGCAGCGTACCCACCATCGGATCAAAGGTGGGAAAAAACAGCTTGTTGAAAATCAGCGCCGCGGCCGTGCCATATAAAAAGAAGTCATACCACTCGATCGCGGTGCCGATCAGGCTGGCTGTTGCCACCTTCACGTGCGACGTGTGTGTTGGTTGGTCAGTCATGCGCCCCTCCAGTTGCATCGTGTGGCGCATGAGCGCACAATCAATGCCGCAGCCCGCTTGCGTCGGGAACAAATACTGCACCCCATCAGGACAGGTTGCAAGATCGAATAGTAGTAGTAGTAGGGTGGGTTAGCCGCACAACTCGGCTGCAAGCAGCCGAGTTGTGCGGCATAACCCACCACAATAGAAACGAAAGTCGGCCATCCCGCACGTAATGCTGGGAAGCCCGAACGGCGGGTTACGCCAGCCGAGCCGGCGGGAGCCGGCTCGTCTTGGCTAACCCGCCCTACAAGCTACAGCTCTATTTCGATCAGACGCGCAGAGGAGCGCCTGAGATGCCACAACATCCTGCATTGCCGTATCTGACGAACTCGGAGAAAGGAAAGGTCGTCACCGCAGCCGAGGCCGTACGGCTCATCCGCGATGGGGATACGGTCGCGACCGGCGGATTCGTCGGCATCGGCTTTGCCGAGGAGATCGCGATTGCGCTCGAAGAGCTGTACCTCTCGGCGGAGGTAGAGCCCCCGCATGGGACCGGCAAGCCGCGCAATCTCACCCTCGTCTATGCGGCCGGCCAGGGGGACGGCAGGGACCGCGGGCTCAACCATCTCGCCCACGAGGGCCTGGTCAAGCGGGTCATCGGCGGGCACTGGGGCCTGGTGCCCAAGCTGCAGCAGCTCGCCATCTCCAACCGGATCGAAGCCTACAACCTGCCGCAGGGCGTCATCACCCATCTCTTTCGCGACATCGCCGCCCACCGTCCCGGCCATGTCACCAAGGTCGGGATCGGCACCTTTGTCGACCCGCGCAATGGCGGGGGCAAGCTCAACCCGCGCACGACGCAGGACATGGTCGAGCTGGTGACGCTCGGCGGCACCGAGTGCCTGTTCTACAAGACGTTTCCCATCAATATCGGGATCATCCGTGCGACCAGCGCCGACGCGGACGGCAATCTTACGATGGAACGCGAGGCACTCACCCTCGAGGCGCTTGCCATCGCCATGGCGGTGCGCAATTCGGACGGCATCGTCATCGCCCAGGTCGAGCGCGTGGTCGAAAGCGGCAGCCTTAATCCGCGGCAGGTGAAGGTGCCGGGAATCATGGTCGACTGCGTGGTCGTCGCCAACCCGGAAAACCATTGGCAGACGTTTGCGACCAACTACAATCCGGCCTTTGCCAGCGAGATCAGAGTGCGCACGGGATCGCTGCCGCCGATCGAGATGAGCGAGCGCAAGATCATCGCGCGGCGCGCCGCCTTCGAATTGAAGCCGAACAGCGTGGTCAATCTCGGCATCGGGATGCCCGAAGCCATCGCCGCGGTCGCCAACGAGGAGAAAATCATCGATCTCATTACATTGACAGCGGAGCCGGGAGTGATCGGCGGCATCCCGGCGAGCGGCCTCAACTTCGGCGCTGCAATAAACACGCAAGCGGTTATCGATCAGCCTTATCAATTCGACTTCTATGACGGCGGCGGGCTTGACATGACCTTCCTGGGGCTGGCTCAGGTCGACGCTCGAGGCAATCTCAATGTCAGCAAGTTCGGCCCCAAGCTCGCGGGCGCCGGCGGCTTCATCAACATCAGCCAGAGTGCGAAGAAAGTGGTATTCGTCGGCACCTTCAAGGCCGGCAAGCTGCTCACCGCGATTGAAGACGGCAAGCTGGTCATCCGCATTGACGGGACCGCGAAGAAGTTCGTGCAGGAGGTTGAGCACGTCACCTTCAGCGGTGCGGTCGCGGTTTCGCGCGGGCAACCGGTGCTGTATGTGACGGAGCGCTGCGTATTCGGATTGACCCCCGATGGGCTCGAGTTGAGGGAGGTCGCGCCCGGCATCGATATCGAGCGCGACATTCTCGCGCAAATGGATTTCAAGCCGATCATGCGCGAGGACCCGGACCTGATGGATGTGCGCATCTTTCGCCCCGAGCCCATGGGATTGCGCGAGGATCTGTTGAGCATTCCGCTCGATCAGCGCTTCACCTACGACCCGCAGCAGAACCTGTTTTTCGTTAATTTCGAGCGCTTCTCGGTTCACAACCGAGCGGAAATCCGCGCCATCGTCAAAACAGTGGAGGAAAAGCTTGCTCCCCTCGGGCATCGCGTCTACGCGATCGTCAATTACGACAATTTCTCCATCCTGCCGGAGCTGCTCGACGAGTATTCAGCCGCGGTGCGGGGTCTCGTGGACCGGTTCTACTCCGGCGTATCGCGGTATACGACCAGCGGCTTTCTCCGCATCAAGCTCGGCGAGGCGCTGGAAAAGCGCGGCGTTGCCCCGCACATCTTTGAGAGCGCCGCCGAAGCGCAGTCCGATTTCCATAATTTGGAAAAGACCGCGGCGGAGTAGCCTTCGAGGCCTGTGACGGCTTCAGATTGCTTCGGGCACCATCATGATGGCGCCGCACGGGCATTCCTGCGCGCATATCCCGCACCCTTTGCAGAAGTCGTAGTTGAACTGGAACCGCTTGCCCGGCCCCAGCTTGATCACAGCATTGTCGGGGCACACGCCGTAGCAGTTGTCGCACTCGAAGCAGTTGCCGCAGGAAAGGCATCTGCGCGCCTCATACAGTGCGTTGGTCGGATCGAGGCCTTGCGTGACTTCCTCGAAGGTCGTGCGGCGGCGCACGCTTTCGAGCATCGGCCGTACCGTCTTCGGCGCATCGGCATAATACCAGCTGTTGAGGGTATCGAAGCCGGCGAGCTCGTGCTTTAGCGGAGCAACGTATTCGCGTGCCCGCAGCCACGCGTCGATGTGGCGCGCTGCCTTCTTGCCATGTCCGACGGCGACCGTCACCGTGCGTTCGGCGGGCACCATGTCGCCGCCGGCGAAGATGCCGGGATAGCCGGTCATCATATTCGGCCCGACGCGCACAACGCCGTCCTTTATCTCCAGTCCGGGTACGCCGTTGAGGAGCGACAGATCGACGTCCTGCCCAAGCGCCAGCACGAGGGAGTCGGCCTCCAGCGTCTCGAATTGCCCCGTCGGCTGGGGAAAGCCGGTGTCGTCGAGCGCCATCTTTTCCACTGTGATCACGCCCTCGTCCATGCGCTTGATGGTCGAGAGCCATTTCATCAGCACGCCTTCTTCCAGCGCCTCCTCGACCTCGAAATCGTGCGCCGGCATGCGCTCGCGCGTGCGCCGGTAGACGATGATGGCATCGGTCGCGCCGAGCCGCTTGGCGGTGCGGGCGACATCGAGCGCGGTGTTACCGCCTCCATAAACGACCACGCGCCGGCCCAGGAGCGGCTTTGCCTCGCCTTCCATGGAACGCAGGACTGCAACGGCGTCGAGAATCTTGCCGGCTTCCCCCGCCGGTATGTAGGCGCGCTTGGCGATGTGCGCGCCGACGGCAAGAAATGCCGCGTTGAAGCCGTGCATGGTCATGGACTCGAGGATGTTGACGACCTTGACGTTGAGGTTGAGCTTGACGCCGAGATCGAGAATGCGACTGATCTCCGCGTCGAGCACATCGCGCGGCAGGCGATACTTTGGAATTCCGAAGCGCATCATCCCGCCGGCAAGCGGCCCCGCCTCGTATATCTCGACATCATGACCCAGGCGGCGCAGGTGATAGGCCGCCGATAATCCGGACGGTCCCGCACCGACCACGAGCACGCGCTTTCCGGTTTCGACTTCGGGCGGCTTGAAATTCCAGTTCTGCTTGATCGCTTCATCGCCGAGAAAACGCTCGACCGAATTGATTCCGACCGGCGCGTCGATCTGGGCGCGATTGCAGGCAGTCTCACAGGGATGATAGCAGACCCGCCCCATGACCGCCGGCATGGGATTGTCCTCTACGAGAACACGCCACGCGTTCTCGTAGTCGCTAGCTTCGGCATGGGACAGCCAAGCCTGGATATTCTCTCCGGCCGGGCAGGCGTGATTGCACGGAGGCAGACGATCCACATAGATGGGGCGGGAGGTGCGCCAGGAGCCGGTATGATTGGCGAGGCTCGTCCCGGTATCAAGCGCAATGGCGAAGGGGTGTTCCATCAGGTGTCCCCATTCTCATCGCGAAGATGAAATTCCACGATGTTGCGATCAGCGAGCGCCTGCAACCTGGCAACGCTGTGCGCGCCCTCGTCGGATGCAAACAAATGCGCGAATCGTTTCTGCGGCTGAAGATATTCCGTGACCGGCACCTTGCGTCGAATCTTGCGGCTGCTGGTAACGACACCATGCTCGGCCTCGAATACCGGAAACAACCCGGACTCCACCGCCAGCCGTGCGAGGCGGATGGTGTCGTGCGATGCCGAGCCCCAGCCGAGCGGACACGGCACGTGGACGTGGATATAGCGCGCGCCGTGGATGCCCATGGCCTTGATGACCTTGCGCTCGAGGTCGTGCAGGTCGGCAACCGATGCGGTCGCGACATAAGGAATGCCGTGGGCGATAGCGATCTTGGGCACGCTCTTGCCGGTGCCGAACACATTGCCCGGCTCGGGCCCCATGGCTGGCGTGGTGGCGGTGCGGGCGGCCGGCGGCGTTGCGGAGGAGCGCTGCACGCCGGTATTCATGTAGGCTTCATTGTCGTAGCAGATATAGAGCACGTCATCGTTGCGCTCGAACATTCCCGACAGGCATCCGAACCCGATATCCGTTGTTCCGCCGTCCCCGCCTTGGGCGATGGTTCGCACCTCTCGGCGGCCCTTGACCCGCATTGCCGCCGCAATGCCGGTAGCAACGGCGGCAGCATTGCCGAACAATGAGTGCAGCCAAGCCACCTGCCATGATGTTTCGGGGTAGGGGGTCGTGAAGACTTCGAGGCAACCCGTTGCATTCACCGCGATGAGCTGGCCGGCAGTGGCGCGCATCGCAGCATCGACGGCATACCGCGCGCCGAGCGCCTCGCCGCAGCCTTGGCATGCACGATGGCCGCAAGTAAGCGCATTCGAGCGGTCGATCGAGGCTTGCACCGAGCGCTCCTGCTCGGAAATGAGCCGGTTGCCGACCGTGAACGTGCCCTTCTGATAAAATTGCAGTTTCTGAGCGGCCGGCGCGGTTGAGATGTTGGTCATGACGTCCTCTTACTCCGCCGCCTGGCGCAGCGCGTCTTCGCTCAGACGACGCAGGAGATTCTCGGCAGTGGGGCCCGAGCGACGGACCTTGCGAACATGGTGAAGCTCCCTGGCCACGATGGCTTCGTTGAGATCGAGAAAATGCGCGCCCTCCCAGGGTTGCACGAGGGCACGCCGGAACAGCTTGTGCAGGGAGGGCCGCGTAATCGGACGCCCACCCAGCCCGGCAATGACCGAATGCACCTGTGGCGCGCCCGCAGTATTGCGCAAGGCGAGGTCGACATTGTTGGCAAGCTGCCCGCCCATGCCGATGGCGAAGCTCTTTTCGATCACCACAACGTGCCTGGCCCCAACCAGCACCTCGCGCAGCATCTGCGTCGGGAAAGGCCGGAACGCGACCAGCGTGACAAGGCCGATGCGCAGCCCATCAGCGCGCATCTCGTCGATGGTATCCTTGATGGTGCCATTGACCGATCCCATGGCGACCACGAGCAGCTCTGCATCCTCTGCGCGATAGGCACGCAGCAGCCCGCCGGACTCTCGCCCGAAGCGAGCCTTGAACTCGGCCGCGAATTCAGGGAGGAGACGCAGCGCAAGATTCTGCTTGTAGTGCTGCAGAAAACGCACTTCGGTGAAGGCCTCGGGCCCGACCATGGCGCCAATCGAAATCGGCTTCTGCGGATCGAGTACCTGCACCGGGTCGTAGGACGGCAGGAATGCGTCCACGTCGGCTTGGTCGGGAATGTCGACGCGCTCGACTGCATGCGTGAGGATGAATCCGTCCACGCACACCATGACCGGCATTGAGAGCTCCTCGGCCAGCCGGAACGCCTGGATGTGCAGGTCGACCGCTTCCTGGTTGGTCTCGGCAAACAGCTGCATCCATCCGGCGTCGCGCATGGACATCGCGTCAGAATGGTCGTTCCAGATGTTGATAGGAGCACCGATCGCGCGGTTTCCAAGTGTCATGACGATCGGCAGCCCAAGCCCCGATGCGTTATAGACCGCCTCGGTCATGAACAGCAGGCCTTGACTCGACGTTGCCGTGTAGGCGCGCGCGCCCGCCGCCGAGGCACCGATCGCGACGGAAAGCGCCGCGAACTCCAATTCGACGTTGATGAACTCGCAGCTCTTGAGCTCCCCCGTGCGCACCATCTCGCCGAGGCCTTCAACAATGTGCGTCTGCGGAGTTATCGGATAGGCGCAGATGACCTCAGGTCGGCAGAGCGCAATGCTCTCGGCCATTGCCCGCGACCCCTCGATTTGCTTCAACATGGCTGGCCTCACGCTGCAACGGCTGGGGTAGCAATGGCCTTATAGGCGGCGGCTGCCGCGGCTACATTGGCTTCGCCGAGCTTGCCGGAAAACGCCTGCCGGATGGCGGTTGCAACCGAATGAAGATTGACCACCCCCGTGAGCGCGGCGAAAGCGCCGAGCAGTGCTGCGTTGGAAAAAGGGCGCCCGATATGTTTCAAGGCGAGATCGCTCGCCGGCACCACGTGGGCATGTCCCGGGGGAAGACCCGCAACTGCCTTCCCGATGTGCAATTCGTCAAAGCTTTTGCCGGTGTTGACGAGGAGGTAGCCGTTCGGCCGGAGCCCCTGGAAAACATCCGTCACCTTGAACAATGTCGGATCCTGAACGATCAAGGCATCGGGCTCGAGGATTGGCTCGCGCAGCCTGATCTCCTTGTCGTCGATACGGCAGAACGAGACGACCGGGGAACCGGTGCGCTCAGAACCGAAGCTTGGAAAAGCCTGTGCGTGCTTGCCCTCGAGGAAAGCCGCGACGGAAAGCAATTCGGCGGCAGTGACGACGCCCTGTCCCCCGCGGCCATGTATGCGCACCTGGAACATGCATTCGCTCCTCGGACATCAAATATCAGCCGTCCGGTACGACGGAATTTTGATCTATCGCAATTTTCAGGATCTATTTTCCGAAGCCCGACGCGGTTTGCACAGCGATTAGATCCAAGGGCCGTGCAGGCGCTGCGATCGCAAGCACAATTCAGCAGGCGGGCAGGTGGAAACGTTTGACCGGCCGTACGCCGCGAGCGATCTGGGCGGCCCTGGCGACGCAGTCGTCGTGCGGGGGCAAACCGCATCGCTGCCAGCGCTCGCAGTCTCCGCAGGCGAAATCAGTGATCCGGCGCCGAGATGCGAGAGCCGCGGCCTTGGTGAATACCCGGTGCATCAAGTTAAATGCGCGCATCGTCGTCCTCCCTTGGACATGCACTAATTCCCAGCCGATTATCCGAGGCGATCATCGGCCGGCATTGATCAAGATCAATAAGACGGGTGAGGCCTGAGCGGTGTACAGCCACTGCGGGAGAAAATTGGGCAAAATCAGGGCTCCCTGTAAACAACAGGAAATTTACAGGGGCCTTTTCAGCCGGAAGTTGAGGGGGTGAAATCGCAGCCCGCGCCTGCATGGCCTTTCACCGCCATAACAACCTCCTCTTCCGAGGGGTGCGAAAGGCAAAGCCCGGCACGGATCACCGCGCCAGGCTTAGCCACAACAATGCAAGCGTACCTGCTTGTACTTGAGTCCCGTTACATACGCAAGAACAATTTTTGTGCACAAAACGCTGGCGGGGTTGGTCGCGAGCAGAGCTTCTGCCGGCTGGTGCGTTCCCCTCCTCATCCTTGAGGAGGTCGGCGCGCCACGTCATCCTGAGGCGCTCGCGTGCTTGCATGCGAGCCTCGAAGGATGCGCGCCGAGCGTCTCGAAGGATGGCCGCTGGCACGATCTCGCTTGTGGCCCGTCCTTCGAGACGCGCGCAAGCGCGCTCCTCAGGACGAGGTTGATTGATGGTCGATATGATTCGAACCTCGAAACGCACTCCTAGCGCGTGATCACCACTTTCTGATAGAGCCCGCCGAAGAATGTCGTCTTGCGCAAGCGGACGCCAGCCATGCGCGGCAGCCATTTCGTAATTTCGTTACGCCACAGGTCCAGAGCAAACGGCTCGAGACGGGCGAGCAGTGGTCTCCAGAGATAGCGAAGCGGATTCCACGCCCGCGGCAGCGCATAATCAACGATGACGATCTTGCCTCCGGGCTTGACCACGCGGAACAGCTCGCGCAGGGTTCGCTCGCGGTAATGATCGGGCTGCTCATGCAAAAGAAAGAATACCAGGGCCTGATCGTAGCTGGAATCGGGTAGTCTCAGGTCCGTCGAGTCCATCGCGAGCAGTCTCGCCGGTGCATTCTTCGGAAGCTTCTCTCGGAGATTGCGCAGCTGGATCGGGAGCACGTCGATGACATCGAGCAAGCCGCCGCAAGCGGCGACGCCTTGGAGCAAACGGCTGGTCAAATCGCCATAGGCGCAGGCTACCTGCAGTGACCGGCCACTCAGACTTTCGCCCAATTCCGCGACGGCGGCGCGGCACAGGCGATTGTAGTTGCCCCAAAGAATCAGATTAACGAGCCACTGACGCTCGAAAACCCGCACTGCCTTGGGGTGGACATAAGCCCACCAGTAGTGGGTGAGGAGATAGCGCGGTATTTGAACATCTGCCGACCGCAATGCCAGTGCGGCGCCGTTCGCGCCCAAGGCGATCTCCGCCTGATTGACCCCCGCAAAGGTCAAACAGATCGCTGCGGCTGGTGCAGCCTGCCCCGACTGGTGTTTCATCGCTCCCTCTGCCCAGGTGTGTTGCCTGGACGACATTACAGCGTCCAATGAACATTGAGAAGCGCGCTGCATTTATTGATTCAGATCAAGCCTGGAGCAATTTCGCTTGGTCCGCGCATCCAGGTCTTTACAGCGCTTCCGCTCATATTAAATCTCGGTCGTCATTGCCGGGCTTGACCCGGCAATCCATCTTTTTCGCAGGAAGATGGATGCGCGGGCCAACGGGGTCCCCGCCGACCTTGTCGGCGGGGTGCCCGTCCCGCGCATGACGCGGAGAGGATTGGTTCGATTCGAGCGGAATTCGCTTAGCCGGCAGGCACCGTGGAGGAGGTGATCGGGATCGCGAGCGTCTGGACGCGGCTCGCGAAGCGGTCGTGAGGATCTCGTGACCGCGGCCCGCGGCGGCCATGGATATCGTCGGCGCGACGTTCGAACGTCTGCACAAAGCGGCTGAACGTTGCCTCAAATATGTATCCCGCGATCAGCTCCATCAGCGGACTTGAGAATTGATAGGAGACATCGAAGCTGATATCGCAGCTCTCGTCACCTCGCGGTTGAAATCCCCATACGGTGCGCAGGTACTCCAGCGAACCACCGAATGATTTGACCAGGATACGGCCGTTCTTGCGGTCGAGCGTATCGCTGTTGCGCATCGTCTCGCGAAAGGGTCCACGACCCACCGTCATATCGGTGATCAGCACTTCGGTGTCCCCGCATTTCTCGCGGGAAACGATGACGTGTTTTTGACAGTGCGGCACGAACTCGGGATAGCGCTCGACATCGGCCACGAGGTCGAACATCTCGTGCGCGCTGTGATTGACGCGCCGTTTGGCGTAAATCGTCGGCATAAGGGCCTGCTCGCGTGCGCCCTGCACACGCATGCAGGGTCTAAACATCATGCCAGCAGCCGACTCCTTGCCATTGACCTAGATCAACAAGTGCCCGAATGTCTCTGGCATAGATTGCGAATGCAGCGAGAGGGGAGTGAGATTGATTCAGGTCAAATCGACCCATCCCGGCTTCGTCCACAATACATCCACGGCAGAAGGACCCGAACGGGACTCCTGCTGGGGAGCCTGGAGCGTGCTTCGCCTGTTCTTACGGCGGCCGAGTTTCAGGCGGCAGAGAGCATATGCGTATGGACGTCATCTCTACTGACGTAGTCATCATCGGCGCCGGCGGCGCGGGGCTGCGTGCGGCGATTGCCGCGGCGGAAGCCGATTCTTCGCTCGGCATATGCCTCGTCTCGAAGGTTTATCCCATGCGCAGCCACACGGTGGCGGCCGAGGGCGGCGCGGCAGGCGTGATCAAGGAGAGTGATAGCCTCGATTATCACTTTCACGACACGGTAGCGGGCGGTGACTGGCTTTGCGACCAGGATGCCGTGGAGTTGTTCGTCAAGGCAGCTCCGCTCGAGTTGATGCAGATGGAGCACTGGGGCTGTCCATGGAGCCGAGAGGCCAACGGTAAAGTGGCGGTACGCCCGTTCGGCGGGATGAAGATCGAACGCACGTGGTACGCCGCCGACCAGAGCGGCTTCCACATGCTGCACACGCTGTTCCAGACCTCGTTGAAATACCCCTCGATCAAGCGCTTCGACGAATATTACTCGACCGACCTCCTGGTCGAAGACGGACGCTGCATCGGCGCGGTGGCGATCGAGATGCGATCGGGCCGCATTGTTGCCTTCCAAGCCAACACCGTGATCATCGCCACCGGCGGCGCCGGACGCGTCTTTCCGTTCACCACCAATGGCGCCATCAAGACCGGCGACGGCATGGCGATGGCCTACCGCGCCGGCGTGCCGCTCAAGGACATGGAGTTCATCCAGTACCACCCGACCGGGCTGCCGGGCACGGGCATCCTCATCACCGAGGGCTCCCGCGGCGAGGGCGGCATCATGACCAACAAGGACGGCTACCGCTATCTTCAGGATTACAATCTCGGGCCACCCGATCCCTGGCCTCGGCTCAAAGCGATGGAGCTCGGGCCGCGGGACCGGCTGAGCCAGGCATTCTGGCACGAGCAGCGCAAGGGCCGCACCATCAAGACGCCGTACGGCGACGTGGTGCATCTCGATATCCGCCATCTCGGAGAAAAGAAGATCAATGAACGGCTGCCGATGGTGCGCGAGCTGGCGCAGAGCTATGCCGGAGTAGATCCGGTGCACGAGCCAATCCCGGTTCGTCCGGTCGTGCACTACACCATGGGCGGCATCGACACCGACGCGAATACGGCGACAGCGTTGGGCGGACTGTTTGCCGCGGGGGAGTGCGCCTGCGTTTCCATCAACGGCGCAAATCGCCTTGGCTCCAACTCGCTGACCGAGCTTCTGGTATTCGGCGCCCGCGCCGGCCGCGCCGCCGCGGCCTTTGCCCGCGCGCAGCCTTCCCCGGCCGACAGCGCCGTTCGGGATCGCGCCCGAGCCGCCGAGCAGCGCATCCGGGCACTGTTCACGCGCGAGGCCGGCGGCGAGACTGTCTCCGGCCTGCGCAAGGAGATGTACGACACCATCGAGAACGGCGCCGGCATCTATCGCAGCAGTGCGTCGCTGGAGGAAACCTGTCGTAAACTTGCCGAGCTGAGGTCGCGGTACGAAAAAGTGCAGCTGCAGGATCGCAGCAATGTCTTCAACACCGATCTCACCTCGGTCCTGGAGCTCGGCGCCATGCTCGACGTCGCGCAGGTCATTGCGCATTCGGCCGCCAGCCGAAAGGAATCCCGTGGCTCGCACCAGCGCCTCGACCATCCGGAACGCGACGATCAGAACTACCTCAGGCACAGCCTCGCGACCTATCGGGGCGCGGAAACACCAGAGGTGAGCTATCGCGACGTGGTGATAACCCGCTCCAAGCCGGCCGAGCGGGTATACGGGGGAGCCGCGGCATGAGCGAGGAGATGACGCTGGAAATCCTGCGCTACCAGCCGGAGCTCGCCAACGAGCCGCGGTTGCAGAGCTACAGCGTGCCGTATCACGAGGACTGGGTGGTGCTCGACGCGCTCAATCACATCAAGGACAACGTGGATGCCACGCTGTCCTACCGCTGGTCGTGTCACATGGCGATCTGCGGCAGCTGCGGCATGATGATCAATGGCGAGCCCAAGCTCGCGTGTCACGCCTTCCTGCGCGACTATCGCCATGGCGCGATCCGGATCGAGCCGCTCGAGCATTTCCCGATCGAGCGCGACCTGGTGATCGTCATGGACGGTTTCATGGACAAGCTTTCGAGCGTTCGGCCTTACCTCATCACCAAGCAGAAGAAGCCGCTCAGCGACGGTGAAAATCTGCAGACCCCGCTCCAGCTCATGGCGTTCAAGCAATACACGCTGTGCATCAATTGCCTGCTGTGCTACGCCGCCTGCCCGCAATGCGGGTTGAACGAGGATTTCGTCGGACCTGCGGCACTGGCACTCGCACACCGCTACAATCTGGATTCCCGCGACGGCGGCAAAGACGAGCGCGCCGACGTTGTTGCGAGCAATGAGGGTATCTGGGAGTGCACCTTCGTCGGCGCCTGTTCCGAAGTCTGCCCCAAGCACGTCGATCCTGCCGCCGCAATCCAACAGACCAAGATCTCCGCCTCGCTGGATTGGTTCAAGGCGTGGCTTCGCCCGGGAGCGGACCGATGAGCCGCCGGCCGTACGTACGCAAGGTGAAGCCCGGCTGGTGGCTGGGGCAGCGCCGCTATGTCCTCTATATGATCCGCGAGCTGACCAGCCTGTTTGTCGGCCTCTACTGCGCTCTCCTGGTCATCGGAATTTTCCGCCTGAGCCAGGGCCGGGCCGCGTGGGACAGCTTTGTGGCGGCATTATCGAGCCCCTGGGTCGTCGTCTTTCAGCTGATATGTCTCGCCTTCGCGATTTATCACAGCGCCACCTGGTTTGGGGTTACACCGAAGGCCATGCCGCTTGTCGTGAAAGGAGAGCCCGTCCCGGCCAAGACGATTGTTCTGTTTCACTACGGCGCCTGGGCGCTGGTCTCGCTCATTGTGTTGATCGCAGCAGGAATTTGACAATGGCTCGCTCGAACAAGCCCATTCTGTGGCTGCCGTTTGCAGCGGGAGGGCTCGTAGCTGCCCTGATCATTCCGGTGCTGATCCTGATCACGGGCGTCCTGATGCCGCTCGGCGTCGTGCATTTGCCCTACGATAAGATGGCGGCGTTCGCGCACAATCCAATCGGAAAGCTCATCCTGTTCGGCGTGGTGGCGTTCCCGGCATGGCATGCCGGCCACCGCCTGCGCATGACCGCTCACGACCTCGGCTTGGGTCGCGGCGCCCTGGTCAAGGTCGTGTGCTATGGTTTTGCCGGCGCAGTGATTGTGCTTGCTGCGGCAGCGCTGGTCTTGATCTGAGACCCTACATCGCGAACGCGAGTCAATCCTCCGAGAACGTGCTTTAGCTGCGTGGAACCGGCACCACAGTGAGGCTGCGGAGGCCCTGCGCCCCGTGAATCAACACACCTTCGATATCGGCGGTGGTGGAAGGACCGGTGACCAGCACGGCATAGCGTGACGTCTTGAACCGCGCGTCCCGGTAAGCGTGATGGAGATTGCCGAGGATGTCGCATGCGTCGAGCGAAACGACGACAGGCGAAATCACCTGGATCGTGTCAACTCCTCCAACGAGTACACAAAGGATTCATAGTCCTTGCCAGTTGCAAGGTTCAGGCCGATTTCACAGGTACGATTGCTGCTAAGATACGCATCGAACTTGCACGCCAACACCTCATCTGCCTCCTCTGATGTGGCAGAGCGAGTCAATTCGGTGTGGAGAAAACCGCGATCGCCGGCAAACCCGCAGCACCCCGCGGCTGTCGGGACCACGACGTCCTCAGCCATTGCGGCTGCCAGGCGCTTAAGCTTTTCTGACAGCTTGAGGTGATTGACCGAGCATGTCGGGTGCACCACCGCCGCTGGGAGCTTGCGACGGATTGCAAGCTTCGGCAGCAAGCGGTCGTGAGCCCAAGCGACTGAATCGAAAATCGTCAGCTTCGCGTGACGCTCGCGATTCTGGGGAGTGAGATATTCGACGATTTCGCTGTTGATTCCGAGCGAGCACGAGCTTGCGTCGCAGACGACAGGCAGTCGCCCGCTGTCGCTCCAGCGCCACAGACTTTCCGCAATGCGGTTGGCCATGACGATATTGCCATTGCGGTACCCCTTGGAGTGCCAAATGGTAGCGCAGCAGTGGCCGCAGATGTCGTCCGGGATCCACAGCGGCAGACCGGCGCGCCCGGACACTGCGATCATGGCTTGCTGGAGCGACAATCTCCCCTTCCATCCCGGCATGCGGCCGAAGATCCGGTTCACGCATGCGGTGAAATAGACGGCTTCGGCCTCGTCACGGGCGGTTTGCGGCAGCTTGGCCGTGGCAGCGGGCGGCATGTTTGGCAGCCAGCCGGGCACGACCTCCTTGCTCACGACGGCACGCGCCATATCGGTCACCGATGTGAGCGCGCGATGTCCGAACAGGGTCGCCGTTGCATGTGCGGCGCCAACTGCAAGCCGCATGGCGCGCTCCACCATGCCGAACCGATCGGCGAGTTTCGCGGCGACGCGCTCGGCGCGCGGCCCGTGTTCGAGACGGCGGAAGCATTTCATCAGCGCCCCGGTATTGATGTCCACCGGGCAGGCGATGCCGCACGACCCGTCACCGGCGCAGGTTTGAATGGCATCGTAGTCGTAGTCCGCGATAATCCTGGCCGACACGATTGAACCTTCCGGTTGTCGCGCCATTTCCCTCCGGAGCGCGATGCGCTGACGGGGGGTGGTCGTCAGGTTTCGGCTGGGGCATACCGGTTCGCAAAACCCGCATTGGATGCAACGGTCGACGCTTTCCTCGATTGTTGGCGCACTCTGCAGGTTCTTGAGATGACTTTCCGGATCCTGGGAGAGCATGACACCCGGGGAGAGAATGTTCTCGGGATCGGCAAGCCGCTTCAGTTTCCACATCAGCCCAGCAAGTTTTTGTCCCCATTCCCGTTCGACGTAAGGTGCGATGTTGCGCCCCGTCCCGTGCTCGGCCTTGAGCGAACCGTCGTATTTGCCGACCACCAACTCGACGACGTCCCGCATGAACGCCCCATAGTGAGCGATCTCCTTCGGGTCGTTCAGGAATGGGGCGATGAGAAAGTGCAAGTTGCCGGCCGAGGCATGCCCGAACACGATGCCGTCATATCCATGTTTTGCGAACAGCGCCTGTAGATCGAGCGCGCCGTCGGCAAGCCTCTCCGGCGGGAAGCACACATCCTCCAGGATGAAGGACGAGCCCGAACGCCGCGCGCCGCCCACCGAAGCCAGCAAGCCACTGCGCACGTTCCAGAATTGCGCCGCCAACGCAGGATCGCGGGTAAACACTGCGGGCTCAAGTACGCTCAGCCCGTCCAAGGTTGCATTCGCGGTGCGTTCCGCCTGGCAACGGGCCTCTTCATTCGGCGCGCGGAATTCCACCAGCAGCGCGGCTGCACTCTCCGGCAAGGTTTTCCAGCGCTCCGGCACCCCGGGCTTGCCCTCGACGGAACGCAGGGACGCGCGATCTACGAGTTCCACGGCGGCCGCGCCATGCTCGACAAACGGTTTGACTGCGGCGCATGCGGCGTACATGTCGGGAAAAATCATGAAGGAGGTTAGCCGGTATTGATCGTCCGGTACGGTCTCGAAAACGGCTTCTGCGATGAAAGCGAGCGTACCCTCCGAACCAACGATCAGGCGGCGGAAGATCTCAAGCGGCGTATCCCCGTCGAGGAACGCCTCCATGTGATAGCCGGTCGTATTCTTGATGCTGAATTTTTTCCGCAGCCGCGCCACCAGTTCCGGATCCGCCTCGATCTCGCCCTTGATCTCCATGAGGCCACTGGCGAGCACCGGCTCGGAGATGGCAAAAGTGCCCTCGGCATCGTGTTTGGCGGTATCGATGAAGGTGCCCGATGGCAGCATGAAACGGAGCGATGCGAGCGTCTTGTACGCGTTCTGGGTCGTGCCGCAGCACATCCCGCTGGAGTTGTTGGCGATGACCCCGCCGATCGTGCACGCTGATGCGCTTGCCGGATCGGGCCCGAGCCGATAGCCATGCGCATGAAGCGCAAGATTGGCGCGCGACAAGATGGTGCCGGGACGCGCGCGCAAACGCTGTCCGCCGGCTTCGACGCTCACGCCAGCCCAATGCCGCCTCACGTCCACCAGGATGCCGTCGCCTTGGGCTTGGCCGGACAGGCTGGTGCCGGCGGCGCGGAACGTGACGCTCTCCTTCCGCTGTCGCGCGTAGGCGAGCGCTTTATGCACGTCGTCAACGGTGTGCGCGATCACCACGACCTTGGGAAAGAGCCGATATGGACTGGCATCCGTGGCGTAGCGAATGAGGTCGAGCGGCCGAGTAAGGACACGATCGGCGCCGAGCAACGTTACGAGATCATCGCGTAACCGCGCCGGCGTCCCCGCCGCAAGTGAATCAGGCGCACGGTCGCGCCGCGGCATGTGGCCCGACATCGCGATGGCGCGGACATCCGGCGTTAGCAGCGACAGCATAGCGCAATTCTCCGACGACTTTTCGGCTTGACGAAAACGCAGCGCCAAGACGAGTCCCTGGCCTTTGCCGAGGCGCTTTGGTCTTTCGTAACCGGCTGCATTTCTGCTTGGCGGAGCGCATCAGGCCAGAATGACCACGGTCAGGCTGCGGACGCCTTGGGCACCGTGAATGAGGACGCCTTCGATGTCGGCCGTGGCGGAAGGGCCGGTGACCAGCACGGCATAACGCGCCGTCTTGAACCGCGGATCGCGGTAGGCGTGATGGAGATTGCCGACTATATCGCGCGAGTTGAGCAAAACAACGAAATGCTGCGCGAGAAACGCGAGCGAATTGACCTTAAGCTCCGTCTCGCTCAGGAAGAGCGAGCCGGTTTCGGCCACGGCAAACGCTGCCCGCACGACGCCGATGTCGACATCGGCCAGATCCGCGGGCTCGACCGTGCCGGTCAGGCCGCGGCTGCCTTTTACTTCAGGGACCGCTGAACAGATTACCTGCGCCTGCGGAAACAGCGATCGGATGAAGCGGTCGAGATCCTCGCCCTCCCGGACTTCGGCATATTTGCCGCCCATGCGCACAAGCGCTTCCTGGAACTCCGCAACACGCCGTCCAGCGGATCGCTCGAACAGCGGGACACCGGGAATGGCGGGCACCGGGGCCGGGTGATTGGCGCGAACCGCCGTAAGGATGGCATCGCGACTGCTCACGATCGGCTCCTGTTTTCGATGTACCAGCTGCGGAATGTCTGCCGCGGCGCATCCGGCAGCTCGCGTTTGAAGCCCCAGGGATTGAGGAAATTGTAGATGGCGAAACGGGGAAGATGCTCGATGGCAAGCCCGGCGGCCGAGATCGCGGCGCGGTAGAGTTTCGGGTCGGAAAGCACCTTGCCGGCGACGCGCATCATCTCCTTTTTCACGAAAGGAAGCTGATTGCGCTCGACGATGACCTGCCGCCATTTGTAGATCTGCTCGTGGATGTTGATCTTGACCGGGCAGACATTGGTGCAGCTGGCGTTGAGCGTCGAAGCGAAGGGAAGATTGCTGTATTTCCGGAGATTGAAGGTTGGGTCCACGATCACCCCGATCGGACCGGAATAGGTGGCGCCGTAACTGAGCCCGCCGCTGCGCCGATAGACCGGGCAGGTATTCATGCAGGCGCCGCAACGGATGCATTTGAGCGAATACCAGAAATCGGCCATGCCGAGCCGTTCCGAGCGGCCATTGTCTACGAGAACGATGTGCACCTCGGTGCCGGGGCGCGGCGCGCGAAAATGCGACGTGTATTGCGTGATGGGCGAACCCAGGGCGCTGCGCGACAAGAGGCGAATGAAGACGCCGAGATGCTCCACCTTGGGAATCATCTTCTCGATGCCGATCGACGCAATGTGGAGCTTGGGCACGTTGGCGGAAAGATCGGCGTTGCCTTCGTTGGTGCAGACGACGAAGCTCCCGGTCTCGGCCACGGCGAAATTGGCGCCGGTCATGCCCGCTTCGGCGCGCAGGAAATACGGCCTTGTGGTCTGCCGCTGGGTTTCCGCGAGGTAATGGATGTCCTCGTTGCCGGGCTGCGCCCCGAGGGTATGCGCAAACACCCGCGAGACGTCGCCGCGCAGCTTGTGAACCGCGGGCACGACAATATGGCTCGGCGGCTCGTCGTCTAGCTGCTGGATGCGCTCGCCGAGATCGGTCTCGATCACCTCGATGTTGCGCCGCTCGAGGAACGGACGCATGTCGCATTCCTCGGTGAGCATGGACTTGCTCTTGACCAGGGTTTTGGCGCCATGGGAGGAGAGGATGTCGTAGACAATCTGGTTGTGCTCGACGGCGTCGCGCGCCCAGTGGACGTGCGCGCCGTTCTCGGTGGCGCGCGCCTCGAACTCCTCGAGATAATCGGCGAGATGCGAAAGCGTGTGCTCCTTGATCTGCGAGGCCAGGATGCGCAGCTCCTCCCATTCCGGAATACCGTGCGCTTCTCGGTCACGCTTCAACCGCAAATCCCACAGCCGCCTGTCGTGAAACTCCTGGTGCGCCTTGGTGGCGATGAACTCGGAGGCAGCCTCGGCGTGATCGATGCGTTTCATGCCCGATCGCCATTGAGTATCTGGGCGATATGGATGAAGCGGATGTCGAGACCGAGCCGCTGGGCACAGCCGCGTTGGTGCATCAGGCATGACATGTCCGCGGAGACGATATACTCGGCGCCTGCGGCATGGTGGTCGGCGATCTTGTCGTAGCCCATCTTGGCCGAGACCGGCTCCTCGAAGATCGAGAATGTGCCGCCGAAACCGCAGCATTCATCCGGCCGGCTCGGCGTCACGAACTCGATGCCCTGGACCTTGCTGAGCAAATCGATTGGCTTCGAGAAGAACGGCTCGTCGATCTCCGATGCCTTGGCGGTGCGCAGCTTGCGCAGCGTGCTGCAGGAATTGTGCAGCCCGACCTTGTGCGCGAAATGCGCCCAGGGAAAAGCGCCCACCTTGAGCACGTCGTGCAGGAACTCGACCAGCTCGTATGTGCTGCGCCGGACCTTTTGTGCCTCGGCGGTATCGGGGATGGCATCCAGGTGCTCGCGCACGTGATAAGCACAGCTGCCGGACGGGGTCACAATGTGGTCGAACTCTGCGAAGTTGTTAACGAACAGCGCCTCCGCCCCGGCAGCGTCCTTCTGGCTCCCGCTGTTCGCCATCATCTGGCCGCAGCACGTCTGGTCGAGCGGATAGACCACCTCCAATCCCAGTCGCTCCAGCAATTGCAGCGTCGCGATGCCGACTTCGGGAAAGAAGGCATCGATGTAGCACGGAATAAACAAGCCTACGCGCATGCCATCTTCTTTCGATTGTCGCTCGCTTCCGATCAGAGATCATCAACCCAACGCGTAAGGTGGGCAAAGGCACGTCCATCCAAAATCTCTGAGCGGAAAACACACTCGCCAGAGCGCGCCTTTGCCCGCCCTACGGTCCAAACGTGAGTTGGCTTTCACCGAAGCTCGCCCTAATGCAGCTGTATCATCACCGGATTGATGAAGTAGAACGCGATGCCAATCACGATCAGGTAGGCCAGCAGGAAAAGCGTCCAGCCGAAGTTGTGACGGATGACTTCGCCTTCCTGCCGGACGAATTTACTCGTTGAGACGCCGACGCTGGCGGTTTGCGGCGCGATGGGTTTGCCGATCTCCGAGCCGACCGAGTTCAAGGTCGGCAGCAGCAGGGGCGGAAAGCCGAGCTGGACGCCGACCAGCGCCTGGAACTTGCCGAACATGGCGTTGGTCGAAGTGTTCGAGCCGGAGAGCGCCACTCCGATGAAGCCGAGGATCGGCGCCAGCACGATGAACCAGGTTCCCATGTAGGAGAACCCCTTGGCGAGCGAAGAGGCCATGCCGGAGAAGTTGAACACGAAGGCCAGGCCGAAGATGAACACGCCAACCAAGAACGCGCCCCACATCTGGTTGAAGGTCTTGGCGAAGATCGGACCGAGATCGCTTGCCTTGAGCTTTCCGGCAAGCATGAGCAGTATGGTGATGACCAGCCATGAAGCGAGAATGGCGCTTCCGCCGACCCACGGGGCAAATTTGAACCCCGCCGTGATGGTGACGCCGGTTTCCGGCGCCAGCGCCTGCACTGCCGGAGAAGTCCAGCCAACAGCCGGCAGGCTCGACCACGGACCGGTCCACGACGCGACGACGAGGATGAGCACGATGAACGGCATCCAGGCCAGGAGCACTTGCCCGGCGGTCAGCCCATGTGTGTCTGCCGCCTGCGCCTGCGCTGCCGCTGTCACCGGCTGTCCGCCGTGACCGAGGATGCGTGCCGGGCGCCAGATTTTGAGCAGCAGGAGCAAGGAGCCGAAGCAAACAATCGAGCCGGTAATGTCGGGCAGATAGGGCCCGAAGAAGTACGCGACCGGCCACTGACCGACGATGTAGCCGAGCGACCCGACGATGGCGAGCGGCCAACCGTCCTTGAAGCCCTGTTTACCGGCCACGAGGTAGATCAGGACCCAGGGCGGCAGCAGCGCGAGTACGGCAACAACGGAGCCGACTGAGCCGGATAGGGCCAGCAATGGATAACCCGTCACGGCCGCCAGTGCGATGATGGGCGCGCCCAGCGCGCCGTAGGAAACCGGCGCATTATTGGCGATCGCGGCGACGCGGATGGCGTCGAGATCAGAGAGGCCCAGCGAAATGAGAATGGGCGCCACGACCGCCCAGGGATAACCGAAGCCGACGAGCCCCTCGAGCAACGCCCCGAACGCCCAGGCAAAGAGCATCGTCTGCACGCGGATATCGAGAGTGCCCTGTGAGACGAGCCAGCGGCGGAAATTCTCGAAAACGCCACTGGTTCCCAGGGTGTTGAACAGCACCAGTCCCCACAAAGTGATCCAATCCACGTACCAGACGCCGGTGAGCGAGCCATAGAAATACGCCTGGGCGCCGGTGTCGATGGGCATCTTCCAGACCCAGGCGGCGAGCACGAAGGTGACGATCGAGCCGATCAGCACGGCCAGCCAGGCGGAAACGCGGTAAACGGCCAACAGAGTAAGCAGCAGGATGACGGGAATGAGTGCGACCAGGCAAGTGAGACCGAGATTGCCGATGGGGTCGATGATCTGTCTGAACATCAAGTCCTCCTCCCTGCGGCCGAGTGCTCCGACCTCGCAAAGCCGGGGTCTCAGCTTCTCCTGAAAGCCGCCCGCGGCGTTTTTCCGTGTATCCTACGACGCCGAAGTTTGCGGTGGCAAGCCACGCGCAACGGAATCCCGTTCACGAAAGAACTTTCAATATTACCCCTATGCCTTGAGAACCCGAAAATCGGCAGGGTTGATCACGCGGAAGTTGTCGGTGACCGAGTCGCAGAAGACGGCCCAGTTTTTCGGCACCTCCTCGCGCAGAAAATGCAGAACGGATTGGCAGAAGTCATTGTAGGTCGCGTAACCGCGGTTGTGGGTGACGTGTCGATGCATCAATCCCCACAAGCGCTCGATCGGATCAAGGTGCGGGCAGTAGCTCGGAATGTAATGCACCTTGATCCGGCACCCAGGTCTCGCCAGCCATGCCTGAACGAGCACAGCATGATGGTACCTGGCATTGTCGAGAAAGACGTGAATGAGCCTCTTCGTGGGATACATCAACGTAATCGCCATCAACAGCGCGATCGTGCTCAAGGCATCAATCGTCGTCGCTTCGATCATCCGGGTTGTGCCCGTTTCCAGATCGATGGCACCGTGAATGTTCAGCCGTTGCCGCCCGCTGGTCTGTTCCAGCGCGACTTTGGCGTCCTTCGGCGCCCAACAGCCCGCCGGCCGCACCTCGTGCGTCGGATGCGCAGCATCGGCAAACAGTACGGCTTCATCATCGCCGAGAGTGTTGAGCAGATTGTCATAGGCCTCGATAAAGGCCTGTTGCTTCGCGGGATCAAGTTTGCGCGGCAGCACCGCGGGCTTGCGATATTCCATCTCTAGCCGCGCCAGGAGCTTGACCAGCGCTGAACGGGTGTAGCTGACGCCATAGGACTTCTCGATCCACTCCCCTACCGTGGCGGTCGTCCGCGGCAGCGTTTGCGACACCCAGGTTTTCAACGCGCCCTGCTGCGTCGCCGTCAGTTCGCAGGCGCGGCCTTTGTAGCCGAAATCGGCCAGCCAATTCAGCCCTTTCTCGCCATATAATTTGTACCAATAGCGGATCGTGTCGTCGTCCAGGTAGAGAACCTTCGCAATCGCCTCGCAGCTCATGCCATCGTCGAGCAGCAGCAACGCATTGGCGCGTCGCGTCAGGCGCGTCTCAGCCTTCCCATTCCGCACCAGTGCGATGAGCTCCTCCCGGATGCTTGGATCAAGAAAGCCGCCGCGAATCATGTCCGCAACAAGAATCGCTTCCTCCGGCCCCGACAAGCTGTTTTTCGCTTACTGATGGAATCGGGATATACATCAACGCAATCGCCATCAACAGCGCGATCGTGCTCAAGGCATCAATCGTCGTCGCTTCGATCATCCGGGTTGTGCCCGTTTCCAGATCGATGGCACCGTGAATGTTCAGCCGTTGCCGCCCGCTGGTCTGTTCCAGCGCGACTTTGGCGTCCTTCGGCGCCCAACAGCCCGCCGGCCGCACCTCGTGCGTCGGATGCACAGCATCGGCAAACAGTACGGCTTCATCATCGCCGAGAGTGTTGAGCAGATTGTCATAGGCCTCGATAAAAGCCTGTTGCTTCGTGGGATCAAGTTTGCGCGGCAGCACCGCGGGCTTGCGATATTCCATCTCTAGCCGCGCCAGGAGCTTGACCAGCGCTGGCGCGGCCTTTGTAGCCGAAATCGGCCAGCCAATTCAGCCCTTTCTCGCCATATAATTTGTACCAATAGCGGATCGTGTCGTCGTCCAGGTAGAGAACCTTCGCAATCGCCTCGCAGCTCATGCCATCGTCGAGCAGCAGCAACGCATTGGCGCGTCGCGTCAGGCGCGTCTCAGCCTTCCCATTCCGCACCAGTGCGATGAGCTCCTCCCGGATGCTTGGATCAAGAAAGCCGCCGCGAATCATGTCCGCAACAAGAATCGCTTCCTCCGGCCCTGACAAGCTGTTTTTCGCTTACTGATGGAATCGGGATATACATGCCGAGGGAGGATCTACTTTGATTTGAATCAATCCGGCTGGATGTTTGCAGCGCGGTGCGCCGGGGAGGTGCGCAGCTCAGCCGGCTATAAGGGCCGGGAGGATTGATCTGCATCAACCGGCAAGCATCAGATTTGCTTACATCTGTGCGGGCTGGGTGCTAGGCGGCCCTGAGGGCGACGCATGCTCCGTCCGGACACCATCGGGTTTACAGGGCTACTCGCGCTCCTGGTCGCGTTCGGGCCGGTGGCAACCGATCTCTACGTTCCTTCGATGCCGGAAATTGGTCGCTTGTTCGGTGCCGGTACGGCCGATGTGCAACTTACGATCTCGTCGTACCTCATCGGTTTTGCGCTCGGCCAGATTGTCTATGGGCCAATTTCCGACCGATATGGCCGCAGGCCGGTTCTGCTGTTCGCCCTCGTTTTATTTTGCTCGGCCACTGCCGCCTGCGCGGCAGCCCCAGGCATCCTCTTTTTGATCAGCGCACGTATCCTGCAGGCCCTCGGCGGCTCGGGAGCAATCGTGCTTGCGCGCGCAATCGTGCGGGACTGTTATGCGGGAGACCGCGCCGGACGCGAGTTCTCCAGGATGGGTGCAATCATGTCGATTGCCCCGGTGCTTGCTCCTTTGGTCGGCGGTATCGTGCAGATTACCTTTGGCTGGCGAGCCAATTTTATCATTGTGATGAGTGTGGGCTGCCTTGCTCTTGCAGCGGTGTGGCAATCCTTGCCTGAGACGCTGCATCAGCACACCGTGAGAGCAATCTCCCCCATGGAGATCCTGCGGACTTACCGCATGCTGTTGAAAGATCGAACGCTGCTCGTTGATATTGCCATTGTTTCCACGAGCTACGCCGGATTGTTCGCCTGGATATCCGGCTCGCCTTTCGTGCTGCAGCAGCTGCATGGCCTCTCGCCACTGGAGTTCGGTTTGGCCTTCGGAGCGGCGTGTATCGGCTCGGTATTCGGTGCAGCGCTCGCGGCACCATTGGTCATGCGCATCGGGCTCGCTGCTACAATCGGGCTCGGCACAATAGCGCTCGCCGGCGGCGGATTGGCGCTGGTGGCCAGCGTCGGCCTCGCAGCACAATCTGTGACCGCACTGGTCCTTGCGATGATGCTCTATCAGGCAGGACTGGGGCTCGCGATGCCGCAAGCGATCGCCGGCGCCTTGACGCCATTTCCCGATCACGCGGGCGCGGCTTCCTCCCTCGTTGGATTCGTGCAGCAAACGTCGGCTGCGCTCCTCGGAGCCGTTGTGGGCCATATGCTCGGGTTTACGGCGTGGCCCCTTGCCGCCGCCGTCGGCGCGATGGGCTGTGCTTCACTCTTGTTGTGGATGCTGTGCATGCGCGGCGGTGGAGAAGGTGTCCGCGAAGGCATTCTCGCGGCCCAGTTCGACCCACGCCAAGGCAGTCTCATCCAGCCGCCGCGAAACCCATAACCATCGGCTCGCTCGAAAATTTGGCCTCGCCACGCGGAGTCAGGCTTGCGCAGGCTGCGTAGACCGGTATGCGCGCACGTTTGCCCACCCTGCCTGTCTCGGCTGGCCAACCCGATCACACGGTGCTCGCCGGATCTGGCCGGCAAGATTTTTTCGAGCTCGGTTGATTTGTATCAAAAAGAGCACAGGGGAGGAATGCGAAGCATGAGCGGGAAACGCGCCAACCAGGAGATAAACTCCCATGAATGTGCTTGAGCCGGTCGGTACGCTTTCCGGCGCCCACGTCTTTCCACGCGGCGTGGCGCTGCTGCGCGATCCGCTGCTCAACAAGGGCACCGCTTTCAGCGAGCAGGAGCGCGATTGTCTGGGCTTGCGCGGATTGCTGCCGGCCAGTCTGCTGACGCTGCAGCAGCAGGCGGCGCGAGTGATGGATAATCTGCGCCACCTCCCGGACGATCTCGAGAAATACGTGGCGCTTAACGCGCTGCATGACCGCAACGAGACGCTGTTCTTCCGCGTACTTTGCGACAACATCGATGAGATCCAGCCGCTGGTCTATACCCCAACCGTGGGGCTAGCCTGCCAAAAATTTGGCCACATCTTCCAACGGCCGCGCGGCATTTTCATCACTGCCGACGACAAGGGACGCATCGCCGATCTGCTGGGGAACTGGCCGCACCCGGCAAAGCTCATTGTTGTCACCGACGGGGAGCGCATTCTGGGCCTCGGCGACCTCGGGGCCAACGGCATGGGTATTCCGGTCGGCAAGCTCTCGCTCTATTCCGCCTGCGCCGGCGTGCATCCAAAATTGTGCCTGCCGGTGATGCTGGACGTGGGCACGAGCAATAAAGAGCTGCTGAATGACACCTATTATGTAGGGCTGCGCCGCCATCGAGTGAGCGGCCCGGAATACGACGAGCTCATCGAGGAATTCATCAACGCGGCGCAATCTGTGTTTCCCGGCGCGGTGATTCAGTTCGAGGACTTCGCCAACCACAGCGCGTTTCGCCTGTTGCGCAAATATCGCGATCGCGCCTGCGTCTTCAACGACGACATTCAGGGAACGGCCGCTGTGGCGCTTGCGGGCATCCTCTCCGCATTGCGCATTACCGGCGGCAAGCTCACGGAACAGAAGCTGCTTTTCCTCGGCGCGGGAGAGGCGGCGACCGGCATCGCAGACCTCGTGGTTTCCGCAATTATGGCGCAGGGACTTACCGAGCAGGAGGCGCGACGGCGCACCTGGCTGGTCGATTCCCGCGGGCTGGTCGTCAAGGATCGCAGCGAGCTTGCAGCGCATAAGCTGCCATACGCCCACTTGCACGCTCCGGTCGCCGATTTCCTCACCGCCATCCGAGCGATCGCGCCCACTGCGATCATCGGGGTTGCAGCGGTCGGCGGCGCGTTTACGGGCGAAGTGCTGCAAACCATGGCGCGCCTCAATGACCGGCCCATCGTGTTCGCACTGTCCAACCCGACGTCGAAATCGGAATGCACGGCCGAAGAGGCCTACCATCACACGCACGGGCGTGCGCTGTTCGCATGCGGCAGCCCATGCCCGCCGGTCAAGCTCAACGGCACGACCTTCGTGCCGCGTCAAGGCAACAACTCCTACATCTTCCCCGGCGTTGGGCTCGGCGCGATTGCAAGCGGCGCGCGGCGCGTCACCGACGAGATGTTCATGAGCGCCGCGCTCGCATTGGCGCGGCTCGTAACACCGGCGGATCTTGCGCAGGGCAGTCTTTACCCGGAGCTGCCGCGCATTCGCGAAGTCTCGGCGCATATCGCGGCGGCGGTAGCGCAGGTCGCCTACGATCGCGGCTTGGCGTCGGGAGGACCTCCGCGGGACATGTTGGCCCATGTCAGATCGCACATGTACGAGCCGTGTTATGACAGCTACGCATGAGCTGAGACGACCGAACGAGGAAGGAAAGGGAAAGTCATGATACGAATCTTGATCGCAGCGGCCGCAGCCGCATTCATCATCCAGCCCGCGGTGGCGCGCGCGACGACGCAAAATTTGACAAATCGCAAAGCCGCAATGCGTCCAGGCTGTAGTGTTCGATGACGTGACCTATTCACAGCAGGAGGGCGCCGTATTGCAAGATCGGCATGCTTGGCAGCCCATAGCAACCGCTCCCTTCGACCGCGATTTGCAGCTCAGCGTGATCGAAAACGGAGAAGTGTACTCTCTGGTTTTTGCCTGCCGGCGCAGCCAATCCGGGTGGCAGGACGCGACCAGGAAAAAGCCGGTGTTTGTCGATCCCACCCACTGGCGTGAGTGGTCGGACTAGGGAAACACCAACTCCTGGGAAATTACCTGCCTTTTTCTTCCTGCTTCAGTAGAGTGGCGAGTTTTCCCTGCTCTTCGGCGAGCAGCTTGGCAATCGTATCTCGCTTTGAGGCGTCCCTCTCTAGTTTCAGAAGCTGGGCGTAATGCTTGATATTGAGCTCAGTGATCATCCGTGCAGAGGGACCCACGGCAAGCAACCCCCAAACGTAGAAGAGGCTCGCTTTTAACCCCCTCTAAAGACCGTGCCCCCGAAATTCGAGTAAAAATTTGATCAGGATCAAGGTCTGCCCCAATTCGGCAGGGACCGATTTGCACCGCCAAGCGAGCGTCGCCACAGAGCAGCTTGTGGGGGCCGAGCACCCACAGGTCGCCAGGCTTGCTGACCACACAATCCTTCCACCAATTGGGGTCAATGCTGTCCTGAGGGTCGGCGGGTTGCTCTTCAAAATCGGTCACAAGCTGATCGATCTCGACAGCCTCGAAGCCGAGTATCGAGACATCAAGACCCTCCGTTTCCAATAACCCAGCCAACTCCGGTATTTCGATCGCAAGGCGCTCACGATCCCAGCCCGCGTTCTCCGCAATCTTATTGTCAGCAATCGCAAGCGCCCGCCGTCTCGCCGGTGGAAGTCCCGCCAGCACGATGACCGGCACTTTCGGGAGGCCGAGTAGCTGTGCTGCCTTATAGCGGCCCTCGCCGGCGATGAGTTCCCCATCTTCAGTCATCAGCAATGGGTTGGTGAAGCCGAACGCGACGATGCTGTTTGCGATCTGGCGGATCTGCTTGGCGGAATGGGTCCTGGAATTACGCTGATTGAGCTTGATTTGACTGATCGACAGCGCCTGCACCTGCACATTCGTGGCCTTGAGCTCGCAGCGAGGCGTGCAATTAACCGACACCAACGGCGGCGTTTGCATCAGCACCGTCAGCATCGTCAGCACGAACGAGCCTTGCCTAACTTCGGATCACAGCAACAACGGATTGGTTGCGCCCAGAGCCGTTGCTGGAACCGGCACTGACGGTGGTGACGGTAGTGACGGTAGCTTCCGCAGCTGTGCTCACCCTAATCATTCTCATCCCGCCCCGACCTTCGCGAGAAAACGAAATTTCGATACCCACAGTCCGCAGGAACGTCTGCGCGCGCCGCAGGCGACCGGCGAGCGCCCGTGGACCTTTTGCCCAAGCTGTGCCACTCGAGATCTCATCTCGAGCACTCTGCGCACACAGCCGCAAAAGCTCTGTCGCGCTCCCGGTCCAGATGGTCCGGTCGACCATGATGGCACGCACGCAAGTGGCTATGGGATCTGCTTCGATGATGCTCTCGATGGCCGCTCTGCGGTTTGCCGCGTAGGCGCGCGCGAAAGTGCCAGCAGGCCATAGCGCTGTTTCGCAAGCCGTGGCCCAGAGCGCGAAATCGGCCATGCGCGGCAGTCGGTCGAGGTGAACGCGACCTATCGCCCGCAAGCCATGCACGACCGCGTCGAGCAGGGCGCCCAGGATGCGCGGGCGCGCGATTGCGAACTCGCGCCACAGCTCGCTCTCGGGGCGCCGTTGCGGCTCGCCAACGGGTGCCAGGGTCAGAAAAATCGCCCGGTCCCCGAGATCCGGCCGGCTGACCACCTCCTCGATGCCGTTCAATAGGATCGGGCGCGCCGCGTCGAACAGTATCTCCTCGTCGTCGGTGTAGAGCTGCCGTACGGCGAAGCTGCCGCCGGTCGCAAGCCGGCAGAGGGCGTCAGAGAGCCAAACCGGCAAGCCGGAGAGATTATCGAATGCAAGCAGGTAGCCGTTGTTGGCTGCAATCATCAGCTCGCGTTCCTCGCGCGAGAATGACCGCACCGGGGCGGCATTAGGATCGATCAACGCCTTAAGCAGCTTGGAGAGGACGGTCTTTGCCGAGCCCTGCTCACCCGATATCGCCAGTAGGGGATAGGGGCCGCCTGATCGCAATGCCGCCAACAGCCAGGCGACGATCAGCACAAAGTCGTTCCGGCCCGCAAGATTGAGGAACGAGTTGAGGGCCTCAACGGACCCGCCACGCTCAGGTACCGGCAGCGGCAACATCCCGGCGGGCCGGCGAAAGCGCACGGGCGGAGATCCAATGACCCGCCATCCCTCGGGTCCGATATCGACGGCGCGCCAGTGCTCATCGGCGAGATCGAGATAAATGTGGCCGGCATGCTCGGCGGTGCGGATGTGGACCGGTCGTTCCGGACCATCGAATTGCGCCCGCGCTTCGAGCAGGTCGAGCGCCGACCTGATCTCCGCTGCGCTCGCAGCTTCCCCGGTCGCCTGATAATGGCTGCGCCTCAGGAAGGCCCGAAACCGCTTGCTTCGGATGGGCCAGGTTTCGCGGTGGCCATCGATCATGATGTCGGCGAATGCGGTGCCGACCGGGGTGTGAAAGAGGTCCTCAGGTCGTGCGATGTCGATGAGCATGCCAGTTACTGAGGCGACGCTGGGCTGCGAGCAGATCGGGCCGACAAACTGCCGGGAGTTGCCGGCCTGAACAGCCCTCTCAAATTGGCGCGTTTGGATCCGGGCTCGCGCTTGATCGATCGGGAGCTGATTGATCGGACGTGTTCGTAGGCTGTATCCGCCTGAGCCCTCCAATCGACGGGGATAGTTCGCCATCAGCTCGGCTTTGCTGCCAGAGCTTGAGCGCGACTGGAAGCGGATCGATGTTGAGCCGGCGCCACCATGCGACCTCGTTACCCGAACGATGCAGCTCGCGGTGATGGATACGGCAAACCGGGACGGTGAACTCGTCGCTTACTCGACGTCCGAGGGCACGCGGTTGGGTGAAGGTGAGGTGGTGCGGGTCCGACGGTACGCGGCCGCACACCAGGCAGGGCTGCCGGAGCACGTACGTGCGGTGGTCCTTATCGCGCAGGCGAACCGTCTTGCCCAAAGCACCCACTGGACTCCTTCGCAAGCTCTTCGCGGCGGCAGCCGGAGCCTTCTTGCTACTGACGGCATCCGCCAGGCTGGCAGCGCCCACGCCTTGGTCCGGGACATCGGTAAGTGTCCCGCTAGGGGCCAGAGCACCAGAGCTCGCACAAGCCCCGCCAGCGGCATCCCTGCCGTTACCAATTGTACTGAGCCTCGCCTGAAACCGCTCCTCGACGATCTTGGCATCTCCGGCCGTCAGGGAGTTCTTGGCAGGGAGATTCCGATGCGCCCAGGCGGCCGCCTCGTCCTCCGAGGTTATGGCTGTCATTTGCTCAACCAGGCTTTCGCGCAGGCTTGCTGATAGCTGTTCACCGAGGACAGACCTTGTCGAACTCCCGGGAAACCTTCCATCACCACCGGCTCTCCGTTGGGCCGGCGCTGCCTGCACATTAGTTTCTTTGCGATGATCCGATGGTCGCGGCAGCTCGCCTACGGAATCCGAACCAGCGCTCAGATCTGGCGCATCTAGATCGTCCTCTCCGGCAATGCCCACGAGCGTGAAAAGGGCATAACGCCGGGCGTAGGTTAGGGCGGAGCCCATACGCTGTGCTGAGACGATGTCGGACATCGGGCAAACCGGCCATTCCGAGGAAATCCATTCCCCGGACGAATGCGCAAGAATGGTGGTCAGGCGAAGGAGACCACCTTCCTTATCAATCTCTGTAGACTGAATTGTTGCGATCTCATGCCGTCCGAGACTCTTGCGGACAATGTCGAGGCCGCTCGATAGCGGGGCATAGCGGAAGGTTCGGTCGGCTTCACGGGGGAAGGGGGACCGGATGATGCCAACGAGCGATTTTTCCGGATTGGTCAACTCCGCCTGGGCTTTGGCCAGCGCGCCGGAAATATTTCCAATTGTATCACTGGATCGGTGCATGGACGGCCTCCGTCGCCAGCACATCGAAGCTTACCGCCCCTGATCTCGAGCGCCTCCCGCGTACTCCGTGCCCAATTGCCTCCTTGGCATCCTCAGGCATCAGCGCCTTCAGCTCGCTTTTTGCCCGTTCATGCTCGAGAAAGGCCTCCCGGGTGTTGCGGAACAGGGCCGCAAATCCGGCCCATGAGTTCGATGAGCTCATGTCGACAATGCGGATGGCCTCGATCCGTGGTCGGGGTGCCTCGGCAATAATGAGGTCGGGGACCTCACCGGATTGCACACAGCGCCAGAATTTCTTTTCCGCCGAGACAAGGACGCTGAGATAGAGCGGGTCCATGGGGATAGCGATCTCAACCCATTTTCCCCCGCCGGTGATCACCGAGAGCACCGAGCTGCGCAGGTGGGTGACCCACATGTTATGCTGGAGCTGGGCCATGTATTTTTCGGCCGCGGCCTCCTCCGAGAACGACCAGGGCAGCATAAACTTGGCCTCGAACACCGCTTCCGTGCCCTCTACAATGCCGTCGAGGGTGGCAGCCATCCAGGAGATCGCCGAGTGTCTCACGTGGCGCTGCACGTCCCGGATTTGCCGGCCGGTGTTGCGCTGGTACCAGGAGCGGTTGAGCTCCTCCGTGGCCGAGCCAAGCTGCACGATGAGGTTTCCGGAGAGGTCCTCGGGCTCAACCTCTCCCCGTTTCTCGCGCCAGAGGTGGATGAGGGCGGCTTCATCGTTACCCATAATGATGCGGGCGTCGGAGCCGCCAATGAAGCCTCGCCTTTTTAGATAACTTTGTGCCGCAGGGGGTCCCATTGGGAGAATCCGTGTTCTCTATTTACGACATAAGTTTCTAAAATAGAAATCTATCCCTGTCAACCTATTTTCGATAAATTTGATGAGAATCGCCTATTGATGCCAAGATTTGCCGTATGATCACTCCGGCACAATGCAGGGCGGCCCGCGGACTTCTCGACTGGACACAACAGGAGCTTGCGGAGGAAGCGGGAGTAAGCATTGTGACAGTTCGTCACTTCGAGGCCGGTTCCAACGAGCCGCGTAGAGCAACTCTCGAAGTAATCAGGCGCGCTTTGGAAGGCGGTGGCGTCGAATTCATCGACGAAAATGGTGGCGGGCCGGGCCTGCGATTGCGAAGGCGTCGTCGAAAAGTGGATATACAGACATAAAGCGTGCACAAGGCGGCTGCTCGCGCAGTTTTGCTACCGACAGAGAAGCAGCACTAAGCAATCCAACAAGCAGTGCGTGCGCTGAGCGCTCAACCGCTCCGCAGCACGTGCTTGGTGCAGACGCGGCAGTATTATGCGGATCGACACCGGGCATTCGTCGCACGACCATTTTACGGGCCGCTGTCGTCGAGCCGCACTGAAAGACGTTGAGCCAGGCGTTCCGAAGGCTGAGCGCGGGCGGTATAATCAAAAGTCGGGACCGACGGCACCTGAACATTGTCGACCGCGCGGCGCTCGAGGCGATTTCGAGCTGATGCGAGATCGAAGGAGGGAAAACAAAGGCGCGCGCACTGGTAAGTGCTCGCTCTCCTTGTGTTCTGATTACAAGTCTACTCGCCGCCTCATCTCAGGCCAGTCTGTGCCGATTACCCACTGCTGCGGTTAATGGACACTGGAGCAACGCCGTTTTGGCCGAAGATGCCTCGACGAGGTCTGGGTTGGTCGTACTGCAACTCGAATAAAATATCGGCGTTCACACAAAACCATGGTGCAAAGTTTACCATCGCGGGCGAGTAATCGAGCCATTCCTCGCAGGTCCTCTTGGACCGGCAAGCTCTACAGCGCTGGAACGCGGCCGCATATCGCAAGCTCAATCGCGGCAGAACTCCAGCATTCGGCTCAATCCCAAGACGTGCCATCATTTCGTAAAGGTGCGCCGGGCATTCGTGTGGCAGTGCGGTCATAACTCATCTCCTTCGTGCAGAATGGCCCAACGGCTTGGCCTCACACTGATATAAATCAAAAACTCTTTATTCCTCTCTTCTCTTGGTGCAGCCCCTAAACTGTCCGGGCTGATGCGCCCGCACCCTGAGATCGTTCCGCGTTCCTCATGGCGGACGGCCATGCTGATATGTATCAGGCCAAAGTCGATTACTGCTGAGCATTGCACCGCACGGGCGCCCCTTCCTTGACAAAAATCAAGATGTGCTTCCTCGGTTTTTTTGCGATGCTGCGAACGTGAATGGGTGCTCTCGTGGTCAAGGCTTGATGGAACAGGAAAGAGGAGTTGGTGGATGAAGCTCTTGTTTTTGCCTCTCGCAGCCGTCGTAGGGCTCGGAATGCTCAGCGCTGCGCAGGCAGCTGGAGACGTTCAGGCCGGCAAGGCCAAGTCGGCGGGCTGCGTCGGATGCCACGGCGCCAACGGTCAGGGCGTCCCGCCGAATCCTGCCCTGGCAGGTAAGAGCGAGGACCAGCTTCTTCAGGCGATGAAGGACTACAAATCGGGGAAACGCAATAATGCGGTCATGAAAGGGCTCATGAGCCCGCTCAGCGACCAGGATATGGCCAATCTGGCTGCATATTATGCGTCACTGAAGTGAGAATGAGGCCCTGGCACTCATCGTAGGGGAGTTGGCACTCCCGACTTCGGAAAGACAAACCAGCCGCGCGATCCAGGGGTCGCGCGGCCTCTCAGATCCTCAATCGCGACGGGTTTAGTGGTCCGGTTCCGGGCAAAACGCAACCAGACGGCAAGGTACCCTTCTCTGGAGACCAAGCACGCGAGGCCATGTCGGCCGGCTTCCACGGCGGGCTGACCTGGATCGATTGTCACAAGGGTATCGCGCACAAGCTCCCCAACGGTTAAAAGCATAGCTTGTACTGATCCGCCGCAGCCCTTGGTTGCGGAGGCGAGAGACATACGACCTCATCAGGCGATACGCCATGACGCTCTGGATCGTATTTGCATTTATGACCGGCGCCGCGCTTCTCGTGGTGCTCTGGCCGCTTCGCCGCCGCTCGGCAACCGCTGCTGCGGAGATCGACCGCGACACCGCGATCTTTCGCGACCAGCTGCAAGAGATCGAGCGCGACCTGGCGGCCGGCAGCCTTGGCGCCAGCGAAGCCGACGCAGCTCGGATCGAGGTATCGCGTCGGTTGCTTGCGGCGGAGGAAGCGGCAAGCTCCGGAAGCCGCGATGCGGCAACGCATCGCCAGATGCGCGCAAAAAATCCCGCGCGTACCCGCCGCCTTTCTGTTGCCATGGCCGCGATCGTGCTGACCTTCGGCGTCGCCGGTCTTTATTTCACGCTCGGCTCGCCCGACCTGCCCGGACAGCCTCGCGCGGAGCGGATGGCGAAGGCGCACGGCGACGCGGATTCGATCGAGGCGCTGTTCAAGCGGGTCGAGGAGCACCTTGCACAGCATCCGGAGGACGGTCACGGATGGGAGGTGATTGCTCCGGTGTACATGCGGCTTGCCCGATACGCCGATGCCGCAAAGGCCCGCGCCAATGCATTGCGCCTGCTCGGACCCACGGCGCAGCGCCAGGCGGACCTCGGAGAGGCTTTGGTTGCTGCGGAAAACGGCGTCGTCACTGCACAAGCGAAGCAAGCATTGGACGCTGCGATCCAGCTTGATCCCAAGAATGTGAGTGCACGCTTTTATGAGGGTCTTGCGGCGGAGCAGGATGGCAACCGCGAGGAGGCGGCCAAGATCTGGCGTGCGTTGCTTGCGGAGGCTCCGGAAGAGGCACAATGGGCCGGTTTCGTGCGTCAGGCACTCGCCCGCGTGGAATCCTCCGGCACTGCACAGGCGCCGACGTCGAGCACGGGCGCGCCAAATGCGCCATCCGCGTCCGCACCGCCGCAGGAGCAGATGATCCGCGCCATGGTCGAGCGGCTCGCTGCTCGGCTGCAGCAGGACGGATCCGACGCTGACGGATGGGTCCGGCTCCTGCGTTCCTACACGGTCCTGGGCGAAAGCGAGAAGGCGCGCGCGGCGCTTGCGGACGCCCGCCGCGCTCTCCAGAGCGAACCGGAGAAGCTGCGCCGGTTCGAGGAGGGCGCGAAGGATCTCGGAGTTCCACAGACGTCAGCTCCGACAACGAGCGCGGCAAATTCGCCATCCACGTCCGCACCGCCTCAGGACGAGATGATCCGCGCCATGGTTGAGCGGCTCGCTGCTCGGCTGCAGCAGGACGGGTCCGACCCTGACGGATGGGTCCGGCTCCTGCGTTCCTACGTGGTCCTCGGCGAAAGCGAGAAAGCGCGGGCAACGCTTACCGATGCCCGCCGTGCTCTTCAGAGCGACCCGGACAAGCTGCGCCGGTTCGAGGAGGGTGCGAAGAGCCTCGGCATCGACGGATAGGCGCGGTAGACCCGCAATTCCGCAGAGAGTTGACCTATATCAAAGCTGTCAATCGATTCGGAAATTTTAATGTAAGCAGGCGGGCGAGTGTAGGATTCTGGAATTCATCGGAGGAGATCTGCATGACACGAAAGCCTGTCTTGTTCGCCGCAGCGACCGTGATCGCGGTCGGGGGGATCTGCGGTTCCGAAATAATCTCGGCCGCGAGCAAATTGTGTGCTGCGCAAGAAAAGATGAGCTTTTCCGAAGACGTAATGCCGATTTTCAAGGGCCGATGCGTGGGCTGTCATCAGGCGGGGGGCGAAGGCTATGAAAAGAGCGGGCTCGACCTCACGTCCTACGAGGGGGTCATGAAAGGTACCAAATTCGGCAAGATGGTCATTCCCAGAGATCCGGGCGGTAGCAACTTGATGTGGTTGCTCGATTGGCGCGGGGCCCCGGAAACGCGCATGCCGCACGGAAAGAAGAAACTCTCCACCTGCGACCGGGACGCGATCCGCGCATGGATTCAGGAAGGCGCCAAGGACAACTGAAGCCTCGCCGTTACCCGGCAGATAGGGGCACCTATCTTTCTCTCCTCCGGCCGCTGGGCAGTTGATGTGCGATAGACTTTACCGCGCTCCGGCGCTGGCCAAAGTCGTCTCCTCTTCGCGCCATGGCGGGAGAAATCGAACCACTATCGACAGCAAAACAATAGGCACAACCAGCACGACGGCCGCTGCCAACAAACCCTCCCTGCCGAAAATGGGCGGCCGATAGGCCAGCAATCCTTTACCCGTCTTCGCGATTTCCTGTCCGCCGATGACGACGTTATAGCGCATCATCAACACAGCGAGCAGGACCAAGGATGCACTCGCGGTGATGGCCACGACCAGTGTCGGTCCGCTCGTGCCGCGCCAGATGAGGAACGTAATCACAAGGAGAGGCAGCAAGGACCCAATGCCGAATTGCAGGATGAAGAAGGGAACAAGGAGTGGGCCTTTGACGTAGTCCATGATCACCTCGATGCCTTCCCGGCCGCGGTAGAGCATGCTGGCGAATTCCAGTCCCTCCAGCAGCAGAGTAAACATCATGAAGCCCCACAACGAATAGGCCATGACTTTCAGGCACGGCAGGTCGATCGGGACTTTGCGCAGCTTGCACGACACAACATAGAGCACGATCACCAGCGCAGTGCCGGAGATGATGGCGGAAAACAGAAAGATGGCCGGCATGAGATCGGAGGACCACCATTCGCGGGACTTTAGCGAACCGAACACGAACCCAACGTAGCCATGCAGACCATGGGCGCCGGGAATGCCGATGATCGCCAACGCAAACAGCCATTTTCGGTCGTAGCTCATCGCCTTGTCGGAGAGGTCGTACGACCCGAGCGTTGCGATGCGGTAAATCCACCCCACCGGCCCTTTCGTTTGCTGGGCCTCATGCACGATATGGGGTCGAAACACGAACCAGGTCTCCAATATCAATAGAATGACGTAGAAGGCGGCCGCATAGGAAAAGATGGCGAATGCAGAGGTCGTATGCGGAGTGATCATGGCGTTGAATGCCCGCTCCGGGTGACCGAGGTGCAGCAGCAAGGGCAGGGGAACGACGACCATGCAGCACAGGGAGACGAGCAGAGCGAAATGCGCCACCGGCCTCAGTTGGCGGAAACCGAATACTTGGTACAAGCTCGAAATGGTAAAGGCGCCGGCCACCAATCCCGTCAGATAGGGATAAACCACGATGAGCACGGTCCACGGGATGAGCGTCTCGTTGGGATAAACGTAGCCGGTGAATGGGGAGGCGGGCAAAAAGGGGTCCATCAGTTCACATCCTTGTCTATGCCGACATAGAAAACATTCGGCGCATTGCCGGTTTCCGGTCTGAGCACGGAAACGCGATTATTCTGGATGAATTGGCTGATGGCGCTTTGCTTGTCATTGCGATCGCCGAAGATCCGCGCGCCGACCGGGCAAACCTCGACGCAGGCAGGTTGCAGCCCCTTGGTGATGCGGTGGTAGCACCAGGTGCACTTGTCGGTGACGCCCTTCTCCTCGTTGAAATAGCGTGCGCCGTACGGGCAGGCCTGCACGCAATACTGGCAGCCGATGCAATAGGTGTGATCGATGAGAACCACCCCGTCCTCGGTCTGGTAGGTCGCACCGGTCGGACACACCTGCACGCAAGCCGGGTGAGTGCAGTGGTTACACAGCTTGGGCACGAAGAACGCCTTTTCGACCTTCGCATCCCTGTAGCGATCGGCGAAGCGATACTCGCTTTCCGAGCCGGAGGCCGCGATGTTCACCGGGTCGGCCTGGCTGTCGATGCGCGCGGTCTCTTCGCCCTCCAAGGTCACGTACCGCTCGACCCAGGTGCGGAAGTGATGCGCGTCCAGCGGTACATTGTTTTCCTTCTTGCAGGCCTCGACGCAGCGCAAGCAGCCGATGCACCTAGTGGCGTCGACGCCGAACGCCCAACGATGCTCGGTCCAGTCATATCCCGGGATTGCGGGGTTGGTCGGCGCCTGGGTTGCCGCCGCTTCCGCGGTCGCTGCGGCGGCTTGCGGCGACAGAGCGCTTGCCACCACTGCCGCGGTGCTGCATGCAAGAGCACTTCCGAGACAACTCAGAAATTCGCGGCGCGCTCTTTGCTGCCTTTCGAGTTTTTCTTTCTCTTCCATTTTGCGGTGCTCCTGGGCAAGCGTCAGTTCCGCCAAGTCTTATTTGCAACTCGCGCTGGCGTAATAGTCCGCCACGTTTACGGCTTCCGATTCGCTCAAGTCCTTCACGATTCCAACCATCATGGCGTTGTTACGGGCGCCGCCCTTGTAGGCTTTAACGGCATTAAACAGGTAATCCTTCGACAGTCCGGCAAGGTTCGGCCACGCACGGTTGCCGGCGCGTCCGTCGGCGCCGTGACACGTGGCGCACTTCGACGCGGTCGCCTCGCCTACCGATGCGGCCCGCGCGTCCGCCGCCGGCACACTTTCGCATTTCAAGCTCGCGAAATAGGCCGCGAGGTTGCGGGCATCTTCATCGTTCGTGGCCTGAGCCACCATGCTCATCATCGGATTGTTGCGCCCGCCCGTTCTGTACGCACCGAGCGCTTCGACGAAATAGGCCGCGTTCTGTCCAGCGAGGCTCGGGCCGGGGAGATTTCTGCTGACGCCATCTGCGCCGTGACAGCCCGCGCAAGCGGCAGCCTTGGTCTTGCCGGCGATGGCATCGCCCGCTTGCGCCGCCGCTTCGGCGGATGCCAGACTGAGCTTTGGCGAATGGGGATTATGACAAACGGTGCATTGCTGCGTCCCGGCATGATCGGCGACCACGATCTGACGCTGCTGCAATGGCCTGCCCGTCAGCCGTTCATGGCAGAGGGTACAAAGCTTTCTCGTGTCCGTTGGGACGATCAGCTTGAGGTTGTTAGGGTGTTCCGCGCCGGTCGCCGAGGCTTGGAACATGCCGCGAACGTCTCGCTCGCCGGCAGCACCGTGACAGACCTCGCATCTAACGATCTTTCCGATGTCGGTGCTGTTGTGTACGCCTTTGGACCATTCTGTGAGTTGGTCCACATGGCATGACGCGCAATATCCCACGCCTTTGTATTTCGGCTTGTCCGAGGCAATGTCCGCTACCGAACCCCCCCTGTAATGACCGTATTCGTAAAATGAATTGACAGTGAAAAATCTTTTCGCGCCGTATCCCACCACGCCGCAGGCTACGATGAAAAGGATCAGTCGCAAGATGTGTCGCGGCATGGCTTTCCCATCCTCTTCGTTGGAAGGCCACACGAATGGGCTTTATAAAATAGTATCGATGGAAACCCGGTCGGCGGGTTGATCCAAGTCAAACTTTGAGTGTTTTTTGATGCAATTAGAGTAAAAGGCGCTCTAGCCTGGATTTCCACGGCGGGAGATTCCCCTAACGCCAGTTCCGCTCAAGGGATTCCCGACTCAGGAATTCTTGCTATTTGTTAGCCGAAATAGCGCGCCGATAGCCGAGTTGCGCGGTGCTTCTTGCGTACCTGATCGTCGAGTTTCCTGGAAATCGTCATGGTGGATGGCCAACTGAGAGCGCGCAACCTGGGTTATCAGATCACCATATGGGCTAACGAAAAGGAGCCGTGTGTGACTCTTAAAAGGGCGCCAAATCGGGCATAATGTTAGGCCATTTCGGTTCCGTGGAAATCCAGGCTAGGCGAACGGACCAGAATCATGGAAACGGTCGTCTAGCTTTTCAAGCGTCGATATTCTGTGGGGTCGCGACGGTTGTCGGAGCCGTCACGCATCCATCAGGCGATCTCCCGCGCGCCGCAGCCGCGCACAGCGAGAGGCTGGTCCAGGGGACACCCAAAATGCGGCGCAACCTGCGCCGACCGCGGGTAATGCTTCATCTGTTATGGGCAGCGTTTTGGGCAGATGCCCGTCGGCGCATTCGGCTGGTCCTGGTTCCGCGACCTCTCCAGGCTATGCGCGACGCCGCTCAGCCAATGATGGGAACATCGCCGCCGGTTCGCTCGATGACCATCGCGGGCGTCGGGGAGAACCACAGCTGATACATGGTCACCACCCACATGAAGGCAAAGCACAGACCCATCACTGCGCCGGCGAACATCACCACCAAGGCGAACGGATGAAACAGCTTGGTGAAATACCATGAGCTGACATCCATGATGATGGCGACGTACGGAAGGGCGACGATCGCACACTTCAGCCATACGGGCCGCACGTAGGCATGGGTAAACATCAGACCCATTATGAAGAAGATGAAGGTGAGACCGAACAGATGGATGTGCGACACGCGAACTAGAGTGAAGACATCTGCTCCGGTATCCTGCTCCGTGACCTTCTTGATGTCGTCGTAACTGCTAAGATTCGGAAGATGCGGATTGCTGCCGTCGTGGCAACTCATGCAGCGCTTGTCTATTATCGGCTTGATGTTCCTTTCGTACGTCGCGCGATCGGAACCTCCTTGCAGCCAGCCGATGACGAGATTGGTCTCGTCGGGCGGCAGCATGCTCGACATCGGGCCGCGTAGTGCCGATTCGAGGCGCGAGCCACGCCCGCTGCCGCTGTATGCGACGACAAGGTCCTCATATGAGAGCATCATCTTATTGCCGGTGCCCCGCCCGGCGTAGGTGTGAAAGAGGTAGATCAAGGCAAACAGATAACCCAATCCGAGTACCAGGAGCGTCGCCGTATACAGGACGCGCTGGCTGTATGGCAGCTCTGAATAGTGACGATATAGCCGGTGCAGCGGTGGTTGAGTCATGGCCAATTCCTTAATAATCCTTATGGGCCGGAGTCCGAGGCTGGCAGATAACCGAGGCGCTAGATCTCAATCAGCCTGGTCACTTGGATGGCATGATCACATACACCATGGCACGCGCCCTCTGACGCGCGTAGTGGGCCGCCAGGTTGGCGACATCCTCCTCCGTCAGCACGTCCGACATCGCCGCCATTTGGGGGCTCTTGCGCGCGCCTGTCCGATAGTCATGCAACACCTTTTCCAGGTAATCCACGCGCTGCGCCGCCAGGGCTGGTAAGCGCGGATCCGTGCTGTTGCCGTTGATGCCGTGACAACGATCGCATCTCTGCGCCCATTCATCGGTGGTCAGAGGCTTGCGTACGTTCGGCTGCTTCGGCTCCTGAGCCGCGTAATAGGCCGAAAGATTCGTAACGGCAGGGTCATCGAGCGACGCTACCAGACCTTTCATCGTCTCATCGCTGCGGGTTCCCTGCTTGTATGCCCGAAGCGCGGTTGCGAGATACGCCGCGTCCTGCCCGGCAAGGCTCGGAATCGCGGGATTTCCGCTCACGCCATCGGCGCCGTGGCATCCCGCACAGGCGGCCGCCGCCGCCGTCCCCGCAGCCTTGTCGCCGGCGGCGGGGGTTTCCACTCGCGCAGGCTTTTGCAGTGCGTAGTAGAGCGCGATGTTATTCACGTTCGCGTCGCTGACGGTCGCGAGCATCGAATTCATCAGGTCGTTTTTGCGTTGCCCGTTCTTGTACGCCTTCATGGCCGCGACGAGGTATTTCGGATCCAACCCGACAAGGCTTGGCGTGCCGGGCGTTTTGCTGACGCCCGTCTCGCCGTGGCATCCCGCGCAGCCGGCCGCTGCAGTCTTACCGGCTTGAATCGGGTCGGACGCGGCGGCGGTCGCGTTGCTCGTCGCGCTGTTTTGCGGGGGATCGAGGCTGGCCAAGTAAGCGGCCAATTTGAACAGCGCGTCATCGCTGAGGGCCCCGACTGCATTTTTCATGGCGCTCGCGCCGCGGGCACCAGCTTGGTAGGCCTTCAGCTCGAGGTAGAGGTAAGCCGGACGCTGACCGGCAAGATGGGGTACGCCCGGGCTCGCACTGATGCCGTTCACCCCATGACAGCCGGCGCAGGAAGTCTCTGCGAGGCGCTTGCCTTCCGCGACATCTTCGGAGTTTGCGTACAAGATTCGCGATTCGGTACCGTTATCTAGATTGATCCTCGGTTGAGCGGACACGCTTTGGAAATAAACTCCCGAAAACAGAGGTCCGGCGATGCATCCCGCGGTGACCAATGCCGCGAGCGAGGAGCGCGTGCTCGGCCGCCACAGGGTGGTCCAGATGCGCCCGGTGGAACGTTGTCGCAGCGTCGCCTCGTTGCGCTTGTTCATGATTCTCCCTGCCGCAAGCTCATGGATTGTCCCATCACGCCGCGCCAATGCTTGGCCGTACAGTCAGCGTGGATCGCGTTCCAGCATGCGTCCAGATCGCTCTGGGGCGCAGTCCGGCTGCACCATCGAAATTGGGGATGCACGTCCTCCCGACCCAACCGCATCGCATATGACCTCCACTAACACGGCGGAACTCGTCTCGAAATAGTTTTTCCGCCGCGGGCAGTCCGATCGAAGTGCTGCGGGTCGAGGTGCACCTCGATCAACATCCGAGGACGGCCGCGGCTGGGAGGTTCAGATGGGCTTGGCCGATATGACGATGCCGCAAAAGCCCGCACCAATGCGAGGGGGTCATGAAAGGTACCAAATTCGGCAAGATGGTCATTCCTGGAGATCCGATGGGCAGCAATTTGATGTGGTTGCTCGATTGGCGCGGGGCCCCGGAAACGCGCATGCCGCACGGAAAGAAGAAACTCTCCACCTGCGACCGCGACGCCATCCGCATGGATTCAAGAGGGCGCCAAGAACAACTGAAGCATTGCCGCCTCGTAGGATGGGCAAAGGCGCGCTTCAGGCGCGCCGTGCCCACCGATAGATGCTACGGCGACACGGCGCGCGCGATTATGCACAGCGCAAACACGTGCGTGCGCGCCTTTGCCCAGCCTGCTTCCGGGCGCGCCACATGGTGACCATCGATTGGATGCAGAAAAACCACATTCGCCGCGTCGCCTTTTAGCAGCGCGTGGCGCAGATCAAGCGCAAATATCCTAACAACTAAGCGAGCTTAGAAGGCTTCGCACGCGTGGCAATCACGATCCGATCGAATTGACATTTATCAATAAAGCCAAGCGGCCTTCATAGGTTGTTGCAAAAGCGCGCCAATCGGAAAAAAGCGCGCTCGCAGCCGCAATAGCTTGATTCCGATCAAGGCAAATGTTTATTAATTTGTGTTAATGAAAAGTTTGCGTAACGGGTGGGGCACCAGTGAAACCTCGCGTCAATTCGTGGTTCGGAGCGCGCCTTGCTGACCGGTGCGAGCGTGCATCAGAAGCGATGCAGGCCCGTTCGCGCTGCATCGTTCGGCAGCAATCAAGCCATATCAACCAACGCCGCGAGCGCACGCACCCCACCGCATCGGCGTTATTTGGGGTCACTTGTGCGGCTTTGCTCGCGCTTGCGCAGCCCGCTCGCGCCGATGACGAGCAGAGCAAACTGGTCAGCGTCAGTGAAGCCAACAATCCTCATGCCGCCGACCTTCTCGCGTTGCGCGAGTACGCGCAGCAAATTGGAGCTAAGGTCTCCAAGTCGCGAGCATTGACGAAAGCAAGAGCCCGCATGCTCATTCCGACAATCCGCAGCTCGTGGCGCTGCGGGAATACGCAGAGCAAATCGGAGCGGCCGCGCCTAAAAGCGCAATCATAGAGGGCAGCCAGAGCGCCCATTCGCATCTTGCGGATGAGGAGTTTGCGGACCTGCGCGACTACGCGCAGCAGGTCGGAGTTGATCAGCCGAAGCCCGCGAGCATCGAGGAAAGCAAGAGTCCCCATCCTCATTGCGGACGATCCGGAGCTTCTGGCGCTGCGCGACTACGCGGAGCAGGTCGGGTTAGCCGAGCCCGGTTCATCCGGCGCACCGCAGGTCAGAATGGCGCAGGCCGATAACGCCTTCGACGCTTTGCGCGATTTTCTGAACAGAGGGTCGCAACCGGACCCGACACCGGCGCCAAATGCGGCGCCGGGCTCAACGCCAAAGGCGAAGTCTCCCGCCGCGCCGAGACGTGCAAGACCGACTGTAGCGCCAGTATACGTTGCGCCTGTCCTTGTCGGCCATTTCGTCGGCTCGAAGACCTGTCTGGGCTGCCATGCGGCCCAGACCGCAGCGTTTGCCGCCACGCTCATGGGCCGTATCGCCAAGACGCAGCCGGCCAAGTTCGAGTGTGAGAACTGCCACGGCCCGGGCTCCGAGCACGTGAAGGCGATCGGCTGCGCGGCCTGTCACGGCGAAGGCGGGATTACCAAGCGGCCTGGAACGCCAAGCCTGATCGGGCAGGACCCGCAATATCTCGTCCCGGCGATGAGGGCTTACCTCAACGGGCAGCGCAAGCACGAGCTCATGCGCTCGGTGCTCGTGGGTGTGGGTGATGCAGAGCTCCGCAGCATTGCGTCTTATTATGCGAGCCAAGCTCGCCGAGCGGGCGCCGACTCCGCTCGTCGGGAATCCATCAGCCGGAAGGGGCGCCATCAGCGTGTGTGCCGGCTGCCATGGCGAGCACGGCATCAGCATCGTTCCCGCCTGGCCGAGCCTTGCCGGTCAGGACGCGCAATACCTTGCCGATGCCATACGCGCCTACAAGCATGGCTCTCGCAGCAAGGTCGATCGCCTGCGCGGCGTGTCACGGCGCAGGCGGGGTCAGCCGATCGGCCGGCATGCCGAGCCTCGTCGGACAGGATCCGCAATATCTCGTCAGCGGCGATGAAGGCCTACGTCGACCGCGATCGCAAGCACGGGCTGATGACCGCGCTTCTCTCCGGCGTGAGCAACTCCGAGCTCGAAAACATGGCGGATTACTATGCGGGGCAGACCCCGGCCCGCGCGCAGACGTCGCTTGTGGGTGATCCGGCTGCCGGAAAGAGCGCCGCCACCACGTGTGTCGAGTGCCACGGCACGGGGCACGGCGCTGCCGATCCGGCGTGGCCGAGTCTCGCGGGCCAGGATTCGCAGTACCTCGCCCACGCGATTCGGGCCTACAAGGAAGGATCGCGCGACAAGGTCGTAGCCTGCGCGGCCTGTCACGGCGCGCGGCGGGATCAGCAAGCGACCCGGAATGCCGAACCTCGTCGGCCTCGACCCGCAATATCTCGTCTCGGCGATGAAGGGCTACGTTTCCGGCCAGCGTCGGCGGCCCGGTCATGAAGGCGCTGCTCACCGGCGTGAGCGACGCCGAGCTCAACAAGATGGCGCAGTACTATGCGCGGCAAGCTCCCGCGCGGGCGCAAACTCCGATCATCGGCGATCCGTCGGCGGGAAAGACGGCGAGCGCTTCCTGCGCCGGCTGCCACGGCGAGCAGGGGGTGAGCTCAAATCCAGCGTGGCCGAGCCTCGCGGGGCAGGATGCGCGCTACCTCGCCGGTGCGCTCAAGGCCTACAAGGATGGATCGCGCACCGATGCAACCATGAAGGCGCTCGTCGCCTCGCTCGACGATCGCACCATTAACGACATCGCGAGCTATTACGCCGGCTTGCCTCCTGGGCACCCCAGTGCGACGGGACCCGCGAGCAGCAGCGATCCCGTGCTGGTCAGCAACCACCTCGTCGCCTCGCTTGACGGGCGCACCATTGACGATGTCGCGAGCTACTTTGCCAGCCTGCAGCCCGAGCAGGCGCCCGGAGCGCCGAGCGGGGGCGGGCGCGATCCCGTGCTTATCCGCAACAATCTCGTCGCCGGGCTTAGCGAAGCCGCCATCAACAATATCGCGAGCTACTACGCCACGCAGCATCCGGAGCAGCCTGGCGGCGGACGGGGTGTCGCGGGTGGGCCGCCGCCCATCCGCGTCGGCGGTGCCGCGCCCGCGGACGGAAGCAGCGTCGGCGGGATCATCTCCTTCCGCAAGGACGATCCGTCGCGCCGGATCGAAGACAACAACGCCATCTGTCTCAACTGCCATGAGCGCGGGGAGCGAACCTTCTGGCGCGGCAGCGTGCACGAGGAACGCGCCGTTGCCTGCACCGATTGCCACACGATCATGAAGAACGTGTCGGCCGTGCACCAATTGAAGACGCCGTGGGAGCCCAACACCTGCTTCCAGTGCCATAAGGACAGGCAAGCGCAGCTCTTCCGCTCGTCGCACATGCCCGTGCGCGAGGGCAAGCTCACCTGCTCGAACTGTCACAATCCCCACGGCAGCCCGACCGAGGGCCTGCTGCGGGAAGCCTCGATCAACGACAACTGCTACAAGTGCCACGCCGAAAAGCGCGGGCCGTTCCTGTTCGAGCATGCGCCGGTGCGCGAGAATTGTCTGAACTGCCACGATCCTCATGGCTCGATCAACGAGTTCTCGCTGAAAATGTCGCGGCCGAGGCTTTGCTACGAGTGCCATACGATCGGCCATGGGCAGGCAGGAGTGGGTTCGCAGTTCACTGTGAGCCGCTCCTGCCAGAACTGCCACACGCTGATTCACGGCAGCAACAGTCCTGCGGGGGCGGTGTTCCAGCGTTGAGGCGAGATAACAAAGCAGCATGTTGAAAAGGGGGAAAAGGGAGTAGTTCAAGGACGGGGGGCTTGGGGGCAATGTCAGGTCGGATCGGGTTGCTGCGGACCAGCGTGGTCGGCGCAGTGTTGATTGGGGCAGGGTTGGTTTCGACCCACGCAATCGCTCAGGAATTCTACGGAATCGATCCGCATGTTTGGGGTTGCTGCGAAGGCGGATTAGCCGACGGCGCCAATGCGTGGACCGACGGAAACTTCAGGAGCGCGAAATGGCCTTTGCCGCCGCCGGTGTCGCCGGACGGCGCCGTGCTGCTCACTGGGGCCGTGCCAGTGGCCCAGCCGGTGCCTTACTGGTGGACCCACGGGGCGATCGAGCTGGGCTACCGCGCCTTTACGGGCAGCCACTTGCGGGATGGAGAAAACTACCTCGACGGGGGGAGCCTGGCGAAATATTACGAGTACAGCACGATCAAGCCGGGGATGTTCGGTGGCGGCCACGTCGCGGCCGGCAGCGCAGACGGTCTCTATCAGGCCGACATATGGGCCAACAATGTCGGCTACTACGATCAGAGCTACTGGCTCAATGCTTCCAAGGCCGGCGAGCACTATCTCTCGGTGGTGTGGGACGAGACGCCGCATGTTTACAGCACCAGCGCATTAACGCCGTTTCTCGGGGTCGGAACGTCCTTTCTGACGCTGCCTGCGAACTTTCCTGCCCTGGGGGTTCCCTCCCCGGCAAGCCTTCTCAACTTGCTGCACCAGCAAGACATTGGCATCCAGCGCAACACCGCGGCGATCGCCTATCGCTGGACGCCCAATGACGCCTGGGACATCAGAGCGGATTACTCGCATATGACGCGGGAAGGCTCGCAGGTCGCCGGCATCGTAGAGCTCAATGGCTTTTCGCCCACCGAGGTTCCTGCGCCGGTGAAGGACACGACGCAGAATTTCGGCGCGAACGGCGAATACGCCGGCTTCTCGCCGTGGGGGGGGAAATACACGGTCAAGGTCGCTTATAACGGCTCGCAATATACCGACAGCATCTCATCCTACTTCGTGCAGAATCCTTACTTCCCCACTGTGGGGTCATGCGCGACCCCGTCGTTGACGATCACGGCGAAAGTGATAACGGGGGCCACTGGAGGGACGGCAAATTGCGTGGCCGCGCAAATGTCGACCCCGCCCAGCAATTCAGCCAACGGCGTCGCCGGGACGGTGGCAGCGGATCTGCCGCTCATGAGCCGCTACATGGGCACGGTAAACTACACGGCGATGCGGCAGAATGAGCTGTTTCAGCCGATGACCGACAATCCCCTTGCGGTAGCCTCTCCATTCAACGGAGGGGCCAACTGGAACACGCTGGGCGCCCTGCCGAACACCAGCCTCAATGGGGCCATCAACACGCTTCTGAGCAACAACGTGATCACGACCAAGATCCTCCCGGATCTGACCTCGAAATTGAGCTACCGCTATTACAACTACGCCAACGATACGCCGCGCGATATTTTTCCGTGTTGGCTATCCTACGATCAAACCGGCGTTCCAATCCTCACCGGCGTAAAAGGCGCCAACCCTTGCGGCGGCGTTACTCGCTGCAGCTACTGCAGCCAACCCCTTCCCGGCTACCCTCAGGGCTTGAGGCTACGATTTCGAGCCTCTCGCCCGCGTATGCGAAGCAGAATGCCGGCGCAAACCTGAACTGGCGGCCGAGCCGGGAATGGAATTTCAATGCCGAGTACGGTTACGAGCGCTACAACTACTCGCAGACCGACGTCAACGTCACCAACGAGAATTCCGGAAAGCTGTCTGTCGACTGGAAGCCGACGGGCTGGTTTGGCGTCCGTGCAAGCGGCGGCTATGGCGTTCGAAACTACGAGGCCTACAGCTATCCGGTATTCGTGCAGTCCATTCAGTTCCCAGACAGTGCCTCCTTCCAGCCCGCAGACGAGCACCAGCTGGTTCTACAGCCCGGCCTATCAGCAATTCATGTTCGACCATCGTCAGCGGACGACAGCGAACGTGGTGATGGATCTCGTGGCATTTCGCGGCATCACCATCTCGCCCAGCTTCAAGTTCAAGGACGACAATTACGGCCTCAACCCGCAGAGCCAGGAGGGCGTGAACGACAGCCGGATGACTAGCGGAGGTATCGACGTCAGTTGGGTCATAACGCCGACTATCTCGTTCGGCGTCTCGTATTATCGGGAGTATTACGACCAGACTCTGTATAACTACACGAATAATGCCCTTACATCCATCAACCCTGCTGTCGGCTGGCCGTTCGAGGCCGCCCCCGGGAACTGTACCGGGCTGCCCGCCGGGCTGCAGGCAAACTGCCTGATCACCACTTCGGACAGAGAGCGCATCAATACGTTCACCGTAGTTGCGAATTGGCAGGCAATCCCGGATCAGTTGGACCTCACGGTGCGGTACACGATCTCGAAGGGAGTCGATGAGCAGAGGCTCCTGACCGGCGCCCCTAATACCGTTGTTGTTGGCACTACTACCACCACCTTGTGCAGCCTTTGCCAGGGTTCCTTCCCCGACGTGACGACATTATTCCGGCGCTTGGACGCAACCGCGCTCTACAAGTTCGACCGCGCATGGCTTGCACAAATGGGCTGGGTTGGCGACCTGAAGGCGAAGCTGCGCTACACCTGGGAGGGCAATTCCGTCGCCAACTGGCAGGATGACCTGCTTGCGCCGTTTACTCCAGTCATCAGCACGACGGCGCTTTGGATGGGCTGGAACAACCCGAATTATAACGTCCACATGTTCGCGGGGTCTCTCATCTCGACCTGGTAGGAGCTTGTCATGCGCAAAATCATCACAGGGTGCGCGGGAGCCGCGGCCGTCTTCATGGCTGCGGCGCTGGCACCGTCTCCGGCTCGGGCCATCGCGCTCGCTGCGCCGGCAGCCCTGGCCAGGGCCGCGCATGCGGCAAACCTGGCACACGAACGTGGGCTATGTCTGCGGCTGGTGGGGCCCGCGATGCTGGACAATCGGCTACGCGTACTACTATCGTCCGTACTACGTTGAGAGCCCGTATCCGTACTATTGGGCCTACCAGCACCGACGCGTGTTTTACCGCGGATGGGGATGGAAATGACGAATTGTCGGGCGTCTTGCGTGCAAGCAATACTGCCGAGCATCCTTCCGTTACTGTACGAGGCGGGTCGGCGCCCCTGCTGTCCACCCTCGCTGGCATCTGTAGCACCTCCCTAAGCAGAGCTTTCTAGGCGGAACGGCAGGGAGCTGCTCGTGCCACTTGCGGACCAATGCGCCGCAGCAAAGCACTTTTTCGCGCTAGGGACGCGAGTTACCTCGCGGCCCCCCCCGCACAGATCGGTACGTGCGGCTTTCCCGCATACGGCACCCGCCTCGGGTCCATTTCGGGTCCGTGCATCATCGGCTCCTCACCTTCCTGATGCGGGCCGACAGGGCAGCGCCGTTCCGGCCAAACCCGAGACCTCTCAGGTTCCGATGCGATCCCTTTGCACGTGATGTGGCCTTAGACGCCCCGCAGGGCGTCTAGGTCGCCAGGTGCGGACAGACGACGAAGTCTTGGGTCATCAAGCGGCCGGTTGTTATTGCTGGCCGCAGGACTGGCCCAGCGTTGAAGATGAGCTCTGGGAGCTTTGCACGAAATCGCTCGGGTAGAGCATCACCTTCAATGGTCTTCGCCCGTCACAGTCTCGCTTCGAGTAACGATGGACAACGCAGTCAGCTCTGCAGGTATTTTCCGGAGATCCGAACGGTCGCGTGCTTGAGCTGATGACTGTGCCGCAGCGAGGCTGCTTCCTCCACAAAGCCGGGGGCACCATGTCCGTTAGGCTTTTTTCCGTTCGAGCTTCCGAAGGCGCACGCCGGGCCCCCCGCCATTCTCATCGATGAATTCGACGCCGCCGGCTTCCAATGCTGCCCGGAGGGCTGAATTGTTGGGGGCCGTTAATGAAGTGCCCTGGTCTGCGAGCTCGGCGCGGCGGATCGTCCGCAAACTGACGCTTGAGCGGACCGCGAGGTCCTCTGCGGTCCACTTAATCAGGGATCGGGCCGCCCTGATTTGGGCGCCAGTGAGTGCCCGCTTTGGTCTTGACATTCTTAATGCCATATGGCACATAAAGTGCCACAAACTCAGAACCGTTCATGATGCGAACTTCCAACGAAGGATAAAACCGTGAAACGGCACTTGTGCACAAGCCGACTTGAGAGCCGCCGGAGCTTCATTGGGGGCTCCGATGCCCGGATCATCATGGGCAACGATGAAGCCGCCCTGGTCCACCTCTGGCGCGAGAAGCGGGGCGAGGCCGACCCGGAGGACCTCTCCGGCAACCTCATCGTGCAACTCGGGCGGGCGACGGAGGAGCTCAACCGGTCTTGGTACCAGCGCAATTCCGGCCGCCAGGTTCGGGACGTGCAGCGCCACGTGCGACACTCGGCGATCTCCTGGATGGCTGCCACCCTCGACGGCATTGTAGAGGGCACGGAAGCGGTGTTCGAGGCCAAGTTTATGCTGCCCTGGTCGTTCTCGGAGGAGGCCGCGGCCGAAAAATACATGGCCCAGCTCCAGCACAATATGTGGGTGACCCATCTGCGCAGTTCGGTGCTCTCGGTCATCACCGGCGGAGGCAAATGGGTCGAGATCGCTATCCCGATGGACCCGCTCTACCTGAGCGTTTTGGTCGCGGCGGAAAAGAAATTCTGGCGGTGCGTGCAGTCCAGCGAAGTGCCCCATCTCATCAACGCCGAAGCGCCGTGCCCCGCATTGAGGCGATCCGCATTGTCGATATGAGCGCGTCCAACTCCTGGGCCGAGTTCGCCGCTCTATTTTGCAATACCAGGGCAGCCTTCCTGGACCACGAGCGAGCAAAAAGCGAGCTTAAGACGCTGATGCCAGAGGATGCCAGGGAGGCGATCGGGCATGGAGTACGCGGCAGGCGGTCGAGATCAGGGGCGGTGAGCTTCGACGTGATCGCGAAGGAGGCCGTCCATGCACCGGTCCAGTGAGACAATCGGCAATATCTCCGGCGCGCTCGCCAAAGCGCAGGCGGAGCTGACCAATCCGGAGAAATCGCTCATTGGCATCATTCGGTCCCCCTTTCCGCGCGAAGCCGATCGCAGTTTTCGCTATGCCCCGCTGTCGAGCGGGCTGGACATCATCCGCAAGAGCCTTGGCCGGCATGAGATCGCGACGATCCAGTCGACCGAAATCGACAAAGAGGCCGGCCTCCTTCGGCTCACGACCGTTCTCGCGCATTCGTCGGGCGAATGGATTTCCTCGGAATGGCCGGTGTGCCCGATCTCCGATATCACCGCGGCACAGCGCATGGGCGCGGCGCTGACCTACGCCCGGCGGTATGCCCTTTTCGCGCTGGTGGGCATTGCCGGAGAGGACGATCTCGATGCGCCGGATCTCGGAGCCGGTTCGAATCCCGCAGCGGACCTGCCGCGACCACCGGAGCGTCCGGATCGGCCCAGTGGGCAACCTGCCCCGGCCCACCGCAAGCCAGGTGGCGATGGGAAGCTTCCAGGGTCTTGCGCCAGGTCCGTCCTTGGAGAGCAGCTGTCGGCAAGCCTTCGCGAAAGCCTGATTGAGCAAATGGCGGCTATCACCTCCGAGGACGAAGCGGCCGCCTGGGCACATCGGAATCTGGCTGCCAAGAATACCCTGACAGCGGCAGACGCCAAAATTGTCGAGGAGCAGTTTCAGTCTAGGCTCAGTGCGATCCGGGATGGGGTGGATCCCGCTGGCGAGTCCTGTGGGTGCTCTGGAGGGGAGTTGCCCGGCGGGACAGCTGCAGATCTCCCTTATGCTGGGCCGAGCCAACTAATCGCGTCCGCCGGACTACCTGATGCCGGGATTGGCGAGAAGGCTGCGGCTACTGATCCGAAGAGGTCTCGCGGGAGTGCAGTGGGTACTATGCGAAAGACGATTTGCCTGCGCGACAAGGAGCACCGAAAATTCGTGCTCCGGCAGCCGTGCTTAGTGTGCGGTCGCGTGCCGTCAGATCCGCACCACCTCACCTTTACCCAGCCGCGTGCGATGGGGCGCCGCGTAAGCGACGAGTTCACCGTTCCGATCTGCCGAGCTCACCACCGGGAGCTTCATCGCTCGGGCAACGAGGCCGCATGGTGGCGCCAGCTCAACATTGACCCGCTTCCGGTCGCCCTCAAGCTTTGGCAGCAGAGCCGAGCGGATGGTGAATTGTTCCCATCGAGTAGAGCGGTCAGGCACACACAGCCTACGAACACGCCCGATCCATCAGCTCACGATCGATCTGGCGTGAGCCCTGATCCAAATGGTCAATCTGAGACGGCTGTTTAGACCGGCAAGTCCTGGCCAGTGGTTTTCGCGCGCCCCCGGACAGGTCGCCCGCATTGGACAGGCCCGCGCAATTTTTTTGCAGCCCAGCCTCGGTTCAGAACCGATATGCTCATCGACATCGCCCGACCTGATGACCTCTTTCACACCGCGATCGGTACCGCATTTGCCGATATCATGATCGACGGCCACAGAGAAACATGGCCCATTCATAGCAAGCGCTTTCGATCGTTCCTGCGGCGCTGCTACTATCAGGTCACCGGGCAGGCCGCGAGCGTAGCAGAGATTAGGTCGACACTCGACCTCCTGGAGGCCCGGGCGCAATTCGATGGTCCGGAACGCGCGGTCCACGTCCGAATCGCGGAACATGGCGGACACTTTTATCTCGATCTCGCTGATGAGCACTGGCGGGTTGTCGACATCGGACCTGAGGGGTGGCAGGTCACCGAATACCCCCCGGTGCGTTTCCGCCGCTCTGCGGGAATGTTGCCGTTGCCCGTACCAGAGCGAGGCGGGTCCATCGAGACTCTCACTTCCTTCCTCAACCTTGCGAGCCAAAATGACTTTGTCCTGATCGTCGCCTCGCTACTGGCCGCATTGCGGCCCGGAGGTCCTTATCCTCTTCTGGCGATATCGGGGGAGCAGGGTTCAGCCAAGACCGTGCTGTCGAAGCTGCTTAAGGCGCTGATCGACCCCAATGCCGCCCCGGTGCGGTCGCACTCCCGCGAGGAGCGCGAGTTGATGATTGCCGCCAATAACGGTCATGTCCTCGCGTTCGACAACCTTTCAGGGCTGCCAAACTGGCTCTCCGACGCGCTCTGCCGGCTCGCGACTGGCGGTAGCTTCGCCGTGCGGCGGCTCTACACTGACGACGAGGAGATGCTGTTTGAAGCGGCGCGCCCGATCCTGCTGAACGGCATCGAGGAAGTGGTCTGCCGGCCAGATCTGGGCGATCGGGCGATTTTTCTTACCTTAGGCCCGATTGCAGAAGTGAAAAGGCGTCTGGAGGTAGAGCTTTGGCGTGAGTTCGAGATCGCGCGCCCCCGCATCCTGGGCGTCCTGGTCGATGCGGTAGTACAAGGACTCCACGCCCGAAACCACATTCATCTTGATCGGCTGCCGCGGATGGCCGATTTCGCGATGTGGGCGACAGCGTGTGAAAGAGCGCTCTGGCCCGCCGGCACCTTTGCTCAGGCCTACGCGAAAAGTCGCAGGGCCGCAATCGACAGCATTCTCGAGGCCGATCCAGTGGCTTTTTGCGTGCGCGAATTCATGGCAGAGCGAAGGATGTGGACGGGAAGCGCGGCCGAGTTCCTGCGTGTTGGCGATGATTTCATAAATGCCGGTTTTTTGAGGCGCCGCACTGGCTGGCCGGACAATCCACGTGCGCTTGCCGGCCGTCTACGTCGTGCACAGACCTTCCTTCGTGCACAGGGCGTCGAGATTGCCTTCAGTCGTGCAGGTCGAGCTGGCAACAGGATCATAACCATGGAAAATATCGTCAGCACCGTCAGTGTCGGCTGAACCGATAACGAAGCGAATTTCAGGATACATGACCCTCCGTCGGGATTAGTGACTGTGCAAATTGAAGGGAGCGCTAAGGAGGGCAGCGCTACGGCTGGGGTCGATATAGCTGCATCATGCAGACGGTGCTGACGCAAAATTCGCTAAACGAGGTCGAGCCGCCTGATTAACTGCGACCCCCGCTTTTGGTGTTGATTCGCGCTCGGCGGCGGAGAGCGAATCAGGTCTGTTCGAATGCGAATGACCTGGTTCATGCTCGAACTGATATCGAACAGTGAATTACGCATCTACTTGAAAAAACAAAACAATTCACCTGTTGCAAAACAGGATTGACTCCGAGCACCAGTCTCCTAATTAAATGATTGGTTGGACATTTGCCAGCAACATGGTGCCGTTCGCTTAATGATCAGGGCGGCGAACGAAGGGAGGTGATGCAGGCGCAACTGGAGTACGTACGATGGTAAAGCGTGTTCGTATCGATGCAAAAGCCAAGTCGAGATCCAAGTCCGCGATATTGGCCCCAGGGCGCTTGGCGCTGTTTGGGGAGCCACAATTGCTTGAGGGAGAAGACGCCGCCGCTTATGACGGACTTCTCGCCCGGTTTCGTGCGGCGATAAACCCGGTCGATATTGTCGAGGAGATGTTCATTGCCGACGTGGTGGCGTTGGAGTGGGAGGTTTTGCGGTGGCGCCGCTGGAAGCTAGGCCTGATCCGTGCGCGCGGACTCGAAGCGCTGAAAGGATTCTTGCGTAGCAACCTCGATTACGATCTATACCGGAACGATTTTGCAGACGATCTAACAGAAGTCCTGCAGGACAACCTTCCGGAGGATCAAGAGAAAGATTCCGCGCAGACGCTGGCGCATAAATGTGCGCAGAATGAACCGGAGGCTGTCGACAAGGTGCAGACAATTCTCGCCAGCATCAACCGGGATCTGGACCGGTTCCTGAAGGATGCGCAGGCCGAGAAGGCGGAAGAGCTTCTGGAAAAATACGCGCAGTGCGAACCAGACGCCATAAAGTTGGTCAATGACTGCCTCGCCGGCGCCCGCGTGAGCATGGACTCGCTCGTGGCCGATGCGCTCCGCGGTCAACAATTCAACTACATCGAGCGGATTGATCACCTCGCTACCATAGCCGAGAACCGCCGCAACGCTGCCCTGCGCGAGATCGATCGCCGTCGGTCGGTCCTCGGCGAAACGCTGCGGAAGACCGTACAAGAGGTTGAGGACGCCGAGTTTAAGGTGATCGAGACAAGACCCGCCAAAGGAAAAAACGCGGCTTGAGAGCTACAAGCGATAGTAAGGTCACGGCAAACCGTGGCAATGCGCGGGCCAGCACGGGCCCGAGGAGCACGCATGGTCGCATGCGCTCGGCGCGAAACGCGTTTCGGCATGGCTTGAGCCTGGCGGTCTGTTCTGATCAAACCTTATGTGAAGAGGTCGAAGCACTTGCGCGGGAGATTGCTGGTGTCGACGCTAGTGCCGAATTATTAGAACTCGCAAGGCGCGTCGCAGAAGCACAAATCGATCTTCGCCGCGTGCGTCATGCGCGTCATCAACTGCTGTCGCAGGCTTTGAGTGATCCTTACTATGACGATAAAGCGAAGGTTCGGGAAAAAATCGCAGTCATTAGTCGCCTTCTGCGGCCCAACGCACCGGACGTTCCGCTTGCGGCGCTATCGAGCTACCTGACCAAGGTGCCAGAAGGCCCGCGCAAGTTAGGGTTGATCGTAGCGCAAGAAGTTCAGCGGTTATCGGCCCTGGATCGGTACGAACGGCGGGCACTCTCGCGACGCAAATTTGCTATTCGTGCATTTGATTTCGGAAAAAGACATTCTGATTGCAACAAAGATAATTTACAAATCTTGAGTTGAAAGATCAGCAATTTTGGCAGAACGAAGCCAAAATTTGCAATACTTTCAAAGAGTCAGGGGACCGGTTTGGCGGCTCCGCCTGTTGGGTGTGGCCGGACATGCCACAACTACCGTGTCCAAAGACGGAGAGCGGATGCGCGCAGCACTGCGGGAGCTGGGTCAACACCTCAGCCCATTCTCGAGGGCTGAGGGCCAAGCTTCGACCGGGTCCATTCAGATTAGGATCCACGGCACAGGCATCGTCGCGACCCTGTGCGCAAGTGGTATGAGACCAACTCGGCGGTGCGCCCGGCTTTGAAGAGAAATCGGCTAGCGCAGGCGGCGGCGCACGCTCGCGCGCTCATCGGCGGCGATCTGGCGCAGCTTGGCGGCATCTCTTACCGCCACATGCGAGGCCTGCACCACGACCCCGACTGACCGCAACCTGGCGAAGGTCCGTGAAAGCGACTCGGGCTTGAGGCCCAGCCGAGCCGCAATCAGCGCCTTGTCATAGGGCAGGGCAATGACGCAGGGGCCGCTGTCGACCGGCACCAGGGAGGCGAGAAACTCCGCGACCCTCTGCACGCCGCTCTGCCCCTTGAGCTGCTCGATCTGCTGCACCAGGTCATGCAAGTGCAGGGATGCGGCGGCAATCATCGCCAATCCAATATCCGGAGTCTCGCGAATACAGCGAATCACATGGTCGGCCGGAACGTGCACGACGCGCGCGCCGCTGACCGCCTCGGCCGTGGCCGGATAGCAGGCGCCCGTGAGCGCATGCGCCTCGGCGTAGCTGCCGCCCCTGGTCAATACATTGACCACCGTTTCCTCGCCCGAGAAGGTAATCCGGTAAAGCTTGATCCAACCGTTGATTACGATGAAGAAGGCGGTCGCCGGATCCCCTTGTCGAAACAGGACCTGATGCGGCGAAAGCGTGACTGCGGTTGCCGGCGCGATGATGTGCGCGACGGTATCTGGCTTGAGCCCTCGGAACACCGGGATGCTGCTGATGATTTGCAGATCACCGACGGTAGGATTCGACGTCATGTTTCGCTTGCGGAGCGCAACTTCGGCTCCGCCCAGGCCTTGTTGCCCACGAGCAGGCAGGACACTGGGTGCTGATGGATTCACAGGACCACCCCTCCACATTGCAGGCCGCTCGCTGAGCAACGGTGAATGATAGGCCTTACCGTTCAAGGTGCGGCTCCCTGAATGATAGGTATCCTGATTGAGATTTCGGTCGTTGAAATTGATCTATCGCAAAGATACTGCGGGACCTTGAGTTAGGCGTACTTGCCAGTCAGTCCGATTCGGTGTCCGCCCTGGCCCAGCACAGCACTGCAAGCGAGGTTACGGAGCGTCCGTCCGAGTTAAGGTAAATAAGCCAGTGACTTCGATTTGACATAGATCAATGCGGGCACCCCATTTCTGGGCTTCCGGTATGGAGCTTATCGCCACGAGGGTTGGCATGGGGTGTGAACATGTGGATCCTGCTCTTCACCACTGTCCTCGCGGTTGCGATCTGTCTCAGCGTGGCAGCGATCATGCTGAGCCCAATAAGCCAGGATAGCTCGCTCGATCGCAGAACTGGCCGGCGGGAGCTGGCGCCGGATGCTCCCAGCCTGAGCCGAACAGCATGTCTCGATCTGCAGGCAAAACCGATCCGTCTCAAGGCTTCCGGTGACGTTCGCCTGTTGCTCCGCCGAATGGCCGTCCTTGACCTTGCACCGCATCAGGTCAACAGCGCCGATCCATTGCTGTTCCGCGAGCTGCAGGGCCGATGCTCGTTATGCCCAAGCAAGCTTCCGTGCGCCGATGATCTGGTGCGCGATGCCGCCGGTGCTCAAGCGCGTGATTGGAGAGAGTACTGCCCGAACGCAGCCACGCTCACCTTCCTGAGCGGGGCGTTCTGCGCAAGCGCACTGACGGGTTAGCCGGCCCGCTCCGCTTCCGCTTCCTCCTCCATCTCGCGGATGTTTCCCCTCAGCCGGTTGAATTTCTGCTCAAAGTCCAGCCGATAGAACGGGTCCTCGCGGTCGGCGAGCTTCAGAGCGATATCTGCCCAATCCTCCGGTTGCAGCGCGTTGAGCGCTGCCGGAAACACAACGCGCTCCTCCATGGCCATGTGCTGCCGTTCGTGGCTGATGAAATCGCGAATGATGTCATCCACGGTCTGTCGGAGCAGGTCCTGGTCGCTCAGAACGCGCTCGATCGCCTCGGCTACCGGCGCAGGCGCCTCGCTCCCTCGCGGTGCTCGGCTTCAAGATCGCCGATGGTCGCTGCTGCCCCAGGATCACGTGCCCTGAGCTTTTCGAAGATCATATCCTCCTTCGGGTGGTGGCAGGAATCCGGATAGGCCTTGAAGTAATCGATCACGGCGAGGACGACCTCGTAGTTCGGGCGATCGCCGCGATCGAACACGCTCAGCTCCCGTTCGAGGACGCCGAGCAGACTTTCAATGTTGCAGTGCTCCTGACGTAGAACCTCGATGACGTAAGACATCGTGCGCTCCCGGGTAGACGCGCTCCTCGCCCGGCCAGTGCCGGGCCGGATAGATCTTTATTCCCAGGATTGATTGCAGGGCATTGCGCTAGATCAACTCCCGTCGGAAAGTCACCTCAACGTTCAGATCGTCAGGTCACTGCCGGGGGGCGTGGGTCGAGATCTCACGGCGGCGGGGTAACCCTCAAGCCGAGCGAACTGCGCGAGCGCTGCTCGGTCGCTCAGCGAGACATGACGGCCGCGTACCGCAACGCCGAGCGGAGCAAGCGAGGCGAGGTTCCTCGACAGGTTTTCGGGCGCCATGCCCAGATGCGATGCCAATACGCGTTTGCCAAAGGGGATTACGAAATGGCCGGTGCTTCCGGCGTCGTGGTCGGAGCGCAATATCCACTCTGCGAGCCGCTCGATTGTCGTTCTCAGCCTGAGGTTCTTGAAATCCTCAATGAGCTCGCGAAACTCGTTTGAAAGCTCATATATTATCGCGTGCGCAAATGAAGGGTCCGTATCGATCAGCTCATGAACAACCTTCAATGGCACCAGCAGAATCTCGCTCCGCTCCAGAGTGCGTGCAGCCATCGGGTTGATATCGTCGGCGATGGACGTGAGCAGGAACGGCTTGACCGACCGAATGATCGCGATCGTGGACCGCCTGCCGTTCGGTTCACTGAACAACTCAACCGAGCCATGGATCACCGCATAGAGTGCAGTCGCCCGATCTCCCTCGTCGAACAGAGCGGTTCGGGCCGGAAGAAACCGCATTGACGCCGACTTCAGTAAGCTCGGCAAGCACGCATCGCCCACTTTGCCGAAGACGTGAATGGAGCGTGCACGATCGGCTTCGCTTTTGTTCAGTGCCATTGGCCTACCCTTTTGCAGCCTTTTGGACACTGGCATTCGTCGTATACACGACATTGATCTAAGTCAAATTCTCAAGAATTCTCAATCGCCGCAACGCCTTGATAGCGGTGGGGATGCGCTGATTTGCCGGCGAGAGGGGGCGGAATGTCCTGCCCCCAGGGCCATTTTCCAGCTTTGGTAAGGTGCGTAGCCGTAGCTCTGCGACGTGCTCCCGCGACCGCCACCGCGTTGTTGCCGACGGAGACCGGACCATCAGAGTTATCGCATATATAGAGAGAGTGTCTGCCGCGCCGCGCAGCCGGTTCTTGCGCAGGGCCGCTGTTCGCAGGGCCGCTTGAAGCCCCGCCAGCAAGCGGCGATAATTGCGTGCGTGTGGGCGACTTTGGCGCGGTGGTTGGTTCCGACGCAGGGGCGGTTTTGACCCGCCCTACCTGCTGACGCTTTCGAGGGACTCCCCATGGGCAAAGCTTCGATGAGCTCCCTGCTCGGACTGGTCCTCGTTCTCTCAGGAATAACAATGGTGCAAGCGAGCGAGCTCCAGGTCATAGCGGGCGCCGGCATAGCGGTTCCCTTCAAGGAGATAGCCTCGCAGTTCGAGGATGCTTCAGGTCATAAGATCCATGCTCGTTTCGGCACCGCTCCGGAGCTCATCAAGATGGCCACATCGGGGGGACCGTTCGATCTTGGAGTGGTGCCGCGGGACGTTATGCAGGATGCCGCCGCGCGGGCGCAGTTCGCGTCAGGACCGACGCCCGGGTTTGCTCGGGTAGGGATCGCGGTTGCCGTCCGCGCGGGCGCTCCCAAGCCGGACATCGGTACGCCGGAGGCGCTCAAGCAGACGCTCCTCAAGGCGCGTTCCATCGCCTCGATACCGGCGAGCGCAACAGGCGCTCAGCTTTCACATATATACGAGCATCTCGGGATCGCGCAGGCGATGCGGACGAAGACCAAGGCGCAGGGAGCGCCCGCGGAAATTATCGAGGCGGTTGCGAGCGGCGAGGCCGATCTCGCCGTGTTCACCATGAACGTCCTGACGGATCCCCGGCTGGATATAGTCGGCCCCCTCCCGCGCGAAATCCAGCGGGAGGTCGTCTACGTCGCGGGTGTCGCCGCAGCCAGCAAAGCTGCGGAAGCTGCGCAGGCATTTATCGCGTACCTGAGGTCTCCTGCGGCCGCTGCGGTGATCAAGGCCAAAGGCTTGACCCCCGGCTGAGACACGCCGACCTGCACCGGCAACGCGGATTGGATCAGCCAGAGCGCCGGCTTCGGCCGGCACGGCTGCGAAGCACCAGCCGTTCCCGCTCACATCAGGGAGCAATCCCGTCCACCCTCCTGAGACAGTTAACGTTCGCGTGAAATGGCCCGCTTCTATCAACTATGCGATTGAATATCAGCCGGATAGTTGATAAACGCTCCTCATGAGCTCGCAGCCCCTGCATGTGATCGAGAACGACCTGCCGGACGCGGAGGGTCGCCTCGACGCGGTGTTCTCCGCGCTTGCCGATCCGGTACGCCGCTCCATCCTGGTCGCTCTCGACGGTCGCGAGCTCTTGGTCTCGGAACTAGCCGCCCCGTTCGCGATCTCCCTGCAGGCCGTGTCGAAGCACATCCAGGTGCTGGTGCGTGCCGGCTTGGTGCGTCAGGAGCGCAGCGGCCGCATCAGCCGCTGCCGGCTCGATGCCGGGCCGATCTTCCAAGCCGCCGTTTGGCTCAACCGCTACAGCAAATACTGGCAGGAGCAGTTCGACCTGCTCGCGGTGATGGTCGATGAAATCGCCAAGCGGCAGGCGGCGAAGCATCCGTCGAGCCGACATCGCGGCGGCCGCCCCAGGCTGGGACGCCGATCATGAGCATAGGAAGGAGTGGTGACATGGATCCTCGTCAGGTGGTGTCGCAAGAGACATGGACCGAAGCGCGCAAACAGCTGCTCACCAAAGAGAAGGAGCTCACACGTTTGCGCGACCAGCTCAGCCGAGCGCGGCGCGAGCTGCCTTGGGTTTGCGTCGATAAGACGTATGTGTTTGAGGGCGCGGACGGCAAGGCGACTCTGCCGGATCTGTTCGACGGGCGCAGCCAGCTCATCGTTTATCATTTCATGTTCGATCCGAGCTGGGAGGCCGGCTGCAAGAGCTGCTCGTTCTGGGCCGATAATTTCAACGGCATCACCGTGCATCTCAACCACCGCGATGCGAGCATGGTCGCGATCTCGCGAGCACCCTACGCGAAGCTCGCATCCTACCGCGCGCGGATGGGCTGGAGCTTCAAATGGTTTTCGTCTTTCGGCAACGACTTCAACCGCGATTATCACGTCTCGCATACGCCGGAGGAGCTGGCAAAGGGAGACGCCTATTACAATTACGCGCGACAGAAGCCCTATGCTTCCGAGGCGCCGGGCATCAGCGTGTTCTTCAAGGACGCTGACGGCGCCGTGTTCCATACCTATTCCTGTTACGCGCGCGGCCTCGACATGCTCAATGGTGCCTATCACTACCTCGATCTGCTGCCGAAAGGGCGCGACGAAGAGAGGCTGCGCTTTCATTCCGACTGGCTGCGCCGCCACGACGAGTATGAAAATTGAGGATGGTTAAGGATCGAGCGATGAACTACCGGGAGTCCTCCGAGAAGCTCGCCGCTTACCGCCGGCAAATCCGGGAGCTGCGCGAAGAGATGCGTGTCGTGCAGCGTGCCATCGAGCCGGAGCCGGTAGAGGACTACACGTTCCGGCGCGCGGGCGGCACGGTGAAGCTCTCGGAGCTGTTCCGCAGCAAGGACACGCTGTTTGTGATTCACAACATGGGTGCGTCCTGTCCCTACTGCACGCTCTGGGCGGACGGTTTCAACGGCGTCTACGAGCACCTGCGCAATCGTGCGAGCTTCGTGGTGGCCTCGCCCGATGCGCCTGAGAAGCAGCAGACGTTTGCGCAGAGCCGCGGCTGGCGGTTTCCCATGGTCTCGACCGAGGAAACGACCTTCGCCCAGGACATGGGCTATTGGCGCGACAACGGCCCCATGCCTGGACTCTCCGTATTCAAGTTATCGAACGGGCGCATTCTGCGCGTCGCCGACACCTCGTTTTCGCCCGGGGACGATTTCTGCGCGGTGTGGCACTTCCTGGACCTGATTCCCGAAGGCGCCGACGGCTGGCAGCCGAAATACAAGTACGCGGGCTGAGGGCAGAGGCCGATTTGCCACCGTCGAATGCCCCTGGCCGTGGATTCTGCCATGATTCAGCCAAAGCTTTCGCAATACTCGCCAATTGGGGTCAAAGGGGTAGGGGGCTCAATGCTTTTTGCACGCCAGCTTGCTGTTGCTGCATCGGCATTATCGCTGATCGCAGGTGGATTCTTGGCCGTCCTCGCGCCTGCCGACTCACGGGCGGAAGGCGCGCTCGGCAGCTGTGAGGATGCAGCTGAGGTCGCGGTCTTGCCCTCGCCGCTTGTGCCCTGGAAGGGCGCGCCCTTGCGGATCATCTTCGCTGCGGAGAAGCCGCTCGAGGGCGAGCTTTCGCTGATCGCTCCCGACGGAAGCGTCGCGGCCAAATCGCGCGAGCGCCACGGCGGGCCGCCCTATTTCTGGTTCGCCGAGGTCGCCTCACCCGCCGCAGGGACATGGCATGCGCAGCTTGCGCGCGACCACGCGCCAGCCGATTGCAGCACGATCGCGCGCGCGATAGCGGTGCGTCCCGACCAGCCGCCGCGGCCGAGCAAGACCGAGGGAAGCCTCTGGCCCTTGCGCAACACCTGGAATCGCTCGACGGAAAACCTGTATTCTGCATGGATCGAGAAGCTGTTCGACGACCCGCTCGACGCAGCGCCGTCGTGGAAGGCGCTGCATGAGGTCTTGCGCGATCGATCGCGCAATTTCCTGTTCAACCATATGGGTCTTGGCGAAGATCAGATGGGGCTCATCATTCGCCCCGACTGCGCCGATCTTCCCTACTTTCTGCGCGCGTATTTCGCGTTCAAGCTGGGGCTGCCGTTCGGATACTCGAAGTGCTCGCGTGGCGGCGGCGGCCAGGGGCCGAAGTGCCACGCGTGGTGGAACATCCAGAAGGAAGAACCTGCTCCCGTTCCGGTCGAGCAGAACGTCGCCTCCCGCAGCCTGATGGGCATGGTTCCCCCGCCTGTCGCGGGTCCCGTGAGCATGGCGCCACCGAGACGTCCGCCCGGGCTTGCGGCCTCGTTCGGCAATTATGTAAGCACGACGGTTGCCGATGGTGTCCATTCCGGCTCCGCGAGAACGGCGTTGAACGACGAGAACACCGATTACTATCCCGTGCCGCTGAGCCGGGACACGCTGCGCCCGGGCACCGTATACGCCGATCCATACGGGCACGTTCTGGTGATCGCGCGGCGCGTGGCGCAGACGGAGGGCGAGGCAGGCGTCATCCTTGCGGTCGACGGGCAGCCCGACGGGACGGTCGCGCGCAAGCGCTTTTGGCGGGGCAATTTCTTGTTTGCGCAGGATCCCGCGCTTGGTGGCCCCGGGTTCAAGCGATTCCGGCCGATCGTGCGCGACAAGAACGGCACCTTGCGGCGGCTGGCCAATGCCGAGATCGCGAAGGATCCGCAGTACGGCGATTTCTCGCTCGATCAGGGGAATCTCGGGGTCGAAGACTTCTATGATCGCATGGATGACGTGATGTCGCCGTCGCCGCTCGATCCCTTGCGCGCCATGAAGGAAGCGATCACGTCGCTCGAAGAGCAGGTAAAGACGCGCGTGACCTCGGTCGAGAACGGGCGCAAGCACCAGAGCACCGGGCGCGGCGACGCCGAGATGCCCGACGGCGCGGCGATCTTCGAGACTACCGGGGCGTGGGAGGATTTCGCGACGCCTGCGCGCGATCTGCGCCTGTTGATCGCCATGGATGTGGTGCGCGGCTTTCCCGAGCGCGTCGCGCGGCGGCCCGAGCGCTACGCAATGCCGAGCGGCAAGAGCGTCGGCGACGTGAAGGCGGAATTGGAGAGCGTGCTCGCCTCCGAGCTTGCGGCGCGCAAGTTTTCCTATACGCGGACCGACGGCTCCCAATGGACGCTCGCGCTCAAGGACGTGCTCGACCGCGCGACGGAGCTTGAAATGGCATACAATCTCAACGACTGCGTCGAGCTGCGCTGGGGCGCGCCGGAGAAAAGCGAGGAAGCCGCAACCTGCAGGCGGCATGCGCCATCGACACAGCGCGGGAAGATGACGCAGTACCGCGCCTGGTTCCACGAGCGGCGCCGCCCGCCGCGGGCCTAGCGCTACAGACAGCCTGCAAGGCAGGCCAAACACAGCATCTGCGTAACCTGGATTGCCCTGGGCAATCCGTGAAACCGCGAAAGACGCGCCATCGGGCGCCCATCATACTCGCGGTTGTCATCGTCCGCGTATGCGGACGATCCAGTAATCAGGAAACGTTGCGTTTCGCACGCTTGCCTCGATTCCCAACGCTCGAACGTTCTGGCAGTATCGTCGGTTGAGGCCGATATCGATGCGCGATATCCAAGAGTCCGACTGGAAAACCTTCAAGGGGCTGCGAAGGGTTGCGCTCGAACGTTTCTCTGAGCAAGTACTCGGTGAGATAGCAGGCATCAGCTCGGACGTCACCAAGACCAAGCACGAGCAGTACCTGGCGATCTACCGGCTGGTACGGGAGCGCGACAAGGAGATCGCCCAGATATTCGATTACCTGCGGCGATCAACGGCGGTCAGGCAGATTTGCGCATTCCGAGCCCATGGTCTCTTGACCGCGCAGGAGCTTCGGCAGTTCAGCCCAGAGCTCGTGAAATTCGTCGAAGACATTCTCAAGATCACTGATCGCGCGTGATCGGCGCCGCCTCCCTGCTGCGCCGTCGGATCTTTAGTAGTCCCCGGCGCCCGTCCGCGTGAAAACCAACGCCGCGCCGCGGCCGCCATTGTCCTCAGGATCGCCGAGCAACATGACGCTGCCGTCGGCGGAAACCGCGACAGGGGGCGCGGTCTTTCCCAAGCCGATGTTGCCCGCGAGTTCCTTCTCCAGCGTCCACTCGCCGCTGCTGCGAGCGAACACCGCTGCCGCGCCTGCATTGCGATCGTGGGCGAACCCACCCATTACGGCGATGTTGCCGTCGGCGGAGAGCGCGACCGATATGCCTTGCTGCGTCCAGATACTGCCGCTGGCGACCAGCTTGTGGCCCTGCTGGGTCCAAACGCCGCCGCGGCGTGTGAACACCCACGCTGCTCCGGCCGCACCAATGCCGAATTGATCAGACGGGTTGTCGCCAGGACCACCCACTATGGCAGTGTTGCCGTCTGCTGACAGCGCAACGGACGTGCCTTGGCGGGCACGGCCAACAGCGCCGCTGCCGACGAGCTTCTTGCCTTGCTGCGTCCAGACACCGTTGCTGCGGGTGAACACCCACGCTGCTCCGGTCTTGTTGTTGTCGGACCACCCGCCAACGATGGCGGTATTGCCGTCGGCTGATAACGCAACCGACATGCCTTGCCGGGCGCTTCCAACCGCACCGTTGCCGACGAGCTTGTTGCCTTGCTGTCTCCAAACGCCGCCGCCGCTGCGCGTGAACACCCAGGCTGCGTTCGCGCCCCAGGCGCCGACGATGGCGGTATCGCCGTCGGCGGACAGCGCGACGGCCATTCCTTGGCCGAGCGAGAGTGGCGCTTCGCCCGGCCCGAAGGCGCCGGTCCCGACCAGCTTGTTGCCTTGCTGTGTCCACACGCCGCCAGCGCGGGTGAACACCCAGGCCGCTCCTGTCGTCTTGTTGTCGCTGGGCCCGCCCACGATGGCGGTGTCGCCGTCGCCGGAAAGAGCGACGGACGCACCTTGGGACCACAATCCCCCTCCATAGTCGCTGGTGGCCCCGATCAGCCTGCTACCTTGCTGCGTCCAGACACCGGCGCTGCGGGTAAATACCCACGCCGTTCCAGCCGGGCCGACGAGAGGCGAGCGATCGCGATCGGCGTTGTTGGCGCCAGGCCCACCGACGATGGCGGTTTGGCCGTCTGCCGACAATGCAACGGACGCGCCTTGATAAACGCTTCCTGGCGCGCCGGTACCAACCAGCTTCGGAATGTGCTGATAGAGCCGCGCCGGTGCAGGCTGAGCTCGCGCAGCTGGGCCTTCCAGTGGCCGCTCGGCGTCAGCCCCTGCGCGGGCGTTCGGATTGCTTGGAAACCCGGCTTGCCAGGCTAATCGCTCGTAAACCCCGCCGAACCCCAATGCTGCGGTTTCCTTCTCGTAACGGTCCCAGAGGCCGATCAGCACCAGAAGCACGAAGCTGCCCGCCGCGAGAACGGGAATACCAACAAGAATACGGGCCAGCATGCGTGCCATTGTTGGATCCGCACGGTTAAAATCGACCGGCTATGGAGCTAGCCGTGTTTTATGTTGATTGTGCGGTAGCGGCTGCTCCGGACGCAGAAGGCTGATTTACCTTGGACGGTAACCTGCTACGTTTGCAGACACTGCTCCTGAGCAGTGCCGAGTTTAACCCCAGGATCATGGTGGCTGCATGCGCACGACGGCATTGAAGATTTTTGCATTACCAATGGTCGTGGTCTTGATGTCTGCGTTGGGGCAGCAGGCGGCCGCGCAGGACAAAGTCAAGGTCGGTGTGTTTCCGACTGCGTCGTCGCTGCCTTATTTCGTCGCCATCGAACGCGGGTTTTTCAAGGAGCAGAATATCGAACCGGAGACGATCCGGCTGATCGGCGGACCGCAGAACATCGCAGCCATGATCAGCAACCAGATCGAGGCGGCGGTCGTCCTCGTCACCATCGAGGCGATGAATGCCAATCTCAAAAAGCCTGGGGTCGCCATGTATATAGGCGTACACAGCCAGAACAAGACCTATCAGATGGAGCAATTCGTTGTCCGCAAGGGCTATGCCGCGGATACCCTGAAGGATCTCCGGGGAGCGCGGATCATGTCGGCACCTGGTCCCGCCAATATCGTTGCTGCGAAAGCGGTGCTCGCCAAGGCGGGGCTGAAGGAAGGCGACTACTCCATCGACCAGCTCGACATGAACCAGCACGTCAATGTCATGACGTCCGGGACTTTCGATGCCGGCTACACGCTCGAGCCGCAGGCCTCGACCATGCGAAAGCTGGGTGTCGCGCGCACGCTCGAGGCGGGCGTCATTGCCAAATATCTTCTTGGCGATGAGCACGGCGATGCATTCGCGGCCGGTTGCGCAATCACCAGCGACTTCATCAGGAACCGTCCGGATGTCGCCAAGCGTTTCGCGGCCGTATGGAAAAAGGCCATCCACTTCGTCAACGATGATCCGCAGGAAGCGCGCAAATATCTCGCCAAGAACACGCTCACTCCCGAGGACGTAGTCGATACCGTGCCGATGGTGCGCTACTATGCCGCTGACGAATTGACTGCGAGGCACAAGGCCGAGTTCCAGCAATTCATTGACTTCTTCGCTGCAGCAGGCACTTTGCCCGAAAAAGTAGATATCACCAAATATCTGCAGGTGTATTAGGGTAGGTCAAGGCGTGATCCGTCGGGCGCGGCGGGTTACGCGGCCATGTCGCTCTGGCGAGCCCGCTCGGGCATCACCGTACCAGCAACAAATACGCCGGAAACATTCGCCATATTCATGCAGAACGAGCTGGAGCGGCATCGGGAGCTGGCGAAGCTCTTGTGCCATCAAAGCCCGATCAAATGATGATATGTGCCGCCTGCGTTGACAGCCGCTTTGGCCGACTTTACCGTGGCGGCAATCAGAACTGATAGAATAACAAGCTTTCAGGGAAACGTTCAGGAGGGGTCTTGGCCCTACTTCTTGATGTCAGAAATCTGCACACGGAGTTTCGGACCGGTGCGGGATTGGTGCGCGCCGTCGATGGCGTGTCGTACACTGTCGAGCAGGGCGAGACCGTCGCGATCGTTGGCGAGAGCGGCTCGGGCAAAACGGTCGGGGCGCTGTCGATTCTGCGGCTGATCCCGGATCCGCCTGGGCGGATCACGCGCGGCGAGGTTCTCTTTCTCGGCCGCGATCTCATGCAGCTTTCCGACCCTCAAATGCGCGAAGTGCGAGGCGGCGATATCGGCATGGTGTTCCAGGAGCCGATGACGTCATTGAATCCGGTTCTCACCATTGGGCGACAGATCACGGAGACCGTCGAGCAACACTGCCGAGCGGATCGTGCTGCCGCGCACAAGCGCGCCATCGAGCTGCTCGGGCTGGTTGGCATCGCTGATCCGGCGCGCCGCCTCAAACAGTATCCGCACGAGCTCTCGGGCGGCATGCGCCAGCGTGTCATGATTGCGATTGCCATTGCTTGCGATCCCAAGCTCATCATCGCAGACGAGCCGACCACCGCGCTCGACGTGACCATTCAGGCACAGATCCTCGAGCTGATGAACGGGCTCACGCGCCGGCTCAACGCGGCGCTGATCATCATCACCCACAATCTCGGGGTGGTCGCGCGCTATGCCAGGCGGGTCAACGTGATGTATGCCGGCCGCGTCGTGGAGAGCGGGCCGGCAACGGCGATCTATCACAATCCGCGCCACCCCTACACCATGGCATTACTGCAATCGGTGCCGCGGCTCGATCGCCCGCGCCGGGCGCGCCTCGATCCGGTGGACGGTCAGCCGCCCGATCTCACGCGCCTCGATGAGGGCTGCGCTTTCCGGCCGCGTTGCCGCTTTGCTGTCGATGCCTGTGCCAAGATAAGGCCGCCGCTTGAACCGGTGGCGTCCGCCGGGCAGCGGTCCGCCTGCCTGCGCGCCAGCGAGATCGGCGCCGAAATCGGAGCCGTGGCATGACGGCGGCTGCACCCGATTCTCCGACGCTCCTGGAAGTGAGGGGCTTGCGCAAGCTCTTCCCGGTCACCGAGGGCATCCTCGCGCGCCGCAGGGTCGGCGAGGTGAAGGCGGTCGACGGCATCGACTTCACCCTTCGTCGCGGAGAGACGCTTGGGCTCGTGGGCGAGAGCGGTTGCGGCAAGACGACAACCGGCCGGTGCATCCTGCTGCTCGAGCGGCCGACCGACGGCGCGATCCTCTATGACGGCGTCGATCTCACCAAGCTCAAGCACAAGGACTTGCTGGCGCTGCGGCGCCGCATCCAGGTGATCTTCCAGGACCCCTACAGCTCGCTCAATCCGCGCATGAAGGTCGGCGACATCATCGCCGAGCCGATGAAGGTGCACGCGATTGAGCCCAATTCGCGGCGCCGTGCAGCCCGGGTGCGCGAGCTGCTCGCGACCTGCGGCCTCAATCCGAATTTTGCCGACCGCTACCCGCACGAGATGTCGGGAGGCCAGCGCCAGCGTGTTGGAATCGCACGCGCGCTGGCGCTCGATCCCGAATTCATCATCTGTGATGAGGCAGTGTCCGCCCTCGACGTCTCGATCCAGGCGCAGATCGTGAACTTGCTCGAGGATCTGCGCGCGCGCTTTGACCTCACTTACCTGTTCATCGCCCACGATCTGTCGGTGGTACGGCATCTCTGTCACCGGGTTGCGGTGATGTATCTCGGGAGAATTGTCGAGCTCGCCGATTGCGACGAGCTGTTCGACAATGCGCTGCATCCTTATACGCGGGCGCTTCTCGATGCCGTGCCGGTGCCGGATCCCGGTATCGAGGCCGGCCGCAGATTTCGGCCGGTGAAAGGGGAGGTGCCGAGCCCTATAAATCCACCGCCGGGCTGCGTCTTTCACCCGCGTTGTCCGATGGCGGTCGAGAGCTGCAGCCGCGTACGTCCGGAGCTGCGGGAGGTTCGCCCCGGCCACTGGGTGGCATGCAGCGAGGTGCATTAGCTCAACAACAAGAGGGAGGAAGAGAATGCTCAGAGCATCAGCATTGGCGACAGCTGGCCTCGGCGCCATTTTCTGTGTGGCCTCCGTGTCGGCGTCAGCGGCTGGCGAAAGCCCGAAACGCGGCGGCACGCTCACGTACATGATCCCGGCGGACGCTCCGCCGAGCTTCGACGGTCATCGTGAGACCACCTATGCGACAATGCATGCGGCTGCGCCCTTCTACAGCGCGCTGATCAGAGTCGATCCGGACAATCCTTCGTCGACTACCGATTTCGTGTGCGACTTGTGCACCGACATGCCGAAGCCGACCGATGAGGGCAAGACCTACACTTTCAAGATTTGGCAGGGCGTGAAATTCCATGACGGCACGCCGCTCACAGCGGCAGACGTGGCGGCGAGCTGGCAAGAGATCGTTCATCCCCCCGATGGGGTGTCAAGCGCGCGCGAGAGCTATTTCATCATGGTCGACAAGGTCGAGGCGACCGATCCGACGACCGTGGTGTTCCGGTTGAAGTTCGCGACCAACGCCTTCCTGCCGGCGCTGGCAGATCCTTTTGCCTGGATCTACAAAAAAGAGATTCTCGACAAGGATCCGCACTGGTACGAGAAGAACATCATGGGATCCGGCCCGTTCAAGTTTGCCGGCTACGAGATCGGTCAGTCGATAAAGGGCGTACGCAATCCGGACTATTATCATGCGGGACAGCCCTATCTCGACGGGTTCATCGGCATCTTTGCGGCCAAGCAGGCCGTGCGGGTCGATGCGATGCGGGCTGACCGCGCCGCAATGGAGTTCCGCGGTCTGCCGCCGTCGGCGCGCGACGAGCTCGTGCGCGAGCTCGGCGACAAGATCACGGTCCAAGCGAGCGACTGGAACTGCGGGAACCTGGTGACTCCCAACCACAAGAAGAAGCCATTCGATGACGTGCGGGTGCGCCGGGCGCTTGCTTTGGCAATCGACAGTTGGCACGGGGCACCCGCGCTCGCCAAGATCGCCACCGTGCACACGGTGGCCGGCATCGTTTTCCCGGGCTCGCCGCTCGCGGCATCAAAGCAGGAGCTCGAGCCGCTGGCCGGGTTCTGGCCGGATATTGGCAAATCGCGCGACGAGGCGCGGCGTCTGCTGAAGGAAGCGGGCGCCGAGGGGCTCAAATTCGAGCTGCTGAACCGCAATGTCGACCAGCCCTACAAGTATGTCGGCATCTGGCTGATCGACGAGTGGAGCAAAGTCGGACTGCAGGTCACGCAGCGCGTGCTGCCGACCGGTCCGTTCTTCGACGCCCTGCGTCACGGCACCTTCGATGTGACCGTGGACTTCAACTGCCAGGGCGTGGTGAATCCGCTCATGGACATCGGCAAGTTCCTGCCGCATTCGGTCTACGAAGAGAATTACGGCGGCTACGACGATCAGAAGGAGATCGATCTCTATCAGGCGCTTCTGCACGAGACCGACACATCTAAGCAGCGCGCCATGATCCGCGCGTTCGAGAAGTACGTTCTCGACACGCAGACGCACATGATCATGACGCCGTGGTGGTATCGCATCGTTCCGGCCCGCTCGTATGTGAAGGGCTGGAAGGTCAGCCCCAGCCACTATGTCAATCAGGACCTGGCCAACGTGTGGCTGGACAAGTAGTGTACAGATACATCGCACAACGGGTGCTTCTCGCGATCCCGACGCTGGTCGGGGCGGCGGCGCTCGTCTTCCTGCTTATGCGTCTCATCCCAGGCGATGTCTGCGTGGTCCGCCTGGGCTCCAGCGGCGGGAACGTCGATGCGCGCGTCATAGCGGCTTGTCACGCCGAGCTCG
>CAWJDY010000003.1:0-129549 GCA_963841705.1 uncultured Alphaproteobacteria bacterium
GCAGGCACGTTGAGTAGCTTGCGGGCTTGCGCGATGTTGTTGGCACGCGATCCGCTGGCGAGCAGGCCATAGTAGCGGATGCGATGGAAGCCGCCGGGCAGCACGTGGATGAGGAAGCGGCAATGCTGCGGCGCGGTAATGCGCCTGTCGCGGCAGAGATTTGCAGGAGGCTTGCCGGCTTGCCCAATCCCCACGCTACCACGCGCGGTTTAATCTCGTGGTCGGGGGCTAAACGATCTATGATCGGCCCTGTGGGCGGCAACAACGCGAAAGCGTCGTACCGTGAAATACACGCAGCGTGTGCAATATCTGTCAGGGCATGTAGTAGCTCCGGCCCCGCCTGGGGCTTGCAAGAGACCTACAAGGGTAACGAAGGGTCGTGGGGCTTGGACCGTGGTCATGAGCGTGAATCCACGGTCCACAGTGTTGCGGTGAAGGCTTTGCGGTGCTCGTCGATCGCCAACGCATGAAATGCGTATTTGTTTGAGATCTGGATACCCGTGTTGAGAACCATGTCCGCTTTGCCGAGGATTGGCAGGTGGGCTCCGGTCGTACGTCGAGCTGAGCGAAGCCGAATTGATCAGGAGCCTTTGCTCCACATTTGTCAGCGGTGCAAGATAGAGTCATCTCATGAAACGGGGCATAACCTGCGCCGCGAAGCGCCGAATGGAGGGGACAGCGCTCTTTAGCGGAATAGTATGAAAATTGACCTGGAGCGAGACGGCTTCCACGCCTCCCGGAATTCCGCGGTAGCAAGTCGCGATCATGTCGCAGATTTGCTCGGGGGTGCCGCACCACGCGATCCCGTGCTCGCGCATCCGGTCAAAATCATTGCGGCTCAGTCCATCCAGCATCTTTTCATACCCAGGATAATCCTTGGAGGTAAGTCCCTCACCCCAGCTCCTCGCCGCCGAAGTCAATGCTGCAAGGTGTCCATTGAACGGATCTTTCGCGGTCGCAAGGACGTCCTCTTCCGACGTGCCGCAATACATATTGTGTGTCATCATCACCCGGCCTTGTCCCGGATGACCCGCGGAGCGCCAAGCTTCACGATAGGCGCCTATTGCTTCGGCTAGAACCGGTCCGGCGGTCGGGATCGCCATGATGCCATGGCCACTGCGCCCACGAAGGACTTTTTGGTTGTGAACGCGGCAATCCAGAAGGGGGGATGCGGCTTCTGCGTCGGTCGTGGCAGCGAGGTGACATTCCTGAACCGATGAAAACGCCCTTCCGAAGAGACGTTCTCGTTGCTCAGCAGCAACTGGACTTGCGCCATGCCTTCCTCGAATTGAGCTCGGCTCTCGTCAAGCGAGATTCCGAAGCGTTGGAATTCGTGCGGCAGGAAGGCACGCGCGAAGCCGATCTCGAGACGTCCCTCAGAGAAGGCATCGAGCATGGCCAGCTCACCCGCAAGCTTCAGCGGATGATTGAAGACCGGAAGCACTGCACCCGTGATGAGACGAGCCTTTGTCGAATGCCGGGCAGCCGCAGTCAGGAAAACAACTGGGCTGGGGCAGAAGCCGCCGTAAGGCTCAAAATAGTGCTCGACCGTACGGACATGACGATACCCGAGCTCATCGCAAAGTTCGACCAGCGCCATGCATTCGCGATAGTACCTGGCCGCGTCGATCTCCTGGGGATCGTGCGTTGGAAAAAAGTTAAGGCCAAATTCCATCGTGCTGGGAATATTGCGTTCCTCATGCCCCCGCTGTACGGCCGTCATGGCTTTTTTAGGCCAACTCCCAAACAGTTACGAATCTTCTTATCGCGGCTTCAGCTCGATCGCATAGTTGTCGGGGTCCCGAATAAAAAGCGACGGCGATCTGCCCCATGCGCCTGTGCGGGGAGCGATTTCACCTTCGACCGGGACGCCCTTTGCCCTGAGCGCATCGGCAAGCCCGGCCAAATCATCGCAGCGGATGGAGAGACAGTAATGATGAAGACCATTTCCCGACGGCGCACCTGGCATCAAATCGATCAGCTGTTCACCAACCGCAGCTGAATCAGATAAATTTCAGGATTCGTCCGCTCCACCGTGCACCCCAACACCTCAGTGTAGAACTTCTGAGCAGCTTTCTGATCGCGGACTCCCAATGCAACGTGATCGAGACCGAGCGGAGTGAACAGCATGACTTGTGTTCCTTTCAAAAGTCTGCACACGGGCAGGGATACCGCGTTACGGAAAAACTAGATTATCACGATTTGCGGCTCAATCTGGCTTCCATCCGGCGACATGGGTGACAGCGAATTGAAACGTTCACGGCGGTTTTGCCGATCCGTTGCTATTGCATTTCATAGTGCGCCGTCATGTTGGTGCCCCCGATGAGCGCGCGGACACGACTGGGCGTGAATGGCCCGTGCCGCACCACCACGGCGAGCGGCCGGAGCGCATCTTCAATCGCGTTTGCGATTGCAGCGGGCGCTCCGATTGCACCGCCCTCGCCAACTCCCTTCACGCCGATGGGGTTGCGCGGTGACGGACTCTCGATGTGATCACATGAAAACGATGGGAGGCGCGAGGCGATCGGCAGCGCGTAATCCATGAAGCTGCCAGTGAGTGGCTGACCGTTCTTGTCGTAGACAAACTCTTCGCACAGCGCACCGCCTATCCCCTGAGTGATGCCGCCGGTGACCTGCCCTTCGGCGAGCATCGGATTGACCACGCGCCCACAGTCGTGCACGGCGATGTAGCGCTCGATAGCGACCTCGCCAGTCGTCTGATCCACTCGGACCACTGCCGCATGCGCGGCACTGGCGTACGTGACGTTCGGCGGAATGAAATATTCGGTTTCCGCGAGGAGGCCGTCACCCCGGGCTCCTTCACGGAGCACCTCCTGTGCCAGCGCGCCAGCGATTGCGGACATCGTGAGACCGTGTTCCGGCACACCGCGGATGCGCACTCTGCCATCGTCCAGTTCGAGGTCAGATACAGAGGCTTCTAGCAGGCGTTCAGCAATCGCAAGCACGCGCTTCCTGAGCCTAGTTGATGCGTTGTAGATCGCGCTGCCCGCGACGACGGTGCTGCGGCTCCCATAGGTTCCCACCCCAAATGGGACCGTTCCGGTATCACCGCCGATGACGTCCACCGCCTCTATCGGAACGCCAAGAGCATCCGCGGCGATCTGCGCGTACACCGTTCGGTGTCCCTGGCCCTGGCTACACGCTCCCGTCGCGATTTGCACCCGGCCGGATGGCAGAATGCGCACAACGGCGCCTTCAAACGGACCCGATCCCGTGCCCTCCACGTAGAGTGCGAAGCCGACGCCCACGAGCTGCCCCTCGGTGGCCCCATCTTGCTGACGCGTCCGAACGCGATTGAAATCGATCTGCTCCTTTGCTCGCTGCAAGAGCCGGGGGAAGTCACCTGAATCGTAGATCTGTTTTTGTCCGTCCGAATAAAGAATCTCTGTGTCGTGCGGCATTGCTGCCGCCGAAATAAGATTGCGCATGCGGACCTCGGCCGGATCGAGGCCGAGCTTGGCCGCCACCCGGTCGATGAGCCGCTCCATGGCAAACACCGCCTCAGGGCGACCTGCGCCGCGGTACGGGGCCGTAGGACAGGTGTTCGTCAGGACGCCCTTCACTGCAAGTTGTGCATGCGCCACGTCATAAGGCCCGAGCAAGTGCGATAGGGTGTTGTAAGGCACTACGTGACCGAGGACATTGAACGCGCCGAAATCGACGAGCACATCGTCGCGAACGGCCAGGATGCGTCCATCTTCCCTCGCCGCCACGGAGATACGATGACTTTGAGCTCGGGCATGAGAAGCCGAGACCAGGTTCTCGCCTCGCTCCTCGATCCAGTGCACGGGTCGATTCAGTTGCAGTGCCGCGAATGCGACCAGCACGTCCTCGAAATAGACGACGGCCTTTTGGCCGAAGCCACCGCCCACGTCACAGGCAGCAACGCGGATACGGTCGGCGGCAAGTCCCAATGTGGCCGAAAGGAGATTGCGAAGGACATGCGGGATCTGCGTGCCGGCCCAGACAATCAGCAAACCGCTGCCCGGTTCGACCGAAGCCAGGACCCCGCGCGGTTCGAGCGGCGAGGGTACGTAGCGGTGAGAGCCGAACTGTTCGTGGATCACGATCGAGGCTGCGGCGAACGCCGAATCTGTCTCACCTTTGCTGACATTGACGGAAAAGGCCACATTACTCGGCCAGCTCGGTTCGACCAGAGGTGCGTTGGCAGCAATAGCATCAACAGGATCAATCACCGGGGCTAACGGCTCGTAATCGACTGCGATGAGCTCCGCCGCGTCCATTGCCGCGAAACGGCTCTCCGCGATGATCATTGCTACAGCCTGGCCGACGTAAGTTACCTTCGAGCTTGGCAGCAATGGAATTGGATGTCTTCGGTTGATGAGAGTCAGCTTTCGCTGCAGGTCGTCCGGGACTTGCACTTCGTCGGTCATGCACAGCGGCCGAGTCCGCTTTGCCACATCTGAGGCAGTGAGAACCGCCGCAACACCTGGAGCTGTGCGGGCCGCCGAAACGTCGATGCCACGGATGGCTGCGTGCGCCTGCGGACTCCGCAGAAATACGGTTTCGAGTGTGCCCGGCGACCGGAGATCTGCGAGGAACCGGCCCTGTCCCCGCAACAAACGATTGTCTTCTAAGCGTCGGATTGACTGTCCAACCTGCTCCATTGTGGGGTGAGCTATTCGGTGACTTGCGTCACGCCGGGCAGGAAGAGACGATTGATGTCAAGCGATCTGTCGCGCATGTCGCTTCTAAGGATCTCGATAACCTCGGCAACTTTCTTCTTTGAAACCGCACCTTTCGGCTCGAAGAAATTGATCTTCCGAAAGAGATCGTAAGACCGCTCGGTGTCCTCCAGCGGCTGCCGGCTCGCCTCGACCATCAACGGGATTGCCTCACTGCGGTTGTTGTCATCGTTGAACCAGGCCACGGCCTTGGTGTAGGCGGCGAGAAACTTCCGCAGTGGATCTTTCTTCTGCGCCGCCCAGGCCGTATTGACCGAGAATCCCGAAAACGGAAGGTTTTTGACATAATCGACTACGAGACCCAGATTGGTAAAGCCCGCCAACTCTGCTCGGAAGTTGAATGGCGGGTACAGTATGGCGGCCGAGACCGCGCCCGACTGTAGCGCGGCGAACCGCGCAATAGTTGCGCCCGAATAAAGCAAATCGTATTCGCCCGGCTTGACTCCAGCATTAGCGAGCATGCGTTCGAGATAAACCCGGGTGATATCTTTTTCGCCGCCGACCATGAGTGTCTTGCCGCGCAATTCCGGTATGGCCTTGATTGCCGGCTGGCTTAGCAGAGCATAGGGCGGGACTTGCCCCTCGATGCGCACGAGAGCAATCGGTGCCCCTTCGAAGATTGCACGCACCTGATCGTTAAGGCCGGCATCGGAGATCTCCAGCGCTCCGGCTGCCAGCTGCTGTTGAACCCCTGCGCTCGATGGCACAAAGGTCAGCTTGATGTTGAGATTCTCGGCTGCGAACATTCCCTTGTTCACGCCGATGTAAATCGGCCAAAGCACTGCGGACGGGCCGCCGATTGTGCCCATCTCGACATCTTCGAGTGCCCGTGCGGGTGCGCTTGTTGCCGCAGCCGCATACGCCAACGCTATAAGAACGGCACCGAACTGAGCGATTCGACTGAACATGCTGCCCTCGGTCGCAGATGATTGAGCATCCCAAACGATCAGCCTTCGCCAACTTACGATAGGGGGTCTCGCGCTACAAGCCGGCGAACTGTGGCCTGAACCATCAATTACGTTGAAGGCTCTTAGTGGACCTGGCTAGATGGGAAATCGTCAGCGGGCCGACGTGACCGCCAAGGCCGAGTCCATTAAGTCGCAATCAGCGGCAGTGGGGTGCAGACTTGGCGCCATGCAAAGCTCGCTCCGACGGGGTGGTGACGTACGTTCGTCGGTAGCGCGATCACGTTACCATGTCCGACTACATGCTTGCGGATGTCTGTTTAGCGCGAGAAGATATGCCTGCGCATGGTTCGAGTTGATGCTGCGCGCGCCAATTCGCAGGGAATTTACGGAGCGCTTCAATTCCAAACCTCCGTGCCTGTCGGGGACGAATTCTGCGCCCTACCTCGAGATCGAGGAGACCTTGGCCAACGCGCACATGCTGCGAAAGCTACGCCGCACCGAGCCTTGCCAGATCGTCAAAGCGATAGAGGACTGGGTCAAGATCCAGCCGCCGGGGTATAGCGACGGCCTCGCGGCGGTTAGCGACGGCGCGTTTGCCGAAGCCGCAACGAGAACCTTGAGCGGTTATCTCGCGGCGTGGGCTATCGAGCGCGGTCTCGATCTCGGCAACGATGCGCTCCAGCTATCGCGGCTGTTGCCGCTCGAGGAGCACCTCCTCGGTGCTTGCCCGGTGTACACGATCGACGATCTCGAAGAGGTCGGGCTCGCGCCTGGATCGGTTCGCCTCATTCATCGCATGGAGGTCGTGGAGACCGAGCCCTTTGCCAGGCAGCTCCTTCGCCTCAACGACGCCGTGCGCGACGATTGGATCCGCGCCAAGGAACAGATCAAAACTTGTCTCCCGCGGTCGCGCGGCTTCGAGAAACTCAAGGACTGGAAGCCGCCGACCTGGTCGCTGCGCCTGCGCGGCGGCCATCGCGTTCACCTTTGGCCGCCCGAGGCAGGAAGCGCGCGGTGGCGGGCTGTCGCCGTTGGCAACCACAAGGAGATGGGTCATGGCTGAAGCGTCGCAAGGGTGCAAGATCGACTGTCGGCCGCGTCGTTTTCAGATCCTGGGAGCATCAATGGATTACGGGAGAGCCGTGGGTCGCCTCGGTTGCATCCGCCAGCAGATTGCTGCCGGAGCGCCGCACGGCGCCGATCTACGACATTTTGAAAAGATGGGAGCAATCCCTGCTGCGAGCGTCGCTGCCGTTTGCTCCTCACGATGTGCGGATCGTGGAGGAAAACGAGCTTCTCGCATACGAGAATTACGATGACCACTTTCCTGACTGGGTTCGCAGGGCATTACCGATCGGTCAAATCTGCCCGGATTGGGAGGAGGCGCTGCGCAAGAAACGTCTGCTCCTGGCCAAGGGTCCTCGAGAGAAAGCCGCTCAAGTCCGGTCTAATACTGAAGGTACCTTCGGGCGAGACGCCGCTCAACTGTGTCTACGAAGTGGAATGGCGGTGCGTCTGCCTGCCGGCCTACATAGACGTCTTTCTTCGAGAATTCTCTCCTCGCCACAAACAGCGGTTGGCCGGCACATGAGATTTGCGGGCCTGCAAAATTTGGATGCATCCTACTTCACGCGGACCTCGAGAATATTACTGAGCGGGGTTCGTCCTATGACGCGACCGACATTTATGAAGCCGGGCCTTTCCAATTCCTCGATCGCGGCGATTAGGTCTTCTTTGGTCAAGCTGGTGAGCATGAGCAATTGGTCCACGCTCGGTCCAACACCCCCCCTTTCTCGCACCTACGTATTCTCGCAAGGCGCGCGCGAGGATTAGACCGTTGTCAGTCAACATGCGCTCACTTGCCCAGCACTCTGCCGGCAAGAACTCGAATTACACCATACTATCGGGTTGCTTAGAGGGCATTTCATTGCGCATTTCATTCCGCGTGCCGCGGCCCCATTGGTGCAAGCTTGATTTGAACCTGCGACCCCCTCGTCCCGAACGAGGTGCGCTGAGCGGCCAGAGAAACGACAACGAGAGCCCGTCCGTGTTCGCGAACATCCAATCGTTCAGGATGGGTGAGAGTGTGGGTGCGGATCCCGCGTGGCTCGGGGTGCGCGATGGGAACCCGAATAACCTTCACGTTGATCCCGGTGCGGGTCGGGACCTGATCTCCAACAGCCAAGGTGGGGCCAGGATCGCGGCACAAATTCAGTCCTGGCTCGAACCTACGGCATGGGCGACGGTGGCGTTCTGCCATCACTGCCAGGACGACTTTCGTTCGCGGCTGGCCGCTCTCGTTCGAGGACCTCCGGGAACATCCATTCCGTATATTTTCCGTACGATGAGGATGTCGAAGGGGCGAGTGCCAGGAAGTTACTGATTTTGCTGGCGCTCCCTAGGGGACTCGAACCCCTGTTTTCGCCGTGAGAGGGCGACGTCCTGGGCCGCTAGACGAAGGGAGCAAAGTTGAGAGGCGATTGGAAATAGACCCGATCATGCGGACGCGCAAGCGTCGGCCCTATACCGGAGGCATTGCACTGCTTGCGCTCGCGACGTTTGACAGCTGTAGGGGCGAGGCATGCCTCGCCCCTACGCACCCGGTCTCGAAGCATACACGCACCGCACCAACTCTTATCCAGCCGCACCTCCGCCCTCACGGCTCAGTCGCAAAGCGTAGCCGCCCCGTCGGCCGCAACGTCTTGATATCGAAGGTGCGGATCTCGGTCGCTCCGCCCACTTCCAGCGTCACCGCAATACGGTCTCCCGCCACGCCCGTCGCCACGATCCGTGCGCCCTTGGGCAGGAGCGCAGTGGTCTCGACCGGCGCTCCCGTGCTTCCCCCGGATGTGAAAAGGCGATAGCCGATCACCCCGATCACTGCCGCGATCGCGAGCAGCGTGGTTGCGCCGGCGAGCACCATCAGCCAGCGCACCTTCGCAACGATCCGCGCTGCGGCAGGATCGAGAGGCTGGTCTTCGTCCGCGGATGGGTTGCTCATGGGAATGTCGGCGCAGGAGCGCAGCGAGGAACTGACGGTTGCCGCCGAGGATGCCGGGGCACGGCTCGACCGCGTCCTGGCGGCACACCTCGCGGAGCTCTCGCGCTCGCGCCACAAGGCGCTCATCCTGGCGGGACATGTCGCGGTCGACGGCGCCACGATCCGCGATCCGAGCTATCGCGTCAACGCTGCGAGCCGCATTCGCCTGACCGTCCCTCCCGCAACCGACGCCGAAGTCGCGCCGGAGAACATCCCGCTCGATATCGTCTACGAGGACGACGAGCTCCTGGTCATCAACAAGCCCGCGGGCCTCGTCGTGCATCCCGCCGCGGGCAACTGGTCGGGCACCCTGGTCAATGCCTTGATTGCTCATTGCGGCCCATCCCTCTCCGGCATCGGCGGCGAGAAACGCCCGGGCATCGTGCACCGCCTCGACAAGAACACCAGCGGCCTCCTGGTCGTCGCCAAGACCGATCGCGCCCACCGCGCGCTGAGCCGGCAGTTCGCCGACCATGGCCGTACCGGGGCGCTGCGCCGGGGCTACCTCGCTCTGGTCTGGGGCGTGCCGCAGCGCCCCCGCGGCAGCATCGAGAAGCCGATCGGCCGCCATCCGCATGCGCGCGACCGCATGGCCGTGCGCGCCGACGGCCGCACCGCGATCACCCATTGGGAGGTGATCGAGCGCTACCGCGGCATCAATGGCGAGCCGGTTGCCAGCCTGCTCGCATGCCGGCTGGAGACGGGACGCACGCATCAGCTGCGGGTCCACCTCGCCGCCATCGGCCATCCCATCCTCGGCGATGCGGTCTATGGGGCGGGGTTCAAGAGCAAGGCAAATCAGCTTCCCCCCGACGCCCAGGCTGCGCTCAAAGCCCTTGGCAGGCAGGCACTTCATGCTTATCTGATCGCTGTCGAACATCCCCTGGGTGGCAAAGTTCTGGAGTTCCGGTCGGAACTACCGGACGATTTCCGTCGTTTACAACATAGCCTCGGTAATCAGGGCGCGTTGACCTGAAGGCAGAAGCTTCAGGTTATCAAGGGGTTAACCACGCACCCGGGGGTAACGGCGACGTGACCCCGGCGATCTATCTTCGCTCGGGTTTGTCCTGTAATCTCGCACCTGCGATCGGGTATCGCAGGGACCAGCACCGTCGGCTCGGGGAGCGGCGGTGAGATCCGCCTGCCGGTCCAACCGGGGGCATATTGAGGAGGGCGCTGTCATGGCCCGCGCTGCAATGTTACCAATCCCTTCGGCCGAATCCGGCCTCACCCGCTATCTTGAAGAGATCCGGCGGTTCCCGATGCTGGAGCCGCAGGACGAATACATGTTTGCCAAGCGCTGGCGGGAGCATGGCGACCGCGAGGCCGCGCATCGGCTCGTCACCAGCCATTTGCGTCTGGTTGCCAAGATCGCCATGGGCTATCGCGGCTACGGCCTGCCGATCTCGGAAGTGATCTCGGAGGGCAATGTCGGGTTGATGCAGGCGGTCAAGCGCTTCGAGCCCGAGAAGGGATTCCGGCTTGCCACCTACGCGATGTGGTGGATCAAGGCCGCCATCCAGGAATACATCCTGCGCTCGTGGTCCCTGGTGAAGATGGGCACGACTGCCAACCAGAAGAAGCTGTTCTTCAACCTGCGCAAGGCGAAGAGCAAGATCTCGGCGCTGGAGGAAGGCGATCTGCGGCCGGACCAGGTCAAGATTATTGCCCGCCGGCTCGGCGTGACCGAGCAGGACGTGGTCGACATGAACCGCCGGCTCGGCGGGGACGTGTCGCTCAATGCTCCGATCCGGGAAGAGGGCGATTCCGGCGAATGGCAGGACTGGCTGGTCGATGAAGTCTCCGATCAGGAGACGCGGCTCGCGGAGAGCGAGGAATCAGACAACCGCCGCCAAGCCTTGGGCGAAGCCCTCTCGGTGCTCAACGACCGCGAGCGGCGCATCTTCGAGGCACGCCGGCTGGCGGATGACCCAATCACGCTGGAGGACCTCGCATCGGAATTCGGCGTCTCGCGCGAGCGCGTGCGCCAGATCGAGGTGCGCGCCTTCGAGAAGGTGCAGCGCGCGGTGAAGAACCGGGTCGCAGCCATGGAGATGCGCCCGGCCGCTGCGGCCGCCGTCGCCGCTGCCGTGCATTGATTGGGTTGCAATCACCAGCCGCGTGTGGTGGGCAAAGCCTTTCCCCGCCGGCAGGCTTGTGCCCCTCACCCAACCCTCTCGCCGAAGTCGGATATATCCGACTTCGGCAAAGCTTGCTTGTAATCCATGCTGCACTTTGGTAGAACATAAAGCGAACTGAGCTTGCCATTGTGCCTTGCGTGAAAGTGGTTGAGACGAGGTGATGCAACTAAGGTTTGTGGGATTTTCCGCAAACGAAGCCAATTCCGCAAACGAAGCCAATGGGAAAAACCAAATAAAAACAATGAAGAAAGATGAACAGGGCAACCCATGGTCTGCTCTGAACTACTAAGAGATGCATTTTCATGGCGTTACTCGTCCTGGGGTTGCGCCTTTACGCCGAGAAGCGCAGGAAGATGAATTCGGTGTCGTCGTAGGAGCGGCGCTCGATTTCTGCAAAGCCTTGGGGAGCGGCGAAGCCTGCCGTTGTCGCCTCCTCCACCACCGCCAGCGCGCCGGGGTAAAGCCAGCCGCCCTCGCGCGCTGAGGCAAGCGCTCTTTCCGCCAAACCTTGCCCATAGGGCGGATCAAGAAAAACCAGCGAGAAAGGCGCGAGCGCAGCCGGTACCCCCAGCCGCGTGGCGTCCCGCCGGAAAACCCGGGTTGCGCCACCGACGCCAAGCGCTTCCACGTTCTCCCGCAGCAGCGCGCGGGCCTCGGCAGCATGATCGACAAACAGCGCAAACTGCGCTCCGCGCGAAAGCGCCTCGAGCCCAATTGCACCGGTCCCGGCGAAAAGGTCGAGCACGCGCGCGCCGGGAAGTGGATCGGCATAGGCATGCACGAGAATGTTGAAGAGCGCTTCGCGCAGCCGATCGGCAGTGGGCCGGATCGCCTGGGATTTGGGAGCGGCGAGGACGCGGCCGCGCAGGCGCCCTCCCACAATGCGCATCAGAGCATGTCCAGCAAAAGTGCGAGCCGGTTTTGCGAACAGGACATGCTCTAACGAATCTTCTTGTAGCCGCTGCGCCGGCGCCGCTTCTCGCGCCGTGCCTGCTCGGGCTCGCCAATATGGTTGGCAACGACGTTGCGCCTTAGCTTTTGCCTTATTAGCTTTTGCCTTGGCTTTTGCGCGGCCGGTTTTTTGCCGGTGCGCGGCTTGGCGTTCTCACCGTCATGCCGGCGCTTGTCGCGGGCATCTTTGTCTTCTGCCACGCGATCAACACGTGGATGGCCGGGGAAGGCCTTGCCATGACGGCCAGGAAAGCTCCACCTGGTTGGAGATTCCTCTGGTTGTGTCTCGCTCGCTTCTTGCAGCGGTGCGGAGAAGTCGGCATTGGCAAGCGCTGCGATCCGCGCGCCAAGCTGCTCGCGGAGAACACGCGTCCTCACCTCCTCGATCCTGCCGGGTGGAAGGTCTCCGAGCTGGAAGGGTCCGAATGACACCCGGATGAGGCGATTGACCGCAAGACCGAGATGGCCGAGCACGTTCTTGACCTCGCGGTTCTTGCCTTCCCTGATGGCAAAGGTCATCCAGAGGTTGCTGCCTTGCATAGGATCGAGGGTCGCCTCTATCGCCCCATAACGGATGCGATCGATCGTGATGCCGTCGCGAAGCGCGTCGAGCTCCTGCTGCGTCACCCGGCCGTGGGAGCGCACGCGATAGCGCCGCAGCCACCCGGTCGCGGGCAGCTCGAGCACGCGCGCGAGGCCGCCATCGTTGGTAAGAAGCAGGAGCCCCTCGGTGTTGAGGTCGAGCCGCCCCACGCTGATGAGGCGCGGCAAATGCTTGGGCACAAGATCGAAGATCGTGGGGCGGCTGTGCGGGTCGCGGTGCGAGGTCAAGAAGCCGCGCGGCTTGTGAAACAGAAAGAGCCGCGTACGCTCGCGCCGGGGCAGTGCCTGCCCGTCGACCGCAACGACGTCCTGCGCCCCTATGGTCACGGCGGGCGAGGCGATCACCTGCGCATTGACTCTGACCCGCCCCTCCGAGATCCACCGCTCCGCTTCGCGCCGCGAGGCGAGCCCCGCCCGCGCAATGACCTTGGCAACGCGCTCGCCGCGACCGTGATGATCGCGCCGCTCGCCTCTTTCTTCGCCATCGGCTCGCTCGGCCATGGTGGAAGTGATAGCAAGCTCGGGGCATACCGACGAGCCATACCCTTCTGCAGATATGCCTCCCTTCATGGACCTCGCACTCACGCAGGCGCGCACGGCGGCCGCCGCCGGCGAGGTACCGGTCGGCTGCGTGATTGTGCATGCCGGCAACGTGATTGCGCAGACCGGCAACCGCACGCTGGCCGATCACGATCCCACGGCGCATGCCGAGATGCTGGCGATCCGTAACGCAGCGGCGGCGCTCGGCAACGAAAGGCTGATCGACTGCGACCTCTATGTGACGCTCGAGCCATGCACCATGTGTGCAGCCGCGATCTCGTTCGCGCGCATCCGGCGGCTCTACTACGGCGCCGCCGATCCCAAGGCAGGAGCGGTCGAGAATGGCGTGCGTTACTTCTCCGCCCCGACGTGCTTGCATCGGCCACAAATCTATGGCGGCATCGCCGCGATCGAGGCGGCAGAGCTGCTGCAGAGCTTTTTTCGCGCTCGTCGAGGATAGTCCAGGAGGAACCCGTGAAGATATTCGTCGCGCTCGCTCTTTCGTCGCTTGCTTTCGCCGCGCCGGCGCATGCGCAAGAGCAGCAGTCGTTCAAGACCATCATCGGCAAAGGTTACGACATCAAGGCCGTGACCTTCGTGCGCGGGGAAGCGACGGACAACCGGGAAACTTTCGTAGTGACAATGCAGAAGGAGAAATCGGTGGCGGTCTGCTATTTTGCAGCTCCCAACTGGATCAATCTGAGCAACGCCATGCTGGAAGATTCCAAACGCTGCGACGTGCGGTACTAATCCTCCAGCAGTGTTTTGAGCTTCTGCTTGAGCTCGGCTTTGGCCGGCTGCGCGGCGCGTATGATCGCGCTCGCCTGGAGGAAGTCGAAGGCACGGAATAAGCTCACGTTCGGTTTCACCATGAGGTCGGGCGCGGCCTGCCGCACTTTTTCCGCCGTGATGGCGCCGCCCATCACCAGCACGGTCGTGACCAGGCATTCCCAGGGATTGGGAATATCGCGTCGTTCCAGAGCCGGCTCGCCGGAGAGGTCGACCGCCACGATCACGTCGGCCCGTTGCCGCAAGCGATCGAAGGGAAGCGGATTGCTTGCTGCGCCGTCGATCAGGACGCGGTCGTCGATCACGACCGGCCGCATCACCGTCGGCAGCGCAATCGAGGCGGCAAGCGCCGGCCGCAGCGCCCCCTGCGAGAGCTCCACTTGCTCGCGCCGATGCAGGTCAGTCGCCATGACCATGAGGGGAATGGTCAGTTGATCGAATTCCTCGGGCACCTCCGTCGGCATGAACTCCTTGCAGAATTTCTCCGCATCTACGAGCGCAGCGCTGCCGAAGCCCAGGTTGAACAGGCTTGCAACTGTGCTCGCGCGGCTCGCGATCAGCCGGCGGAAGACTTCAGCGCGGTCGTGGGTAAGGGTGAGCACGAAACGGCGGATATCCTTCGCCGCCATGCCGGCGGCATAGGCCGCACCGAACAGCGATCCCATGGAGCTGCCGGCGATCGCGACAGGCTTCCTGCCCAGCTCGTCCAAGGCTTCGAAGATGGCGATGTGCGCAAACCCGCGCGCGCCGCCTCCGCTCAGGGCAAGCGCAAAACTCTTGCTCACACGGCGCCCGCCTGCCGTGCAAACTCCCATGCCTTGTACGCAAGCGGCCGTACCAGCGGCGCCATGGCGAGCGCCCTCTCGTTCGTCGCCGTTCCGTCGCGGACACGACCGACGATCCCCTGCAGGATCGCGGCGAGACGAAAGAAGTTATAGGCGAGATAGATGGGCAGATACGGGCGCGGATCGAGACCGGTCCGTGCCACATAGGCATCGACATACGCGCTGCGCGACGGAATGCCCAAGGCTACGAGATCATGACCGAGGAGCGAGCCAACCCCGGCACCTGTTTCCGACGGCGGCATGTCCCACTGCATCAGATGGTAGGTAAGGTCGGCGAGCGGGTCGCCGAGGGTGGAAAGCTCCCAGTCGAGCACCGCGAGAACGGCCGGGTCGGATGGTGCGAGAATGATGTTGTCGAGCCGATAATCGCCGTGCACCAGCCGCACCGGCGCGGCCGGCGGCAGATGCCGCGGCAGCCATGCGGCCAGTTGCTCCATCTCGCCGATCTCTTCGGTCCTGGAGGCATGATACTGCTTCGACCAGCGCTCGATCTGGCGAGTGACGTAATTCTCGCCCCGGCCGAACTCTGCGAGCCCGAGCGCTGCGGGCTCGAAGCAGTGCAGTCGCGCCAGGGTGGAGTTCATCGCGTCGTAAACGGCCGAGCGCTCGCGCGGATCCGCGGCAGGCATGTGCGGTTCCCAGATAACCCGGCCCGCAACGAAGCCCATCAGATAGAACGGCGTGCCGGCGACACTTTCGTCCTCGCAGTAGAGCACCGGCTCGGCGACGGGAAATCCCTGCTTGTGAAGCGCGCTGATGACGCGGAACTCGCGGTCGACCGCATGCGCCGAAGGCAGCAGCTTTCCCGGCGGCTTGCGCCGGAGCACATACCGGCGGTGCCGCGTCTCTACGAGATAGGTCGGGTTGGACTGGCCACCCTTGAACTGGCCCACTGCAAGCGGGCCGTGGAAGTCGGGCAGCCGAGCAGCGAGGAAAGCCTCGAGCCGCGCAACATCGATCGTGAGCGGCGGCGCCACTTCCTTTATGCCGGAGAAGGCGGCCTGCCGGTCGATTGCCTCGGTCATGGGGCAGGGCTGAAGAAATCGATCAGCGCTCGAACGGTAAGCTGCGGCGCCTCCTCGGCGAGGTAATGGCCGCAGTCGATGCCGAAGCCGCGTACGTCGCTCGCCCATTCCCGCCAGGTCGCAAGCGGATCCTCGGTCTCGGCGGGGATGCCGCCCGCGGTGCCCCAGATCGCAAGCAGCGGAGCTGCAATCTTCTTCCCGGCCGCGCGGTCGGCCTCGTCATGGGCGAGATCGGTGGTGCGCCCGGCGCGATAATCCTCGCAGACCGCGTGAAGGCGCACGGGATCGTTGAAGAATGCATGATAATGCGCGAGCGCACGCGGGTCGAACACTGCGAGATCCTTCGCTTTGGTGCCCTGCCGGGCGCGCCAATCGAAGAAGAAGAGCGGATCCTTGCCGATCACGGTTTCCGGGAACGGAGCCGGCAGGGCAAGGAAAGTCCAATGCCACGTTCGCATCGCGAGCCGTGCGTCCAGGCGGTGCCACATCGCCCATGTCGGCACAATGTCGAGCACGGTGATCTTTTCGAGCCGGCCGGGATGGTCGAGCGCCAGACGATATGCCACGCGACCCCCGCGGTCGTGTCCTGCGATGTGGAAGCGGACGTGCCCGAGCGCCTCCATCAGCTCGATCATCGCGTTCGCCATGGCGCGCTTGGTGTAGGGTGCATGCTCTGTATCCGCCTCGGGCGCGTCGGACCAGCCGTAGCCGGGCAAGTCGGGAATGATGAGCGCGAAGCGTTGCGCCAGCAGCGGCGCAACGCGGTGCCACATCACATTGGTCTGCGGGTGTCCGTGCAGGAGCAGGAGCGCCGGTCCGGCACCGCCGGTGCGCACGAAGATGCGGCCGGCGCCGGTGTTGACCCAATGCGAGGCAAACCCAGGATACAGATCAGCAAGGTCGGACATCACGGCCGCCTAAATAGCGCGATATCCGATGTCGCGGCGGCAGAAGCCGTCGGTCCAGCGAATGCGATCGACGGCCGCGTAGGCGCGCGCCTGCGCCTCGGCCACCGTTCTCCCTATGGCTGAGATATCGAGCACGCGGCCGCCGTTGGCAAGAATGCGCCCGTTCTGGGCCGTGGTGCCGGCATGGAAGATCTCGACACCCTCCACCGCGGCCGCCGCGTCCAATCCTCCAATCACTGAGCCTTTGGCGTAAGAACCGGGATAGCCCTTGGCGGCCATGACGACGGTAAGCGCTGCATCGGGGTACCAGCGTAAATCGAAATTCTTCAGCATGCCGTCGCAGCAGGCGAGCATGGCGGGGACCAGATCCGACATCAGGCGCAACATCAGCACCTGACATTCGGGATCGCCAAAGCGCACATTGTATTCGATCAGCTTGGGCCCATCGTCGGTGATCATCAGCCCGGCATAGAGCACGCCCTTGTAGGGCATGCCCAACGATTTCATCACCCGTATCGTGGGCAGCACGATCTCGTCCATGGCACGGTGCACCTGCTCCTCCGTCATGACCGGAGCCGGCGAATAGGCGCCCATTCCGCCCGTGTTCGGTCCTTTGTCGCCGTCGAGGGCACGCTTGTGGTCCTGCGCGGTCGCGAGCGGGATCGCGGTCTCGCCGTCGCACAACGCAAAGAACGAGGTTTCCTCCCCTTCGAGGAACTCTTCGATTACGATCTGCGCGCCCGCATCGCCAAGCTCGCCGGCAAATATTTGGTCGATTGCCGTCTCCGCCTGAGCGACGCTCTCCGCCACCACGACGCCCTTGCCGGCGGCAAGCCCGTCTGCCTTCACCACGATCGGCGCCCCTTGGGCGCGCACATAGGCCGTTGCCGGCGCTGCCGCATCGAAGCGCTGATAACGGGCGGTCGGAATGGCATTCGCCCTGCACAAGTCCTTGGTGAAGCCCTTGGAGCCTTCGAGCTGCGCGGCGGCTTTGGTCGGCCCGAAGGCCTTGATCCCTGCCGCCGTGAGGTCATTTACAATGCCGGCGCAAAGCGGCGCCTCGGGCCCGACCACGACAAGACCAATCCTGTTTGCCCGGCAGAAATCGATCACGTCGGCGTGGCGCATGGGGTCGAGCGCAACCAGCTGGCATTCCTGCGCGATCCCGGCATTGCCGGGTGCGCAATAGAGGCGCTCCACCAAGGGGCTCGCCGCAATCTTCCAGGCGAGCGCATGCTCACGCCCGCCCGACCCGAGGATGAGGATGTTCATCTGCACTCAACCACCGATGCTCAACATCCATGTAACATGGCGCAGGGGCTTCGCCAGCAAACACCGCGGTTCCTGTGGATCATACAGCGATACGCCTCGTGGCGCGGCCTTCTAGGAACGGTCGATCGGTGCTAGGACGCGCATCATGGTACATTCTTGAAAGGACGCGCGCGCATGGAGATCAAGCCATTGGGTTCCACACCTTCGCGGCGCGTGCCGGCCGAATCGTTCACCGGCACGGTCTGGCAGAACCCCATTATCGAGGCGCCCGCGCCTGCGCGAATCCGCGGCGCCTGGGTGCGCTTCGAGCCCCGCGCCCGTACGGCATGGCATACCCATCCGCTCGGGCAGACGCTGCATGTCGTATCGGGGATCGGACGGGTGCAGCTGTGGGGTGGTCCCATCCGCGAAATCCGCCCCGGCGACACGGTGTGGATTGCGCCCGAGGAGAAGCACTGGCACGGCGCCGGGCCCGACACCGACATGGTGCATATCGCCCTGCAGGAGCACCTCAACGGCAAGCACGTGACCTGGCTCGAGCACGTCACCGACGAGCAATACAACGGCAAGGTCGCCGCATAGGTCGATGAGCGCAGCGCGATGAACGAGCCGGCGCGCCTCAACGTTCGCGAGTGGACCGTCTCCGAGCTCTCGGCGGCGCTGCGGAAGACGGTCGAGGATGCGTACAGTTACGTGCGCGTGCGCGGCGAAATCTCCGGCTACCGCGGCCCCCATTCCTCCGGCCACTGCTATTTCGCGCTCAAGGACGACAGCGCCAAGATCGAAGCTGTGGTCTGGAAGACCGCGTTCGCGCGCATGCGTATCAAGCCGGAGGAAGGCCTCGAAGTGGTCGTCACCGGCCGCCTCACCACCTATCCCGGCCAGTCCAAATATCAGATCGTGGTGGAGACGCTTGCGCCGGCGGGCGTCGGCGCCCTCATGGCCTTGCTCGAGGAGCGCAAGAAACGGCTGGCCGCGGAGGGATTATTCGACGCGGCACGCAAGCGCCGCCTTCCCTACCTCCCCGACGTCATTGGCGTGATCACGTCACCGACCGGGGCCGTCATCCGCGACATCCTGCACCGGTTGGCGGACAGGTTTGCGCGCCATGTGATCGTTTGGCCGGTGCGGGTGCAGGGGGAGGGGGCTGCCGAAGAGGTTGTGGCAGCGATCCACGGTTTCAATGCGCTCTCCCCGGGCGACCTTATTCGCAAACCCGATCTCATCATCGTTGCCCGCGGCGGCGGCTCGATCGAGGACCTGTGGACGTTCAACGAGGAGAGCGTCGCCAGGGCGGCCGCCGCGAGCACGGTCCCGCTCATCTCCGCGGTCGGGCACGAGACCGATGTGACGCTCATCGACTTTGTCGCCGACATGCGCGCGCCCACCCCCACTGCCGCAGCCGAGATTGCGGTCCCGGTACGGGCAGAGCTGCTGCTGCGTGTCAGCGGATTGGGGCGGCGCTCGCTCGCCTGCTGGCAGCGCTGCCAGGAAGCGCGGCGCACGGAGCTGCGCGCTGCGGCTCGGGCTTTGCCCAGCGCCGAGCAGCTGCTTGCTCTGCCGCGCCAGCGCCTCGACAGTGCCGGCTCCCGCCTCCCCCGCGCGCTGATTGCCAACGCACAGAGTCATCACGCGCAGTTCTCGCGCATTGCGGGACGGCTTGGCCCGCACGTGCTGCGGGGGCGGATCACGCGCTGCTGCGAGGTCTTGTCGGCTTTGATGGAACGCGCGCGGCGGGCGGACGGTATCGCGCGGGCGCGACGCGCGGAGCGACTGGGCAATGCGACGGCGCGGCTCGCGGTGAGCTTGCGCGCGAACGCGGAAAGCCATCGCGCGCGGATAATCCACGTGCGCGAGCGCGTGATATCGCTGGCGGAGCGCAGCACACGCGCCATCGAGCAGCTGCTCGCGCAGCGCGCTGCATCGCTTGAGCACTGCGGACAGCTGCTCAACGCGCTATCCCATCGCGGCGTGCTCGCGCGCGGCTTCGCCCTTATCCGCGATCTCAAGCGCCGTCCCGTGCGCAAGGCGGCCGCGATCGCTTCCGGTATGGCGGTGGATATCGAGTTCTACGACGGCTACGTGCGCGCCACCGCAGAGCAATCGTTTACCACCGTCGAGAAGCCGCAACCCCCGGCGAGGAACCGCGGCCGACGCGATCCCGGGCAAGGCAGCCTGTTCGGGTAGTGCGGTTCGGATTTGCGCCGTGATGCGCGGGCTCGCAAGGGAGGCGTCCAGAGATTATGTTCTGCACGTTGGCCGGTCGGTCAGGCCGGGCCAGAGATGGAGGGGCGCACTTTTCCGGCCGGAGACTGCAGCGTGCTGAATCGATTCGATCGCTCCCCGCCGATGACGGGGGAGGCCGAGGTCAAATATCTCGACGGCGACTTTCGCGTGATCCGTCCCGGCGCTTTCGTGCGTTGCGCCGTGACCGGCCTGCCGATCCCGCTCGAGGAGCTCAAGTACTGGAGCGTCGATCTGCAGGAAGCCTACGTCAATCCCGAGGCCGTGCTCGAGCGGTATTTTCCCGAGGCCCGGCGGCGGCTGGAAAAAGACGGGGAGCATGAACGCCGTTGATGGCGAAGCATCACTCCACCGTCTCTATCCGGTTGCTGCTCGCAGACCGCACCACCGCATCGAAAACGGACATCCCGTGCAGGACATCCGCGAGCGGTACTGCATATCTCCGTCGTTCGGTGATTGCGCGGGCAAACTCAATGAGCTCGGCATGCAGCATGTCGAAGCCGGGGTGCACCCTGACCTCATCCGGCGGCGCGGCGATGGGACCGGTGGGCGGTGCTGTGGAGCCCGGCACGAAACGAAAGGTCTGCAGGTCGGGCTTTGCTACCTCGGCAAGGCCCGCAGTGCCGTAAAGAGTGAAGCTGAAATTGGTGGCGGTCGCGACCGAGCAGAAGATGGTTCCGGTTGCGCCGCTCCCGAACCGCAGCATGATCGTGGTGGTGTCATCGGAGGGGCCCGGCAGATAACGGCCGGTGACGCAACGCACGTCGCATATCCTCCCGGCAAACTCGATCATGTGATCGAGCGAGTGTACGCCGGCCGCGGTGAGCGCGCCGCCCGGCGCTTCTTCCGGCGCGGCGCGCCAGTTCTCGGGCGAGATGAACTGCCCGGTGCTGGTCGTATGCTGCGCCACCATGGCGGTCACCCTGCCGAGCCGGCCGTCCTTGAGATGCTGGCGCATGTCGCCGATGGACGGATGAAAGCGCCGGCAGAAGCCGACAGCCAGCACTATCCCGGCGCGTTCGGCTGCCGCGACTGCCGCATCAGCGCTCGCGCGATCGAGCGTGATCGGCTTTTCCACATGAACGTGCTTGCCCGCGGCTGCGGCATCCAGGATCTGGCGGGCGTGCCGACTGTGCGGCGTCGCCAGCACGACCGCGTCTACAGCCGGATTGTGCAGAACGTCCTCGTAGCGATCGACCAGCGCAATGTCGTGCTCGCGGCAGAATTCCTGCGCGGTCGCGGGGGTGCGCGTGTGCGCGAGGATGAACGCGATCTCGTTGCTTTTGCCCTGAACCGAGCGCACGAGCGAGCGCCCCCACCGGCCAAGGCCGACGATGGCTGCGCGGATCATGCTCGGCTCGGCGCGATGCTGGGAACGAGAAGATACGGCGACCACTCCTCAGCCGAAGGCATCTGTTGACGGGCACCCCTATCTGCGGACCATTCAGGACGATATTGCGCGACTATTGGAATTCACGCAAAGCATTGGTGCTGGGAAGCCGAAGCTTTTCGCCTTCAACTATGTGCTGGATGGCGTCCTGGAAGGCGGTGTCAACGCGAGCCTCGGCCTCGATGGCCACGGCAAATCGCTCTTGTTCTTTCTGCTTACGATGACGATTGAGGTAGACGCCGATCTTCTCGCGCATCGCGGGCTCAGGCGGGATGTTGCCGGCTCGGAAATTTGAGTATCAATGCACATTGGTGCGGCTGTGGACATAAAGACCCAAGCCGGAGAGAAACGCTGCCCAGGAGGCGAAAATGGATTTCGGATATTTCACCCTGAGCGACAATCACTATGCGAGCAATCCACGCTCCGCCAACCAGTTCATCGAGGACATCACCGCGGAAGCGCTCTACGCCGAGCAGGTCGGCATGCATTCGGCGTGGATCGGCGAGCACCATTTCAATTCGCTCGGGGTTCTCTCCTGCCCCGATCTGATCCTTGCCTACATCGCGGCGCGCACCCGGCGCATCCGTCTGGCGCCGGCGGTGACCGTGTTGCCGCTGCATCACCCGATCAGGGTCGCGGAGCAGTGGGCGACGCTGGATCTCCTGAGCAACGGCAGGGTCGATTTCGCCGCCGGCCGCGGCTACGACAAGCGCGAGTATCTGCCGTTCCATGTGTCGTTCGAGGACAACCAGTCCATCTTCGAGGAGGGGCTCGAGCTCGTACGCAAGCTGTGGATCGCGGACGGACGCATATCGCATGCCGGCAAGCACTATCAGTTCGAGGACGTGCGCATAACCCCGAAGCCAATCCAGCGGCCGATCCCGAGCTACGTCGGGTCGTTCTCCAAGCCTTCGATCGAGCTCGCCGGACGCCTGGGATGCGGATTGATCGTGGCGCCGTTCGCCGCCGCGATGAGCTATGGCGGGCTCAAGCAGGTCGCGGATCTCTATCGCGAGACCTGCGCAAAATACGGCAATACGACGGGAAGGCTGATGTGCAGCTATTTCACGCACTTCGCCGACAGCAAGGCCGAGGAGGATGCGCAGCGCGCGCGCCAGATCCGCTACTACAAGGAATGCGTGATCCCGGCATTGCCCGGCGATCCGAAAACCGCCCCGCCGAGCTATCGTTATTTCATCGACATGGTGGAGCGGCTGCGCAATGTCAAACCCGAGGACCTGACCGAGAACTCCGTTCTCCTCGGCAATTCCAGCCGCATCGCCGATACGCTCAAGAAGGTTGAAGCCGCGGGGTTCGAGGAGGTGATCCTGTATTTCAATGTCGGCCTCAAGCCGCACAGCCAGGTCAAGGAGGAGATGGACCGCTTCATGCGCGAGGTCGCTCCCGCGTTCACCGGCGCGCACCGGACGCAAGCGGCATAGCGGCCATGATCTATCTGATCGGAAGTCAGGGGCCGAACGCGAGTGCCGGTGAGCGGTTTCGCGCCATGCTCGGGCGCCCCGAGATCCTGCAGATGCCCGGCGCACATAATGGCCTCGCCGCGTTGCAGGCGCGGGCGGCCGGATTCGAGGCTCTTTATCTTTCCGGGGCCGGCATGAGCGCCTCGATGGGGCTGCCGGACCTCGGCATCATCACCATCGAGGACGTGTGTTTTTTCATTCGCCAGGTCAGCCGTTCCTCCGGGTTGCCCGTGCTGGTCGACGGCGATACCGGGTACGGCGAGGTGCTCAATGCCATGCACATGGTGCGCAGCTTCGAGGATGCGGGAGCGGCGGCGGTGCATATCGAGGACCAGCTCCTTCCAAAGAAATGCGGGCATCTCAACGACAAGAAGCTCGCCGACCCCGCCGACATGGCTGCGAAGGTCGCCGCGGCGGTGAAAGCCCGCCGCCACCTCTGCATCATTGCCCGCACCGATGCGGTCGCCAGCGAAGGAATGGATGGCGCGGTTGCGCGCGCGCTGCGGTATCTCGATGCGGGAGCCGACGCCATATTCCCCGAAGCGCTTACCGATGGCGAGATGCTGCGTGAGTTCGCGCGCCGCGTTCCGGCTCCTCTTCTTGCCAATATGACCGAGTTCGGCCGCACGCCATTCTTTACGGCGAGCGAGTTTGCGGAGATGGGCTACAAGATGGTGATCTGGCCGGTGAGCGCATTGCGCATGGCGGCCAAGGCGCAGGAGGAACTGTACGCAGCCATTCGCAGCGATGGCGGCACGCAGAAGATGATTCCCCGCATGCTGACCCGCAACGCGCTCTACGCCACCATCGGCTATCACGATTATGAGGCGCTGGACGCGTCCATCGTGAAGACCATCACCCCGCGCTCGGGGTGAGTACATCGCGGATAAGATCGATGGTCTTTGCGTCTTACTTGATCGCCTGGGGATTGATCGGCGAGCCGGTTCCGCCGGTGATGATCAGCGGCGGACCGCAGAAGAAGAACTCGTAGAGGCCATCCTCGGCGCAGTCCTGGGCGAGCTCCTTGAGGTAGAAGATCTCGCCCATGCACAGGCCCATGGCCGGGATGACCACCCAGTGCCAGGGCTGGTTTGCCTCAGTGGTTTCGTTCGGGCGGACCTCGACCCCCCAGGTGTCCGAGCAGATCGCCGCTATCTCCTTGGCCTGGCACCAGTAGCAGTTCTCGAAGTTGACGCCGGGCGCCTCGCCGCCGGCGTAGCCGCCCCATTGCTTCTCCGCGAGGCAACGCTCCATCTGCCCGGTGCGGATGATGACGAAATCGCCGCGCCGGATCTCGACGTTCTGGTCCTTGGCGCATTTGTCGAGCTCGTCATTCGAGATACCCTCGCCGTCCTGGAGCCAATCGACGCGCCGGAAGCGGGCAATATCGAGCAGCACGCCCCGCCCGACCATCCTGCTCTTTGAATGCTCGATCCCGAGCACGCCCAATCCGCGAGAATTTATGAGCTTGGCATCATGCCCATTGTACGCCTTGTCCTCGTAGAAGACGTGACCCAGCGCATCCCAGTGGGTCGCGCCTTGCACACAGAGATTGAGGGTGTCGTCGGCGTAGCGGATCTTGTTCCAGTCCTGCCGGCCGGCAATGGCATCGGTGCCGGTCGCCAGCATCTGGTGGATGGGGTTGAACCGCCCTCCGAACAATCCGGTCTGTGGGCCGTTGCTGTCGAGCGGGATGCCGAGCGCGAACACCTTCCCCGTGCGGATGAGGCTTGCGGCTCTGACGATGTCCTGCGGCGTGACGTGGTTGAGCGTGCCGATCTGATCGTCCTTGCCCCAGCGGCTCCAGTTGCTGAGCTTCTTGCTTGCTTCCGCGATCGCCTGCTTGCCCACTTTGATGTCCATCGAATGTTTCCTCACCCCGGTTCACCAGCCGCCGCATCACGCAATAGCGCCAGCTTGAATTGCGCAGATCGAGTGCTACCCAGATGCCAAGGAGAAATTGATTGGCCCAATTGATTGTTCGCAACTTGGAAGAGGCGGTCAAGCGCAAGCTCAAGCAGCGTGCAGCCCGCCACGGCCATTCCATGGAGCAGGAAATCCGCGAAATTCTTCGCAACGCCGTGAAGGATGAGGGGCGCCGGCGCAAAGGATTTGGTGCCGCAGTGGTGGAGCTGTTTAAGGGTATTGGCCTGGAGGAGCCGATTCAGGAGTTGCACGGGTATACGGTTCACCCGGTCAAGTTTGATGATGACTGATCATTGTCAGCGCGGTTTCCCTCGGTCCAGAGTCAAACCTTCCCCAGCGCCTGGAGAATGCGCCCGGGGGTGAACGGCATCTCGGTCAGGGGCTTTGCGCCGAGCGGACGCAGAGCATCGTTGATCGCATTCATGACGGCGCCCGGTGCGCCGGCCGTGCCCGCCTCGCCGGCGCCCTTGGCGCCAAGCTCTGAATCGGCCGTCGGTGTCACCACATGCCCGACCTCGATGTCGGGCATCTCGGCCGCCATGGGAACGAGATAGTCGGCCATATTGCCGTTGAGGAGCTGCCCGCGCTCGTCGTAGAGGCAATGCTCGAACAGCGCTGCGCCGATCCCTTGCACGATCCCGCCCCTGATCTGCTCGTCGACGAGCTGCGGGTTGATCACCGTGCCGCAGTCCTCGACACACCAGTGCTTGAGCAGCGTGACGAAGCCGCTGTCCACATCGACTTCGATATGGCTCGCCTGGATGCCGTTGGTGAAGGCGAACGGCCATTGCCGCGGAACGTAGTGACGCGTTGCGACCAGCTCGGCCTGAAAGCCCGGCGGCAACGTATCCGGGCGGAAATAGGCGATGCGGGCGAGCTCGTGCAACGCAAGGCGCTCCGTGCCGCTGTCGACGTCAACGATCGCTCCGCTCCTGATGTCGAGATTCTCGGGCTTGGCCTGCAGGATCGACGCGGCGCAGGCGAGCACGTTGGCGCGCAGCGCCTTGCCCGCCTGCCACGCCGCCTCTCCGCCGATGCCGGCCGCACGCGAGGCCCAGGTGCCGCCCCCATAGGGCGTGGTGTCGGTATCGCCGGTGATCACCCGCACGCGCTCGATCGGTACTCCGAACGACGACGCGGCGACCTGGGCGATGACCGCCTCCGCGCCCTGACCCTGCTCCGTCACCCCGGTGTGACAAATGATGGCGCCTTGCGCATCGAGCCGGATCGTCACGCCGTCCTGGGCGGAGATCCTGGCTCCGCCGATGCCGTAGAAGGCGGCGGACGGATTTGTCACCTCGATGAAAGCGGCAAAGCCTATTCCGCGGTACACTCCCTGAGCGCGCAACTGCCGCTGCTGCGCACGCAATCCGGCGTAATCCATCATCGCGTCGATATGCGCGAGACAGGCATGATGCGACAGCGCCTCGAATTTGATGCCTGAAGCGCCGCTCGAAGGATGCGCATCGTCGGGGATGAGATTGCGCCGGCGGATTTCCAGCGGATCCATACCGATCCTTGCGGCGGCGAGCTCCACCAGGCCTTCCGTGACCGCCGTCGCAATGGGATGGCCGACTGCGCGGTACTGGCACATGACGTTCTTGTTCTGGAACACCACGCGCGCGCGGGCGCGATAACTCGCGCAGGTGTAAGGTCCTCCCATGAGATTGACGACCTGGTTCGCTTCGATCCCGGACGTGCGGGGATAGACGGAGTAAGGACCGATGCCGGTGAGATCGTCGATCTCCCAGGCGGTGATTGTGCCGTCGCGCTTCACGCCGATCCTGGCCTTGATGCGGTGATCGCGCGCATGAATGTCGGTCACGAAGCTCTCGATGCGATCGGCAACGAACTTGATCGGACGCTCCAATAGTTTCGACAGCGCTACCGTCGCCATCTCGTCGGCATAGGTGTGCACCTTGATGCCGAACGAACCGCCGACATCCTTGGTGATGACCCGCACCTGATGCTCCTCGAGGCCGAGATGCTTGGCGAAGAGGTTTTGCATCATGTGGGGCGCCTGCGTGCCGTGATAGACGGTGAGGCGCATATCGCCGGGGTTCCAGTCCGCCACGATCGCGCGCGGCTCGTTGGTCACGCCCGTATGGCGGCCGAACACGAAGGTTGTCTCCACGACCGCATCGGCTTCGACGAAACCTCGGTCGGGCTCGCCCGCAACATGCACGCGTTCGAAGGTGAGATTGTCGCCAAGTTCGGGATGGATGATCGGCGTGCCCGCGTCGAGCGCCGTCTCCGGGTCGGTGACCGCCGGCAGCTCCTGGTACTCGACTTGCACGAGCTCGCACGCGTCCTCTGCTTCTGCCCGCGTGCGCGCGACCACCGCGCAGACCGCCTCGCCTTGCCAGCAGGCGCGCTCCACGGCGAGCGCGTGCTGGGGCGCCGATTTGATGCCTTTGAGGTGAGTGAGCACGCCGACCCAAGGGGTGATCACCTTGACGAGCTCGGCGCCGGTGACGATCGCGATCACCCCGGGCGAGCTGCGAGCCGCCTCGCCGTCGATTGCGCTTATGCGCGCATGCGCGTGGGGGGAGCGCACGAAGGCAACGTGGGCCATGCGCGGGAGGTTGAGGTCGCTCACGTATTGTGCGCGGCCCTGGGTGAGGCGCCCGAGATTTGGCCGCGGGACCGAACGCCCGATATAGGAGTTCGGGCGATCGAGCGCGGAGAGGATCGGAGCGCAATCTTCGGCAATCTTCATGTGCGGGCTCCCGCGCGCGCCTGTGCCACCGCCTCAACCGCATCTACGATCGCCTGATAGCCCGTGCAGCGGCAGTAGTTTCCGGAAAGATAGTCGCGGATCGCTTCACGGCTCGGCACGCCGCCGGCGCTCAACAGCTCCTGCGCCGTGAGCAGCATCCCGGGCGTGCAATAGCCGCACTGCAGAGCGTTGCGCTCGATGAACGCCCGCTGGAGATCCGCGATCTCATTCGTTCCGGCAAGTCCTTCGATCGTGGTGACCTGCATCCCCTCGCACTGCACAGCGAGCATCAGGCAGCCGCGAACCACTGCGCCATTCACCCGCACGGAACAGGCGCCGCATACGCCATGCTCGCAGCCGACATGACTGCCAGTGAGCGCGAGCCTTTCGCGGAGAAAATCGACAAGCGTTGTGCGTGCATCGACTCGCTCGAAGACTTTCTCGCCGTTCACATCCAGCGCAATCTCATGGAAGCGTTCGTTCATGCCCGCGGCTCCGGGCCGTGTTGCGCAGCAAGCTGCTGTGATACTCGCCGCAGCAGCACGCCGGCCAGATGCAGTTTCACCGCGGCGGAGCCCACAATGTCGTCGCTCGGATGCAGCTCCTCCCCAAGCACATGCACCGCCGCATCGAGATCGCCGCCCATCAATGCAGCTTCCGCTCTGTGCGCGCGCACCGGAACGGAGCCGAGGCCGAAATAGGCAAGACGCAGATCCCGCAGGCGTTCTCCCGGGACATCGGCGCAGGCGGCGAGGCCGACCATGGCGTAGTCGCCATGCCGCCGCGCGAATTCGGCAAACCCGACGCGGGCTGCAGGGCTCGCAGCGGGGATACGGATTGCCGTGAGCACATCGCGCGCGCCCAGTGCCGTCTCGAACAGGCCTTTGAAGAAATCCGCGGCCTTTACCGTTCGCCCGCCCTCCGGGCCGGAGATGGCAATCTCGCCGCTCATGGCGACAAGGCAGGCCGGTAGCTCGGCAGCGGGGTCGGCCAATGCAATGGAGCCACCGATTGTCCCGCGATGGCGAATGGCGGGATGACCGATGTGGGGCATGGCCAACGCGATCAGCGGTGCATAGCGCGCGATATCGGTGGAGTGTTCCGCCTGGACGTGGCGAACCAGCGCGCCGATCTCGATGGTTCCGTCCGCGTGGCGTATGCGATCAAGTCCGGAAATGCCGTTGATATCGACCAGCAGTTCCGGGCGGTCGAGCCGCATATTCAGCGTCGCGATCAGGCTTTGGCCGCCGGCAAGCAGTCGTGCCTCCTCGTGCGCCAACAGCTCGATCGCGTGCGCCAGCGAACCCGCCCTGGCATAGGCGAAGGGTGCCGGTTTCAGCGTTGCCTCCCGCTTGCGTTTTGCGCATTGTCGCTGCCCGGCGCGTGCCGTCAATGCTTGGCTGCGCTCGGATCGACGATCTCGCGCACGATGTCGATCGCCCGCCGCATCAATGTCATCGAGGCCTCCAGCGTCCGAAATGCTGCATGCGACGTGAGTGTCACGTTCTCCATCAGGGCGAGCGGATGATCCGGTTTCAGCGGCTCGGCATGGAACACGTCGAGCCCGGCGTGCCTGACATGCCCGCTCCTGAGAGCCTCGATGAGGGCGGCTTCATCGATAAGCGCTCCGCGCGCGGTATTGACCAGGATCACGCCCGGCTTTGTCCGCGCCAGTTGGCTGGCGCCGATGAGGGCGCGCGTCTCATCCGTGAGCGCGAGGTGAAGCGAGATAACATCGGCGCGCGCAAGGAGCGTATCAAGCGCGACCAGCGGCACGCCGGCATCGGAGCGCGGGGTGCGATTCCAGGCGATGACCTGCATTCCGATGCCGCGGGCAATGCGCGCGACTTCGCGGCCGATGCCGCCGAGCCCGATGAGGCCGAGTATCTTGTCCTTGAGCTGCATGCTCTCCAGCGGCTCCCACGTGCCGCGTCGGATGGAGCGGTCCATGCGCGCAAGCTCGCGGCAGCAGGCAAACATCAGCGCAATGGTATGCTCGGCGACCGCGGTGTCGCCGTAGCCCTTGATGGTGTGCACTGCGATGCCGAGGCCACTGAGAGCGGCGACATCCATGTAGCTCGAGGCGCCGGTGCCGAGGAAAACGATGTGCCTGAGCTGCGGGCACCGCGCGATGAGCTCCGTCGGCATATACGAGTGGTCGTCGAGACAGATCTCGTACTCGGCCAGAAGCCGCGGCAGGTCCTGCGATGAAAATGGATCGCTGTTGATGGTGATCGGCGGATCGTCGGAACGGCCTACGCGAGCGAAAACCGGCGCGAGCTGCTGGTTGCAATCGATGAACATCGTTCTCACGGGGACGATGCCTCTCCACTTCCGGCCATGCTACGTTCAGCCACCGGGCACGATGGAGGAGGTCGATGGAAGAATTCAAGGGCAAGGTCGTGGTCATTACAGGCGCAAGCCGCGGGATCGGCCGCGGCATTGCAGTGGCATTCGCCCGCGAAGGCGCCCAGACCGTGCTTGCCTCCTCGTCCGAGCAAAACCTCGCGGCGGCAGCAAGCGCGATCGCCGCTCACGGTGCGCAGCCGGTGACGGTTGCGGGGGATCTGCGTACCCTTGCGGCTTGCGAGCAACTGTTCCGCCGCGTGAAGGAAAGTTTCGGGCGCTGCGATATCCTGGTGAACAACGCGGGTGCCACCCGCGCCGGCAACTTTCTCGACCTTCCCGACGAGGTATGGCTCGACGGCTTCGCGCTGAAATTCTTCGGCGCGGTGCGATTGACCCGGCTGTTCTGGCCGATGCTCAAGGCGGCGCAGGGTCACGTCGTCAACATCATTGGCGGGGCCGCGCGCACGGTGGAGCCGGAGTTCCTGGTGGGAGGCTCGGTGAATGCCGCGGCTGCAAACTTCACCAAGGGTCTCTCCCGGCTCGGTATGCGCGATGGCGTTCAGGTGAATGCCGTTCACCCCGGCCAGACTGCGACCGAGCGTACCGAGCGCCTGATCGAGCAGCGCGCCGCGGCAGCCGGCAAAACCGTCGAAGAGGTACGCAAGGCGATGGTCGAGAAGAACGGAACCCGCCGGATGGCTACGCCGGAGGATATTGCCGAGCTCACGGTGTTTCTATGCTCGGAGCGCGCGCGGCACATCCAGGGGACGGCAATCGCGGTCGACGGCGGCGCTACCCCTGGTCTCTATTAAGGGGGTCACATCTTTGATAGATCCAAATAAGGCAGCTTGCGCCCGCCGTTGCGGGCTGCTCTCATGGCCAGGCACATTGCCGGGACTTGCAGGATCACTCTGACGGCCGTTAACCATGGCCTTGCGTCCGGCAGTCGAGCTTTTGGGAGGACGACGTGACCAAGATGATACAACGCCTATTCGGTGCAGCGGTATTTTTGATGCTGACCACCGCTTTCAGCTTTGCCCAGCAGCCGCAGACGGTGCGGATTCGAGGGCAGATCGAGAAGGCTGACGGTGACCTGTTGCAGATCAAGGCGCGCAATGGCGACGAGATGAAAGTCAAGCTGGTCGATCCGGCGCGAGTCATGGCCCTGGTGAAAGCGTCGCTTGCGGACATCAAGGTCGGCACTTTTGTCGGTGTTACCGCCATGCCGCAGGCCGACGGCACTCAGAAAGCGATTGCAATCCACATCCTCCACGAGTCGCAAAGAGGAGTCGTGCCGGAGAGATTTGGACCATGGGATCTCCGACCTGGCAGCACGATGACCAATGCAATTGTCGAGACCAGCGTCAGCGGGGTGGATGGGCAGACGCTCACTGTCAAGTACAAGGATGGAGAGAAGAAAGTATCTGTTCCCCCCGACACGCAAATCGTCGTAGTGACCCCAGGTAGCAAGGACGAGCTCAAGCCGGGAGTGGCCGCGATCGTAATGGCCGCAACCAAGCAGCCCGATGGGTCATTGACCACTCCCGCTATTTATGTTGGCCGGAACGGGGTCGTGCCGCCGATGTAACGGGCCTTCCGCAGCCGGCGGCTAGTGCTGCGGTGGCAGTGCAGCCGCCGTTCCTCAGCGGTGACCGCACGTTTGCAAGACCAGAAGAACAGATGTGAGCAAGATAGTGAAAGCTCTGGCCAGTGTGGCCTTCTGGCTTAGTCTGGCTTGTTCTCATGCTCTCGCTGAGCAGCAGACAACCCGGATCCGCGGCACGATCGATGCTGTGGATGGGCCAATAATTATCGTCAAGTCGCGCGATGGGCGGACGAGCTACAAGGTCAAGCTGACCGACAACGCGGCGGTGCGGGGTATCGTCAAGGCGGCGCTCACCGACATCAAGGAGAATTCTTTTATCGGAGTGACCGGGATTCCCCAGGCCGACGGCACCCAGAAGGCGATCGAAGTGCACGTTTATCCCGAGGCATTGCGCGGTACCGGCGAAGGCCATCGGCCCTGGGATCTCGTGCCCAATAGCACCATGACCAACGCCAGCGTGGCGCAGATGGTGAAGGGAGTGGAGGGCGACGAGATCACGCTCAAATACAGGGATGGGGAAAAGAAAATCCATGTTGCGCCGGACACGGTGATCGTGACTTACGTTCCCGGAGATAAAAGCGAGCTGACGCCGGGGGCAAGAATTTTCATCGCTGCCGCAAACAGGAAAGAGGACGGTACGCTTGAAGCCGCCGCCGTATCCGTCGGTCGCGACGGTATTACCCCGCCTATGTGAGCTTATTGCTTGCGCGGCGCCGAGCTGGCGAATGCGCTGACCCGCGGGCGGGAATATCGAGATCGCTGGCCAGCAGATCCGGCAATTCCGCCGACGGCGCGATCCGTGGCGGGTTACGGCGCCCGCGAGCGCGACTATCGACGTTCTCGTCGTGCGGCCGTTTGATCGCGTCGGCGTGGGCGAGCGATTCGATCGGCGCCGCGTTCTCTGCCAGGCTAGCGAGCAAAGTCGTGAGGTCATGCAGCTCGGCGGCGACGACATGGATCACGCCCAACTCCTGCTGCAGCTCGCCGGCGACGGCAATGTAACGCGCGCCCAAAATGGCCAGTCGGAAACGCTCGAACGTCTTCGGCCAGACGATGATGTTGGCGACCGCGGTCTCGTCTTCGATGGTCATGAAGATGACGCCGTTTGCCGTGCCGGGCCGTTGGCGAATGGTGACGAGCCCGGAGACGGTAACGCGCTCGCCCGAGCGCCGCGCACGCAGCTCGTCATTGCGAATGATGCCGCGGGCGACGAGGTCGCGGCGCAGGAAGGATGCGGGATGCGCGCGCAGCGACAGCTCGAGAGAACGGTAGTCATTCACCACTTCTTCGCTGAGCGGCATCGGCGGAAGCGCGACTTCCGGCTCTGAACGATAGATGCTCTGTTGCGCAAGCTCCTGAAACTCTTGCGGCTGCTCTGAGACCGACAAGCGCAGCGAGTCCGGCCGCATCCCGGTCCGATTCACCCGAAACAGCGGCAGATCATCCTCCCTGTCGCCCACGCGTCCCAGCGCTTTGGCTGCCCATAAGGCTTGTCGCCTGGTGAGCCCAATTGAGCCGAAAGCATCTGCATCGGCGAGCCGCTCGATAATGCGGGAGGAAAGACCGGTACGCAGCCACAGATCGCGCACCGAGGCATAGGGCATTTGTTTTGCAGCGGATTCGCCGCGGCGGGCTGCAACAATCAGTGCTGCGTCCTGCGCGGAGAAGCCTTTGATCTTGCGAAAGCCAAGCCGCAGCGCATGGGTGCTGTAAATATCCTCGGCCATATCGCGATGGAGCGCATGCACCCGCGATCCCGGTTTCGGACCCGGCTCGAGCGTTGCATCCCACTCCGAGGAGTTGATATCGACGGGTCGCACCTCCACGCCATGCTCGCGCACATCGCGCACGATCTGGGACGGGGCATAGAACCCCATGGGTTGCGAATTGAGCAAGGCAGCCGCAAACACATCAGGATAGCGGCACTTGAGCCAGGCCGAGGCATAAACCAGGAGCGCGAAGCTCGCAGCATGGCTTTCCGGGAAGCCATATTCGCCGAACCCCTCGATCTGACTGAAGCAGCGCTCGGCGAATTCACGCGGATAATTGCGCTCGACCATTCCCTCGATCATCTTGGTCTTGAAAGTACCGATGGTTCCCGTGCGTTTGAAGGTGGCCATCGCCCGGCGCAGCTTGTCCGCTTCCCCCGGAGTGAAACCGCCGGCCACGATGGCGATCTTCATCGCCTGTTCCTGGAACAAGGGCACGCCGAGAGTCTTGCCGAGCACAGCTTCGAGCTCTTTGGACGGATAGGAAATGGGCTCGAGGCCCTGCCGGCGTCGAAGATAAGGGTGCACCATGTCTCCTTGAATGGGACCGGGGCGCACGATCGCCACCTCGATGACGAGGTCATAGAATTCCTTCGGCTTGAGACGCGGCAACATCGACATCTGCGCGCGGCTCTCCACCTGAAACACGCCCACTAAATCCGCGCGCTGCAGCATGCGGTAGACGGCCTGGTCCTCCTTCGGAACGGCCGCTAGCGTGAAAAACCCCTTTTCAGCGATGCGCTTTTCGCTTTCCTGCAAGCTTTCCGGCGGAACCTGTGAACCGTCAGCTCCCGTCTCTTCTTCTTTCCGTCCTTCGTTCCGCAAGGCGCGAAACGCGACGCCATAGTGTTTTTCCGTGAGCTCGAAGGCCTTGCGCAGACAGGTCAGCATGCCCAGTCCCAGCACATCGACCTTGAGGATGCCGAGCGCATCGAGATCGTCCTTGTCCCACTCGACGAAGGTGCGATCCTTCATCGCGCCGTTGGCGATCGGTACTACTTCGTCAAGCGGGCTGCGCGTGATCACGAACCCCCCGACATGCTGAGAGAGATGCCGCGGGAAGGATTGGATCTCGAGGGCAAGCGACTGCATCTTCTGCATGCGTGAGCTTTGCAGATGGATGCCCGCGCGCTTGAGCTCCGATGCGCGCACCGCGCCGCCGCCCATTCCCCAGATCGAAGACGAGAGCGCGCCAATTGTATCCTCCGAGAGGCCAAAGACCTTGCCCACCTCGCGGATGGCAGAACGGCCGCGATAGGAGATGACGGTTGCCGCAATGCCGGTATGATCGCGTCCATAGTGTCGATAAATGTGCTGGATGACTTCCTCGCGGCGCTCATGCTCGAAATCCACATCGATATCGGGCGGCTCGCCGCGATCGGAGGAGATGAACCGCTCGAACAGCAGGCGGCCGTCACGCGGGTCAACATCGGTGATGTGGAGGCAGTAGCAAACGGCCGAGTTTGCCGCCGAGCCACGGCCCTGACAAAGGATGTTCTGGCTGCGCGCGTATCTCACGATGGAATGGACCGTGAGAAAATAAGGCGCATAATCGAGCTTGCCGATCAGCGCCAGCTCATGCTCGAGAGCCTGGCGGACATTGTCGGGGACTCCCTCGGGATAGCGGGTAGCAGCGCCCTCCCACGTAAGATGAACGAGAGCTTCCTGCGGGCTGGCGAACCCGCTGCGCCTCTCATCGGGATATTCATGGCGCAATTCATCCAATGAGAAGGTCAGCGTCGAATGCAGAGCCAAGGTCTGCTCGATCGCCTGCGGCGCTTCGCTGAACAGACGCATCATCTCGGCAGGCGGTTTAAGATACCGCTCGGCGTTGGCTGCAAGACGCCGGCCTGCACGGTCGATGGTCAGGTGCTCGCGGATGCAGGTGAGCACGTCCTGCAATTGTCGCCGCTCGGGATGGTGATAGAGCACGTCATTGACGGCAATGAGCGGCACCCGGGCTTCCGCGGCCATCTGCGCGCGCTGCATCAGACGCGTGCGGTCATTGCCCCGATAGAGCATTGCAGCTGCAAGCCGTACCCGGCCCGGGGCAGCTGCGTGCAAAACTGAAAGAAGCTCGCGTTCCCTTGCGCCTGAGTTTTTCCTCCTCGGCGAGCGCAACGTTGGACTGTCCGGCTTGATTGCTTCGCGATTCTTTGCGGCGAGGAAAGCATGCTCGAGTTGGAGCGCGCAGGGGGTGGATGCTGGAGAATTCGTACCTTCCGGCCCGCGCAGGAAGGGAAGCGAGAGAAGCTCCCACGTCGATCTTTCCATTACGATCAGCTCGAGACCTTCGATGTGCTCGAGCAGATCGTCGAGATAGAGTATGCATTCTCCCTTCTTGGCGCGAAGGTTGCCGCGCGTGAGCAGCCGGCACAGTCGCCCCCACGCCGGGCGATTGCGCGGATACGCAAGAATATCGGGAGTACCGTCGGCGAATACGACACGTGCGCCGGGATGGTAGGCAAGGGTCAATTCCCTTTCCCGTTTGATGAGATGCGCGCGCACCACACCGGCGACGGAATTGCGATCGCACAGCCCAATGCCATAAAGCCCGATATGGGCGGCCTGCAGCATCAGCTCCTCGGGGTGCGAAGCGCCGCGCAGAAAAGAGAAATTCGACGCTACGGCGAATTCAAAATACTGCATTACGCATACACCCCGTGCAGGAACCATCGCGGCGGTGAGAGCGTCATCTCGTGATAGAGACCTGCACGAAAGAGCCAGAAGCGCAGCCCCGTTCTGTCCTCCGCCCGGAAATAATCCCGGGTAGGCGCGCCGCTTTCTTCATTCCACCATGCTCCTTCGATGCGTTCAGGCCCTTCGACGGCAATCACGTCGTGCCAGGCCCGGCGCCAGCGAAAGCGCACCGGCGGGCCGTCCGGAACAAGCGCCAGGACATCGTGAATAGGCTCGGGTTTCGGGAGCAAACGCAGCGGTCGTGCGCTCAATCCGACATCGCTGCGGAAGCGGCGGAAAGCGTCCCATCCGAGATCAACCGCCCTCTGGGCCGGAACGGCACTCGATGCGAGCTCGGGGGTGTGACTATCCTGCGCAAGCAGGCGTGTGACGCGGGTGCGTCCGAGCCGCGCGATCAGACGATCGATGAGATGGTCGAGCTCGACGCGATTCTCGCTAACCCCAAACCCGATCTGCTCCTCAGGACACGGCTCTGCCACCAGCACCGAGAGCCGCGCAAGATCGAATCCGAAGCCGGGATCCATCTCATCGCCCAGCGCGGCAAGCCGCTCGATAAAGAGCGAGCGGATTGCTTCCGGATCGCGTAGCGGGCGCGATGTGCCAACGGTAATGCGTTTGACCGCCCCGTCGGTCCGAAACAGCACAAGCTCGAGACTGCGGGCGCCATCACCGCGCGCTGCAAGCGCGAGCTTCAGCTGCGCCGCCAAGCGCTCAACGGTCGCAAGCACGTCCTGCTCGCGTGCAATCGGATCGGGAAAACTCTTCTCCGCGATATAGGGCGCAAGCGGCAGGCGCGGGGAAAGCGGCTCGTATTCGCGGCCAAGGGCACGGTCGAGCTGGCGCAGGAGCTCAGCGTCGAAGCGGGCAGCGAGCGGTGAGCGCGGCAGATCAATAATGTCTCCAATGCGTTTCAAACCGACCCGCGCCAAGGCAGCAACCGTCTCCTGCGACAACCTCAGCGCCGCAAGCGGCAGCGGCGCCAGGAGCTCGCGCTCCCCGCCGGGTAGCGCGATGGCGATGTCGTCGAAATGCGCCGCCGCCCACGCTGCGCCTATGGTCGAGGCAACGGCGGCACGAACCGAGAAGCCGAAGCCTGTCATGCGCGTGAGGAGATCGTCGCGAAGTTTTAGCTCGTTGCCGAAAAGATGCGCGCAGATATCGAGCAGAATGCCATCGCTCCGATCGGTCGCAACCAATGGCGTGTAGCGGCCACACCAGTCGGCAATGGCCTCCAGGACGCGCGCGTCGGCCTTTGGGTCCTCAGGTACAGCGATCAGAGGGGGGTGCATGGCGCGCGCCTGCGCAAGCGCGAGCCCGTTACGCAGACCGGCCTGCTCCGCTGCCGCATTGACCGCCAGAAGGAGGTCGAGATTGTTGCGCTTGCCGAAGACAACAACGGGGCTCGATGGGCGCCGGGCTTCACGCCATTGCTGCGCAATGCGGTCGGTTGAAAGGCGCTCCAGCCATAGACTCAGAATCCGTGGCGAGCTCGAAACGCTGCTCCACACTGTTCCACTCCACGATCCACTCTCCAAGATGCCCACGCCGGTTGCGAACAAGACGCGCTGACAAGCGCGGCGGTCCTATCGGACATTTTTGCGATGAGGAAAAATGTCGGGATGAGGCAGCCTCAATGATCCAGCGCGTGACAAAGCTGGAAGGCGCATTGTCCGGCAGCGGGCGCAAAACAAGGCCGAGGGTGTCGCCGGCGGCGGCTGCAAGCGAAAGACGGCGCATGGCTGTCTGCTCGACCGCACGCGTGCGGATCTCGCCGATGACGGTGCCGACTGCCCGACAACGCAGTGCTTCTTCCATTGCCCATAGCACATCGCGGCAATGCGGTGCCGCGACCGCGATCAACCGTTCCGGAGCAACCCCTGTTTGATCGAGACCTGGCCCATAGAGGACACCATTTTCGAAAAGCGAGAGATCGTCGGCGATCCAAAGCACGGCTCTGTCTGTGGGTATCATTCTCTCTGCGGCCTGCCCGGAAGGGGGCCGATTGGCAAAGCGGCCGGATTGCCTCAGCAAACGTGCTGCGACCGCGAGGGCAAAGGCTGTAGCGGCAGGTGTCTCGGTCTCGCGAGCAGCGGCGAGCTCGTGCAGAGCACCGCAAGCAAGACCACCCCCGAGGGCAGCATCGATCAGCCCAATACCAAGCTTGACGGAAGCACTGCATTCGCCGGCAAGCCCGGTTGTCCTCTCGACTGCGGATAACCTTTGCTGCAGCACTGTGAGGAGAGGCCGCGATTGTTCCGATTTTTTGCGGGTTACCATCATGAGTGAGTTACCTTGCGTTCACTTTTTGTTCCAAGGCAAAGAATTCCCCGCTCTCCGTTAAACGTCAAGCTGTTTTGTAAGCAGCTGATTTTTATAAGGAATTGGATGTCGTCAAACGGCGAAACGCTATTGCGCTATGACACTTCGATTAAGCTGGCGGACATTTCTCACCCCCGTGAGCGCCATCGAGACATCGAGCTCCTTGCCCAGGATCTCGATCGCTTTCGCCACCCCCTCCTGCCCATAAGCGCCGAGACCATACACGAAGGATCGGCCGATCAGGCAGGAGCGAGCGCCGAGCGCCAGCGCCCGCAGCACGTCCTGGCCCGACCGGATGCCGCCGTCGAATATCACCTCGATCTGAGAGCCGACCGCGTCGGCGATCCTTGGCAGCGCCGAGATCGATGATGGCGCTCCATCGAGCTGCCGCCCCCCGTGATTCGACACCACAAGCGCGCTGGCGCCGGACTGCGCGGCGACCTTGGCGTCCTCGATGTCGAGAATGCCCTTGAGAATGAGCTTGCCCGGCCACAGGCTGCGCACCCATTCGACATCCTTCCAGTTCAGCGCAGGATCGAATTGACTGTGGGTCCACTGCGCCAGTGACGCCACGTTCTCCATCCCACGGACGTGGCCGGCAAGATTGCCGAAAGTCTTGCGCTTGCCCTGCAGTATCGAGAGGGCCCACCCCGGCTTGCTCGCGATATCGATGAGATTGGCAAGCTTCAGCTCCGGCGGAACTGTCATGCCATTGCGGAGGTCGCAGTGACGCTGGCCAAGCACCTGCAGATCGACTGTGAGCACGAGGGCGCTGCATTTGGCAGCAGCGGCACGCTCGATGAGCGAACGAATGAAGCCGCGGTCCTTCATGACGTAGAGTTGGAACCAGAACGGTTTGTCGACAGCCTTCTCGACATCCTCGATCGAGCAGATCGACATGGTCGAGAGCGTGAACGGGATGCCGGCTGCATGTGCGGCACGGCAGGCAAGGATCTCGCCGTCTCCGCGCTGCATGCCGCAAAGCCCGATGGGAGCAAGCGCAAGCGGAAGGCGCGCCGGTTCCCCAAGAATCGTGGTGGTGAGATCGCGCTGCGACACGTCCACCAGGATGCGCTGGCGCAGCTTGATCCGATCGAGGTCCTCGCGATTGGAGCGCAATGTCTGCTGGGAATAGGATCCCGCCTCCGCATAGTCGAAAAATGCCCGCGGTACCTTGCGGCGTGCAACTTGCCGCAAATCCTCGATGCAGGTCATGGTGCGTAGTGGCATCACTCCTCCCCATTTTGAGGACAGCTTTCCCGCCTCGGATCCACCCAATGTAACTCAGCCCGCTGCCTCGGTGCACGACAAGAAGCCGCGACGGTAGGGGGAGCCCGGTCAAGAGAACGACCGAAAATGAAGCCGCTGGTCTAATCCGGCGGTTTGGTTTATCATCACTGTCGAAATATCCCGCGCGTCTTCGCGTATCCTCTTGATTAGATGGTCCTTTTCGTTGACAAGGACCGCGCGCACGGGGCAAGAGGAAATGGTGCGGAAGTATTTTGGTACGGACGGCATACGTGGCCGGGCAAACGGCGTAATTACGCCGGAACTTGCGCTCAAGGTCGGGCAAGCGGCCGGGCTCGTCTTCCGCCGTGGCGATCACCGCCACCGCGTGCTCATCGGCAAGGATACGAGACTTTCAGGCTACATGATCGAGACCGCGCTGGTCGCGGGATTCACCTCGGTTGGCATGGATGTCCTCCTCACCGGCCCAATTCCTACCCCCGCGGTCGGAATGCTCACGCGTTCCATGCGCGCCGACCTTGGCGTCATGATCTCCGCTTCCCATAATCCGTTCGCCGACAACGGCATCAAGCTCTTTGGCCCGGATGGTTTCAAGCTCTCGGACGAGGTCGAGCTCAAGATCGAGGCATTGATCGAATGCGAGCTCACGAAAAAACTGGCCAAGAGCGCAGATCTTGGACGTGCCAAGCGCATCGACGGCGTCCAGGATCGCTACATCGAATTCGCTAAGCGCACGTTACCCCGGAATCTCTCGCTCGGCGGGCTGCGGATCGTGATCGACTGCGCCAACGGTGCAGCCTATCGGGTGGCGCCCGAGGCATTGCGCGAGCTCGATGCGGAGGTCATCGCGATAGGGGTGGAGCCCGACGGCTTCAACATCAACCGCGAATGCGGATCCACCGAGCCTGCCGCCCTTTGCCAAAAGGTCAAGGAGATGCGGGCCGATATCGGTATTGCGCTCGATGGCGATGCCGACCGTGTCCTCATGGTCGATGAGCGCGGGCGCGTGATCGATGGAGATCAACTCCTCGCGGTCATCGCGCAGAGCTGGAAAGCGGAGGGGCGGCTTTCGACAAACGGCATCGTCGCAACGGTGATGTCCAACCTCGGTGTTGAACGTTATCTCGGCACCCTAGGAATCTCTTTGGCACGCACTCCCGTCGGCGACCGATACGTGCTCGATCACATGCGTACCCACGGCTACAATGTGGGCGGCGAATCCTCTGGGCACATCATCCTGTCGGACTACACTACGACCGGGGACGGGTTGTTGGCGGCGCTTCAGGTCCTGGCCGTGGTGAAGAAGCAGGAGCAACCGATATCGCGGGTATGCCACCGCTTCGATCCGCTGCCGCAAATAATGAAGAACGTCCGCTACAAGAGCGGCAAGCCGCTCGAAAATGCCGAAGTGCGATCTGCGATCGAGCATGCCGAAGCCAGGCTCAACACCCATGGTCGGCTGATCATCCGGCCCTCGGGAACGGAACCGGTGATTCGCGTCATGGGGGAGGGTGAAGACCGAGTCCTGGTTGAGGAGATCGTCGAAGGGATCGTCGATGCCCTGACGAACGCCGCTGCTTGAGAGTTCGGGGCTGTCCAGGCGCTTTGGACACGGCCGGTGCGACCCCAGATCGTAGGCCTGCCGCCCGGGCCTTTACTTTGGAATAGCTGTAAATCCCATCCAAACCGTTGCCAGACCGGCTGACCTCGCCTAGCTATGGTTACATACAGGACTAACTCCCTCGGGGTCGCCGCCTTCCCATGATCGTCTGTTCCTGCAACGTGCTCAGCGACCATGAGGTACGCGCGGCACTTTCCAATGAGCAAACGCCTCGGAGCACGAGCCAGCTCTACGGGTGTCTCGGCTGCAGTCCGCGGTGCGGACGCTGCGCGGGGACGCTTCGCCGCATCATGGACGAGGCCATGAGCGGCGGCGCCGTCATCGACGGCTGCTTTTCAAGTACGCGGTAACGCGGTTTAATCCCTTGGGAGTTGCGCGGGCCATCGCATGGCCCGGCCGGGCGCTGTTGGCGGCATAGATTTAACCTGAGGGAAGCAAAGCATGCGAGGCGATGCCAGGGTCATCGAATATCTCAATCGGGGAGTGCGGCATGAATTGACCGCGATCAACCAATACTGGCTGCATTACCGGCTGTTGGACAACTGGGGCTACCGGGATTTGGCCAAGCAATGGCGCAAGGAATCGATCGAAGAGATGCAGCACGCGGACAAGCTGATCCAGCGCATCATCTTCCTCGACGGCTTCCCCAATTTGCAGGTGCTCGATCCTCTCCATATCGGACAGAATGTACGCGAGGTGCTCGATTGCGATCTGGCAGCGGAAATGTCGGCGCGCGCGCTGTACGAGGAGGCAGCAACCCATTGTCACGGGGTCAAGGATTACGTCACCCGTGACCTGTTCGAGGAACTGATGCACAACGAGGAACAGCACATTGATTTCCTCGAGACTCAGCTGGATCTCGTCGCCAAGCTGGGGCTCGAGCTTTATGCGCAGCATCACATCGGCAAGCTTCACGACCAATGATGGCCGGTGCTAAGCTCAACGGTTTATATTCGCGGTTAAAAAGTAAGATTAAGAGCCTTTCAAGTTTGCTGCCATTCTGGGCTTCGTTGGTTTCATCCCTGTGGTCATCGTGACCCTGCCGGACGAAAGGGCGAAGTCATGCTTGTCGTAAAATGTTCGGTCTTGCGGGTGCAGCCGCGCTGTTGAACACCGCGTCACGGACGTCCTGACGCTTCGCGGACGGGCAGGTTATGTAATGGGCAATTTCCTGCCATTCGCTATATTCGGAGTTGCGATCGGACGGGCTGATCTCCACGCACGGCGACGGTAGCGGGTCAGCAGGATCCGATACCTGGGTGTGTGCGGCCCCTTGCATTCCATTTTCCTTCAGCGAGAACGATAATAGATCACACGCGTTTATATACGGCTGGGCGGTCGGCGGCGGGCTCGAGGTTATGGTCATGCCCCACGTGTTCCTGCGCGGCGAATACGAGGCGATAGCGTTCTCGCCCATCTCGAATATTACCGCGATCACCCAAACCGCCCGCTTGGGCGCCGGGTTCAAGTTCTGACCTTCCGCGATCTTGACCTCGGGGCCTGCCCTCCTTAAGCCCCGTCTGCTGCAAGCCTCGCAAGCGGCGCCCGGATTGAGCGTAACCGCGCTTGCAGGCGGCACAACTCAAAGCGGCCGAGTTCGCATGTCCGAGCTCGACGCAGGCGCTATCGGGATGAGTATCATGGCCATCGCCAAGCCCCTGATGCGACCGGCAGTCCCGCATTTCTCTTCCGGCCCTTGTGCGAAGCGTCCGGGGTGGAGCCTGTCGGCGCTTACGGATGCGGCCCTCGGGCGCTCGCACCGCTCGAAGCTCGGCAAAGCAAAGCTCAAGCGCGCCATCGACCTTACGCGCGAAGTCCTGGAAGTGCCGCCGGAGTACCGAATAGGCATCGTGCCGGCCTCCGATACCGGAGCGGTCGAGATGGCGCTGTGGTCGCTGCTCGGCCCGCGACCTGTAACCATGCTGGCTTGGGAGTCGTTCGGAGAAGGCTGGGTCAACGATGCTGCCAAGGAGCTCAAGCTTCAGGCGGTAACTGTGCTAAAGGCGCCCTATGGCGAGCTTCCTGATCTCGCCAAGGTCGACCCGGCATCAGATGTGGTCTTCACCTGGAACGGCACGACCTCGGGCGTGCGGGTGCCCAACGGTGATTGGATCGCCGCTGATCGCCAGGGTCTTTCCATCTGCGACGCCACCTCGGCCTGCTTCGCTCAGGTACTCGATTGGCGAAAGCTCGATGTGGTCACATTTTCCTGGCAGAAAGTGCTCGGCGGCGAGGCCGCGCACGGCATGCTGATCCTGTCGCCGCGCGCGGTGGAACGTTTGGAACGGCATGCTCCACCCTGGCCGTTGCCGAAGGTGTTCAGACTGACGAAGGCCGGCAAGCTCAATCCAGGCATCTTCGAAGGAGAAACCATCAATACCCCGTCCATGTTGTGCGTCGAGGACTATCTCGATGCCCTCAACTGGGCGAAATCGATCGGAGGCCTCAAGGCGCTCATTGCCCGTGCCGATGCCAACGCCAAGGTTATTGCTGATTGGGTAAAGTCGGCTCCGTGGGTCGAGTTTCTCGCCAAGGACCCTGCGGTCCGCTCGAACACTTCCGTTTGCCTGAAGGTCGTGGATCCTCAGGTGGCGAGGCTGTCTGCAGAGGCTCAGGCAGCTTTCGTCAAAGGCATAGCCGCGGCGCTGGAGAAGGAAGGTGTCGCCCACGATATCGATGCTCACCGCGACGCACCGGCAGGCTTGCGGATCTGGTGTGGCTCGACCGCGGAACGCGCCGACCTCGAGGCGCTGACCGCTTGGCTCGATTGGGCCTTTGCCAGCAGCAAAGATGCGCTCGCCCGGGCGGCCTGAGATTTCAGACCATGCTTGAGTCGAAGCCGGCGTGCTAACCGTCGCCGATCGCAACGGTTTGCGATGGTCCATTCGCTTGCGACCGGCGGCTGTGTGACAACAATATGCACCAAGATTGAGGCCCGCTATGGCATCGAAAGTTCTCATATCTGATGCGCTCTCTCCCGCAGCGGTGCAAATATTCAAGGATCATGGCATCGACGTCGATTTTCAACCCAAGCTCGGGGCCGATAAGGAAGAGCTTGCGAATGTGATCGCTGATTTCGACGGGCTGGCTATTCGCTCGGCCACCAAGGTGACGCCGGCCGTGCTTGCCAAAGCCAAGAACCTCAAGGTGATCGGACGGGCCGGTATCGGGGTCGACAACGTCGATATTCCGACTGCAACCGCGCGGGGCATCATTGTGATGAATACCCCGTTCGGCAATTCGATCACGACCGCCGAGCACGCGATCACGCTGATGCTGGCGCTGGCACGCCAAATCCCCCAGGCCGACGCCTCCACCCAGGCCGGCAAATGGGAGAAAAACCGGTTCATGGGGGTGGAGATTACCAGCAAAACGCTCGGCATCGTCGGTTGCGGCAATATCGGATCGATCGTAGCCAACCGCGCGATTGGCCTAAAGATGAAGGTGATCGCCTATGATCCCTTCCTTGCGCCCGAGCGCGCGCAGGACCTTGGCGTCGAAAAGGTCGCCTTCGAGGAGCTCCTTCATCGCGCCGATTTTATTACGCTGCACACCCCGCTTACGGACAAGACGAAGAACATCATTGATGCAAAGGCGCTCGCCGCCATGAAGAAAGGAGTGCGCATCGTCAATTGTGCTCGCGGCGGCCTGGTCGACGAAGTGGCATTGCGCGCTGCGCTTGATCGCGGCCATGTCGCTGGCGCTGCCCTGGACGTATTCACCGAGGAGCCGGCCACGGAGAACGCGCTGTTCGGACATCCCAATGTGGTGTGCACGCCGCATCTTGGTGCCGCGACAACTGAAGCGCAGGAGAACGTCGCCTTGCAGATCGCAGAGCAGATGTCGGACTACCTTTTGCGCGGCGCAATCTCGAATGCGGTTAATTTTCCTTCCATCAGCGCCGAAGAGGCGCCGCGGTTGCGGCCCTTCATAGAGCTTGCGGAAAAGCTCGGCTCTTTTGCCGGGCAATTGACGCAGTCCGGGATCAAGGCTGTCCGGCTTTCATATGAAGGCGTTGTGGCGGGCATGAACACCAAGGCGCTCACTTCCGCCGCCATTGCAGGGCTGCTGCGGCCCATGCTGCAGGAGGTCAATGTGGTGTCCGCGCCCGGGATTGCGAAGGAGCGCGGGATCGTGGTCGATGAGACGACACGCGCGGTTGCTCACGACTACGAAAGTCTGATCACCGTGGATGTTGTAACGGAGCGCCAGTCGCGCTGCGTGTCGGGCACCGTCTTTGCCGACGGCAAGCCGCGGATCGTCAATATCAAAGGCATCCGCATGGATGCGGGTTTCGGCCCATCGATGATCTACATCACCAATCTGGACAAGCCGGGATTCATCGGACGCTTCTCTTCCACCTTGGGGGACGCCGGCATCAATATTGCCACCTTTCACGTCGGGCGCGATGCCCCGGGGGGGAACGCGATCGCATTGATCGAGATCGACGGGGAACTGCCATCGCATGTGCTTGCGTCGGTTCGGGCACTGCCGCAGGTGCAGCAGGCGAGGCTCCTGAAATTTTGAGGGATGCCGATGGTGGATTCGAGCGAGTTCTGGCCGGAGGGAAATGCGATCGATGACGCGGTAGGAGGGCGCCTCGCGCAGCTTCCGTTGACCTTACGTATCGGTGTGGGCGCTGCGCGCCAAGACACGGCTGCAATCTCAATAATGACGAGGCACCGTTCCTTCCTGTACTGGGCTCAAGAGTGTTGGCGCCGCTCGCGTCAGATCCCGCGGTCATGTGCCACCTCCAAGGGCGAAACAGAATACGGTGTCGGGAGCATAATGTGACGACGGCGGCGGCGCACACAAATGATTGCGACCGTCGGGATTGTTGCGGTTGATCTCAACCTTCTGCCACGGGATGGGTATGTATTTTTGATCTTCCCGTCGGAGTGCCCACCATTGACCGTCGTGATACTTCACCTGAGTGGGATAACAGTCGGCAGTATTGCAGCACGACTTGCTGGGTTGGTCAGGCATGAACCAGGTAGAATAGAATTTCTCATGTAGCTCCACGTCCTGCGGAGGATGATGCCGTTCCTGCGCGCTGATATGGCAAGGAGCAACAAGCGCAGTGATTGCCGAGCTGCATACTGCGACCAGGAATGGAACCGAAATGCGGGCGAGATTGAGCATCTCCAGCCTCCATGCTGCAGTCGAAACCGGCCGTGCTGACGCGTGGCGATGACCACATTTTTGACAATGCGCAGCTAAGCAACAAACATGCCAATATTGCTACTGAGACGTCACGCGGCGTTCTGGCCCTGCGTGTGCCTGGATCGCAAACCGGAACCCCTCTGCGGGTAATTCGCAAGGAGGAGAGGCGGTCGCGCAAATCACTCAGCAAAGGTTAGAGCACATTTGCCGCAAATCAACCGAAGGGAAGGCGTCGCAGTGGTGCGCCCTGGGCATAACCCGGCTATCATGCTCGATAATGAAACCGCCCCGGTGACGGGGTTCGGCCGGGCGCACACTCGGTAAAATGAGGAGGCGAGAAAGCGACATCATGTCTACTGTGGAAGCGCAACGGCAGAACAAGACGCATCGTGCCCGGCCCCGGCCGCCATTCGAGCAGATTGCGCTGGTGCTACAAGGCGGAGGCGCGCTCGGTGCTTACCAGACAGGAGTCTATGAAGCGCTGGCTGAGGCCGACCTCCACCCTGATTGGGTTGCAGGAATCTCCATCGGCGCGGTCAATACCGCTCTCATCGCCGGAAACGCGCCGCAGGAGCGCGTCGGCAGGTTGCGGGAATTCTGGGAAAGCGTCACCACACCATTTTGGCATGGGGCCCAACAAAATCCAAACCAGTTTGTTGCGAACGGCGATCTGGTCCGCAGCTACATGAATGAGATGAGTGCCGCGTTTGCGCTCACCTCCGGTGCACCGGGCTTTTTCACCCCGCGCCTCTCGGTCCCGTGGTTGGCGCCGGCGGGAACGCCTTCCGCTACGAGCTACTACGACACGGCTCCGCTGCGCCAGACGCTCGAGCGGCTGATCGATTTCGATCGGATCAACGCCGGCGAGATGCGGTTGAGCGTCGGCTCCGTCAATATACGCACCGGCAATTTCGTCTATTTCGACACCACCACGCATACCATCCGGCCGGAGCACGTGCTGGCAAGCGGTGCGTTGCCGCCTGGCTTCCCCGCGGTGGAGATCGAGGGAGAGTATTATTGGGACGGGGGTCTTGTGTCGAATACGCCGCTGCAATGGGTGATGGACGCTGGGCCCCGGCGAGATACTCTGGCTTTCCAAGTTGATCTCTGGGACGCGCGCGGCGATGTTCCCAGAACAATGGCGCAGGTGCAAACTCGGAACAAAGAGATCGTGTATTCGAGCAGAACCCGCGCCAACTCGGATCGAGTACGGCAGTTGCAGCAGATGCGCAATACGCTGGCCATCCTTCTGGAAAAACTTCCGCCTGAATTGCGCACCGGGCCTGAATTCGAGATCCTTCAATCTGCCAGCGTCCGCAAGGTCCACAATCTTGTGCATTTGATCTATCGGGCCCAGGAATACGAGGGCGATTCCAAGGACTACGAGTTCTCGCGCGGGAGCATGCATACGCATTGGCGAGCCGGATACAACGACACAGTCCGCACGCTCCGCCATCCCGAAGTGCTGGAGCGCCCGCAAAATCCCGAGGGATTCTTCACTTTCGATCTTGGCCGCGACGGGCGCGAATGACCCCCCGCAACGGCTGCCTCGGATCACAAGGCGCGCCGGAAGCGGCAGCGGCGTTTTGATCTTGCCATGCACCCGCAGAAAGTCGCTTAATCGAGCTTGACCGCATGAGGGCACCAGAAGAGCTATTGGCGCTTTCCACTGTCGAGTTGCGACGGCGGATCGGGACCAAGGAAATCTCTCCGGTCGAGCTTTTGGAAGCCTCGATTGCGCGGATCGAGAGCCTCAATCCTGCAGTCAACGCAATCGCGGCAACCGATTTTGAGCGTGCGCGCAAGCTTGCCCTGCTTGCGGAAGCCGACGCCCGCAACGGCGAGCGACTGGGGACGTTGCATGGCTTGCCGACCGGCATCAAGGATCTGCACGAGACCGCCGGGCTGCTTACGACCTATGGCTCGCCGCTTTATCGCAGCTTCATTCCCGCGCAGGATGCAGCCATGGTCGCTCGCGTGCGCGCGGCAGGTGCGATCATCGTTGCGAAGACCAATGTGCCGGAGTTTGGTGCCGGCGCGAACACGCGCAATGTCGTCTGGGGCGCGACCGGAAACCCGTTCGACCCGCGCCTTAATGCCGGCGGTTCGTCCGGCGGCTCCGCAGCGGCGCTGGCGTGCGACATGCTGCCCGTGTGCACCGGCTCCGATACCGGAGGATCGCTGCGGATCCCGGCCGCGATCTGCGGCGTTGTGGGCTTTCGCCCGTCGCCTGGCGCTGTGCCGATGGACGGTCGCGCGCTCGGCTGGAGCCCTCTCTCCGTCTTGGGCCCAATGGGACGCAGCGTTGCCGATACGCGCCTTCTCTTCGCTGCGCAGGTGGGAATGGATGATCGCGAGCCGCTGGGATTCCCGCTCGACGCAAAATCCATCGCCATTGCAGCTCCTGTCGATCTCGGAACATTACGAATGGCCTGGACCGAGGACTTTGGCCAGTGCCTGGTGGATCCGGAAATCCGCACAGTGTTCAGGCAGTGCATTGCCGCCCTGCGGCCGCTCTTCCGCTGCTGTGAAGAGGTCAAGCTCGACTTCGGCGAGGCCGATCGCTGCTTTGATGTGATCCGCGCGCAGAACTTTGTAGAGCGGTATCAGGCCATTTATCAGAAAGATCCGAATTCGCTCGGACCCAATGTGCGTGCCAACTACGAGATCGGCGCCCGCATGTCGCTTTCCGATGTGGCCTGGGCGCACGCCGAGCAAACCCGGATTTTTAGACGCTTCCAGACCACCTTCCGCGACTATGATGCGGTACTGTCCCCGACAACGCCGGTTTCGCCCTTTCCGTGGACGCAGCTTTATCTGGACGAGCTCGAAGGCAGGAAGCTGCGCAACTATTATCACTGGCTCGCACTGACCTATTTCATCACGCTCGCCACCAATCCCGCACTTTCATTGCCGTGCGGCACCGATGAGCACGGCATGCCGTTCGGATTGCAAATGATCGGCCGATTCCGCGGCGATTGTGCGCTGTTGGATGCTGCCGAAGCGATGGAGCAGGCCTGTGCTCGAATGCCGGGCCTGGGCCGATCCCGTCCCGATATTGCCAAGCTCAAAATGGCGAGGGTCGATTTGAGATCGATCGTTACGCAGCCACCTCAGCTGCAATAGCGCCCAAAGATAATGTGGCAGGCTCCCGCGCGCGCCGCTTGCAAGGCCGTCATTGCCGCAATTCTGCCGCCGGGCGGCCTTGCAGAGGGCGAAATCATCCGATGTGGTTAGCGGGGGGTAATGTGAGGATGGGTGAGGGGACCCTCAAAATCCGGCATTTTGCTCGCGTTGATGCATGTCGCGTTGCGCCTTCGGTGACTTGCCTGATCGGGACGCATCCTTTATCTGGTAGAGGGCCGCTTTTGGGGTAAGCCTTTGTAGCTTCGATACTATCCTGACCTCGGCCGCGCGGAGGAAAGAGACCTCATGGCCAATGTGGTCGTGGTTGGTTCGCAATGGGGCGACGAGGGCAAAGGCAAGATCGTCGACTGGCTCTCCGAGCAGGCCGACATCGTCGTCCGCTTTCAGGGCGGTCACAATGCGGGACATACGCTGGTTATCGGCGGAGTCACCTACAAACTATCACTGCTGCCTTCGGGAGTGGTGCGACGTGGGAAGCTCTCGGTGATTGGCAACGGCGTCGTAATTGACCCGCACGCTCTGCTCGAAGAAATCGACAGGCTCAAGGGACAGGGCATCGATGTCACCCCGGAAAGCCTGCGTGTAGCGGAGAACGCGACTTTGATCTTGCCGCTCCATCAGGAGCTCGATGTTTTGCGCGAATCCGGCGATGCAATGACGCGCGTCGGCACCACGCGCCGCGGAATTGGCCCCGCGTATGAGGACAAGGTGGGCAGGCGCGCGATCCGGATCATGGATTTGGCTGATCCGCCGGCACTGGCGCGCAAGATCGACCGCCTTCTCGCACACCACAACGCGCTACGGAAGGGGATGGGGCTTGCGCCAGTGGGCCGTGAAGAGGTGTACGAGCATTTGGAGAGCGTTGCGCCGCGCGTGTTGCCTTACGTGGATTCGGTATGGTCATTGCTCGATAGAAAACGGCGTGAGGGCAAGCGCATTCTGTTTGAGGGAGCCCAAGGAGCCTTGCTCGACGTTGATCATGGGACGTATCCCTTTGTCACCTCTTCGAATACGGTAGCGGCACAGGCGGCGACCGGTTCGGGGCTGGGGCCGTCGGCCATCGATTATGTGCTTGGCATCTGCAAAGCCTACACGACGAGGGTAGGTGAGGGGCCATTTCCGACCGAGCAGCGAAACGACGTGGGCTGTCTGATCGGCGAGCGTGGCCGTGAATTCGGTACTGTCACCGGACGCCCCCGCCGTTGCGGCTGGTTTGATGCGGTCCTTGTCCGCCAGACGGTGCGCAGCAGCGGGATCGACGGCTTGGCCTTAACCAAGCTCGATGTTCTGGATGGTTTAACGGAGCTGAAGGTTTGCGTTGCATATCAGCTCGATGGGCGGCGGATTGATTATCTTCCTGCCAGCGAGCGCGCGCAGGCCGACGTCGAGCCGGTCTATGAATCATTTGAAGGCTGGCAAGCGAAAACGGCGGGCGCGCGCTCCTGGGCGGAACTCCCGGCGCAGGCGATCAAATACGTGCGTCATATCGAGGAATTGGTCGGCTGCCCGGTCGCTCTGCTGTCAACCAGCCCCGAGCGCGAGGACACCATACTGATGCACAACCCGTTCGAGAGCTAAGAGTGACGCACTGTTTCACCTTATGAGGGAATGAGCTCAACTTCAATGGCCGACTACTATCCCCTGATTGCACGCGCCGTCGCCGGCCTCGAGAAGAACAATGGCGAGAACCGCCGGGCATTGTATGAGCGCGCGCGCGGCGCTTTGCTGGCGCAGCTTCGCAGTGTCACGCCAGCGCTGAACGAATCCGACATCACCCGCGAGCGTCTCGCGCTTGAGGAGTCGATCCGCAAGGTGGAGGCGGAGTCTGCTCGCAAGTTCACCGGCAGCGCGCGCCAGCCACCGCCGCCGAGAATTCGGCCGATCGAACCGCACCGCCCGGAGGAAGTGCGGGAGAATTCTGCGCCGCCGCGTCGCCCTGTGGCTCCTCCCGCAGAGCCGTCGCAGGAAGCGCGGCTTGACGGAGCACGGCGACCCTGGGGCCCGCTGCCCTCGTTGAAGCCGGTCGTATCTTCGCCTGTCCTGCCGCGGGCGGCGACAGCAGAACAGCGGCAGCCTGACCTCGATCTCCCCGAGCATCCACTGCCGCCTGAGCAGCGTGCACCGACGGCGCCTCTTGCGCTGCGGCGCCCCGCCGGTGAACGGCCGCCCATAGCCCGCACCGGGAAAGAATTAGGCAACGTCCTGCCCCGCATCAACGACCTGCCGGAGGCGTTTCCACCAGCGGAGAATCGGCCGCGCGAGCCTTATCCTCCGCCCCCGATTGTCGACCTCGATCGGGCACAGCGCTTCCGGGGCCGCCACGAGGAGCGCTTTCAAGAGCGTGGGGAAGAGCGGGTGCAAGAGCGCACTTTCGATCGTGCGCAGGATCGTGCCCCAGCACCGGACCGTCCCCCAGTCCTTCGCAGCGAGCTAGGGATGTCCGAGCCCGAGGCGCCGGCAAAGGACGCATTCGAGCCGGTGCAAGAATCCTACTCGCTAGATGATTTTTCCGAGCCGATGCTGGAATCATCATTTGTGCTGGACGATGCCCATCCGGTCTCCGGAATGCCCCGGCACATTCCGCCTCCTCCCGAGGAGGAGTCCCAACTCGCGCAAATGGCGGCGAGCGCCCGGGAATGGCTGGCATGGCGTCCCAGTCGTGAGTTGCTCAGAGGCATGTCGGTCGGCGCGGCGGCTCTGGCCGTTCTGGGCGTCCTGGCTTGGCAGTGGCCGAATATGGTCCAGTTCTATCGTGGCATGCGGTCGCCGCCGGCCGAGACCGCGCGCGAGACGCCGATTGCCGCGACACGGTCAAAGATCACAGACCGAATCGAGCCCGGCACGCAATCCGCTTCCGCCCCTTCGCCGGGGGCGCAGACAGGTGCCGCAGTCGCGCAGAAGGTAGTCCTCTATGAGGAGGACCCTTCCGATCCAAATGGCAAACGCTTCGTTGGCTCCGCCATCTGGCGGACGGAGACGGTGACCCCGGGGCCTGGGCAGCCGCCGGAATTGGCGATCCGGGCGGACGTTGAAGTGCCGGAGCGCAAGCTGGCCATGACCTGGTCGCTGCGCCGCAACACCGACAAGTCCCTGCCGGCGAGCCATACGGTGGAGATCATCTTCAAGCTGCCGGCGGAGTTTCCTGCCGGTGGGATTTCCAACGTTCCGGGCATTCTGATGAAGCAGGCGGAACAAACGCGCGGCACGCCGCTTGCGGGACTTGCAGTGAAGGTGACGAGCGGATTCTTCCTGATCGGGCTTTCCAGCGTCGAGGCCGACAGGGAGCGTAATCTTCAGCTGCTCAAGGACCGCGCCTGGTTCGATATCCCGGTGGTCTACAACAACAATCGCAGGGCCATTCTGGCCATGGAAAAAGGCACACCGGGCGAGCGTGTCTTCGCCGAGGCCTTCAAGGTCTGGAAGCAATAAGGTCAACCTCTCGGTTGTCCTGCCCCGCATGATGTGGGACATCCAGTAATCTCGACCGTGGCAGGTCGAGCGCAAGGCATCCCAAACCGGATGTTCAGTGGTTACTGGATCGTCCGCATACGCGGACGATGACGACCGAGAATATGGTAAGCTCAGCGCGAGGTGAGCACGAAGCTTGATATGCCCCGTTGCGTCACCGCCGCCCGAATAGACGCTCGATGTCGCCGAGCTTGAGCTCCACGTAGGTGGGGCGGCCGTGGTTGCATTGGCCGGAATTGGCCGTTGCTTCCATCTCACGCAACAGCGAATTCATCTCCTCGGCCTTGAGCCGGCGTCCGGCGCGCACCGAGCCATGGCAGGCCATGGTCGCGGCCACGTGCATGAGGCGGCGCTCCAGCGGCAGCGCGTCGTCCCATTCCTCCATATGCTCGGCAAGATCGCGCAGGAGCGCGCGGGCATCGATCTCTCCAAGCAGCGATGGGGTCTCGCGCACCGCAACCGCGCCCGGCCCGAACGGTTCGATCGAAAGCCCGTAGCGCAGAAGCTCGGGCGCGCGTGCGAGCAGCCGCTCGACGGAAACCTCGTCGAGCTCCACGATTTCCGGAATGAGCAGGATCTGCCGCGCCACGCCGGACTGCGCCAGCGCTGCTTTGAGCCGCTCGTATACGATCCGCTCATGCGCGGCGTGCTGATCGACAATGACGAGCCCGTCGCGGGTCTGGGTCACGATGTAGGTTTCATGCACTTGTGCCCGCGCGGCACCGAGAGGCCGCTCTATCAGGTCGGCCACGCGCTCGATTGCATCGGTTCGCAGGTCGGCGGATGGATCGCCCGCGTCGAAGGCGGCTTGTGCGGGCTCCGCCAGCCCGACCGGCGAAGCCCCCAACCGCAGGCCTGATAAACCTTCGCGCTCCAGCGGCCGCGCGTGCGAGCGCCGCCAATCCCATCCGCTGCGCGGCGTCATATTGTCGGGCCGAAGCGCGGCGCCCGCGGCGGCGCCCCCGCTCGTGGCCGCGCGCCGGCCTTCCCGCTGCAGCGCCTCCTGCAGCGCGCGAAACAGGAAACTGCGCACCAGTCCCGCATCGCGAAAGCGCACCTCCGCCTTGGCGGGGTGCACGTTCACGTCCACCTCGCGCGGAGATACGGTGACGAACAGCGCGACGACGGGGTGCCGGTCGCGGGGCAGATAATCGGCGTAGGCGGCGCGCACCACGCCCATGAGGAGCTTGTCGCGTACGGGGCGGCTGTTCACGAAAAGATATTGTCCGAGTGAGTTGGCACGGCTGTGGGTCGGCAGCGCAGCGAAACCCTCGACCGCAAGCTTCTCGCTCGCGCCGCCGACCTCGACCGCATTGGCGCGGAACTCGGGCCCCAGAATATCGGCAAGGCGTGCGAGCCGCCCGGCCGGACCGGGCAGCCGAGCGGACCAAGTGGCGGGCGCGCGTTCTTCACCCGCAAGGGTGAAGGCAACGTCCGGCCGGCTCATGCCGAGGCGGCGGACGACTTCGCGAATGGCCTCGCCCTCGCTGCGGTCGCTGCGGAGGAACTTGAGCCGCGCCGGCGTGGCAAAGAAGAGATCGCGCACGTCGACCTTGGTCCCTTGCCCCAGCGCCGCGGGCTTGAGCTCGGATTTTCTTCCAGCGTCGACGCCGATCGCCCAGGCATGCGGCTCATCCGCATGGCGGGTTGTGATCGTAAGCCGCGCCACCGCGCCGATCGAGGGCAATGCCTCGCCGCGAAAGCCCAACGTGCGAATATCGAGGAGATCGTCTTCGGGAAGCTTGGATGTGGCGTGGCGCTCGACCGCGAGCGCAAGATCGGCGGCGGTCATTCCGGTGCCGTCGTCGGTAACCTGGATCAGACGACGCCCTCCGCCGTCGGTGAGAACGTCGATGCACGAGCCGCCCGCGTCGAGCGCGTTCTCGATGAGCTCCTTGACCACGCTCGCAGGCCGCTCCACCACCTCGCCGGCGGCGATGCGGTTCGCGACGCTTTCCGAGAGTTGGCGAACGGGCATGGGCAAGAGGTCGGATTGTCCTGCGCAGTATACCGGAAGTTGGCAATTCGCGGGGTGCGTAGGGCGGATTAGGCGCTTGCGCCGTAATCCGCCGAGACGCGGCGGGTTACGTGGCCGATCTCGCCTGGGTGAGATCGGCCACTAACCCGCCCTACTCCAATTCGGGCCATCCCCGACGCAGACCCTTGATGGAGCCACGGTGCTTCTTCGATTGCAGTCTGCGCTCGCGCCCCCCTGCGGTCGGCTTGGTGGGCCGGCGAGGCAGAGGCGCAACCGCCGCTCGTTGGATCAGCGCGATCAGGCGGTCGAGCGCATCCTGGCGGTTGCGTTCCTGCGTGCGGTGGCGCTGCGCGGCGATTACCAGCACGCCCTCGCGCGTCAATCGCCGGCCGGCGAGCCGTTCGAGTCGTGTGCGCACGTCCTCGGGGAGATTCGGCGATCGACGTACATCGAAGCGCAGCTGCACCGCCGTTGCGAGCTTGTTGACATTCTGCCCGCCCGGCCCCGAGGCGCGGATGAATCGTTCTTCCACCTCCCGCTCGTCGATGCTGATCCCATGGTCGATCCGAATCATGCGCGACCAAGGTGAGCCACTGCTCGATGCGAGGCAAGCTCACGGCTTGTCGAAGACCATCACCTTGGAAATGAACACCTTGGCATTGGGGCGAGGAGCGAGGCCGCATGCCTTTGCGAGCGCGTCGAAATCCTCACGCAAATAACTGGTGTAGTAAGGCTCGTGAAAATTCTGCGGAAAGCGTTCGAGCATGCCGTCGTAGTCCGGTCGATCGCCGGTCTGCAGCAAATCCACGATGACAAGGCGGCCGCCGCGCTTGAGCACGCGCGCAAACTCGCGAAAGATCCCGCGACGGACCTTGGGGGGCAGCTCATGAAACATGAAAATGCTGGCAACGGCGTCCTGGCTCTCGGTGGCAAAGGGAATTGATTCGGCGTTCGCGACCAGGAGATGGAGCCAGCCCCAGCGCCGCAAGTGCTGCCGTGCCTCGGCAATGTAGGCCTCAGACATATCCAGTCCGACGGCCGGAAGGCGCGGCCATGCCTGCTTGACGAAATCGAGGAAGCGCCCAGTGCCGCAGCCAACGTCGAGGAACTGGAGGCGCCGCTGGTCGCGGCCGGCAAAAAGCTCATGCAACGCCGGCAGTGCCTGCCGCCGGATTGCGTTGGCGGTGCCTTTGAACAACACCTCCACCTGGGTGTCGTAGCGCTGGGCGGAGTCCCGCGTCATCCAGCCGCCGGTCTGAAAATGAAAATTCTGCAGATAATAATCCGGCCGCCTGCCGCGCAGGTCTGCGCTGCGTACGTCGCGATACCCGCGCCTCTCGCGCCTGCGATGGATGGCCGGCAGGTCGGTAAAAAACAATCGCGAACGGTTGAGCAGGATGGGCCACGAGCCGTCGTGATCGGCGGGCAGCGGATAGATCCCGGCTTCCACATTGGCGATGTCCTGGCGAAAGAGCTTCGCCATCTCCGCGTAGAGCCGCTTGTCGGAGGAGGGCGCCTGTGACCGGGGTTGGCCCTGGCTTCTGCGGGATTGACCCTGCGACAGCCGCCGCATGATGGTGCCATGCCCGAGGTACCATGCCACGCGCGGGAACTGGGTGGCGCCATACGCCAACCGGATGGCGAAGCTGGAAACCGGATCTGCCATCCGTCACGACTTTGGATGCGGCAGGAACTTGTTGGTGTAGACCTTGTCGAGGTCCACCGGCTCCTTGAGCAGGTCGACATCGATCAGCGCCTTCTGCAGCGACTCCCATCCGCCGCGATCGGAATGGCCGATCCCGTTCTTCTGCGCATCCGGGCTGTCAAGCAGGCTCAGCACCGCCGGCAGCTTGAGCTTGTTGTATTTGTTATCGAGCGTAGGCTGCGCCTTGATCGTGAGCGCAAACGCCTCGTCCGGGTGCGCCTTGGCATACTCCCAGCCGTGCACGAACGCACGGGTGAAACGCGCCACCAAGTCCGGCTTCTTCTCGATGGTGGCTGCATTCACGATCAGGCTGGAGCTATACATGGGGAGCCCGACGTCGCGGAACAGGATCCAATCCATGTCGATCCCCTCGGCAATGGGACGGATCCCGTCGTTGAAGAAGAAGGCGACGCCGGCATCGATGCGCCCTGCAATGATCAGCTGCGCGACTGCGAGATCGGCGGGAACCTGGATGATCTTGCTGGTATCGATGTGGTTTATCTTCGCCACGACCTGCCACTGTCGCTCAACCGCGCTCTTGAGCTGCAGCCCCAGCTGCTTGCCGTAGAGGTCGGTGAGCTTCTTGATCCCGGTGCTTTTGGGGAACACGATCGCGGTCGGGCTGCTCTGCAGGATGACTGCCGTCGTGACCACCGGCAGCGCGCGCGAATAGGCGAGCATGGCCTGATCGGCGGTGGCATAGCCGAAATCGACATCGCCGGTGCCGACCAGCTTGACCGTTACGCTCGATCCCTCGCCGGGAAGAATGTGGACGTCCAGGTTCTCGTCCTTGAAGAATCCTTTCTCCTGGGCGACCCAGATGCCGGAATGCTCGCTGCCGAAAACCCAATCGAGCCGCAGCCCCACTTTGTCTTGTGCTTTCGCCGGGCTTGTGAGCGCTGCTATCCCTACAGCAAGAGCCGCCGCCTGAAGAACAATTCGTGCTCTGTTCATCTCACACCTCGGTTTCATGACCGTAGCAGCCCGCATGAGCGCAGCGATATGCGGGTCGCGCATCGCCGCCCGTGCCCCCGGATATCGCTTCGCTCATCCGGGCTACACTTGCTCAAGCAACGGCGGCGGCCTGCTGCTCCGCTGTTGGCTCCGGGCGCACACCGCGCGCCGCCAGAATCTTGGCGCGCCAATGCGCCCCCGCGGTCGTAGGCGGGTAGCGCGGCGGGTTGCCCGGGCCGGTGCAGCTCTCGAGACATCGCACCTCCACGTCGTAGTTCGGCACCTGGAAAAAGGCCACCGACATGCGGGTCGTGTTGGCTCGCACCGCTTCCGGCGGGTTGACCACGCGATGGAGGGTCGAGACCCAGCGGTCGTTGGTCCACCGCATCAGCATGTCGCCGATATTGACCACGAAACCGTTCGGGATGTTCGGCACGTCGATCCAGCTGCCGCCGCGGCGCACGACCTGAAGCCCGCCCGGCGCCTCCTCGGTGCGCAGGATGGTGAACCCGCCGTAATCGGAATGCGCGCCCGCCCGGATTTGTCGCGGCAGCGGCGCGACCGGCTGTGCCGGATAGAAATTGAGCCGCATGGTGCTGACGTGGCGGTCGATCTTGTCGGCGAAGAAGTCTTCGGGAAGATCAAGCGCCAGCGCAAACATGCCTGCGAGTCGCCCAGCCAGCCCCTCCATCGTCTGCCAATAGGCGGTCACCGCCGCGCGAAAGCCGGCAGGGCGATGCGGCCACAGATTGGGATGGAAATGGATCGGCCCATACCCGGCGGTCCAGTGGGGGGCCTTGCCCGGATCGAGCGGGCCGATGGCGAAGCTTTCCTGCAGGTCGGGGGGCACGTCGCTTGCGAGCGTGTTGCCCAGGCTCTGATCGGAAAGGCTGTTGTAGCCGCGGCTCACTCCGGGGGCGGGACGGCCGACCTCCATCTTCTCCTCGCGCGGCAGCGCGAAGAAGGCGCGGCCCTCGCGATAGATGGCCGCAATCAACGCGTCGTCCACGCCGTGACCCACAATGCCGAAAAAGCCGACGTCCTCGCACGCGCTCGCGATCGCTTCGACGACACCGCGCTTGCCGCTGCCTCCGGCCGCGAATGGAGCGAGGTCGATCACCGGAATTTCGGCATCGCTTGCTGCTGCGCGCTCGCGATCGGGAACGAATTCATCGCTCGACATGCTTTGCCTCTTCACTCTGCGCGGCGGCGCAAGTCGCGCAAAGGCGCGATGTTGCGGGGATTTCTTTCTTCTCCTATTGTGCTGGAAAATCCATCTTGTGACAAGCAAACGCATTGTCGCTTCTGTCATCATCATGCGTCACGTGCTTCGTAGGGGCGAGGCATTGCCTCGCCCTGCTTTGAGCATTCTGTGGCGCGGGCGACCCAATGGGTCGCCCCTACGAATGGCGTCTACGTGACGCATCGGCGACAGCAAACGCGGGCTCACCGGTGAACACGCTCCCAGCGATCGACATTCAAGATATCTCCGTGCGCTTTCGCACCCCCGACGGGCCCTTGCTCGCGTTGGAGCGCATCAGCGCCCACATCGAGCCGCGCTCATTCCTCACCGTGGTGGGGCCCTCCGGTTGCGGCAAGACGACGCTCCTCAAAGTGCTTTCCGGCGTCTTGCTGCCGAGCGCGGGCGAGGTGTGCTTCGACGGCCGGCCGCTGAGAGAGGCGGCGATGACCGGGCACATCGGTTACGTGTTCCAGCGGCCGATGCTGCTGCCGTGGCGCACCGCGCTCGGCAACGTCATGCTCACGATGGAGGTCACGCGCAAGGAGATGAGTTCGCAGGAGCGGCAAGCGGAGGCGCGCCGGTGGCTGGATATCGTGGGCCTGCGCGGCTTTGAGGAACGCCGTCCGCACGAGCTCTCCGGCGGCATGCAGCAGCGTGTATCCCTTGCCCGCGCGCTGGTGTTCCAGCCGCGCATCCTGCTCATGGATGAGCCGTTCGCCGCGCTCGACGAGATCACCCGCGAGGCCATGCAGGACGAGTTGCTGCGGCTGTGGTCGCGCCTCGACACCACCGTGGTCTTCATCACCCACAGCATTCCCGAAGCGGTGCTGCTGTCGGAGCGAATCCTGGTGCTGTCGGCGCGGCCAGGCCGCATCATCGAGACGATCGATGTCCCGTTCCCCCGACCGCGCACCGAGGCGATCCGCGGCCTGCCGCGCTTTGCCGAGATCACGGAGCATATTCGCCGCCACTTGCGTGCGGGTCGCGCAGACATCGAAAGCCCTGAGCGATGTTGAAGCGCCGCGCGTCCTTGCTGGCAGGGCAGGCGCTGGTCTTCGCCGCCTTCTTCGGCCTCTGGGAGCTGGCGGTGCAGCTCCTGCATACGCGGCCGGTGATCTTGCCCGCTCCCTCGGTGATATTCGCCAAGATCTGGGAGCAGCGGGAGCTGCTGCTGGTCAATACCTGGCCGACCTGCGTAGCGATCACGCTCGGCTTCGTCGCTGCGGTGCTCTCCGGATTTATTCTTGCCGTCGGCATTTCCTATTCGCGCGCCGTGCGCGAGCTGACCTACCCCTTTCTGGTGACCGCACAGGTGCTGCCGAAAGTAGCGTTCGCGCCGCTCTTCCTCATCTGGTTCGGGTTTGGGCTCACGCCGAAGGTCGTGATCGCTGCCTTGATCGCGTTTTTCCCGATCGTCATCAACACGGCCAAGGGCCTGAGCTCGGTCGAGCCGGAGCTGCTGCAATATATGGACTCGCTCGGGGCCACCGGCCGGGAGAAGTTCGTCAAGATCAGCCTGCCCTGGGCGCTTCCCTACATCTTCGCCGCCTTCAAGATCTCGATCACGCTGGCGATCGTGGGGGCCGTGGTCGGCGAGTTCGTCGCCGCCGGCGAGGGGCTCGGCTACGTGATCAATTCCGCCAACATCGCGCTCGACACCGAGCTGATGTTTGCAGGGATTCTGGTTCTGAGCCTGCTCGGGGTTCTGATGTTCCTGGCGGTCGTGCTGGTCGAGCGGCTCGCAACCGGCGAATGGCAGCAGGACGAAGACGGCCTGCAGGCCACGATGTGACGCGCGGTCTGCGGCTCGTTGGCCGAGCAACGGTCAGCGGCAGCAGATCGGAGGCGCCGATCAACGGCGCCTGGCCATTTGCGAATGTGAACCCCGGCTGCGTAACGGCGTCGCGGCGCCGATAAGTTACAAGTGAAACCAATGCTGATGCCGGGTTGGCGGGCGCGTCTTTGATTGCAGATCAAATCGCGCTGAAAAGACCTCCGCCCTGTACATCGCGCGAGGGAGCAAGGATCTGCGCTCTCTGGTTGTAGCGGCTCTCTCGTTCATCTTGGAACACAGTTTTCATTGGGTTTTTCCGATTGTGTTCGTTTGCGGAATTGGCTTCGTTTGCGGAAAATGGGTCGGAAATGGTTGCATCCGTCCTCATTGTGTAACCCCAGATAGGTGAGCGTGGGTTGAGCTGGTGTGTGTGGGGCATGGCTCTGCTTCTTGTTCCCTTTCTGTTCTAACACGGCGCAACGGGAGTCGCAACCAAAATCTGCGTGATCCCGGCTACCGCCATCGCTGAGACAATCGGGTCGGTTATTCAGGGGTGGGGCGTAGCAGCGGGCGCAAAACGAGCCACGGCCTATGTCCGTTCATTGAGGTGAACCGGCCATTGCGGTTGCGGCGCGGTAATGCGTGCAAATGACCCAAGTCGGACATTAGCCCTCGATTTTGCTGCGATGCACGCCTTTACCGCGTTCGCTGGGTCCGCAGACGCAATCAGGCGCACACGTACTGTCCCATCAGTCCGGCCTCCTCGTGCTCGAGGATGTGGCCATGATACATGAACGGGTGGTCACGCGTTGCCGGCTGATTGAAAGCAACGAGAAGCTCCGCCCTGTCCTCGACAAGCACCACGTCTTTCCAGCCCGCGAGATGAGGCGGCGGCGACGCTCCCGCGATGGATAAGATGCGGAACAATGCGCCGTGGATATGAAACGGGTGTGCCATTCCGATCGAGACCACCTCCCAGACTTCGCTGGTTCCGAGCTTGGTCTCGACATCGATGCGTTCCATGTCAAACGTTTGTCCGTTTATCCCTGTGAGGGCGACCATGTCCGCATGCTCGCCAGCCTGCGTGCGGTTCATGCAAACTCCGCTGTTCACAATAAACTGCCGCCGCCGCGCCGCCGAGGCCTGAGACAGCGCCGAGAGCTCGATGAGACGGGCCGGCATTTCTTTGACGAGGGGCTTCGCCGTCGTCGGCTCGGCGAGGAACCGCCGGGACGTTCGCTTTTTGCGTACTACCGGAATCCACCAACGACTGGGCTCAATCTCCTCCGGGCAGTCAAAGACCACCGACTGGATTGCGAAAGTTCCTTTGAGATTTTTTATCTCCCCGACCGTTAAAGCAGGTTCACCGCGCGACTAAAGCGTGGTATAGTCCCTCCTGCACAACCCCGAGGGAGGGTCACGTGATGACCCATCTCAGACGGCGCGAGTTCATCACCGTTCTGGGCGGCGCGGTGATCGGGTGGCCGGGCATATCGATTGCCGAGGGGGCCGATGCCCCGCGGCGAATCGGTGTGCTGATGCGCATAGCCAAAGATGATCCCAGTGCGAAGGCTGATGTTCAAACGTTCGAGCGGGGACTGGAAAAGCTGGGATGGATAGCCGGCCGCAATGTCCTGATCGACTATCGTTGGGCTGTTGGCTCCGATGAGCGGGGCCAATCATTGGCGAAAGAGCTGGTCGCGCTTAAACCCGACGCGCTCGTAGTCTACGGCACATCGATGTTAGAGGCCACTCGGCGGGCAACCAGGACCATACCGATTGTGTTCACGATGGTCTCCGATCCGGTCGGCCAAGGCTTCGTGGCGACCCTGGCAAGGCCGGGCGGTAATGCAACCGGATTCACGAGCTTCGAGTTCTCGATCGGCGGGAAATGGCTGGAACTGATTAAGGAAATCTCGCCTAGGGTCAAGCGGGCCGAAGTGATGTATAACCCGGTAACGGCCCCTTATGGCACATCCTACTTGCACTCAGTAGAGTCAGCTGCCCTGTCTTTCGCGGTTGATGTAACCGGCGCACCCATTCGCGACGACGCTGATATCGAGCGCATTATAACCGCGCTTGGGGGGGAGCAGGATGGCAGCCTGATCGTTGTTCCCGATACCTTCACCGACGTTCATCGTGACTTGATCATCCGGCTGGTGGCTCGGCACCGCCTGCCAGCCGTGTATCCTTACACACCTTTCGCCGAAAGCGGCGGTCTGATAGCTTACGGCCCTGATCCGGCCCACATGTTCGGCCGAACGGCAGATTATGTGGACCGTATCCTTCGGGGCGCAAAACCCGCTGATCTACCGGTGCAGCAGCCGAACAAATTCGAGCTGGTCGTCAACCTCAAGGCCGCAGAGACGCTCGGTTTCACTCTGCCACCTACGCTACTGGCTCGCGCTGACCGGGTGATCGAATAGGAATGCCTTACTTCTGGTAATGGCACTCCCCGGGAGCTGCTGGAGGCGGCTGCTGTCTCTTTTTACGGCGGCGCAAGCGCCAGCGCGACCTGCACAGCCTGAAACGTAAGCCAGCATAGGAGACATCACACGGCGTCTCGGGCGCGATGTCCGCTGCTGGCGAAAGCTGACGTAACAGCCCGAAAGGTGGATTCCGGTTTTGACCCGTTGCAGACATGGGACCGACGGACCGACCAGCATACGTGTCCGCCCGAGAGTTCACGCTTTGAGGTTGTTTTTTGCAAAAATAGTGTGAAAGTTACGCGTGTGCAGGCGTAACATGCCGAGGTTCGTCCTGGCGAAGGGCGGCAAATGATGTCGTGAGCGATACACGATGCCGTAAGCGATAATTGTGATGGGAGGGCAGCATGAACCTAGCTAGCCGCAAATTCTTGTATCTGGCAGCCGTACCGCCGTGCTTCTGGCCATGTCGTTGACCGCGAGCTCGCAGAGCTCCAACCACAAGTCGACACTGGCCGCCGGCGAATACCTCAACGTCAACGATGCTTTGATTTCAGACAACGGCGCCAATCAAGCAATTTTGCACCCCGACTGTACTTTTGTCGTCTTCAATGGGGGTACTCAGGTTTGGACCTCCTTCCATTTCATTCCGGCGCAAGCTCCTAGTTGTTTTGCCGTGATGCAAGCTGACGGCAATTTCGTTCTCTACTTGGGTACTCCACAACAGCCAGGACCAGCCGTTTGGGCGTCTGGGACATCTGGTCCCTCACCGTTGCCTTTCTTCCTGACCATGCAGGATGATGGAAATCTGGTAATCTACAAAGGGACGGCGACCTGGGCGACCGGTACGAGTGTCACAACGGCGCCTCGGCTTGTTCCTTCGGCGAACAGATCCACGTTGGCAGCAGGCGAAACCCTGGTGGCCGCCCCAGGCGCAATCCTGCTCGCAGACAATTCTCTGTCTTCCGATAGCGGCCGCTACGTGGCCTTCATGCAGGCGGTAAGGACTGGTATTACCACTTGGAGTGACGGCGACTTCGTCATTAAAGAGGGGGCCGCGCAGATCTGGCACTCGGACACGTCATTGGGTCAAGGTAATTACTTTGCCAAGATGCAAACGGACGGCACTTTCGTTCTCTACAAAGGTACTCCGCAACAGCCAGGAGCAGCCTATTGGGCGGTTGGGACATCTGTTACTTCGCCGTCACCTTTCTTCCTGACCATGCAGGATGACGGAAACCTGGTTATTTATAAAGGCAGCCCGACATGGTCCACCACCCCAGTGGTATCGCCACCGCCTCCGCCACCGCCCAACCCAATTTCAATCAGCCTGGGGCCATTTTTCGCCCAGCAGGCACCTCGCACCGTCTATTACACTGGGATGAGTCCATATCCCAATATCAATGGTAGTTATGGGTGCTCGAATCCGAAAATTACCACAGTTACGAACCGGAGCGCCTTTGTTATAAATCTCAACTATGGTTCGCAGGGAGACATCACGCTCGCTCACTTGATGAATCCAAACGACAGTCTCTCTGTGTTCCAAGGCGATGATCCCTCGGGAGGATGGGAAGCGTGGGGACCAGAGTCTGGGAACCTGACTAACAAGCAGTATTCACTGCCTATCGACATCAATTGGACGTGTTAGTTCGACGCGGGTAGCACTATCCACCAAGCCCACGACCGCGATGCGCGCTCACGATGCCGTCGACGAGCGGCCGGGTCTGCGTCGCCCGTGCCGCAGTCAGCTTGTGAGCGCTTATACCCTCGCAAGATCGATCCGGGCTTGCCGCACGTGATGTCTGGAATTGGCATAAACGCGAAGTGCTGACGCGTTGTCGTTATGATCGCTCTTGAATGAGGACCGGACTGAGATTGGCTGTCAGGGGGAATCGGCCTTCTCTTGGTTTCTTCGTATCAGGCCGAAGCCCGTTCTCCACGCAAGGATCGCCCTTCAAAGTAAAACCAACAAATCAGCAAAGCGCGATGTTGCTGCTAAGGGACGAAGGGACGACCAGGTTGGCGTTTTCAAGCGAAGAGGTCGAGGCATTCGAGTGTCGAATGACTACTACAAGGAGATAAATCATGAGACGTCGCGATGTACTACAACTCATTGCCGGCGCTATGACAACAGTGCCTTACCCTGTTGCCGCACAAACGGCAGGAAGGACTTATCGGATTGGTACCCTCACAGTTGGACCACCGATCCCGCCTACGGAAGGCACCGGAAAGATGCTCGTGGAGGGGCTGGCTAAGCACGGCTTCAACCTCGGACAGAACCTGGCCTATGAAGCGCGCGGCGCAGCGGGCAAGGTCGGGCAGACGCCAAACCTGATGCAGGAATTGAAAGCGGCCAATGTCGACGTGGTAGTTACCCTTGGCTATCCGTCCGCAGCAGCTGCCAAAGCATCGGGCGTCGCAACTGTGATCGCCAGCGGCTCGGGCGATCCAGTCGTGACCGGACTAGTTGAGAGCTTGGCGCACCCGGGCGGGAATGTAACTGGAATAGCTGACGACGCGGCAGCACTCTCAACCAAGCGCCTTGGTCTGTTGAAGGCCGCGTCGCCCCAGCTTCGTCGGGTCGCCATGCTGTGGAACAAGGACGACCTTGGCATGACACAACGCTATGACGCGTCGGCAAAAGCCGCGCAGGAGCTTGGCGTCATCGTGCAACCGCTCGGGGTTCGCGAGCCCAACGACTTTAACGAAGCGTTCGCGACCATGGACCGTGAGCCGCCGGACGCGATTCTAATGGTCACGGACTCGCTTACGCTTCTCAACCGTGAGCGCGTGTTCAATTACGCGCTGCAGCACCGGCTACCGGCGATCTATGAGCAGGACTTCATGGCGCGTGGTGGCGGTCTGATGTCTTACGGCGCGGACGCTCGCGAATCGTTCGATCGTGCGGCCGCACTTGCTGCCCGCATTTTCCAGGGCGCCAAGCCCGCGGATTTACCAGTGGAAATCTCAACGCACTATTTGTTTGTCATCAATATGAAAACCGTTAAAGCGATGAATTTCCCGATGCCGAACAACGTGCTTTCGCTCGCCGATGAGGTGATCGAATAAGTGCGCCAGGCAAATTCGTCTATGCAGATTACGGCGTCGATTACTATTCGCTCGGTCTCGTGGTGAACGACGCCATGATCGAGGGCAAGCCCGATCTCTTGCGAAAGCTCGTCTCCTCCACGATGCGCGGCTACGCCTGGGCGATCGCGCATCCAGAGGCGGCAGCGGCCGATTTTGCCAAGAGCTACCCGGAGAGCAACGCCGCCGTGGCGTTAGCACAGTGGAAGGTATCTATGCCGTTTGTGTTGACCGAAACCACCAAGCCCAAAGGGCTGGGTTACATCGACGCCGGCAAGATGCAGGCGACCCTTGACGTGATCAGGAGTTACCGACAGCTCGATCGCTCTGTTAACTCGAGTGATGTCTACACCATGAAGTTCCTGCCGAAGGTTTCGGTCGACTAAATCAAGCGCAGCTTGGTGGCTGACGCTATAATCAGGGGCCACCTGATGACCTTCACCCTGAGGAGCGTCGCAGTGCCGTTCCATCGCGCTCAAGCCTTTCAATCGCTCGCGCTGCGGCGGGTCTCCAAGCATGAGGGCCGGGGAGCGCGTGATGTCATCCGCTGACGAGATCTATCAGCATGGGCACCACGCGTCGGTGGTGAATAGCCATGCCAAGCGGACGGCGGAAACAGATGCGGGATTTTTTCTCCCTTACCTCAAACCGGGGATGCGGTTGCTTGACGTGGGATGCGGTCCTGGAACGATTACTGTCGGCTTGGCGCTGCGAGTAGAGCCCGCTCATACCGTCGGACTGGATTCCTCGGAGAGCGTGATTGCGACAGCGCGCTCATTGGCAAAAGGCCAACCGGCAAGACAGGTGAGCTTCGAACGGGGCGACATCTATGAGCCTCGCTTCGCTGCGGAAAGTTTCGATGCCATCTTTGCCAATCAGGTGCTGCAGCATTTGCGGCGACCGGTCGAGGCGCTGCGGAAAATCGGCCTGCTCTTGAGTTCCGGCGGCGTGGTCGGCGTTCGCGACGTCGATTGGGGGAGCACGATGTTCTATCCAGAGAACGAGGGGATGCGTCAATTCCTCGCGCTCTATTATGAGCTTGCGCGTCGTAATGGCGGGCAGCCGAACGCCGGACGCCATCTCCGGCATTGGTTCCGCGAGGCGGAATTTTTGGAAACGCGTGTTACGACTTCGAGCGTATCCTATGCCGACCCCGCCGCAACGCGGGACTGGGCTGAGACCTATGCCGCTCGGACGTTGTACTCCAGCATCGCAGAGAAATCTCTGGAGTATGGCATTGCAAGCCGCTCAGAGCTGGAAGCTATCGCCGCTTCCTGGCGGGCCTGGGGGCAGGATCCGGATGCCATTTGGTGCTTCACGCATACAGAAGTCGTGGCGTGGAAGAAATAGCCGGAACTGATGTGAGAGCGGACCAATGCGCGCTCTTGGTAGACGAGGCGGCGAATTGGTTTTTTCTTCCGTCTCGGGTCAAGCTGACGCTAAACTCCTAGCGAACCAACTTCCCCGGGCGGTAAGTCTCGCCACTCCGCGCCTGCCAGACGCTCTTACTGTCAGCATGCCTTCGCGGGCAAGGTTTGCAACGGTGACACCTGCAATGCGCACGTTGGTGTCACGCGGCGATATCCACACGCCCCGCTGCTTAAAGAGAGTGCCATCTGTCAAGCAGGCGATCAGAACGGCGCGTTCTGCTGCGGAAAGTGAAGCTGTTGGCGCTCGAGTTTCTTTTGGAGCGAGGGACCGCATGGATACAGATGATACCAGCTCATTGCAGAAGCGCGCACCCGGTATCACAGCCGGGTCGATGTGCCTTGTCGCGGCGTGCCGACGAGCCTTTATTATTCAAAGACCAGGGAATAATCGACAATGCGTTCAGTCGGCAAGTTTCCTGTGGCAGTCATCATTCGCACCACGTCAACCCGGCTATTTGTCGGAGTCGCAACCCCCGCCTGGGGGATCGAGCCAATCCATCCTCCAAAACCAGCCAAGATCAAAGCGGTAGCGGCGAACAACCCGTATTTGCGCATTGGAATCTCCCTTTGAGCGGAACGTGTATCCGAGATTTATTTCGGGTCAGAGACCGAAAGCGGAGAACTCGATTGCGGAACAGCACATCTCACTGCGACGAAAGAACCGCCTAGTAGCTCGAATGATCCTGGCCATTTTTCACCTCTCCGATTCGAGAACTAGTCCCCACTCCAGACTTCTCTTGCTTGCGGGAGGTTAGGGGTGGTGGGCGGGCGCAGTGCTTACCACAATGGAGCCAGTGCGGCGAAACTGGTCGCGGCTGGGCGCTTCACGTCAATAGAGTGGTGTTGCTCAGGAACTGCAGCAGTCGACTCTGCTCCAGTCACGATTAGCCATCCGGCTACGGCCGTGGTGATGGCGAAAAACGCTATCGAGGCCGCAAACTTCATCGTTGAGCCCGCGAACGCCGTTATTGGCAATTTCATTGCTGCATAGGCTGGCCAATTACTTCCGCTCGGATCGCTCCTGAGCACTTCCCATAACCGCCAAGTGTTCATCGGCAGCAAAATGGCATGCAGCGCCACAACGGGTATTAAGTCCAACCCAAGTCCATAGCCTATGAAGGCAAGATTGCTGGCTATCGCCACAATGCGCAGCTGAACCATATTTTTCATGGAGAAGGCGCCAAGCACCAGACCAGAGGCTATATACCCAATCATATCGAAACGAGTCATGGCTGACCTGAATTACGATTGTGCGGGGTCGTTCAATGGTTGCCAGTACAGAATAGCTCTTCGAGGTCTCGCTCAGTGCGCTTAGGGGTAACCGGAGCGCGACCTGCAAAAAGTGATGTGCATCACAAAAATGCGAATTCAATCGGTGGTTGAGAAAAGAGGAGATGCGGTTGCATCGGTGCACCCCCTCAGTGCTCCTGCGCACCGACAGGTGATTGAGTAGGCGGGCCGATCCCGATCGCTTTCACGAGCGGTGGCGACCCCATCGAACTGGGTTCCCCAAAATACCCGCTGACTGATACTTGCCAATCCGATATCCTGGCACTGACCCACGTTTGGCGACACGCGATGCAGTTTGATCCAAAGGCTCAATGACGCACAGAAATATTCTCGAACGACCACATGGAGGTAACAATGCCCACATTCATTTGCTTCCTAAACTGGACGGACCAAGGCGCGAAGAATGCGAAAGAAGCCAACAAACGATTTCAAGCCTCTAAAAGCATGGCTGAAAAATTGGGCGGAAAGCTACTCAGCGCCTATGTGACGACTGGCCAATATGACGTTGTCGTGACATTGGATATGCCTAATGGTGAGGCGATGGTGAAGTTCGCGAGCGCTATCTCGGGCTCAGGCAATGCGCGCACCACGACGGTGCGCGGCTACACGCCCGATGAGTTCAGCAAACTTGCTGTCGAAGCCCCGACGCTCTAGCCTGAATAGCCACCGACCGCTTATTGAAGCGACCGCTTCATTGAAGCGTGCTAACGTCCCCTCCATTTGCATCGGCATGACCCTAGGGAGGGTCACTAGCAATCCAATCAGGCGGCGATAATTCATATCCACGCTTGGCAGCGTGGCTGCATGGCTACTCGCGGTGCGCGCAGCAGCCCGCGATGCCCGACCGACCGGCAAGGACAACATGCGTGAGTGACAAGAAGGACAAGCGTACCTCCCACGGGGGTTCAGTTCGACTGCGCAGGACAGGGATTTTTGCGCTCTGCGTCGTGCTCGTGCCACAGGTCGCGGCCCCCTACGGTGTTAGGCTGAGTGCGATCCCCGAAGCATACTGGGGAACTTGGGTGCCCGCCGCTGAAATCTGCCAGGATGCGAACAAGTCGGCGATCGTCCTTTCAGCCAAGGCCTATGTCACCACGACGGTGAACTGCGCCGTAGACTATGTGGCGGAAACGCCAAGCCAGAAGGGCCCTATCTACTCCGCGCGGCTGCAATGCTCCAACATGGCAGGGCGGGCGCCGAAAAAAGGAGCCAATCTCATCATCCGGCCGGGCAATACCGACCAGATTTCCATGGGCCCGGCGTTCGATAGCCTCAAGCCTTATCAACGCTGTTCGGCGAGCGGCGAGGCGCGCAGGCCGTAAAGCTCCTGGAGCCCCGCCCGGCAACCGCTCCAGCCGGAACTAACCGGAGCAACCGACAGCGTCAGATATCGAAGGCCCGACTGACCTCGATTGGGTCAGCCTTGGTTTTGAGACCGAGATATCTCGCTGTGCTCTCGATTCTGGCATGGCCCAGGAGCGCTCGAACTGTCTGCAAATCGCCAGTGCCTTTCAAAATGTGGAGAGCCTTCGTCCGGCGTAACGACTCTACGCTGTAATCCGAGGGATCGAGTCCCGCCTCGACGACCCAGAGCTTCAGCAGGCGGTTCAATTGCCGCTGACCCATCGAATGACGGCCCTCAACGCCACGGCCAGGGAATAGATAATCGGTGCGCTTTTTGCCGGACGCAGTGATCCATTTCTCAAGCGCCTTCGTGGATGCGTTGGACAAGGCGCATCGCACTGGCGGCATTCCCCTCGCACGCGCAACCTCAATAACGGGACGCATTGAACCATCGCGACGCCGCACATCGCCAACAACCAGAGCGAGCAGGTCTTGTCCGTGCAGCATGGTATCGATTGCCGTCGCGAAGAGAGCCAAATCTCTGAGCCCGGGGACGCCACGATCCGCGAGAAGGCCCCGAATCCGTTTCACCTGATCCGGCGTGAAGCCGTCTCTTTTGCCAACCTCAAGACCTTTGTTCCATGCTCGCCGTTTGGGCGCTCGCTTTTTGGCCATGGCTTTTCGCTCCGACGTTTGGGTTCTGCCCATAGCCCGAGACATCGAGGCAGACCTAATGTGGGTTTCACCATCGCGCGCAGCATTTGGCAAGGTCGGCAGCATCATGAAGCGGCTCCGCGTTCGATTGATCGCCGCGCGGATGGTCTGCTCGCCGAGGTGCTGCGGAAGATTGGCTTGTGGTGCGGTACCGCCGCCCATGCTGCTCGCGCGTGCCGACGGTGATCGAGTGAGCGATTTTTGCCGCGGTGCACGCCGTATTCAACCCGTCTTGTCGGCCTGCTTGTTGGGGTGGAGCGGACAGAAATGCTGCGGCGCGGTAATGCGTGCATTTGACCCATCAGTGACATTGGCTGTGCACTGCGGCAATGGTTTTACAGCCGATTTCAGCCCCTATCGAAGCGCTCGTTTGAGGCGTTAGGATACGGTCTCCTGAGCTTGGGAGAGGATATGCAACGGCGCGGGTTCATTACGCTGCTTGGCGGCGCGGCGGTCTCGTGGCCACGACGGGCGCGTGCGCAGCAGTCCGAGCGGCTGCGGCGCATCGGTGTGCTGATGGCCTTTGTCGAGAACGACCCAGAAACCAAGGCGCGTCTGGTAGCTTTTCGGCAGGGACTGGCAAAACGCGGATGGGAGGAGGGGCGCAACATTCAGATCGACTATCGCTTCGCAGCCGCTGGCAACGTAGGCACAGGTCAGTACCAAGCACTTGCGAAGCAGCTGATTGCCCTGCAACCCGACGTGATCCTCACGCAAACTCCCGTTGCCACGGCCGCATTGCAGCACGAGAACCGTTCGATCCCAACGGTGTTCGTCAATGTCTCCGATCCAATTGGTATGGGCTTCATAGCGAGCCTCGCGAGGCCCGGTGGCAACATCACCGGCGTGCTGCACTACGAAGGAACTATCGTCGGAAAGTGGTTGGAGATGCTCAAGGAGATTGCGCCGCGCCTTACGCGTGCGGTTCTTATAGCGAATCCTAAAGTGTCCTCCTATGACTATTTCTTGCAGGCGGCCCAAACTGCGGCTCCTTCCCTTGCGATTGAGCTTGTGGCCAGTCCGGTCGAGAATGCGGCCGACATCGAACGCATCATCGAGGCTTTACCGCGCACGCCAAACAGCGGATTGGTTCTGCCGCCGGATGCGACGACCATCAATCATCGCGATTTGATAATCGCGCTTGCCGCTCGCCAGCGCCTCCCTGCGGTGTACGCAGTACGCTCCTTCGTCGCTGCCGGCGGCCTGATGTCATATGGGACCGATCAAAATGAGATGTTTCGGTTGGCGGCGTCCTATGTCGGTCTCATCTTGCGCGGCACCAAACCCGCCGATCTTCCTGTGCAAGCGCCGACAAAGTACGAGACGGTCATCAACTTGAAAACGGCAAAGGCGCTCGGCCTGACTGTGCCGACCGGCCTGCTCGTGGCTGCCGACGAGGTGATCGAATAGGTGCGCCAGCACAAAGCTGGTGCGATTCAGCCGGTGAAAGTCCGGCCCAAGTAAGGAGTAGCGTCCGCTTGGTAGCGAGTGTTGCGTGGCCGCTGGCAACAGTGGTTGCGAAGCGTACACAGCGATTGCATGGGGTGTGGGATTGAGCCACGAAAGATCAGATATCGCAGGGGCTGAGAGTCTTTATTCGCTCGAAGGCAACATGTGCGGCACCGCTACGCGAGGTGCTGACGCCCTGCCGGGGTCTAAGGCCACATCACGTGCAAAGGGATCGCATCGGAAGCTGGGAGGTCTCGCGTCCGGCCGTCAGAGTTGTGTGAGAGGGACGGTCCGCATCGGGAAGGTGAGGAGCCGAAGCCGATGATGCACGGGCACGAGAAGTCTGACCCTGTCATAGTAGCTGTGAAGCCGGCGAACAAAGCGGAGCGATCCGTTGCGGAGTTGGTGGAGCCAAGGGCAGGGACCAAGGGGAATGCGCTCTGGTAAAGCACGCACTGGACTCAGCGCCAGGCTCGCGTGGCACCCGCACCGGAACGCATGCGGCAACTGCTTTGCCGTTCGGACCCGAGGTGGGAGCCGTATGCGGGAAAGCCGCACGTACGGATCTGTGCGGGGGGCGCGAGGTAACTCGCGTCCCTACCGCGAAGACCTTGCGAACTGCGCGCGTCGCTTGCTGCACTGCATCAGTACGCTAATGGCACGAACGCGATGTGCCGCCATGTCCGCTATTCCGCCGCTTTCGGAGGATCAGCGGAAGTAAGGCGGACGTGGGGGAATCTACGCAATTGACCCAAACCGGACTCTAGGCATGCCCAAGTCGATCACCGCAGCGCCCACTGGCATCTACGGGCTCGTAATTTCCTGAGCTTGCAGTTGATTGGCCTCTCTTTCCGAGCTGGGACTTGTCCAAGCACTCGACGAGCTTCGCGCGGGCAGGTTGGAAAGCGCGGCGGTCATCGCACCGTGAGGCGGTTGGCGACGCCTTACTCCAATCCGAGTATTGAAACCTTGGCGGTTGTGATTTCGGTTGGCCACAGAATTTCTGTGAGACCTTTTGCAACGGCGATCTTTTGTGTCCCATTGACCGAATAGGTAATGACGCCGCCGCCAATCGCGCCACCGAGGTTTTGGCCCCACAATTTGCGCCCGTTTGCTGTGTCAAGCACGTAGAAATTTCCACCCATGTCGCCGAAGAAAACGATGCCGCCCGCCGTCGGCGTCATGCCGCTTTGAATGGGATAATTCGTCTTTGCTCTCCATCTCCAAGCGCCCGTGTCGGCGTCGACGGCGTACATCCAACCCGCCCAGTCAAAAGTCGGGTCCGCCTCACCCCAGGTGTTGAACGGGTTAATCGATGCTTCGCCGGACCACGGCTTGCCCGGCGGTACGGCGGCGATTTTCTCGGTCGGCACGAGCGTAACGGTGGTGCACCATTCAACCTCGCCGATGAAAACGAGGTTCAACTGGGGATCGTAAGCGGGACCATTCCACTCGGCGCCGCCAACCGAGCCGGGACAGAAGTGGATGGGCTTGCCGACCACAAACGGCGCGTTTTCGTTCTCCATCCGGGTGACCGGCAGCCTGTAGAGCAAGGCATTGGTGTCGAGATCGAAGCCGTAAAGGTGGCCGTCCTTCGGGGCGACCGACAGAACCTTCTTGCCGCCTGCGGTCTTGATAATGGCTGGAGCGCCAGAAACGTCCCAATCGTGCCAGTCCTTCGGAACGATCTTGAAGTGGTGCTTGTAAGCCCCGGTCATCGCGTCGAGGACGACGACCGAGCCGGTATAAAGGTTCGACCCTTCACGCACGTCGGTTGCAAAATCAGGCCCGGGGTTCCCGCCCGGGACATACAACAAGCCGGTTTCCGGGTCCAAGCTGTATGAAGTCCAGGTCGCGCCGCCGGTTACCGGCACGCCTTGCAGCGAGTTGCCCCAAGTCGACGCATTGAGCGGCGAGGCACCCAGCGGTCCGCGCGTCGGATCGCCTTCAGCCTTCGGCACGAGATAGAACTCCCACACGATCTTTCCGGTCTTGGCGTCAAGCGCATACATGCGCCCCTTCACTCCCTTGATGTCGCCTCCTGCGTTGCCGATGAAAACCAAGCCGTTCCAGGCGATCGGAGCCGCCGGGGCGCTCTCGCCCTTCTTCGGGTCCCCGATCGCGGTTTCCCAGATGCGTTTGCCGGTCCTGAAATCGTAGGCGAGGACACGGGCGTCCTGGGTGCCGCGGAAAAGCATGCCGTCCAGATACGCCGCGCCGCGATTGACCTCCTGGGGCGTGGCGGGAACGTAATCCTCATGGGTGCGCCAGTTCTCGTGGCATGTCGAAGGATCGATCGAGAACATGTCGAACGCGGTCACGAAGATCAGCGCGCCGTTCACCTCCAACAGCCCGGAATTGAAGCCGGTATATTGCCTCGTATCATAAGTGCAGAGAACTTTGAGCTTGCCGGCATTTGTTCTGTTGATCTGACTTAACTGCGAGAAGCGATCCGAGGTGAGCGTCTTGTTGTAGCTTGGCCAGTCTACCTCGGTTCCGCCAGGAACGGCCTGCGGCGATGCCGAAGCCGCTGACGGCTGCGCCGCTGCTCCGGCCTGAGCGACTTCCGTTTCGAGGGTCCCGGCGGGAGCCGACCAATAGCGCATATAATTTATCGCCATCGACGCGATCAGAACCGTCTGGTCCCAAAAAACATAGGACAGACTGCCTACTGCAATGCCGCCGACAACGATTGCGCCGAGGAGAGCGCGAAGCCAAAATCTCATCGGTTATCCTCTCTAGCTTTACCGCTGCATCTGCATCATTTGATGCATCGGCAGCATGTTGTTGCTGAGATGGGCCATGATCCAAAGCGAGCCAGCGATGGATCAGTGTAAAAATCAGCACGTCAAAAGCGAGCGCCAGCGCATTGTTGGTGTTGTCTGGGGCCGTTGTGAGGTGAGGGAAGAAGACCAGGTGCGCGCCGATCTGTGCGACCGCGAGTGCAACCAGCGTCGTCGGAATTGCCGGCCCCCAACCCGTTTCATCACGGACTCCTTCGGTGATGGCGTGAAATGTCGAGACTCTAATCCTTTCCAAGGGGTTTGGCGAGTTTCCCTGGTCGGTCGGTCGATGCCGACCTGATACCGGTCAAGGCTTTCCCTCGACGCTATTCGGAATCGTCTTTGCAAACATCGAAAACTCGAACCCCTTCGCTCGGATCCGGAAGCCGCATCACTTCCGGTTCCGCGAGCGTGCGGCGGGCATTGTCGTAGCCGCTCGCCCAGTGCTCATCCATCATTCGTCGGGAAAACAGGAAGTCCTTGGCGATGCCCTCGTAGCTTCTGGCACGATAGATGAGGTGGACGATATTACAAACTTTCTCGTCCGCTTCCTGCTGCAGCACTTTTGCATACTCATTGTTCCGAAATTCATCGGGAAGCTGCTTCAGGAGATTGGCGATTGCGATACGAAGCTTCTGTGCCTCCTTGTATTGATCGGTTGCTGCCCGGGTCCGGCTTGAATATACGATGTCCTTGTGTCGCACTTCCACCTCGGTGAGATCATGTGGCAACGCCCCGCGGGCGCTCCAAAGGTCGATTTGGAACGCGAGCGTGTCTTTCCGCGGTTGGCTGTCGAGCACCCATTGCAGTGGAGTGTTGGAAACAAGTCCCCCGTCCCAGTAATACTCCCCGTCCACTTCGGTGGCCGGAAAGCCGGGAGGCAGCGAACCGCTGGCCATGACATGCTCAGGCCTTATGCGATCGGTGGTGGTGTCGAAATAGGAAAAGTTTCCAGTACCGACATTCACGGCGCCGACGCTGAAGCGCATCCTTCCTGCATTGATCCGGTCGAAATCCACCAGACGCTCGAGGGTAGCCTTCAGAGGCGCAGTATCATAGTAGCTGGCCTTGTCCGGTGTGCCCGCGGGCCACAGCGTCGCCGGTGGCACACGCGGAGAAAAAAAATTCGCAGCGCCAAACAGGAGGATATTCACGGCTCTTCCCTGATTGACAAGGTGATGAACAAACGCATTTCGAAGTTCAATGGATTTGAAATATGGGATGCCTAAAGGCGACGTGCTGACGGTCTCCCAAAATTCGCGAAGTCGATCCACGCGCTTGTCAGGGGCATTGCCGGCGATGATTGCTGCATTGATCGCGCCGATTGAGATTCCCGCGACCCAATTCGGATGAAGATCCGCCTCAGCGAGGGCCTGATATACCCCGGCCTGGTACGAGCCGAGTGCTCCACCTCCCTGGAGTAGCAGGACAATTCGCTCGAATTGCGTCCGTGTGTCTTTCTGGGAGTTGGTTTGGTATGAGGTCATATTGAACACGTTAGTTTGCCAGCGGTCCTGTTGCAACGGTGTGTTGCAATGACTGTGGTGACGGGGAAAGAGGGTGTCTGCAAAAAAGCTTGCGCCCTTCCCGCGAGGCGCGACTGTGCCATGATAGAGTGCTTTTCGGTCGTAGCCCAAAGCGGGTCCTTATAAAATCGATTTGCTTGCCGCTGCCTCAAAGTTTCCATTTCTCCAGACGAAGGTCGATAAGCTGACGATCAAGCTGATTCCTCTGAAGGCTGCGGAAGAACAGCACCTCCAGCAACAAATCCAGAATGTCAAAAACAGGGCGCAGTAATTCTCGCCGGTCGTTTATGAAAACACGCGGGCTCTCGGCCTGACCGTGCCGGTCGGCCGGTTGGTGGCCGCCGACCAGGTGATCGAATAGGAATGCGGTTTACTGCGGTGCATGAGTCCGGTTCTGGCACGAACGCGAACCGGCACCGTGTCCGCTGTAGCGCCGCTTTCAGAGGATCAGCGGAACTAACGCGGACAGGCGCGTGACTGTCGCTCACTCCGCCTTGATGTTGGCCGCCCGAATGACCTTGCCCCACTTCTCGGTATCTCCGGCAATGAACCTGCCGAAGTCGGCAGGCGTCATCGACTTTGGAACGCTGCCTACTTGGGCGAAGCGCGCCATGATCTTGGGATCGGCGAGGGCCGCATCTATCGCTTTGTAGAGCTTATCGATGATCTCGACAGGCGTGCTCTTTGGCGCGACTATGCCGTTCCACACACTTGCCTCGTAGCCCGATACAAACTCGCCCATGGTCGGAACGTCCGGCAGCGCTTGCGAACGTGTCGCACTGGTCACCGCCAGCGCGCGCAACTTGCCCGCCCTCACCTGCTCGATCGTCGTGGGTATGGGACTGAACACCAATTGCACGTGTCCGGCGAGCATATCGGGCACGTAACTGTTGCGGTAATGCACTGGAACCAGTCGAGCTCCGGTCATCGTCATGAACATCTCGCCGGCGAGATGCACCGAGCTCCCAATGCCGGCTGTCACCATATTGATCTTGCCGGGATTGGCCTTGGCATAGATGATGAAGTCGGGCACCGACTTGGCTGGAAACGACGGATTGACCACCATGACGAGCGGGGTACGGGCGATGCTTGCGACCGGCGTGGTGTCGCGGATGAAATCGAATTTGAGGTGGTCGTAGAGCGTCGCATTGATGGCGTTCGTCGAGGTGGCCATAAGAAGCGTGTAGCCGTCCGGAAGCGCCCTCACCACCGTTTCCGTGGCGAGGTTTGTGCCGGCGCCGGGCTGATCTTCGACGAGGAATTGCTGCCCGAGCCGCTCTGACAGCCACGGACTCAGCAGGCGCGCCAGGATGTCGGTAAGGCCGCCGGCAGGGAAGCCGACAATCAAACGCACCGGCCGCGTCGGATAATCGAGTGCCGCTGCTGTCCACGGCAAAATCGGGAGCGCGGCAGCGCCCGCCGCCAGATGCAGAAGTTTTCGGCGGGGAAGTTTCATCGTGGCGCCTCACGAGCTTGAAAATCCGCGCTGCGCGAAACGACGGCATGTCCCGCCGGCAGCTGTCAGATTAAAATCATATCGCCGCATCAATCAACCTCGTCCTGAGGAGCGCGCTTGCGCACGTCTCGAAGGACGGCCACAAGCGAGATCGTGCCAGCGGCCATCCTTCGAGACGCGCCGCCGAAGGCGGCGCTCCTCAGGCTGAGGCCCGGAGATCGTTTCCCGCAGCGCTGTCGCACGGCGCGAGACTGGCTCCTTGATTTTACGATGGGAGACATCTGGATCAACCGGTCTCACAGTAGGGGCCTGGACCCCAAGTTCCGTGCGGTCCCTAAGGCTATGCGGCGGCTTGTCCGCAGCCGGTGGAAGCCGACATTGGGCGGCTGGACCGCAATTCGCGTTTTGACCCCGTCCGGATTCCCTTGACGCAGTGCACAGTGCTTGCCTAAAAACCGCATACCCCAACCTGGGTCGGCGTGTCCCTACCATGAGACGGCGCGAATTTCTCGGCGTGCTCGGCGGCGCGGCGGCATGGTCAGCCCCGGCGCCCGCACAGCAAGCGCCGTTACCAGTGATCGGATTCCTTAGCAGCGGTTCGGCTCAAGCATTTAGCCCCCTTGTGGTCGGCTTTCGTGAAGGTCTGAACAATACGGGTTATTCCGAAGGCCGTAACGTGACGATCGAATATCGCTATGCGAATGGCGAATACGACCAACTGTTGCCGCTGGCAGCTGATCTCGTTCAACGGCAGGTGGCGGTCATTGTTGCTGGCGGCGGGGCTATTTCAGCGCTCGTGGCCAAAACAGCGGCGCCAACGACTCCAATCGTCTTTGCGATAGGTGATGATCCAATACAATTCGGCGTTGTCGCCAGTCTTAACCGACCTGGTGGTAACGTAACTGGTATCGCCTTGTTCATCAGCGAGTTGGCTGCGAAACGGCTTGAATTGCTAAGTGAGATGAGCCCGAGCACGTCATCCGTCGCCTTGCTTGTGAACCCAAAAAATCCAAATGCTGAGGCCGAGACGAAACAGGCACAGACCGCAGCAGCAGCTGTCGGACGAGAACTTCGCATCCTGAATGCCAGCACTGATGAGGAGATCGATGCGGCATTATTGAGCCTCATCAACGACAAAGCGGTAGCCCTTTTAGTCGGTACGGACACATTTTTCTTTAGCCGTCGCGATAAAATTGTTGCACTCACCAACCGTGATCTCATCCCCACAATCTATTTTGCACGTGAGTTTGCCGATGCTGGCGGTCTGATGAGCTACGGTGCTAACTTTGCACGCGAGTGGCGTCAGGTCGGCATCTACACAGGCCGGATACTCAAAGGCGAGAAGCCGGCAAACCTCCCGGTACTGCAGCCAGCAAGTTTTCAGTTCATCATCAATCTTAAGACTGCAAACGCACTCGGGATCGGTATCCCAGCGAAGTTGCTTGCGCTTGCCGACGAAGTGATCGAATAATTTTTGCTGCACTGCACGAGTCCGGTTGTAGCACACGACGGCCCAAGTCAATGCGGCAGGCATGTCCGCAGGCGGCGGCAGCCGACATTAAGCCGCTGGACGGTAATTCGCGTTTTGACCCGAAGCGGGCATTGCGGGCGGGCGCTCGCCCTCCCACGATCGTCAGGCCGTGAACAGATAACGCGTTCCCACGTTTGACTGGAACACCTTGCCCGGCATCTCGCTCCGGATCATGTCGTAGAACGGCTCCCCCACGCAGTGAGCGGGCATGAGGTAGTCGGGGTTGATTTCCTTGAGTGCGGCAATGACCTGCCGAAAGTAATCATCCGTCAGTGGCGGAAGAAGATGGAAGCCGCCGATCACCGCGTGCACCTTCTGTACGCCTGACGCGACTTGCGCCTGCTTGATCGTGTTGATGATTCCGCGGTGGCTGCACGATGTCAGCACCACCAGCCCCTTGCCTTTGAGCAGGAAACTGGTCCCGATCTCATGCTCAAAATCGTCTGGAACGAACGTTCCCGTGTTCTTCGCCGCCGTTACTTTTTCCGGGAAGCAGCCGAAACCGTCAACGACACCTACCTTTTCTCGCGTGTTGCGAAGCGGCTTTTCGAACCCGCTCTGCGCGATCTTGCCGGTCGTGAACGCGTGATCGGCGACGATCGCCGGCTGCTCCGCCATCATGAGCAAGAGATCGGCGTCCAGGATCGCCTTCCGATCGAGCGCGCCGTACTGGCCGCCATTGGAATAGATGCGGGTGCAGAAACAGTCTTCGCCGCCGATGAAGAACGGCAGCCGGGCCTTGAGCTTGCCCGTTGCGGCGGACAGGAAACCGACCAAGCCGCCGAAATGGTCATAATGGCCGTGGCTGAGCACGAGCGCGTCGAGCTTCTCCGGCGAGATCTTCAAGATCTCCATGTTGTTGAGCAGCGTGACGGGATTGTATCCGAAATCCACGAGGGTCTGCCGCACCTCCCCGTCACGATGGGACTCGACATGCATCGAAAGCCCCCATTCGCCGACGAGCGTCGCACGGGGCGCCCTGTCCGGAACCTCGTTGGGCTGCGCCCGCTCAACGATGAGGCCATCGAGCTTCTGCGTCGCCACGCTGCGGCGGACCATGATATCGTCCACGATCGTCACGTTCAGACGGTCGACTTCCGGCACCGGGCCACTCAACGTCTTTGCCTGAGCCATTCGCCCGCTCCCGATGAGAGTGCCGACAAGCGCCGCGACGACCCCCGCACCTCCTGCACACAGCAATCCACGTCTCGACGGGCCCGAGGCTGCGGGCGTGCAGTTACAGGCACCAAACAGCATTTGCGTCTCCCTCGTGTGTTGCGTGGTTTTGGCCCTCGATAAACCCGAGCCGCCGAAGCTCCTCGAACATCGCGACATTCTGCGGAGCATCGCGTGGGGTGGAGAACAGGCCGCCGATGCGATAGGTCCGTCCCGGCTCTTGCGCGTGCGCACAACGCGGAAGGAGCGGCCACGCAGCCGCCGCGCCGCCAAGAAGCGTGATGAAGTCGCGCCGTCTCATGGGAGCAATTCCAGGGATGGGCGACAACAATAGCAGCATTCTTTCGACCGCGACAGCGGCTTCGACTTTCGCGCTTGGCCTCGACTTCCGCGCATGGGCACTCAACGTAAGTCTAACAACAGTGGTGCCTCTACCTCAGGGACCCCCACCCCCAGCCCCTCCCCACAAGAACTCGGGTATACCCGAGTTCTTCAATATATCTGGCAGGGGAGGGGAGCACACCGCGCATGCTGCACGTTTGTGAGTCAATACCAACGGAACATGCTTCCGTGGCGGCCCCGAACATCGATAGATTTGCGGATGGCGGCTCGCTACATTGATCGGGTTGGCGACGCAGGGGCTCGCCGGCTCAGGCCAGCGCAGCAGCGGGGTGTCACGACCGGGAAGACGCGCGAAGCGGGTTGCAACATCAATCAAGTGAGAGGGAACAGCATGACTACCATGGAGCGGGATTTTGTGGCGCAGGCTGCTGCCGCGGCCGGCACCTTTGTCATGGCAACGATGCTGATGCTCGGGCCGACGCAGGCGCAGGACAAGACCTATGTCATGAAATTCACCCTGCCCACCCTTAACGATCCGACCTATCAGTTTGCCAAGAACTACGCCGCCGCGATCGAGCGCGATTCGGCCGGCCGCATCAAGACCGAAATCTATCCGGCGAGCCAGCTGGGCTCGATTCCGCGGCAGATCGAAGGGACGCAGTTCGGCGCGATCCAATGTGCAGTCATTCCACCCGACTTCTTTGTTGGCGTCGACGAACGCTTCGAGGTGATGGCGGCACCCGGCCTTGCCAACTCGATGGAGCACGCGCAACGGATCTCCGCCGATCCGGCAGTCCTGAAACTGATGCTTGGGCTGGGTGCCGACAAGGGGCTCCATGGCGTCGGGCTGTTCATGAACTCGCCTTCCTCCGTGATCGCAAAATCGCCGATCCGCCACCTCGTCGACCTGAAGGGAAAGAAGATTCGCATCTTTGCTTCACAGTTCCAGATCGTTGCATTCGAGCGCCTCGGCGCCTCGCCGGTGGCGATGACGCTCGGCGACGTCATGCCGGCGCTCCAGCAAGGCGCCATTGACGGGGCGCTCGGGGGCATCGTGGTCTTTACCCCGATGCACTTTCAGGACGCGGCCAAATACGTGACCGAGACCGGCCAGCCAACGGTCTTCGCAATCGTCGAGGTCAGCAAGAAATGGTACGATTCATTGCCTGCGGACCTGCAGAAGATCGTCGATACGGACGCTGCCAGGGAGCTGAAAGCGATAAACCCTCAGGCGATCGAGATCATCAACAAAACGCGCAAAGGCTGGACGGACGGCGGCGGCGAGCTGATCACCCTGCCGGCCGAGGAACAGGCTTCGATGATGAAGACCCTTTCGAGCGTCGGCATGGATGTTTCAAAGGCAAAGCCCGCGCTCAGCGACGCTTACAGGATCGTGACCGAGGCAGCACAGCGAACGCGATAGCGGATAGCGGCGGCGGTCCGGTTCTGGGGTGCGACCCGGAAGCGTTTGCGGCTGCAAACGCTTGAAGTCTAGTCGCGCGTGCGGCTGCTGCGCGCGCCCCGTCGCATGACCGAGCGGCAGGCGGCGCTGAGGTAGCGCTCCCGCTGAATCATGCACGAGGTGATGCAATCCACGTTCGGAATGCAGTGGCCGCAGAGGCGTTGGGCATCGCCCTCGCAGGCCATCCGCTGCTCGGGAGTACCCTGGGCAGCGGCAGGAACAGTTGCGAGCGTGACCGTCCACAGGGCCGCGAATCCAAAGAGGGTCGCCGGAATTCGAGTTTGCATGGTGTTCCTGTAGCGGTCGCGAGTTAAGAAAGTTACAAGGCCGAGCATCTGCTCCCTTGCAACGGCGGCCGATCGAGCGCGCGCCGGTGAGCGAGCAAATCCATGCCGTCGCCGCGAAGCCTATGCGCGGATCCGCAGGGATCGTACGATTCCGGTCAGCGCCGATTTCACATGATGCGATCCGGCGCCGAGCCTCACAACGGGCGACAGCAGGATCAGGACGGCCTGGCCGAAGAACCCGGCGGCTGCCGCAATCAAGCAGGCCTCCGCGCCGAACGAGGCTCCAAGCAGCGCCCCTGTGACCGCCCCGATCGGCCGCGCCCCATAGGCAAGACCGTTGATAGCGGAGACGCGCCCCAGGAGATGGTCCGGCGTCACGGTCTGGCGAAGCGTGGTCGTACTGACGACCCAAACGATAGGGCCGGCTCCCATGAGAGCGAAGCTCAAGCCCGCAAGCCAGCCCGAGGGAACGAAGAGCGTTGCGAGCATCAAGAGAGACGCGACAAATCCCGAGACCGGCCCGATTGCCACTACGAGCCCGAGCGCGAGATGCTTCATGAGGCGCGCGGCGGAGAGTGCGCCAACAATCATGCCAGCGCCAAACGCGGCGAGTGTCAAACCGACGCCTGATGCGGAGAGGCCGAGCCGGTAGATCGCATAAGGCGCAAACACCGCCATGATGACGAAAAGCGCCGTATTGAATATGAACTGCGTCAATAGGATCGGCCGGAGAAGCTGGTGCTCGAGCACGAAGGTCGCGCCGTCGCGCAGCTCGTCCAGGACATGCGAGCGCGCAATGCGGCGAGGCGACGGTTCTGCGATACCGGCGAGCAGTATCACCGCGCTCAGCGACAGCGAGAACGCGACGGCAAAGGCCGGCGCGACGCCGATCCAGCCTACCAGAACCCCGCCAAGTGCCGGACCGGCGGCATAGGCCGTGGTTCGCGCGAGCTCGATAAAAGCGTTGGCCTTTGGAAGAGCCGCGCGTTCGACGAGGGAAGGGACAAGCGCCGGCGCAGCCACGCTATACACTACCGTGCCGCAAGCTCCGGCAAACCCGAGGGCGGCCAAAAGCGGCAGCGTCAGCTTGCCCAAAGCCAGCAAGACGAGCAGCGCGACCAGCGAGATGACACGGAGGGCTTCGGCGCTCGCCATCAGCCGCGCGCGCGGCAGCCGGTCGGCCAGGATTCCCGCCGGCAGCGACAGCAGCAAGAACGGCAGCGTCTGCGCCGTTTGCAGGATGCCCGCGGCACCTTCGTGCGCCCCGAGCGCGAGCACGGCCACGATCGGTGACGCCGCGAGGCCGATCTGCTCGGCCGATTGGGCAGCGAGATTGGACCAGACGAGACGTGTGAAGCTCCTTGGCATGGACATGGCGATCGGCATCCCTTTACTGAGCCTCTCGTTGGCTCGCCGATCTAATCTCGGGGCGGACGACCGATCTCTCACTTCGGTTGTTGCGCTCGAATTCGAAAAATGCCGAGTGGTCCCATGGAAGCGGGCGCTCACAATTGTGCCGGCACGCTCACATGCGAGCGACCGTCCGGCCTATTTGCTTGGGATCCTAATGACGGCTCTTGGCCACTACAGCGAATTCCGCTCGAATTGAACCAATCCTCGCCGCGTCATGCACCCGCGCATCCATCTTCTTGCGACGAGCTACGGCTTTGCTCGCCTTCGTCTCTCCATCGGCTCAATGTAAGTGCCACCCGCTCCGTGAACTCGTAACTGCGCGCCAGATATAGCCAGCGTTCCTCCATGTCGGAAAGCTCGGCTCTGAGGACCAGGTCTGTGGCTGCCCGGGCTCGCTGGCGGCAATCCTCAGCGTACCGGCGGCATTCCTCGATCTCGTCACTCAGCCTCCAGAGCATAGCGAGCACCTCCCGGCATTGCGGCCACAGCCAAATGACGGTGCTATGTAGTTAGAGCACAGACACCTGTTTCCGTGAACTTTCGCAAGACGTAAGTTTTTTCAATAATGTACGGAACCTGACACCGACTTTGCGCGTTCCCTCGGCGGACCGGGGCATTTTATGGCCGCCACGGTGGCTCGCGAGTTTTCATGGCATTAGGGCAGCGAGTGGATATGCCGCAACCACCCAAGTCATCCCGGCGGGTGCAGGAACTTGTGGAGTTCTTTGGCGGCGCGGATAACGTTGCGCCAGTAGATAATCCCGCTTTCGCCCGCAGGCTTGGCGAGGTGATCGCGCGGGCTCGCGCTAACGAACTGCCTCGTTACGGGGCGAAGCGGCTGAGCGGCAAGTAATCAACCCGGACTCAATGGGCGGGTCCACTTGCAGGCATGACAGGACCGCATCTCGCCGGTGAACGAAGCGGAAAACCGGCGGCAATGACCTATCGGCAGCGCTGGGCACGGTCTCGCCATCGCAGCCGGGCTGGTGCGCGCCCATGGCGGCGGAATCCTCCCGTCGAAGGGCACCATCGAGGCGACCTTCCCCCTCACCACTCGGCACGGCGAGCCGCCACTGCGTAAAGGTAGGCGACGTCTTCTCCGGCGTTGCAGCGAGGGTGCAGTTGACCGATATTGTCCTCATTAATCCTCGGTTTGAAATTTCCTTCTGGGGATTTGAATTCGTGCTCCCCTTCATTGGCAAGCGCGCCAATATGCCGGTGGCAGCGCTGCCGCTGCTCGCCGCCCTGACGCCGCACGGGAACCACGTCACCATTATCGACGAAAACGTCGAATCGATTGATTTCGACCGATGTGCTCGAGCCGACATCGTCGGGGTCACCGGAATGGTAGTGCAGCGTGATCGCATGTGCGAGATCGTGATCGAGCTCAAGAAACGAAATATCTTTACCGTTGTGGGAGGCCCGTGGGTTTCAGTGAATGAGCCGAGTTTTGCCGGCTTGGCCGACGCAATCTTTGTTGGCGAGGCCGAGGAGACTTGGCCTCAATTCCTCATAGACTGGCAAATGGGGAGAGCCGCAGCGCGCTACGAGCAAGCCGACAAGACCGATATGACCCTGGTACCAGTGCCGCGACTGGATCTGCTCAAGATGAATCGCTATGCGTTTGGCAGCGTGCAGTTCTCTCGTGGATGTCCTTTTCAATGCGAATTCTGCGATATCATCGTTGTCTTTGGGCGTCGGCCGCGTCTGAAGACATCGAAGCAGGTCGTAGCTGAACTTGAGCAACTGCGCGCCCAGAAGTTGTCGAATGTGTTTATCGTTGACGACAACCTGATCGGCAACAAGAAGGCAATCAAGGAAATATTGAGGGATGTAGTCGATTGGCAACGGGAGAATGGCTTCCCGTTGGACTTCGTGACCGAGGCATCGATTGACCTCGCCGATGACCCGGAACTCATGCGGCTCATGGTAGAGGCCAATATCGCCGCGGTCTTCGTCGGGCTTGAGAGCACCAACGAGGCCTCTCTACGCGAGACGAAAAAGCTGCAGAACGTGCGCGCCGGCGGCAGCATGATCGAGAAAGTCCGCCGGATTCAAGAGGCAGGAATAGAGGTCTGGGGTGGCATGATCGTCGGGTTTGACCACGATGACGCAAACGCCTTCGCAGCACAGAGGAGTTTCTTCAATGCTGCCCGGATAAGTATCGCGATGGTGGGAATGCTCTCGGCGATCCCAAAAACACCGCTCCATGCACGCCTAGCCGCCGCCGGACGCATAGATTCCACGGAAAATCCAGCCTACGGCACCAATGTGATACCGCTGCGCATGACTCGCGAGGAGTTGAGCAAAGGTTACGTGCAACTCATGGATGATCTCTATCAACCCGAGGCATATTTCGACCGGCTCGATGATCTATTCATTGCAGGACGAATTGTGATTGATCGTGCATGGCGGCAATACGCAGCCCGTCATCCATGGCAGCGACGATGGCGGCACGTCGGCCTTTGGCTCGAATCCGCGGTTCTTTTTGTACGGTTACTGGCGCGCACTCCCGACACGATATTGAGGAATATATACCGTCAGCGTATCTGGCGCTTCCTTCAGATGCGCCGCAATCCCACGATGCTGAGGGTATATATTCTAAAATGCGCGGTGCATTATCACATGCATCGACTGGTTCTTGCACTGCAGAGTCGCGGTAATCGTTCTATCATCAACACGTACTGACAAGTGATCCGTGCCGTTAAATCATCCCAATTGCGCGAGGTTCTGCGTCTTTGGAGGTGCGTCATGCAGTGCGCGTGGAGCTCATGTCGACGGCAGGTAGAAAAGACTTTCTGCGATTTTTGTTTTTCATTGCCCTGACGCTTGTGACCGCGTGTGACCGCGGGCGCGAGCGGATCAATGTGATCACAGCTCATGACGAGGAAGAAGTGACGCTCATGGACTTTTCGACGCCATTCCCACTCGATCCGCCACCTGCGGGTTGGTATCACCGCACATTCTGGACGCGTGCGCCGATGCAGATGGCGTTCGCCGCCAAGGACGGCGTCCCCGCCCTGCGCTTCGAGACCCAGTCGAGCGCCTCGATGCTGTTCCGCCACGTTGATTTCGACCTGACGGAATATCGTTACCTGATCTGGCGTTGGTATATCGAGCAGCCCATCGAAAGCGCGCTTGACGAACGCACGCGCGAGGGCGACGACCACCCTGCGCGCTTGTTCCTGGTTTTCCGGACCTCAACCGGGGAAGAACGCCGGATGGAGATCATCTGGGGCAATAAGCTGAAGGCGGGCGACTACAAATATGTCAACGGGTTTCCGCATTATGTTGCTGACGGCGGTAACGACAACATCGGTCAGTGGCGCCGCGAGGAAGTCGATCTACAAGCGATCTATCGGCATATTTGGCCGGATGGGGTGCCCGCCCATCTTGTTGATATTGCGATTTTCTGTGATTCCGACGAGACCCATGGCCACACTGTCAGCTATTTTTCCGACGTGAAGGTACGACAGTAACCGAGACTACTTCTTTGATGGGCATCAGCGCTGAAATAATTCCCAGGGCGCCAATCGACGCCATGAGTGCGAAAGCCGATAGAATGGTCCACATCGTGTGACCCCCGAATAACGACCCATGGCGTAGGCCTATTCGGGCAATGATTCAGGCTCACGCGGTCAAATTGGGGCGCTTTAGATACTCCTGGCATAATTTTGATCCGAGTGTGACTTTTGTGCACTAGAGTCACTCCGCGAGCGCACGAATGCTGGCACTTCTCAGCGGACAAAATTGCGCGCAAAGAACGTGGCATGGTCCTCATGCAGCGCAGGAAACGTAAACCAATCCGCGTCATTATCTTCGGTCAGAATCAGGAAAATTGCGGAACGCTGTGGCACCTGTGCAACCATGCCGCCGGTATTCGCGGGCTAAAACAGGATAACTTCGGGCGTTGCGTGACCTGCGCCATGGTCCTTCGATATCAGCGCACCTTCGGGCTGGCGTCACTGCTGGCATTGTGCACGCTTGCTCTTTCACCGGCGTGTGCTTGCGGGGTGGACGACGAGATCCAGGTCTACAATGCCGAGATTGCCAAGGTCGGGCAGTGGACCCTGCAATTGCATTCCAATTACGCCATCAGCGGGTGCAGGGAGGCGGATTTCGAGGGCGGGGTCGTTCCGAACCATTCTCTCAACGGCACGCCGGAGCTGGCCTACGGCATCACCGAATGGTGGGAGATCGGGTTCTACGCGCCTTACAGCGCCGGCTCGCGCGCGAGTGGGGATGACCCGCCACTCGATCAGAATCGACAGTTCTTATTAGACGGCGGCAGGATTCGCACCCTCTTCGCTACGCCCAATGCCGCCAAGCGCGAATTCTTCTATGGCGTGAATTTCGAGCTCGGTTATGCCCAGCCGTGGTTTTCGGCGACAAAATGGAATTTGGAAGTCAGGCCCATTATTGGATGGCGCAAGAACGATTGGGAGTTCATCGTCAATCCGATCGTGGACGTGGGGTTTGGCGTCAACGGAGATGTTACGTTCGCGCCCTGCGCACGGCTCGCGCGCAATTTCGGCGAGAATTTCGCGCTCGGGCTCGAATACTACACGGACCTCGGCCCGCTGCAGAACTTCGTGCCGCTCAATCAGCAGCAGCACAATCTCTATGGCGTTGTTGATTTCAAGATCGGTCGTTTCGATGTCAATGCCGGGATCGGCTACGGTCTCACCTCGAGTTCGGACCGATGGATGGCCAAGATGATCATCGGTACCGAGCTCAACGAGGGCGTCTCGGACAAATCGAACGAGAGGTCCACATTGATGCACCGAGTAAGGTCCCCCCTGGGCAACCTGCCTCCAACTGCTGCCACGCTGAGCGAGACCATGTTGCCAGTCGGATATTGATACGAAAAGAGATCTGCTCAGGCAGTGAGCTTCGGAGAGATCTCAATCGCGGGGTGCAATGATTTGAGATAACCCCGGCAGGACGGGGGCTTCTCTTGATGGATTTGTCACCACTATCGTTTATATGATTTTTATCTTTGAAGCCGGCGAGGAAAATTCGTCAGCCACGGACATCATCGCGCCTCGCATCAGACGGGTTCATAACAACGGCGCCCGGCTTGAATGAATTTGGCATAAATATTCATGCCTCCACTCCCAGGCCGCCATCAAAGCCACAATTATGACGTTATGGTAGCCGGGAAAGTTGTCCCAGGGCCTTTGCTGGCGGCATTGAGCGCCGCAGGGGGATGCAACCGATTTCCTGGCTCGGAAGCATTGATGCGCATCCTGCTTATCGAAGATCATAATCGTCTTGCGCAAACAGTCATCGAGGGCCTAGCTAAATATGGCTTCCGTGTCGATCTCTTTACGACGGTGCAGGACGGGCTGATTGCGACAAGGAGCATTGCATACGACGCCTTGATTCTCGATCTCGGTCTTCCCGATGGAGACGGTCTGGATCTGGTTTGCAAGCTTCGAGCGGAAGCTAATTCGATTCCGATTTTGATACTGACGGCGCGCGACGGTGTTAACGATCGGGTTGCAGGGCTGGATAGCGGCGCAGATGATTATCTGCTGAAGCCGTTCGCTTTGAAGGAGGTAGCAGCAAGGCTGCGCGCTCTAATGCGACGGGGCGGAGGAGCGTTCGATGCAACGATCGACATCGGCAACCTTTCGTTGGACTCGCACATGAGACAAATCAAAGTCAACGGGCAAGTTGTCGCGATCTCGCGCCGGGAACTCGACGCTCTCGGCTTGTTGATGCGCCGCGTCGGTCAGGTTGTGCCTAAACGCCTGTTAGAGGATATGGTTTACGGGCTTAATGAGGAGGTCATGCCGAACACAATCGAAGCCTTGGTATCGCGCCTTCGGCGTAGATTGGAAAGCCTGGAGGCTCACGTTTCTATTCACACCCTGCGTGGCATTGGATACCTGCTCACGGAATAGATCGATGTCGCTTTCGTCCCGCATTATTGCTCAACTCACGATAACGACCTGCATAGCCAGCTGCATCGCGTATGGATGGCTCTATTTGAAGCAAAGTCGCGTTCAGGAGCATCTCCACGAGCGCACTCTCCTGCAGCAGGCTCGAGAGATTTCACGATACTTGTCTGTCAACGACAGCGGGCAGCCTGAGCTCAATCTGCCGCCCGCGCTGTATGAAGCCTATAACCGTCCCGGCAGCACATATCGGTATGTCATCCGGGATGACAGTGGAAGCATCGTGGCGAGATCCAGCGGTCACGCGGAGCTGCCAATGGTACTTTCCAGTACCAAGGAGGCACGTGAATGGAGGAGGAAAATTGTCGATGATGACGCAATGCTTCCGATAACACTAGCCGGAAGAACGCTCACAATCGGCATTGATGACAGGTTACCGAAGTCCTCGTCCCTAAACTCATCCGTTTTCAACGAATTCATTACCGATGGCGGCTGGCTTAGCATCCCGTTTCTCTTGGCGCTTTTACTTGTGAGCGCATACACCGTGCGAAAAACGCTTTCGCCGCTTGGCAAGCTGTCGAGTATGGCCGCGCAAATCAATCCTGGAAATCCCGGAATCCGATTGCCGCAGTCCGGCATCCCCCAAGAGATTCTGCCGGCAGTGCACGCGTTTAATTCCGGCCTTGATCAACTCGACGAGGGGTTCAGGCGACAACGCGAATTCTGCGCCAATGTGGCGCATCAGTTGCGGACACCTCTCGCGGTGCTGTCGGCCAACATCGACCTCATGCCGGACAGGACAGTTGCTACCAAGCTGCAATACGATGTCGATCTGATGAGTCGCATGGTGTCCCAGCTGCTGCTGGTGGCTAAGCTCGAGTCGTTGAATATACCGCTCGATCACGAGATAGATCTGTGCTCATGCGTGCAGGAAGTGGCCGGGAACCTCGGACCGATCGCTATCGCAACGGGTAAGACCCTCGAAGTCGATCAACCCGAAGCGCCAGTCTTCATCCGTGGCAATGCGTCCCTTGTGAGCTCGGCCATCGGCAATTTGATCGAGAATGCCCTGAACCACAGCCCGTCCGGCACTCCTGTGCGAGTCCGGGTAACGTCAAGTCGCTGCATCGAGGTCCATGATTGCGGTCCCGGAGTACCCCCCGATCTGCGCGAAAGGATCTTTGAAAGATTCTGGCGGGGAGACACCAGCCGAGCTGACGGGGCAGGCTTGGGATTATCGATCGTGCGTCAGATCATGCAGATGCAGGGGGGAACGGTTTCGGTTGCCGACGTACCAGGCGGTGGGGCAAAATTCTCCTTGCAGTTTCCGGCATGGGATACGGTCGCCCGGACAAAGTCCGTAACCCCCCTCGCCGCATAAACTGATACCTCGGCTTTCTCCGTCTCGCCGTGGAGCCCGCTTGCTCCGGCACATTCTATCAGTCGGCGAGCTATTGCTGCGAGAATTGGGTTCGGAGTTTTGCCCTCCCGCCGCCCGGAAAAACTCGCATTCGCTCACCAATGTCATTTTATTGCCCAATGACCGTCAGCCAGGCGTCAGCAAACTTCGTCACGACAGCAGCGGATCAGGGGAAGAGCGGGGGGATTGCTCATGAATGCGCCAAGGATTGCGCTTGCAATAGCGCGTGGTTCGTTCGCGTCTCCATCCTGTTGGCTGATGACTGCGCTCCTTGTCGGGCAACACGCCGTTCCGGCATCTGCCGACCCGATCAATGACGGCAAGGCCGCCTTCTCTCAGTGCTCCATGTGCCACAGCATCACGGGGGCTCAGGACTCGGGGCCACATCTCAACGGCGTTGTCGGACGTAAAAGTGGTTCCGTGCCGAACTTCAATTACAGCTCCGCCATGAAAAGTACGGAGATCGTATGGGACACGGAGACGCTTGACAGGTTCCTTGCCAATCCGCAGCAAGCCGTGCCGGGCACTCGCATGCCATTTTCGGGACTCCCGGATGCAGCCAAGCGTGCCGCCCTCATTGCGTACCTCGCGACACTGAAGGAGGACGCAACCGCTCAGACGGCCGCACCTGCGGGAGCCACCGGTGCCAGCGATGGACCGGTTGTAGTTTCCTCAACGCCGAGGGCGCCGGAGCAGCCTACAAAGCCGGTAGATGCGGCGGCTAATGCGAAGAAGCCAGCACCCAAACCTGTGAAGTCCGTCAAGAAAACGCCAACGCCGAGCATCGGGATCCTGCCCCGATACGAGGTTCACGCGTGGTAGGTTGAGGGGGGATGAAGCGTCGTTACCACACGCATTTTCGTATCTGATCCCGTGCGTTGCACGGCGGTAGGTATTGCGCTGGGTACCGGACGATGCGTGCTGACAAACATGAACCGCCGGTCCAAAATCTCTGGCTTCCACTTACCGAATGCTTTTGCGGGCCTGGCGCGCAAGCTGCTGCTGCTCCTGCCGGCAGGACTCATCATATTCACAACGGGTTGTGTAGGGGTAGACCAGGCCCTTGAGGCTAATGCACAGGTTGCGTCCGGAGATCTTGCGCCGGCCGATGTCCAGGAGTGTGCGGCCTGGTTCACGAAGCTCGATCAAATCATCGATGCGGCCGGTGTGCGCGATGCCGAGGCGCGTCCAATTCCCGGGTTCCCATACCTGCGCGTCAATCGTTTCCTGGCCTCATTCCGGGAACAGGCACAAAAGGATCAGACTGTATTTTCTGCGTGGCAGGGTCGGCTCAGAGAGCTTGACGCACGAGCACGCGGCTTTGAGCTGAAGAATCTGCCGCCACCTGTGCTGGCAGCCCTTCCAGCAAGCAGCTGGTCGGCTGCAAAGGCACGCACCGATCAATGCGCCCTCGCTTTGACGAAACGTGATGCCGCATCCGCTTCACGAAGGGAGTTGCTCACAGCGCGGGCGCAGGTGCCGGATGACTACGCGGATTGGCAACGCTCGATCGGCCTTTACTCGGTTGCCAAGGTGCCATTCTTCGAGTTTGCGAAAGGATGGCAAAAGGAAACAACGGCCATGTTCGAGCGCGCCGCTGCGGGCACGGCCGATCAACAGCATTTTGTTCGCTACCAGCCACCGGGCAGTGCGGCGCCTGCGCAGCGCGTCGCCTCCATTCTGGCGAACGCAAAGACGGATGCTCTGGGCATCCCGCAGTTTGGCGCTCGAGAGGCTGAAATCCTGTTCGCGACTTTTGCGCCGACATTCGAGATCGAGACCGGCGGCGACTACGACCGGATTGGGCCATTGCGCTGGGCCGGCGGCGAAACACCGGAAGTGGATGTTTCCCGCCCAACCATCTACCGCCGCATCGCGTTCACGCGTTACGGGGCACATACTCTGCTGCAGCTGGTTTACATGATCTGGTTTCCGGAGCGCCCGCAGAACAACGCGCTCGATCCGTTGTCGGGCAAGCTCGACGGCATCGCCTTACGGGTGACCTTGGATCGAAGTGGGCGGCCGCTCGTCTATGACTCCATCCACCTTTGCGGCTGTTATCACATGTTCTTCCCGACGTCACGGGTGAAGCCGATCCCGCCGCCCGACCCGGATGTCGAATGGGCCTTCATACCGCGGACCCTGCCGGCAATCGACGCGCCGCAACGGCTTGTCGTTCGCGTGACAAGCCGCAGTCATTATCTCACGGACATTCGCCTGGACACGGGCAGCCGCGGCACGACCTACGCGATGGTGGATGACGGCGATCTGCGAACGCTTCCGACGGCGGAAGGTACACGCAGCGTCTTCGGACCGAATGGGATCGTGCCCGGCACGGATCGCGGCGAGCGGATGGTGACCTGGTCGCTGGGCGTAGAAGACGCAGGTGCCATGCGGGAGTGGGGACGGCATGCCACTGCTCTGATTGGACGACGCCAGTTCGACGATGCGGACTTGATCGAGCGGCGATTTCAGATCGTACCCACGGTAGAAACCATGCCGAAAGTCTCGGCTCGGAGCTCCTGATTTTGGTGGGTTATTTGTTACGGGGACAAAAAAATGCGGGGCACATTCAACATGACACCTGTCTTGCGCCGCTCGGTTCTTGGCGGCGCTCTTGCAGTCATCGCCAGCTCGGTCGCATCGCGGGTCGGGCTAGCGGCTCCGTCTGCGCAGCTTTGGCAGAAGTGGTCGGCAAACGACCCGAGCTCCCGGGTCGTAATCGATCACCAGGCTTGGGGCACGTTCCTGCGCCGCTATCTGGTCGAGGAACCGGATGGGATAAATCGACTGCGCTACGGCGAGGTATCCCCAGGCGATCGACAGGCATTGGGCAGATACCTCGAGATTATGTCGCAGGTTCTGGTGTCTTCCCTTAACCCGACAGAGCAGTTTGCCTACTGGGTGAACCTCTACAATGCGCTTACGGTCAAGGTTGTGCTCGACCATTATCCCGTCGCCTCGATCCGCGAAATCACCTTGGGCGGCTCGTTCCTTCTCAATCTCATCACCGGTGTTTCGGGACCCTGGCAAGCAAAGCTGATTCAGATCGAAGATGAGGCAGTCGGGCTCGATGACATCGAGCACCGCATCCTGCGGCCGTTGTTCAAAGACAATCGCATCCATTATGCCGTCAATTGTGCCTCCATCGGGTGCCCGACCCTGATGCAGGCTCCGTTCAGCGCCAAGAATCTGCAAGCCATGCTGGATCGCGGGGCGAGGCTCTACGTCAATCATCCGCGGGGCGCGCGGGCCGAGGGCGCGGGTCTGACGGTCTCATCGATATACCGCTGGTACAAGGATGACTTTGGCGGCAGCTGGCAAGGGGTGCTCGCCCATCTTCGTCGCTACGCCAACCCGGCGACTACGAAAATGCTGGCACCCTTCGAGACGATTTCCGCCGACTACTACGACTGGCAGCTAATCGATACCGCCACCTATTCGAGGACCGCCCAGGCGCGCGAGCGGGGATAACTCGCGCGACACTGCCTGGTTTGCTTCCGGACACTCTCAACAGCAGAAGTGCGAACGCCATGTCTCATGCCGTAAACATCCTTCAAGCCCCCATTGAGGTTGAGGAGGCTTCACCGCCTCGCGTTGCTTCCGCCCGGCGCCTGCTTCCACTTCTGCTTCTTGCCGCAGCCAGCATCTTGTTTTTGCTTTTCGGCGGACGGCATTACCTGACATTCGCCGCACTGGCAGAGAACAGAGAATGGTTGCACGCACTGGTGGCGCGATCGAGCACGCTTGCGGCAATGTACTTCATTGTAGGCTATGCGGGCCTGACCGCGCTCTCCGTGCCCGGCGGCGCAATCCTGACCATCGCTGCCGGATTCTTGTTCGGGATTTGGGAGGGCTTGGTCTGCGCAGTCACTGGCGCAACAATCGGGGCAGCGGCGATTTTTCTTGCTGCGCGAGCCGGCCTGGGTGGCTTAGCGGAACGTGCTGGACCGCACGCGTGCCGGCTCAAGGCCGGGTTTGGCGCCAACGCGCTCAACTACTTGTTGGTATTGCGTCTCATACCGATCTTTCCCTTTTGGCTCGTGAACCTCGTTGCCGCACTCGCCGGCATGCGCTTCGGCACTTACGTGCTCGGCACATTCGTTGGGATCATCCCGGGCAGCCTCGTTTATGTCAGTTTCGGCAACGGAATGGGCGACCTGGTCGCAGCCAGCCGGGCACCCGACCTCTCCATCCTGTCTCAGCCGAGCGTGCTGTTGCCCATCATTGGCCTTGCGGTGCTCCCGCTGATGCCCGTCTTGCACAAGCGTTGGCGAGCTCAGCATCACAGGGAAACCGCATGAGGGAAGCGCCGGGCTTCGGTCTCTGCATCATGTCGGATGCTTTGGCGGTCGCCGCGACGGCGATTCTGAAGGACTGCCTGTCGTCGAAGCTGCCATTGCCAGCTCGCCGGGGTGGCTAAGGAGAGTCTCAATGCTACAAGCCATCCGGATCGATGATTGTGCTGGAAATCTCTACGAGCGTTACGTCAATCCGCAGTGGGTGAGGTTGCTTGACGTTCTGCAGATGAACGTCGACTACGTGCATTGTAGCGGAGCCGAGCTTCATATTGCAGACGGACGAGTTATTCTCGATTTCAATTCCGGATACTGCGTCCACAACGTCGGGCACAATCATCCCCGCGTCGTCGCGGCTCTCAAGGACGAGCTCGACAAAGCTGGGCCGGCGATGCTGCAGAATCATGTCGCGGACCTCGCGGGCAGACTAGCTGAGAGGCTTTGCACGCTTGCCGGCGGCCGCCTGACCAAGGCGTTCTTCGGAAGCTCAGGCAGCGAGGGTATCGAGGCCGCGATCAAATTTGCCCGCGCGCACACGGGCCGGCCTGGCATCCTGTGCGCGGCCGGGGGCTTCCATGGCCTCACTTGCGGCGCGCTGTCCTTGATGTCGAACGCCTTCTGGAGGGAAGGGTTTGGATCGTTGCTGCCGAGCACGGAATTCGTCCCATATGGCGATGTCGAGATACTGCAGCACAAGCTCGCCACTAAGTCCTTTGCCGCGTTCGTTCTGGAACCGATCCAGGGCGAGGCCGGCGTTGTGGTGCCGCCAAAAGAGTACTTGTCCGCCGTTCAAGACCTCTGCCGCCGCTATCACACGCTTTTCGTTCTGGATGAGGTTCAAACCGGCCTTTACAGGACCGGACCTTTCCTTGCCGCGCATCACTTCGGTGTCAAACCGGACATGGTCGTTCTGGCCAAGGCGCTCAGCGGCGGGCTGATCCCGTGCAGTGCCGTGCTGATGTCGGATGCGGTGTGCAGCTCGGTCTACAGCTCGCTCAAACGTGCGCTGATTCATACCTCCACCTTTGGTGAAAACAGCCTCGCCATGCGTGCCGGTCTGGCAACTCTGGACATCCTGGAGGACGAGCGACTCGACCATCGCGCAACAGCGGCGGGTGCGTATCTTCGCGGCGCGCTCAATGAGCGACTGACGCAATTCGAGATGGTGGGCGAGATCCGCGGCCTCGGAATGCTCAACGCGGTACAATTCAGACCACCCCGATCACTCAAGTTGCGGATAGCCTTCGAGGCAATTGCAAAAATCCATCCGGCAATATTCGGGCAAATTCTGGCGATGCGAATGTTCCGGGAACACCGAATACTCACACAAGTCTGCGGCAACGATTTCATGGTGCTGAAGGTTTCTCCTCCCCTCGTGGTCGATGATGATCAGCTGGAACGATTTATTTGCGCAACCGAGCAGGTCGTGGAGTTGATGCACAGTTCCAGCGGCTTTTGGTCCGAAGCGCTTGGCATAGCGCGACGGGTGATGGGATCGATATGACCGTGATTGATGCGACAGCGCGATTTGGCAATGTTGCTTTGCGTGATCCGCAAAACAAAGTAGCCAGGGATCGGCGAGGGAAAATTCATCCGAGCGACGTGAGGGGCGAAAGCTTTTCCCATCGAAGAGCCGTGGATGAAATCTCAAGCACCTGGCGGCGGAACGAGACGAAAACGGCAAGGATAGCCGGCGTAGGCAGCGCGATGCCCGCGCATCGATTTCCGCAAGAGGCGATCACTGCCATGCTGAAAGACCTCTGGGAGGGCGAGCTGCAAAATCCGGAGCTGCTCGATCGGTTCCACTCACGTATGGGGGTCGATTATCGGCATTTGGCCTTTCCACTGGAGCGCTATGCGCAGTTTACCTCATGGGGCGAAACAAACGCCGCCTGGCTTGAGGCAGCCGAGGAATTGGGCGTCCGTGCCATTGATGAAGCTCTCGATCATGCCGGAATGTCGCGGCACGATCTGAATGCGCTGTTCGTCGTTTCGATAACCGGTATCGCAAGCCCTTCGCTGGATGCGCGGTTGATCAATCGTATGCGGTTGCGGCCGAACATCAAGCGCACCCCCATTTTTGGGATTGGCTGCGCCGGCGGTGCAATTGGTCTCAGTCGGGCGCGCGATTACACGCTGGCTTATCCCGGGCACACCGCCGCGATCCTGGCGGTCGAGCTTTGTTCTCTGACGCTGCGAAGGGATGACTTGTCGACGGCCAACCAGATTGCAGCCGGACTGTTTGGCGATGGGGCGGTGGCAGCGATCGTGGCGGGCTCCAAAGTAGCCAATGACCTGCCGCTACTTTCGACATTTGCAGGTCCGCATATTCTGGATTGCAACTCAGTGTTCTATCCAAACTCGGAAGATGTCATGGGGTGGGACATTTCCGAAAACGGGTTCAGAATCGTGCTGTCGCCGCGCTTGCCCGAGGTGATCAACGAGAACCTCGCCGGAGATGTCGATGCATTCTTAAGCAGTCACGAGCTAAGCCGTGGCGATATCGGCACCTGGGTGATCCACACGGGTGGTCCAAAGGTGCTCGAGGCCATCCAGAATACTCTTCAGCTGCGCGATCGGGATCTGGAGCGATCGTGGAATTGCCTGAAGCGGTTCGGCAATCTTTCCTCGGCCTCGGTCCTGCTTGTGCTGGAAGACGTTATGACGAGCCATCCGCCGCTACCCGGGACCTATGGCGTACTGTTGGCAATGGGCCCAGGTTTCTGCTCGGAAATGATCCTGCTGCGGTGGTGAACGTGAGCTTGCCCGCCGACACCGACGTCTTCGTGGTCGGGGGCGGGCCGGCAGGACTCGCTGCGGCAATGGCAGCCCGCCGCAACGGCTTTGAGGTTGTTGTTGCCGATCGAGCTCACCCTGCGATCGATAAGGCTTGTGGTGAAGGCCTGATGCCCGAGGGGGTCGCGGCATTGCGACGGATCGGCGTCGAGCTGGGCCGGGGGCATGGGTTGCCCTTTCGGGGCATACGCTTTGTGGACAATGAGCTCGAAGCGGAGGCGTTTTTTCCTCATCACGCCGGCCTGGGTTTGCGGCGGACGTTGCTGCATCAGCTCCTCGTGGAATGTGCGGAGAATGCAGGGGTGATGACGTATTGGCAAGCACGGGTAGATGCTCTCGATCCTTGCGGGGTCAAGGTCGGCGGCCAAACGGTGCGATGCCGATGGATCATCGGGGCGGACGGGTTCCATTCCCGGGTCCGCCAATGGGCCGGCCTGCTGCCGGCCTGGAAGCGCATGCGACGGATGGGATTGCGTCAGCATTTTCGCGTGCGACCGTGGACCGATCTTGTGGAGGTATACTGGCACAAGCATTGCCAGGCTTATGTCACGCCGGTAGGACCAGAGGAGGTGTGCATAGCGATTGTTGGCAGCGCAAAGGACGCGCGTATCACCGATATTGCAACCTTGTTTCCACAGCTTGCGAAGCGCCTTGGGCGCGCAGAGCCAATGGGGTCGCAGCGCGGCGCGATTTCGATGTCCACCAAATTGACCGCCGTCACTCGAGGCCGGATTGCGTTGGTAGGAGACGCATCCGGAACCCTTGATGCGGTTACCGGCGAAGGGCTCGCGCTGGCGTTTCGCCAGGCAAATTCACTTGGCGCTGCCCTCGCTGCCGGAGATCTTAGTACTTACGAAATGAGCCACCGCCGCATTGCCCGCATGCCGCGCCTGATGGAGCGGCTGTTGCTTCTAATGGATAGCAGCGATGGATTTCGCCGACGTGCTTTGCGAGCGGTGGCGGCGCGCCCTGTCACCTTCAGCCGCCTGCTGGCGGTGCACATGGGCGCGCTCCGCCCTTGGGAAGCGTCGTTTGACGCCTTCGATTTTGCTTTAAGGCTGCTCGCATCAAGAACCGTCATACGACCAAGCATGTAGTATGTTTAGGCGCGCCGCGTCGAGCGCTTTGTTGCTGGTTATCTTGAGTGCCGCGCGCGCTGCTGATTCCGATCGCATCGAGATGCGCATCGAAATGTTTGGCGCCCTTGGGGTCCACGTGGCGACCAACCGCACCACCGTGGAGGAAGCGGCCGACCGGTACGCGATCACGACCGACGTCGAGAGCCGTGGGATCGCCGCCGCCTTCGTCAGTCTCGCCAGCCACTCGGAGGTGCGTGGGCGCCTCACCACTGGGACGGTACGCCCACAAGCCTATCGCGGCGAGGTGCACCGCAATGGGGTCCATACTTATAACCAAGTCGACTACGGCGCCGACGGCACGGTGACGGGCGAGTCGATGCCACCGGGCGAAACGCGTGCGCCGGTTACTCCGGCGCTGATGCGCGGCACCGTTGATCAGCTCAGCGCCCTTTTTATGATGGAGCGGCAGCTCGCCTCTCGCGGGTCATGTGCGCTTGTTGTCTCCGTTTATGACGGATTACGTCGTTATAATCTTCACTTCACCGACGCGGCGCCCGAGATGATACCGACGAGCGGTGGAGGTGGTTTTGCCGGTGCGACTCAAGTCTGCCGCATGCGCCGCGAGGCAATCGCCGGCTTTCTGGATCACCGTGGCCGGAGCGAAGGAGCCTATGCGGGCACGCTTTGGTATGCGCGGCTGCTGCCAAGCGATCTGATTGTCCCGGTGCAAATGGAGTTCAGCACCGAATTCGGTTTGATCAGTGGCTATCTCGCCGAACTGCGTGGGCGAGACGCTCATCTGCAGTTCATGGAGTGAAGCGTGAAATTTAGCCCCAAGTCGACATGAGGCGGCTCGTAATCCCGCAGCGCAGCGAGCCCTGACGGATCCTCGCCAATCCGTTATGCTGAGGACTTCCTGGCCAGGGCAGCGGCATGCAACTGGCCATGCACCCACATTTCGTGCCGCCAAACACGGCAGCACGGGAAGCAATGGAGAGCGACGCGATGACGCGCTGGGGAAGGGTTGGTGGCGTGCTCGCCTGCGCGCTCCTCCTGCTGCTCACGGTGGGGGCTGCCGCACAGGAGAATGCCCAGCAAGGTGGCGTGCAGCATCCTGGCCGCAGCGTGGTGATGAACAAGTGCTTCCAGTGCCACACCGACGCGATGTTCCGCGACCAGCGGCAGGATCGCCGCGGATGGGAAGCCGCGATCTACCGCATGGTCGGGCGTGGCGGATTGTGGACCGGCGAGGAGATCAATCTGATGGCCGACTATCTCGGCAGCGAGCTCGGGCCGAAGGTTTCAACCGACAAGCCCTCGAACCAATCGAAATGATGTGCGCGCACGACCGCAAGGGAGCCGACAAATGCGAGAGCTCGTTGCCCGGTATCTATCGAAGGGAATTTCGCGGCGCGGCTTCGTCGGCGGCCTGACCAAGCTCGGCATCACCGCGACCGCCGCACAGTCGGTCCTGAGCTCGGTCACATCGGTGAGCTACGCGGAGGACGTCGGGCTGCAGCCGGTGCGACCCATGCCGGCGGTGCCGGCCGCGGCCGCGAGCGCCGGGCAAGGAGCGACATCGGCGGCTGCCGCCTTGGCCGGGGTGAAGCCATTCCAGGGCCGAGGCGGCGCATGCTTTGCCGAGCAGCTCATCGCCTGCGGCGTGAAATACGTGTTCGGCAATTCCGCGAGCGAGGACGCGCAGTTCTACGAGGCGCTGGTCGATCGGCCGCAGCTCAAATACATCCTCACGCCGCATGAGGGGCCCGGCGCTGCCATGGCCGCCGGCTACATCAAGGCGTCCGGGGAGCCGGCGATCGTGATGCAGGCGGGGGTGGTCGGCATGGCCAACGCGATCGGCCAGATCTACAACGCCTTCAAGGAGCAGACGCCGTTGGTCGTCTACTCCTACCGCACCGACCAGACGCGCCGCGCCGGACGCGACGGCTTCGAGGAAGTCGCCAACCAGGAGCAGATCCTCCAGCCGATCACCAAATACACTTGGCTCGCGCGCCGCCCTGACATGATCCCGGAGACGGTACGGCACGGTTTCAAGGCGGCGTGGACCCCGCCCTTCGGCCCCGCCTACATTTCCTGGCATTCCGACTACAACGACGAGCGCGTGCGCACCGAGATCATCGCCCAGGATCTGGTCGACCCGCGTATGCGCGTGCGCCCCAATCCCGGGGAGATCGAGCGCGCCGCGAAGCTCTTGGTCGAGGCGCGCACGCCCGTGCTGATTGTTGGCGACGAAATCTGCCGGGCGAAGGCGGCGGCAAAGGCGGTCAAGCTCGCCGAAATGCTCGGTATGCCGGTGACGCAGGCGCGCCAGCTCTATGCTAATTTCCCGGAGAAGCATCCGCTCTGGGTCGGCAACCTGCCCGCCAGCACGCTAAACTCGCTGGCTTACCCCAAGGACGCCGACGTGGTCATCAATGTCGGCAACAAGCTGCAGCACAACGGCGCCGCGCCGATCGTGCCGCGCGGACCGAAATTCATCGACATGCGCATCGACGCCGCCAGCATGGGCAACGTGATGCTCACCGAAGTGCCGCTCGTTTGCGATGTCGGCTATGGACTCGACGACCTGATCGCGGCGGTCGAGCAATTGCTCACGCCGGCGCTCAAGAGCAAGGCGGCGGCGCGCGCGGCCGAGGTTCGCAAGTTCAGCGAATGGGCGAGGGTTGCCCGTGCGGCGGTGGCGAACAACCCGGACTGGGAGGCAAGTCCGATGATCGCCGACCGCCTCACCTTCGAAGTCGCGCAGTTCGCCGATCCCGATGCCATCATCGTGCACGAGGCCGGCTCGGTCGCGCTGCACTCGTTCGAGTTCGACCCCAGTGGCGGGCGCGAGCTGTTTTACTATTACGGCGCACACCTCGGCGCCGGCGTCGGCACCGCAGCGGGGGTCAAGCTGGCGCGGCCCAACCAGCAGGTGATCTGCCTGGTCGGTGACGGCTCCTTCCTCTTCGGCCCGACCGCGCTGTGGAATATGGCGCGGCTCGAGCTGCCCGTCATCACCATCGTCTACAACAACCACGCTTATGGCGGGCCACACTCGCGCGTGATCAACAACGTGCCGGGCGGCCGCATGGTCGAGACCGGCCATTTTGTCCACGACTATCTCGGTAGCCCCGACATGAACATGGCAGCGATTGCCAAGGGGCTCGGCGTCGACGCCGAAGTGGTTGAGAACCCGTCGCAGCTGCGCGCCGCGCTCGCCCGCGCGCGCAAGCACACGGTCGAAGGCAAGCCCTATCTCATCGACGCGCAAGTCGCACGCAAGGGCGTCGCCTGGGCCGATAAGCCGTGGATCCCGCCGATCCAGGTGGCGGCATTGCGGCAAAAGAAGGTATGATCGCGGTGATTGCGGCGATCCGCACGCTTGCCCTGCTCGCGGCGGCGGCGCTCACCAGTGCAACGCAGCTTCACGCCGACGCCACCGAGGCCGAGCGCGATCAAGGCCAACAGGTCTACGACGACTACTGCGTGTCCTGCCACGGCCGCGACATGGTCAATTCCGGCGGTGCCACGTTCGACCTGCGCAAGTTTCCGAAGGATGATTTCGCGCGCTTCCGCAAGGCCGTGCTCGACGGCAAGCCGCCGGCCATGCCGGCCTGGCGCGACCGCCTCGGCGACGACGACCTCAAGCTGCTCTGGGCCTATGTGCGAAGCGGCGGCTGACAGTGCCTCAAGCGTTCTTCGCGCCGCGCGTATTCACGTAGAGCGAATAGAGGGAGTGACTCGCGGCCATGAACAGGCGGTTGCGCTTGCGCCCGCCGAAGGCGAGGTTGGCGCAGCGCTCCGGCAGCGCGATGAAGCCAATCGGCTTGCCCTCGGGATTGAACACCTTGACCCCATCGAGCTCAGGGTTGCCCATGCCCCAGCCGCACCACAAGTTGCCGTCGATGTCGACACGGAAGCCGTCGGGCGTGCCATTTGGCTCCGCAGTGATCAGGACTCGCTTGTTGACCAGGCGGGTGCCGTCGTCGACCACGTCATAAGCATAGATGGGGCGCGGGTTCGGACCGCTGTCCTCGATGTAGCATTTGCTCTCGTCGGGCGAGAACTCCACGCCGTTCGGCAACTCGAGCGTGCCATCCACCACTGTGGCGCGTCCGGTCCTCGGATCGAGACGATAGATGTTGGATGGCAGCTCGGACGGCGCGATGTTGCCTTGGTAATTGGTGCGAATGCCGAACGGCGGATCGGAGAACCAGATCGAGTCGTCAGACTTGACGGACACGTCGTTAGGCGAATTGAGTTGCTTGCCCTCGAACCGATCCATCAGCACGGTGATTGAACCATCGTATTCGGTGCGCGTGACGCGGCGCGTCTCGTGCTCGCAGCTGATGAGGCGCCCCTGGCGGTCTCGTGTGTTGCCGTTGGCATGATTCGAGGGCTTGCGATAGACGCTGACCGCGCTGGTCTCCTCCCCCCATCGCATCAGTGCGTTGTTGGGGATGTCGCTCCAGATCAGGCAGCCTGCATCGCCGAACCACGCCGGCCCTTCGCACCAGCGCATGCCGGTCGCGAGCCGCTCGATGCTGGCGTTGAAGAGGCGATATCTGTTGAAGCTCGGATCCAGACTTTTGATGGCTGGATCGGGATAGCGCTCGCTCGGCTCCCAGCCACCAAGCGCGGTGCGTGTAAGTGTCATCGCGGCGGCAGCGCACCCCGCCCCGAGCATGTCCCGTCTCCTCATCTCCATCGCGTCTCTCCTTGGTTCGTCGGCCACGATCGCAATGATCGCAGTCGACTTGACAGTTAGCACCCGCAAAGCGGATGGCCCATGTTGCTCGCCCGCTACGCGTTTGAATTGATCGAGCTGAACGGTGACGACCTGAGACATTGCTTAGCCTGACTGCCGCTGTGAACGCAGGCGGTTCGAACCCTTCGGTCGGAACGATCCGCGGACCAGCGATTTCGTTGAGGCTGACCAAGACAGGCCCTGGCATCGGAGAGAAACCGCAGGAGGTTGGAAGAGGGAATCGCGATCGGCTCCACGCTTCTGCGGCCCCGCGGACGATGACGACCGACGGGCTGATGACTTCCTTAAGTAAGCTCGCGAGTGAATTTCGATAAATATCTGATTCTTTGGTCACCGAGCTTGCCGATTTGCTCGGGACACAAAATCGCGTCGGTCGGCACCCGATAGGGATGCTCAACGGAAACCGTTGCAGGGGCCTCGAACGGGAATGGCGCATTCGAGAACCGCATGGAGCAACGATCCCATTGAGAATTTGCGAGCGAGAGCAGTGCTGCGGCAATCGGATCGTCTTTTACCTGCCAACGCGCCGTGTATCCCCAAACATGCAGAGCCGAATGCCGCTCAAGCAATCTGCGCCATAGCTCCACATACTCGACCGAATAAAAGTCGCCGAGATTGTGCAGCCGCACAGCGAAGCCGTTCACGTGGTCGCAAGCCGAGCACGCGAGTCCTCCACCAATCGCGGATAGTGTGAAGCAACCCAAGCCGGATCATTCCCATGGTGCTATCGCCTGCGTTTGTCAGCAGCAATGTCCGCAGTTCCTCTGATCGCGTCAAAATTTTGTGCATGACAGCGAAAGACGCGATGTGCCAAATCCAAACTCATGCACCGCAACAAACAAACGTCGCGGTAGGGACGCGGGTTACCTCGCGCTCCCCGCACAGATCCGTACTTGCAGCCTTCCCGCATACGGCTCCCACCTCGGGTCCAACGGCAAATGCTTGCCGCATGCGGTCCAGCGCCTGTGCGCAAGCGCGGCTCCCCCTTGGCATCCGCCCTTGGCTCCGCCGGCTCCGCAGCGGGTCGCTCCGCTTTGTTCGCCGGCTTCACAGCTACTATCGCGGAGTCCGACTTCTCGTGCCCGTGCATCATCGGCTACGGCTCCTCGCTTTCTCGACACGGACCGCCGACGCGAACAACTGACGACCAGACGCGAGATATCCCAAGTTCCAATGCGATCCTTTTGCGCGTGATGTGGCTCTTGACCCCGGCGGGATGACAATGCCTCGCATAGCAGCATTGCACATGTTGCGTTCGACCATAGAGACAGTCTCCGCTCCCGCAAGTTCATCATTTCGTGGCTCACTCCCACATCCCACGCACCCGCTGTGTACGCTTCGAATAGAGGAAGGCGCCAAGCAAAGCGGCGCGATCTCGCTTTGCGGATGGCTTCAATTTTTTCTGGAGAAAGACTGACCAATATGACCGGCTCGTTCGATGAGATCGAGATGTGGGGCAGGGCGATCCGTACCGCTACCATCAAGGCGCAGTGAGGACGCGACCGGTTCTATGGCTGCGGCGCAGAAACGTTGAATGCCCGTATCGCCCGCTGAAAGCCTTTGAGCGTCAGTTCGCCGGCAGGTTCCGTGCCAATCGCCCCCGCGACCGACGCTTGTACCTTGCTATCGATTAGGATTTGCCCGTTCCTGGCCTCGCCGCAGAGACGTGCGGCAAGATTGGTCACTGTGCCAATCGCCGCGTAATCGTAGCGCCCCTGAAAGCCTATTCGGCCCAGCGTGGCGTAACCGCGGGCGATGCCCATTCCAAAGCCAAGCTCATGGCCAGCCTGCCTCCAAATAGCGGAAAGTTCGGCGACGCGCTCGCGCACTCTCACGGCCATACTCACCGCCCTGAGACTCGGTTCTGGAATTGGTATCGGATCATTGAACATGATCATGATGCCGTCGCCCGCGAAGCTTTCCACCGTGCCCTCGAATTCGTGAATGAGTCCACCGAGGCATTCGTGGTAATCGCGGAGAACGCGCATGACCTCCTCGGGCTCGGCGGTCTCGGTAAAGGCGGTGAAGCCGCGGAGATCGCAAAACACCACCGTGATGTCGCGGCGGTGGCTCTCCAGTGCATTCTCGTTACCGGACGAGAGGATCAACTCCGCGACCTTCGGCGACAGGAAGCGTTTCAGGCCGCTCATGCGTTCGATCTCGCCCAGCTGATCGGCCACCCGCTGCTCGAGAGTTTTATTCCAGGAAGCAAGGTCAGCCGCCTGTCGAGCCAAGTCGACCGCCTGCGCCACGACCTGATCGTGTAATCGCTTGCGCTCCAAACTTGCACCCACGCGGGCGCGCAAGAGAGTGGGGTCGAACGGCTTGGTGATGTAATCATCGGCGCCCGCCTCGATGCAGCGGACGATCGAGTCGAGCTCGCTCAACGCCGAGATCATGATGACAGGGATATCCCGGTGCCGTGCATCGCGCTTGAGCCTCGCGAGGACGTCATAGCCGCTGATGCCGGGCATCATCAAATCGAGCAGGACGAGATCGAAGGCCTCTTGCTTGACCAGGGCGAGCGCGCTTGCGCCGTCCTTCCCCTGCAGCACCGTATGACCCTGGCGCTCCAGGCGGCGGGACAGAAGGTTCCGGTTCGATTCGTTATCGTCCACCACCAGAATCCGGCTGGGTCTTACCGCGCGAAGGTCTGCTTCATTGGCCGCTACGGGCCGGACCGCCTTGAGCAGGCCCTCGACCATGCCCGTTTGTGCGCCAGTCCCGTCGGCGGTGCGAGCAGCCCCCTCCCACGGCGGAGCATCCCCGCCGGAGAACGTCACTAGACCTTCGATCCGGTCGAGGAACAGGGTTGATTCTTTGAGAAGCTTGTCGAGATCGGCAACGAACGTTTCAGTGCTCCCAGCTGCCGCGTCCTCGCGCAGCATTTCCCCGTATCCCTTGATCGCGTTGATTGGTGTGCGCAGGTCATGGCGCAGAGTCCGGCGGAACTGCGCCTGGTCCGCACTGCCATCGGTCCGGTGAATGGTCGCTGGATCGAGCAGGCTCAATATGAGGCGATGGAGAGTGCGACCGGCATCGAGGATGCGCTGGAGATCATCGGTGAACTGCACACGGCCTGCTTGCACCGCGTCGTCCATCAACATTTCGGCATAGCCCAAGATGGCCATCGCCGGTGCGCTCAATTCCTGCCGAACGTAGGCAACGAGCGCCCGCTCCGTTCGGCGCTTGGCACCATAGTCAGTGAGATTAGTCGTAGCCCTACCTCCCTATTCAACGCCCCCGGCACCCGCACTAACCGCTTAGGCCATCTTGGGCGCAAGTAAGGCCGCAATCTTGCCAAGCAGGCGCGAAATTTCGACGGGTTTGGTGTCGTAGTCTTCGCAGCCTACTTCCATTGCCTTCTCGCGATCGCCAGCCATCGCGTGCGCGGTCAGCGCGATGACCGGGATCTGTCGCGTGGCATCGTTGGCCTTGATCCGACGAGTTGCCTCCCAGCCGTCGATCACCGGCAGGCTCATGTCCATCAGGATGAGGTCCGGCCGCTCCGAGACCGCCATATCGGCGCCCTGTTGCCCGTCCACTGCAAGGCAGACCTCATATCCGTTGCGTATGAGGCGGCGCGAGAGCATGTCGCGGTTCATGTCATTGTCCTCAACCAACAGAATCCTTGCCATGCGTTTTCCCGTTCAGCTCGCTCTTCAGTTGGCGACGCGCTCCGCTTCTCGGGCGGATCGTCGCGCCAGGCGCCCGCGCACGGCGATGGCCACCTCGTTAAGATAGGCTTGGTCTTTAGCGATGATCCGATCGGTCTGACCGCTCAGGTTGCGGACATCCTCTGTGCTAAGCTCCTTCGCCGTCACTACAATGACCGGGACATCCGCAAGCGCGGGTCGTTTCCGCAGCTCCCGAAGAAACTCGAAGCCGTCCATCTCCGGCATCATCAGGTCAAGCAAGATCAGACTGGGGGTCGGATGCTTGTTAAGCCAGTCCAGGCCGCTCCGCCCATTGACCGCCGCATAAGCCGTATATCCCAGGCTCGCCAGCAACCGACAGAGCCCCTCGCGGGTGGGCCCATCGTCTTCGACGACCAGGATCGAGGCGATGCTTAGACTTTTGCAATGGTCTCGCAGGATCGCGGTCAAACGCTGTCGATCTATCGGTTTCGTCATAAAATCCGCGGCTCCCAACGGGATCGCCATGCCACGCTCGTTGAGAACGGTCACTATGATCACCGGGATGTCGCGCAAAGCGGGGTCGGCCTTGAGCTCCTTGAGCGCGCCCCAGCCATCCATCTGCGGCATCAATACGTCGAGCGTGATCGCCTGCGGGGTGTGCTGGCGGGCGAGCGCCAGCGCCTCGACGCCGTTGCAGGCCGATATGACGCAATAGCCCTCCTTCTCCAGCGTCTTGGCGAGCAGGCTGCGCACCGTCGCATCGTCGTCCACCACGAGCACGGTCGCGCGCCCGTCCGCCGCCACCGCGTTTGGCACAGCCGACGCCACCGCGGCCGGAGCAACGGCCTGATCCGGAAGCCTGATGGTAAATGTCGAGCCCTTGCCGGGCGTGCTTTCGACCGTCACGTCGCCGCCCAGCATGGTGCAGAAGTGTTTGGTGATGGCAAGACCGAGGCCCGTGCCGCCGAAGCGCTTGGTGGTCGAGGTATCCGCCTGACTGAATGCCTGGAACAGCCGGCCGAGCTGTTCCTGTGTCATGCCGAGGCCGCTGTCCGACACGTGCAGGGAGATCCAGGTATCGTCTTCGCGCGCCGCTGCCAGGGTCAATGTGCCTTTGTTGGTGAACTTGTTGGCGTTGCTTAACAGGTTGAGCAGACACTGCCTGACCTTGGTCTGGTCGGAGCGGAAGCTCCCGATCTCGGCCGGGCAGATCACCTCGATGACATTTTCACTCTTGTCGGCGAGCGGCTTGACGATCGACAGCACCTCCTTAATCAGGGTCTGAATGTCCACTTTCTCAATGAAGACATCCATCTTCCCGGCTTCGATCTTCGACAGGTCGAGAATGTTGTTGATCAGCCCCAGTAGGTGGCGGCCGGCGCTTTCGATCTTCTGCAAGTCGTCGATCGGTTCTTCGTCGCCCTTGTCGGCGGCGTTCTCCTGCAGGATTTCGCTGTATCCGATGATCGCATTGAGCGGGGTGCGCAACTCGTGCGACATGTTAGCGAGAAAGCTCGATTTGGTCCGGTTGGCTTGGTCGGCAGCGTCGCGCGCGGCGGCGAGCTCGGAAAATAGGTGCGCATTTTGGATCGCCACCACCGACTGCGCGGCGAAGGTCTGCAGAAGATCCACCGCGTGCTTGGGAAACTGTCCGGGCTCCTTTCGGCGCACGACCAGGGCGCCGACGATACCGTCAGGACGAAGCAGCGGGACCGCCAGAAGCGCCCGATAGCCTGCCCGCACGATGATCTCGTGGAGCGGTGATATCGGCCCTTCGCACAGGTCCGAAATCTGTACAGGGGTGCCTTGCCTCGTCGCTTCAGCAATTGTGCTCTCTCGGAATTCGATGCCTTGTTTCGTGAGCGCGGCGATCATCGCCTCGCTCATCCCGTAGGTGGCCCGCAAACGAAACTTCTGGCTCGGCGCGTCGAACCCGTAGATGGCGCCCGCTTCGGTGCCGGAGAGCTGGACCGCTTTGAAGACAATCGTCGATAGGACGGTTTGGAGATCGAGCGTCGAGTTCACGGTTTGACTGACCTCGCCTAACGCCCGCAGCTCCGCCACGGATTGGCCCAGTTCGCGCGTGCGCAAGTCGATCTTTTTCTCGAGGTCGGCGTAGGATTCCTGCAGCTTCGCGGCCATGTCGTTGAACTGGTCGGCCAGCGTTTCCAGCTCGTCGCCGGTGGTCACCGCAATGCGTTGGCCCAGGTCACCGCTCCCGATCCGGACAGCGCCTTCGCGCAATTGCCGGATCGGCGAAAGCAGCCGTGTCGCGATGAAAGCCACCCCGGCCAAGGTCGCGATGATGGTGAGCCCGCCGATTCCGACGACGGTCAAGACCGAGGATTGGAGTGTGGAGCGCAATGGCGCGAGCGGCTCGAGTACCCCGTAGATCAGGGTTTGCGTCCCGATCGTCGCCTGCTTTGCTGCACCTAAATAAGCGGTCTGATCCATTCGGTATTCCGCCGCAGACCCATCTGTGCGCTCCGGGAGCAGGGCCTTGGCGTTTGCCAGCTTCGGATAGATGAGATCGTCGCCGACCCAAACAAGCGGATTGGCGATCCTGCGGCTCTGCAGCGACGCGATAAGCGCGGGATTTGCGAGAGGCGATCCACCCATGAGCCAGCCCAGCAACCCGGCGGTCTGAGGCCTTGTCGTCGCATCGCCAAGATTGGCATCCTGCGACCGCACGATCGGCACGACAGAGACGAGATAGACAGTGCCGCCGCAGGAAACGAGCTGCTGATCGACCTCGCGCGTAACGACGCATTGGGCGCCGCCTTCGCCTGCGCCCGCCGTTGCGAGCCGCCACTGCCCTTCGTGCTTGTCCGGCTCGCTTCCGGAGAATGCAATGGAGTGGGACTCCCGGCTATAAACCCCCAGGAAGGTCATGCGCAGAACCTGGCGCTGGGTCTCGAGATATTTCGTCAGTTGCGGCCGGATGTCGAGATCGAGGGTCACCTGGAGAGTGTTGTCCGCAGCGGTGCGGGTGAGTCCCTCGAATGAATTCGTCTGGATCTCCTGCAGAATGAGCGAGAAAGTCTCGAGATTTGCCGCAAGGCCATTGGCGAACAGCATGCGAGCCTGGCGATCGAGCTGATAGCCTAGGATAAGGCTCGTGATGACCGCTGGCACGGAGACGGCGAGCGCCACCAGAACCATCAGCTGCGGCCTTGCAAAGGGCGGAGATCGGGAAATGGTGGCCAATCGTCAAGGCGGCCGGCATCAAGGCGGAATAAAGCCCGTGGCACATTTTCGTCCCCAACTCTATCGGGCCTCCGTCGGGTCGGCCGAGTGCCGTGACGACAGCATATTCGGCCCGCGCCTTGAGCGTGTGGTACGCGCGGACATGCGCCTCGGCAACTCGCCCCATTCGCATCAGATGCTCCTTAATCCCGTGCGCGTCGCGCGCACGAGGCTGGGTGAAGGCACTCATGTCGGCACTAAGGCGGTCGTGCGCGCACCCGCAAACGGCTACGCTTCTCCCGGTCTGCGCGGGTGAATCTATCGGTTCCGGCGAAGACGGTTCCCGAATTCATCGCCTAACCGATCAGGCAATCATCCTCGACTGCTGCGATGCACACTCCACTTCCGAGATGGGTCATAACCCGAACCCCTCGTCAGCGCATGTCAGCTTTCGCCAGCTGCGGACATGCCGCTGGGTTAGCTTTGGGCCGCAAGTTGCCATAACGAAAGTAGCCGCGGCTGGGCAAAAAGCGAAATTCACTCAAAGGCAGGGCCAATTGTGATGCGGTAAAAGGCAAGTCTGCGTCTGCTTCGAAACGTCAAATCGATGCCCGCATTCTGAGCTGCTCAAAAGCCCCCTCGTTTTAAAAATTAGTCAGCGCGTCTCGGGCAGTCACACACGTGACCGGCTGGTGGATTGGTCGCACGGGCAAGGATTTGGAGATTGATGGCAGCAATGTTACCATGCCGCCGTTGAGGTAGAAACGTGCTGTCCGCGTCGATGAAAGGCGACAGTACTCCGATCACCGACAGTTTTGTCGACAACTGCGCCTTCGTCGACAAGGACATGACAATCACACTTAGGAAAGCAATAACTCCAAGAACAAGAGAGAAGGCGAGGCTGGGCGATCGTAGGCTGGGCTCAAGGTTATGAACCACTCGGTTGGGTCGCTCGTCTGCTGACGGTCGCCCCATTCAATCACCTTGCGAGATCGACGGGGGTGGTGCCCGCGGGGCGGTCGTTACCCTGCGTGGGCCGTCATGCCTGGTTGATCACCGGGCGCTGGTTCTGCTGCGCGCGCGCGGCGAGCGGCCACCCCGCCGCGCCGCCGAGAAGGCTAATGAAATCACGTCGCCGCATTGCCGCACCCAAGCTCAGGGGCCAACATTGTATCGGCTCAAACGGGTACTTTGGTAGGGTTCAAACCGGGCATCAAAACCATTGCCGCAGTGCACAGCCAATGTCGCTGATGGGTCATAAGCATCGGACGCGATCGGGGCCAGGGGCCGGTCTATGTCCGCACAACCTACAAAAGCTACCATCTCGAACGGGAGGACCTTGCCATGGCCAAACACACGCCCGAAGCTTGAAGAGCGTGAGCGACTCCGTTCCTGTGCCACTTCGCGGGTCAAGCATCACTGCGGTCTTGACCGGATTTCGTGCCGGCTCCTGCGCCCAAACAGCCTGTGCGCGGGAAAATTCTTTCTCGCGCTCGTCATCTTCGCAATTCTGGAGGATAACCAACTATTCATGAGTCCCGTAATGTATCAACGACTTTTTGTTTATTGCTTTCGGCTTCTTTTTAAATCGCTGCAAGGAGGCAGAAAACCGAGCAACTCGTTTGCCCCCCGACAAAAATTTTGCTTGATATCTGCTTGATATCTTGACATTGTAACAAATCTCTGCTATGAGTCGCTAATCTCAGAAAAGCTGTGAGAGAAGCCCGGCCCGGACTCCCGCGCCGGGCTTTTTGTTTGGCCAATCGTCCGTCTGCTGTCGTCCGCTTCGCAAAAGGAGGACAATGCGGGCTCCATCGACAGTGAGCGGAAAGGCTGAACCCATGGAGCCAGCCTGGCATAAGCGCTTGAGAGCGCAGCAAGAACGGCGCAATGAAACGCACACCCATTACCTGTGGAGGGACGCAGGCGAAAGTCTCGAGGACGTGCGGGAGCGGTTTTCGCCGGATGGTCGAGCTGGGACGCGCCGATGAGAACGACGACTACATCATCTTTCGCTGGGAGTGGTGATCGCGACGTTGGGTGATGAATCGCAGGTCATTTCCCTGTTATTTCCTGTTCTTGCCTGTTCCGGATCCTGCCATTTCGGCAGAAGTCCTTGCTGGCACTCGCTTTTTTGCAGGTTTTGGATGTCGCCCCGCCCCCTTTACAGGGATTTGCAGGCAGGGCAGCGTTGTTTGTGCATCACAGCAAATTTTCACCGCCGATGTCTCAGATGGGTCATTCTGGACGTTTTCCGCCGACGCGGTTCGCCCTCGCATTTCGGCAGTGACCGCAATAGCGACCGAGAAATGAGAACGGTGACTAAACCGTTGATTTTGCATGGTGGGCGCGACAGGGATCGAACCTGTGACCCCTACCATGTCAAGGTAGTGCTCTTCCGCTGAGCTACGCGCCCGCGCTTCGCCGGCAACTTTGGTCATATCCCCGCGACTGAGGCGAGGCAAGCACCGCCTCCGACGCAGCCCTCACGCTGGGTGCATCAGGGCTGAGCTTGAGCTCCCGAGCCTCACGGGAACGCGGCGGGGTTACGCACGTCGAGCCGGCGTGGAGCCGGCAGCCGATCTCGGGTTTACCCGAGATCGGCAAACAACGATTGCCCAAGTCGGCTATAGCCGACTTGGGCTTGCTAACCCACCCTTCTCTCTCTCACGCCGCGAGCATCTTTTGCACTTCGTTGACGAGCTCGCGCAAGTGCACCGGCTTGGAGAGCACCTTTGCATTCTTTGGCGCATTGGAATCGGAATTGAGCGCCACCGCCGCAAAGCCGGTGATGAACATGATCTTGATGTCGGGGTCGAGCTCGGAGGCGCGCCGCGCGAGCTCGATGCCGTCCATCTCCGGCATCACGATGTCGGTCAGCAGCAGCTCAAACGGCTCCTCGCGCAAGCGCTGATAGGCAGAAAGCCCATTGTCGAAGGAGATCACGTCATAGCCGGCGTTCTGCAGCGCCCGCACCAAAAACCGGCGCATGTCGCCGTCGTCCTCGGCAAGGATGATCTTCGCCATTTCCAGCCCGGCGGGAGGGTGAGCTGATGCTCCCGCAGCTCCCTTACCGTTGCATAAGCCGCAGGGCGGGTAAATATGAAGTGAACCGGCGGGGCGGAAGCCATGGACAATGCCGTGCCTGTCGCGATAGGGAGCCTCTGCCCGGGGGTTCTCGCCTTCGCGCCAAGCCCCCGTTGTTGCGGACATGTTCGAACTGAAAGACGAGCTCGACCCCCCCTTCGAAGTTCTCGAACCAACCGAATGGCGCGGGGCAGTCCTGTTCAACTCCCCCCACAGCGGCAGCGTCTATCCGCGCGCGTTTCTCGCCGCCTCGCGGCTCGACGTCGCAACCCTGCGCCGCTCGGAGGACTGCTTCGTGGACGAGCTCGCGCTCGGCGTGGTGCGGCGGGGCTTTCCCCTGCTGCGCGCGCATTTTCCTCGCTGCTATGTGGACGTGAACCGCGAGCCATACGAGCTCGACCCGCGCATGTTCGACGGCCGGCTTCCGTCCTTCGCCAATACCCGGTCGATGCGCGTGGCCGGGGGACTAGGCACGCTCGCCCGCGTCGTGGGCGACGCGCAAGAAATCTATAGCCAACGCATTCCCGTGGACGATGCCATTCGCCGCATCGAGGGCCTCTATAAGCCCTATCACCGCGCGCTGCGGCGCTTGTTCACGCGGCTGCACCGGGAGTTCGGGACCGCGGTGCTGATCGACTGCCACTCCATGCCGTCGTCGGCCGGCTCCAAGGACGAGCGCCCGCGCTCGGATGTCGTCATCGGGGACCGGTACGGCACCAGCAGCGCCGCCCCTGTCATAGACTGTGCCGAGGAGACGTTGCGCGCGCTGGGCTATTCGGTCAGCCGCAACAAGCCGTATGCTGGAGGCTTCATCACCGAGCACTACGGCAATCCGGCTGCGGGCCTCCACGCCATCCAGCTCGAGCTTAACCGCGCAACCTACATGGACGAGCGGCGATTCGAGCGCTCCGCGACCTTCAACCGGGTTGCTGCTGATCTCGAGACCCTGGCCGAGCGGATTGCCGTTCTTCCCTTGCAGGAGCTTCAGCCCTACCGCGCGGCGGCGGAATAAAAAAAGGCCGCTCGCAAGTGCAAGCGGCCAGTTTAGGGAGGAAACGCCCAAGGAGGGCGGCGGTAACGCGCCAGCGCTACCGCACCGCAACAACATGGCACCGCACCGCACAAGAAACAAGGCGCAAAAGCGAGCAGCATGCCTCTTCTCTCGGCAGGCGGGATATTCACAGCTTTTTGAGCGGGTCGCGTGATCCAAAATAGATTAACGAAACCAAAAGGATGAGGCCTGCCTGAAGGGCGAATACCGCGCGATAGGCAGCAAGCTCATAGCTGCCATCCGCAGCCGCCGGGAAAAGCCCGATGACGAATCCGCTGATCGCCTGGGTCAGAAAAGTCCCGCCCATTGTCCCCATATTGAAGACGGTGAGTCCGCGCCCGACCTGGTCCGGAGCGCACAACGATTTGGCGTGGCCAATCACCAGCGGACCAAATGCGGCGGCAAACCCCAATACGGCAAACCACAGCGCGAGCGCCGTCGGCGAGAGCGTTCCAACGATGGCGAGGTATGCGAGCGTCGCAGCGGTTATCCCCGCGCCCATGAGAGCGGGGGTCTTGTAGCTTCCGAGCAGGCGATCCATCGGGCCCCAGGCCATGTTTCCGATGATGTGCCCGATGACCGAGACCAGCAGAAAGCCGCCGCGCTGCTCGAGGCCATAACCATAAACGTGTGCGAGATAGGGGCCGCCCCACAGCCCCGCGACGAGACCGAAGCTCGAATAGACCACGAGGCTCATCGCGAACAGGCGCCCGATCGAGGCCGTGCGCATGACCGCAACCAGCCGACGAGGCTTTCGCGCATCGATTCGGCGCGGCGGTGATGGGGCCCGTCCTTCCTCAGCACCAGCGGGATGAAACAACCCACGCTCAGGGCAAATGCCGCGACCACAAGGAAGCTCTCGCGCCAGCCTATGGCGGCCGCGGCGAAACCGAGGGGCGCGGTTGCGATCAAGGCGCCGAGGGTGCCTACGCCGACCTGGAGCCCTGTCAGCGTCGCAAAGCGATGGGCAGGAAACCGGCGCGCGTAGACCGTAAGCGCGCCGACCAGCGCGCCGGCGGTCCCCAATCCCATCAAGGCGCGCGCTGCGATCAGTCCCGACGGCGTTGCGGCGGCGGCAAACGCGATGCAGCCGAGCACGGTGACGGCTGCCCCGGCGGTAAGACATATCCTGGGGCCGAAACGATCGAGCGCCATGCCCAGCGGAATCTGGATGGCGGCAAACAAGAAAAAGAACATGCTCGACAGCAGCCCGATCCGGGCGGGCGTGCAAGCTCCTGCGCCAGGTTAGGTGCAATGACACCGATGGAATTGCGCAGGAACTGACTCACGATGTAGTTCGCGATGAGCATGGCGACGAGCGCAACGGCCGCCGCCGAGGAGCCGATGCTGCCCCGAGCAGTCATGAAGGCGTCCCTCACCGCTGTTGCCGAACGCGGCTGTCTCCGATAGGTCGAATGGCGGCCTCCCAGAACCGGCAGCTATGACTGCAGTCGATTTTTCAGCTTTCGTCGATCAGCTCGCTACGGTCTCGGGAGAGACCATACTGCCGTTTTTTCGCACAGCGCTTAACATATCGGACAAAGGGCGGTTTGGGAGCTTCGATCCAGTGACCGCCGCCGACCACGCGGCGGAAACGGCGATGCGCAACCTCATCCACCGCACCTTTCCCGGCCACGGCATCATCGGCGAGGAGTTCGGCAACGAGCGTACCAAGGCCGAATATGTGTGGGTGCTCGACCCGATCGACGGCACCAAGTCCTTCATTGCCGGGATGCTGGCCTGGGGCACCCTCATCGGGCTGTTGCGCGAGGGAGAGCCAGTTTTCGGCATGATGAACCAGCCCTTCATCGGAGAACGGTTTTTCGGCGATGGGGCAAGGGCGCACTACCGCGGTCCTGCCGGCAAGCGCAACCTGCGCACACGCGCGTGCAGCGCGCTCGCGGATGCGGTGTTGTTTACAACCAGCCCGCTGTTGATGAACAAAAAGGACCGCGCGCGCTTCGCGGCGGTGGAAGAGCTGGTGCGGCTCTCCCGCTATGGCGGGGATTGCTACGCCTATTGCGTGCTCGCTGCCGGCCACGTCGACCTGGTCATCGAAACCGAGCTCAAGCCCTATGACGTGCTCCCCCTGATGCCCATCATCGTCGGCGCCGGCGGGGTGATAACGACGTGGGAAGGAACGTCCCCTCTTTCCGGTGGCCGTATTGTCGCGTCAGGAGACGAACGCGTGCACGCCGCCGCGCTCGACCTGCTGAAAAAGAGCACGTAGATGGTGTAACGGGCCGGCCGGCCCGTTACACCATCTACAAGTCCGGCGGGACTTCGGGCGTCTCCATGATCAACCAAACAGCGGCGTGCCCGGCACGAAGGCGTCGAATGCCGCCAATGCCTGCGAGCGAAAACGGTCCTGCTCCATCAAAAGCTCGTGCCGCGCCCCGGGCACGATCAGGTGCGACCCGGCGCGCAGCCGGATGGAAAATTCCTCGATCGCGGCGGTGGAGACGATCGCATCAAGACCGGCCGCGATGATCAGGAGCGGCTGGCGGATCCGGGCGGGATAGGATGGTTGCAGCATTTCGTACATCGCCCGGAAGGCCGCATTCGCCCACGCCACGGTGGGCCAGCCGGTTGCGAGCGACGGCTCTGCCTCGAGCACCGCGGCGTTGCGCGCGTAGCGTACCGGATCGGAGGAGAGGGGATTGCCGGCGAAGGGGCGGCTCTGGAGGATCGAGGCGTCGCGACCCGGCACGTAGAGGCGACCGAGGCCCATGAGCCGCAACGCCTTCACCATCAGCCGGGTCGATCGCATCCGGCGCATGCCCGGAAGCGAGATCATGGGCGCAAGTAAAACCATGCGATCGAACCAGCGGTGCCCGGCGAAGGCTGCGCGCAGCAGAACGGTCGCGCCCATGGAGTGGGCGAGCGCGAAGACCGGCGGCGGGCAATCCGGCAGCACCACTTCGTGGATGAAGGTCTCAAGATCGATCTGGTACTCGGAGAAGCTGCGAACGTAGCCCTTGCGCTTGTTGCGCAGCGCCCGCTCCGAGCCTCCCTGCCCGCGCCAGTCGAGGGTGGCAACGGCAAAGCCGCGCGCGCGCAAGTCCCGCACCGTCTCAAAATATTTCTCGATGAATTCGGCACGGCCCTGGAACAGGCAGACGGTGCCTTTGCGGCCCGGCGGGGGCGGCCAGCGGGCAAACCGCAGCGCCGTGCCGTCGCGGGTTTTCAGCATCCCCGTGACTGCACCGTCAGGCGTCGGATTCGCCGGGATTGAAACAAGTGTCATGGATCAGAAAACCCGGAACCGGGATCGGGGAGAAAACGAAACTTGTGGAAGGCCGAGCAACAGAGCGTGGGTCGGCTTTATAGCAGGGTGCTCCCCCACCTCAACGCTGAGGGGAGGTAAAGGGCGTCCCCCTTGTGTGCGCGCGGCGGGCTTCCCACATGTGCCTTGCACAGGCTCCAAGCGGGCTGTGCACCAAGGAAACCGGTCCGGCCCTGTGGCGGACCAGACGCATTTCGCTCAACGAGGTAATGCCATGCGAACTTTTGATCTAGCTCCCCTCTATCGTTCTACCGTCGGTTTCGACCGGCTGTTCTCGATGCTTGACGGCTTCGAGTTTGCCCCCGGCTACCCACCCTATAACATCGAGCGCACTGGCGAGAACGCCTATCGCATCTCGGTCGCGGTTGCCGGTTTTGGCGAAAACGATCTTGCCATCGAGGTGAAGGAAAACACCCTCACGATCAAGGGCGACAAGCAGTCGAAGGACGAGACGAAGACCGGCGAGATCCTCTATCAGGGTATCGCGGCGCGGGCGTTCGAGCGCGTCTTCCAGCTGGCCGACTACGTCCACGTCAAGGGTGCCGCGCTCGAGAACGGGCTCCTGCACGTCGATCTCGTCCGCGAGATCCCGGAGGCCAAGAAGCCGCGGCAGATCCCGATCGGGAACCAGCTGAAGGTGGTCGACGCCAAAGCTGCCTAATAAGAAGAGCAGCGTTCGGTCAGATCGATCGACCAGAGGGAGCGCCCCGGATTCCGGGGCGCTTTTATTTGGGGCGCTGCGTGTTACTCGTCGATCTCGACGGTCGACGGTGCCGTGTTTTCCGCGCTCGCGCTCGGACCGGTGCTGGCCGGTGGGGGGCTGATCGTCGGCTCGCGACCGGCCGAAGGTGCGGCAACGGCCGCCTCCTTTGGCCGCGGCCGCGGCAGGGGCGGCGGCTTGGCAGCAGTGCGCGCGGGCGGCTTCGGAACAACGCCGGGCGCTCTCGGCTGTATCGGTTCAAACTCCGTGTCGTCGTCGCTCGCGGGCGGCATGGTTGCAATGCGCGAGCCCGGAGCATTGCCGTCAGGCGCTGTCCGCGCGGAGGGGATGCTCGCGGGCGGGGCAAACGCGCCGGGGTCGGTAGGGGCGACGGCAGCGACTTTGACGATGCGCCCCATCCTGGCATCGACCACGACGCGGACTTCCTGTCCCGCTGGGGTGAGGGCGCGCAACAGATAAACCGGACCCTGGCGCACGGGGCGGCTCACGGGATCAAGTCCCGCAGAGCGAACGATGGCCACGATCTCGTACGGCGGCAGCCCTGCAAACCCGGGATAGAACGGCGGCATCACCGGCTGCGCGCGCAACGCTGCCGATGATACGAGGCTGAGAACAAGTGCAGCGACGTAGAATGCGAGTTTCACGGCACCCTCCTGACCTCAGTCGCATGCCGTAACCCGTTACTTCTTTCTGTAACGGCACTGCGAAGATGAAAGAGTGTATCCGGTGCGAGCATCCTCCTGCAATGGGGCGGACGTGGGGCATTTATCGAGCCCGCGCATGACGGTGGACGTCAGCGCAATCGGGAAATGCTCTAGCGTTCGGCGCGGCCGATGACGCTCATCAGCTCCTCGATCTTTCGGCGCTGATCGGTCTTGTTGCCCGACACGATGGCGTGCTCGACGCAATGCGCGACATGATCGCGCAAGACTTCCTCCTGCAGCCGCCGCAGGGCTGCGCGGACCGCGGCAATCTGCGTGACCACGTCGATGCAGTAGCGATCGTTCTCGATCATGCGTGCAATGCCGCGTACCTGACCCTCGATCCGGTTCAACCGCTTCGCGCACGAGCTCTTGCTGTCCTTTCGCATGGGCCGTATATACCCCCCATAGGTATATCTCGCAATACTCGGAGCACGGGGATGAGCTCGGGGCCGACCAGCAAGATTGCATCCAAGCCTGGGCAGGAATCGCCGGCTGTTGCCGCTCACCGCACCGCCGCCGCTCCTTCTCCCGCTCGCGGTGGAGCGCATTGCGCGCATGGCGCGCTCTCTGAAAAACAAACAGCCGCCATCCCGCATGACGCGATCTACACGTGCCCGATGCATCCGCAGATCCGGCAGACCGGCCCCGGAGCCTGCCCGATCTGCGGCATGGCGCTTGAGCCCGAGATCGCAACTGCGGCATCGGGCGAGAGCGCTGAGCTCATCGACATGCGCCGCCGGTTTTGGATCAGCCTCTTGCTGGCGATCCCGGTGTTTGCGCTGGAAATGGGTGGGCATATTGCTGGCTTTCACCGGTTGCTGGCCGCGAGCTGGTCGCATTGGATTGAGCTCGGGCTGGCAACTCCGGTCGTACTTTGGGGCGGCTGGCCCTTCTTCGTTCGAGCCTGGAAATCTCTGCTCACCCGCAATCTCAACATGTTCACCCTGATAGCGATGGGCATCGGGGTGGCTTGGCTCTACAGCGTGTTTGCAGTTCTCTTCCCCGAGCTTTTCCCGCCGGGCTTCCGCGGTGCCGACGGCGCCGTCGCCGTCTATTTCGAAGCCGCTGCCGTGATCACCGTCCTTGTGCTGCTGGGCCAGGTGCTGGAACTGCGCGCGCGCGAGCAGACCTCAGGGGCCATCCGCGCGCTGCTCGATCTTGCGCCCAAGACCGCGCGCCGAGCTCGACCGGATGAGAGCGAGGAGGAGGTTGCCGTCGACATGATCGCGGTGGGCGATCGCCTGCGCCTGCGTCCGGGCGAGAAGGTGCCTGTGGACGGGCAGGTGATCGAAGGCCGCTCGTCCGTCGATGAATCCCTGGTAACCGGCGAATCCATGCCGGTGGCGAAAGAAGCGGGCGCGAACGTCATCGCCGGAACGATTAACGCCAGCGGCAGTATCATGATCCGCGCGATGAAAGTCGGCCGCGACACCATGCTCGCGCAGATCGTGCAGATGGTGGCTGCGGCCCAGCGCTCGCGCGCGCCCATTCAAAGACTGGCGGATCAGGTCTCCGGCTGGTTCGTGCCTGCCGTGATCGGCGTTGCAATGCTCGCCTTTGGCGCCTGGGCGCTGTTCGGACCGGAGCCGCGCTATGCCTATGGACTCGTCGCCGCCGTCACCGTGCTGATCATTGCATGTCCCTGTGCACTGGGGTTGGCCACTCCGATGTCGATCATGGTCGGGATCGGACGCGGCGCCCAGGCAGGCGTGCTGATCAAGAACGCCGAGGCGCTGGAGCGTTTGGAAAAGATAGACACGTTGGTTGTCGACAAAACCGGCACGCTTACCGAGGGCAAGCCGAAAGTGGTCGCGATAGTGACCAGCCCCGGATACGAAGAAAACGAAATCCTGCGCCTCGCGGCGAGCGTGGAGAAGGCGAGCGAGCATCCCCTGGCCATGGCCCTTGTGGCCGCCGCACAGGAACGCGGACTGGTGCTCACAGAGGTGTCCGAGTTCGAATCGCCTTCCGGCAGGGGGGTGATTGGAGTGGTCAAGGGAGAGCGGGTCAGCCTCGGCAGCGCAAGCTTGCTGAAAGAGTTCGGCATCGATCCGGCCGCATTCGAGACCGAAGCCGACCGGCTGCGGCAGGACGGCGCCACGGCGGTCTTCGTCGCCGCTGGCCCCCGTGTCCTCGGCGTGATCGCGATCGCGGATCCGATCAAAGGCACCACGCCTGAGGCATTGGCGGCCTTGGCTCGGGAACGCGTGCGCGTCGTGATGCTCACGGGCGACAACCGGACGACGGCGCTCGCGGTTGCGCGGCGGCTCGGCATCGCACGGGTGGAATCCGAGGTACTCCCGCAAGCCAAGAGCGCAGTGGTCGAGAGGCTGCGCCGCCAGGATCACGTGGTCGCAATGGCCGGTGACGGCGTCAACGATGCTCTCGCGCTCGCGGCAGCCGATGTCGGCATTGCCATGGGCACGGGAACCGATGTGGCCATGGAGAGCGCGGGCATCACCTTGCTCAAAGGCGATCTGACCGGCATCGTGCGCGCCCGCCGGCTCTCGCAAGCGACCATGAGCAACATCCGGCAGAATCTGTTTCTCGCCTTCATCTACAACGCGGCAGGCGTTCCGATCGCTGCCGGTGCGCTCTACCCGTTGTTTGGAATCCTGCTGTCGCCGGTGATTGCCGCCGCCGCAATGTCGCTCTCCTCCGTCAGCGTCGTGGCCAATGCGCTGCGGCTGCGGCGCGTGCGGCTGTGATTTGCTCACATAGATTGTAGGGTGGGTTAGCCGTACAAGTCGGCTTGCAGCCGACTTGTACGGCGTAACCCACCGCACGCCAAGGGAGTAATCCGCCCGTCAGCGTCAGGCACGCTCTCCAAACTCGCCGACCACCTCAGTCTCGCCGGCCCGATCGAGAGGGAAAATGCCGGCGCGTACGTCTCGATGAAATGTTGAATACGGCCAATCCTGCACACGACGCACGAGCGCGTTGCGCGGTGGGTTACGCCGCACAGGTCGGCTGCTGATGCAGCTGACCTGTGCGGCTAACCCACCCTTCTGTAACGGGCCGGTCGGGGTCAACCCTCGTTTTGCGACGTCCTTCTCGCCGGGCACTCGCTTCTGTACGGGGTCGGCGCAAGGCCGCCACCAGATGGAATTCGCAAAGGATAGGTCGTCCGATCTACAGATGCGTGGTCATAGAGCCACATGGGTGGGTGCGGACTGACCTTATCCTCGTCCCCGGCGAGGGGACTTCGCTTCGGGAAGGCTGGTATCGAACCCGCCCGAAACTCTTAATCTCTCCTTCTCAGCTTGTCTGCATTAAGTTGCTCGAACTCAGCTCCGATTGGGGCGATCGCGCTCATGCCGCCGCGGCCTGGTTAGCCAGTTTGTGGTCGAACGGTTTTCCGTCGACCAGCATCCGATGCATGATCACCGCAAGCTTGCGTGCGAGCGCCACTTTCGCCTTCGCCATGCCGATGCGCTTGGCCAGCTGCATGGCCCAGGTCTTGAGTGCCGAGGCCTTCACCGGGCGCGTGAGAATGATGTGCGCGGCCTGATAGAGCGCGGTGCGCACGCTCTTGTCGCCGATCTTCGAGATCCTGCCGGCGTAATCGATTTCGCCCGACTGATATCTCTTCGGCGTGATCCCATAATGGGCGCCGACCTTTTTCGAGTTCTTGAAACGTGCGGGATCGTCGATTGCAGCCGCATATGTCAGTGAGATGACCGCCCCTACGCCGGTCGTGGTCATCAGCAGCCTGGTCCGCTCGTCGTGTCGCGCCATCGTCCGTACACGCTTCTCAAAACTCCTGAACTCACGCAACAGCACTTCGCGTACAGCTAACAACGCATCAGCGATGACTTGCAAATTCGCATGCTCGCTGACCAGCTGCTTGATCCGTTCGGCAAAATTGGTCGGCGTGGTCTTTCCGACCTTCAGACCGAACCCGCGCAGCACCCCGCGCAGGCTCATCTCAACGTCACGCAGCTTCGCTTCGATCAGGCTGCGCGTGGTCAGGATCGCACGCGTCTCTTGCGCAGATATCGATTTGCAATGTACCGGCCGGAACCAGCCCATCCGCATCAGCTCGGCAATCCCGCGCGCGTCCTTGCGGTCGGTCTTCACCGGCATCGTCTTGAACGCATTGCGCACGTGCCGGGTCTCCAACAGCTCGACCGCCAGACCGGCTTGCTTCATCGCCGCAAACAGCCATTGCGACAGAGGCCCCGCCTCCAGCCCGATCCGCGTCATCGCAAGACCGAGATTGCCAAACCACGCAATCAGCGCCTCCGGCTCACTCGCGACCTTCGCCTCGCGAACGATCTTGCCGCCAGCGTCCAACACGCATACGCTTGACTGTTCCAATGACACGTCAATTCCTGCATAATAGTCCATGGTCGTCCCTCGATGATGCTTGGAGCAGGCGGGATTGCCGGACTCCGAATCACTGACACCATCAGTTTGAGGGACGACCAGCCTGCCGCAACTCCAAGTCGCAAGCCGCGAGCGAGCGCGCCATCCATAGCGCCGTAGCGAGCTAGCGGCTGGCGACCTGGCCGGCCGGCCCGTTACACCATCTACATCGTCACCACTACAGCCGCCGGAAGTTTCAGCAGCTCCGCCGTTGCAAGCTTTGGCGGAAGGGATTCACCTTCCTCTCCGCCCAGGAGGTTGCGCCAGCGCCGGCCTGAGAGAGTCCTCGGCAGCTTCAAGCTTGCATTTGGACCTGTCGCGTTCCGGCGGCGGGTAGGAAAACGAGAGGTCGCGACAAGCATGGAACCGCTGGCGCTGGCGCGGCAGAACGCGCAGACCTCATCCGCTTCTTCTCCGTCGACGACGACGGGCTGGTAATCGCCGCTCGCGAAGACATCGGGATTGTCGCGACGGAATCTCAGGACCGCGGCTATGGCCGCCATCTTGAAGCGCCCATCCCGCCAATTGCTGAAAAGATTTTCCAGGCTGCTCGGTCCATTTGCCTGAAATGTTTTCTCAAGCTCGTGGAGGACCTTTGCACGGTGCTCATAATCGACCGCTCGGCGATTGTCCGGGTCAACCAGGCTGAAATCCCAGAGCTCGGCACCCTGGTAGATGTCGGGCACTCCCGGCAGGGTAAGCTTCAGAACCGTCTGGACCAGGGTATTGTGGGCGCCCCACCACGCCACCCGCTCCACGAAGGGCAGGAAAGCTGCACGAAAACTGCTGGAATGCTCGGGCTCAAGCGCAAGTGCGGCAAAATCGAGCATGGCACTCTCGTATGCCGCATTGGGAGCGGCCCAGGTCGTGTGCGTCTTGGCTTCGCGCACAGACTTGGTCAGTGCGCCCCTGACCCGCTCGGCGTAGGTCGCGAGCGCCGCAGCATCAGGCGAGGCCTGCATGAGCTCGATCGGCCAGGAGCCGACCAGCATCTGATACAATAGATATTCGTCGTTTCGGTCCGGCGGCGCATCGCTGCTCGCATCGCCGCGGCGCGCGCGCAGGATCCGGCTCCAGCCTTCCACATTGCGCGCCCATTCCCCCGGCATCTCGGACAGGACCGCGAGCCGCGCGCGGGTGTCCTCCCCGCGCTTGGTGTCATGTGTGGAGGTGCCGAGCATGGTATCCGGCCAGTGCCCGGCACGTCGTGCGTTGGCCTTGTGGAATGCAGAGAGGGAGATCCCGAATCGGTCGGGCTGGCCGCCGACCTCGTTGAGCGCAATGAAACGGTTGTAGCGATAGAAGGCGGTATCCTCGAGACTCTTGGCCATGACCGGCCCGCTGTATTGCTGCAGTTTCATCGCGCAGCGCAGCGCCTTGTGCCGGCTGAACCCGCTGCGCGGCTGTGCCACCAGATCGCCCGATAACAGCGCTCCCACGAAGTCGAATACGCTCGCATCAATCTCCGGCTCGTTCTTGCGCGCTTGCCCGAGAGCCCATTCCAGATCGCGCCGGTCGTCGGCAGTCGGCGCGTCGTTGAGGTCGATGTAGGTGCGATAGACGGGGAAGCAGGCCAACACCTCCCGCAGAGCGCTGCGCAGAATGTTGCGAGTGAAGTCCGCGGTGCGGGGATTCTCCCGCGCCACCCGCGCCGCCTCGCGCGCGAGCGCGTTCAATTCACTTACCATCTCGTCGGCCATGATGCGCAGCTTGCAAGCGTGAACGATGTTGGCAAAGGAGCGCTGCTCTCCCGCGAAGCTGCGATACATCTGGTCGAAGCCCGGCTCGCCTGCGGGGTCGATGAGGATGCCAAGGACCAGATTCGCGAACTCGTAGCCGGTCGTGCCCTGAACAGGCCAGTCCGGGCGTAACGCCTCATGCGCGGCCAGGATCTTTTCGACAATCAGATAGAAACCCAGACCAGCCTTCTCGCGCAAGCGCCACAGGTAGCCCTTGGGATCGAGCAGGCCATCGATATGGTCGATGCGAAGCCCGTCGAGCGTGCCGGAGCTCGGAAGGCTCAGGACAAGTGCATGCGTATGCTCGAAAACGTCGGGCAACTCCATCCGAAGACCGGCGAGATCATTGATGTTGAAAAAGCGCCGATAGTTGATGTCATCGGCTGCGACGCGGAAGTGAGCAACTCGCCAGCTCTGGAGACCGATGAGACTGTGCAATTCGCCCCAGGTTTCCAGTTGTCCAGGGGTGCCGTTGATGCGCGCCACTGCCGCCTCGATCGCCTCGCGGATGTCCGGCCAGCTCGCCGCGAGGGCGGCCAGCTCGCGCTTGAGCTCCCTGGCGCGGCGAGCGACCTGCGGTCGCCACTCGGGCAGACCGGCAAACGAATCGCCAAGCCGTTCCAGATCCGGGTGAGTGGTCCCCAGGACTCGGCTGTAGTGCAGCGGGCAGATCGGCAGCTTGTGCGTGTCGTAAGCCCAAACCGCAAAGCTCCCTTCTATGGGATCGAACTTGAGGACGAGCTGGCCCGATTCAAGCACGGCTCCGTACTGAGAACCCAGGGCCGGGACGAGCAGCTTGTCATGAAGGTAGCGCTGGTCGGGGTCCCAATCGATGTCGAACCACCCCGCGTAGGTGGACTCCTGTCCCCATTCCAGCACGTCCAGCCATAGCGGGTTATCGGAACCGCCAACCCCCATGTGATTGGGTACAAAGTCGAGAATCTGCTTCAATCCATTGGCTGCCAGCGCTGCATTCATGCGATTGAATGCAGCGGCATCGCCGAGCTCTGGATTGAGCGCGTTGTGATCGACGATGTCGTAGCCGTGGGTACTGCCCGGCCGCGCCTTCAGATAAGGCGAGGCATAGATGTGACTGATGCCCAGCCGCGCCAAATAGGGAGCAAGCTCGGCGGCCTGATCGAAACCGAAGCCCTTGCGAAACTGCAGGCGATAGGTTGCGCGCGGTATTGCAGCGGCTCTTGCCGCGACTGAGTTTGAGGATTGGTCAGTCATTGCGTCTTCTATTGGCCGGGCAGCGCTTGACGCGCCTCGGCATAGGTTCCCGCTGTGGCGGTCACGCGCTCAATCGACCAACGAACCGCGAACGGACCAAAGGTTTCGCCGCTATCCCCTTCATGCCAGAGAATGGATCCGCATGCGGGTGGAAATCCGGTCAGGCGCACGCCTGACAAATTGGCTGCAAGGGCCAGCTGCTCATCCGATTCCGCAACGGCCCAGCGTACCACAACCGCCCCATCGCCGATGATCTCGTAGCGCCCGCCGCAGCGGATACGCGGCAGGCGCGGCACAAGCTCGCGATGTCGGACACCAAGGATCCGGCGATACCAGTCGAGCCAACCGGCATGCGGGTCGCGGGAGAGATCCTCCCACGCAAGCTTGGCCGCGGCGAAGGTCTCGTTCGAGAGCGGGTCGGGAATGCGTTCGCGCAGCGCCGGGTTCTGGAATTCCGGAAAGCGCGCGAATTCTTCCCGGCGGCCGTTGCGAACGGCATCTGCCAGGTCCGCCCCGAAGTCGCAAAAAAACGGGAAGGGTTGGGTGGCTCCCCATTCTTCGCCCATGAACAGCATGGGAATCTGGGGAAGCAGCAGATAGACGGCCGCGATTGCCCGCAGCGCGTTCGCCGGCGCAATCGCAGTCAGCCGATCGCCGAACGCTCGATTACCAACCTGATCGTGGTTTTGGATGAACGCGATGAACGCGGCAGGAGGCAGGCTGCCGCTGGGTTCTCCGCGCGCGCGCCCGCGGTATGGCATGGGCTCGCCCTGAAAGGCGAAACCCTCCGCGAGCGCTCGGCCCAGCTTGGCGGTGTCGCCTTTGTACGCGGCATAGTAGCCGGTCGTTTCGCCCGTGGCTGCGACGTGCAGGACGTGATGGACGTCGTCATTCCACTGCGCCGTGTACCAGCGTGGTGCGCCGCTGCGCCGGCGCATGAGCCGCTTCGCCTCGTTCTCCTCGTTCTCCAAAACGAGATGAATATGCCGATCCGGCGCGGCAGCACGCACGCGCTCCGCCAATTCTTCCAGGATGTGCTTGGGGCTGTTGTCGGCGATGGCATGCACCGCATCGAGCCGCAACCCGTCAAGATTGAACTCCTGGATCCAGTAGAGCGCGTTGTGAATGAAGAAGTCGCGCACCGTGCGAGCCTCTTCTCCATCCATGTTGATGGCGGCGCCCCAGGGCGTCTTATGGCGCTCCGTAAAGACTTCCGGCGCTATGGTGTGCAAATAGGCACCCTCCGGGCCGAAATGGTTGTAGACGACATCGAGCAGGACCATGAGGCGGCGGGCGTGGGCCGCGTCGATCAAGGCCTTGAAGTCTTCCGACCTGCCATAGGAGGAGTCCGGCGCATAGGGCAGAACGCCGTCGTAGCCCCAGTTGCGCCGTCCCGGAAAATCACCGACGGGCATGATCTCGAGCGCCGTCACACCCAAGCTTGCCAGATGATCGAGCTTCTCCATGGCTGCGAGGAAGGTGCCCGCAGCAGTGAACGAACCGATGTGCAGCTCATACAGCACCGCCTCATGCCAAGGCCGGCCCTGCCAGCCGAGGTCGCGCCATTCATAGGCCTGCGGGTCAATCACCTCGCTCGCGCCGTGAACGTCGTTTGGCTGATAGCGTGAGGCGGGATCCGGCACGCGCAAGCCATCGGGAAGAACAAACTGATAATGCGAACCTGCGTGCGCTCGGTCGGTCACGAGCTCATGCCAGCCCGCGTGCCGAGCCCGCATCTCGAAGGCTGCTTGGCCATCCAGCTGAACCAAGATTCTCTGGTGTGACGGAGCCCAGAGCCGGAAGCGGACGGTGCCGTCGGACTGCAGGCGCGCGCCGAACGGCATGGCATGGGCTCGCCTCGGATCAGCACGCTCGACTGTCAGCATCGCGATAATGCCTCGAACTGGCATAGCTCCGACCAGGCCGGGGCGGCCGACGGTGATTGCCCACGGGAACGGCCCTCGCACCCTCCGCGTTCCGAGGATCAGGATGCACGAGAA
>CAWJDY010000004.1:0-140763 GCA_963841705.1 uncultured Alphaproteobacteria bacterium
TAGTTTGAAACTCGGAGAACGCCTGCTCGTGCTGCGCTCTCAGCACTTCTGCCAGCAGGGCGTCCTTGCTCTCGAAGTGGCTGTAGAGCGTGCGCTTGGTGACGTCGGCCGCGGCAGCGGTCTCGTCGACGTTGACGCGCGTGAACCCCCTCTGGCGGAAAAGCCTGTAGGCTGCTTGTAGAATGCGCAACCTGGTCTGGTCCCGGGATCTCGGCATCCGAGGTCTGTAACAAAGTATACCGTATAGTGAGTTTACTTTCGGCAATCCTGTTCGGCAAGCTGTATCGTGGGGCTAGCATTTGCCCCAGGCCCTTGACGCCATGCGCCTGCATCAGTGCAGCAACGTGAATGACTTCCGCGCGATGGCGCGCCGGCGGCTGCCGGCGCCGATCTTCCATTACATCGACGGTGCGGCGGACGACGAGGTCACTTACCGCCGCAACACGGAAACCTACGAGCGCTGCGACCTGGTGCCGAGCGTGCTTGCCGGCGTCGAGACCATCGACATGTCGACGACGATCATGGGCCAGCGGCTCGCGATCCCGCTGTTTTGCTCGCCGACCGCGCTGCAACGGCTGTTCCACCACGACGGCGAGCGCGCGGTGGCAAAGGCGGCCGAGAAATTCGCCACTATGTTCGGCGTGTCTTCCCTGGGCACCGTGAGCGTTGAAGAGATCGGCGCCGCAATCAGCACGCCCAAGATGTTCCAGCTCTATTTCCACAAGGACCGCGGGCTCACCAACAGCATGATAGAGCGCTGCCTCGCAGCGAATTTCGACGTGCTGGCGCTCACCGTCGACACGATCACGGGCGGAAACCGCGAGCGCGACCTGCGCACCGGCTTCACGTCGCCGCCCCGGCTGACGCCCGCAAGCCTGCTGAGCTTCGCGCTGCATCCGGCCTGGACGTTGAACTATTTCGCGCGGGAAAGATTCTCCCTGCCGCAGCTCAAGGATCACGTGCAGGAGGGAACGAACGTCGCCATCTCGGTGGGCGAGTACTTCAACACGATGCTCGACCAATCGATGAACTGGTGCGACGCCGAGCAGGTGCGCGCCAAGTGGGGCAAGCAGTTCTGCCTCAAGGGGGTCATGAGCGTTGCCGATGCGAAGCGCGCGGTCGACATCGGCGCGACCGCCATCATGGTATCGAACCATGGCGGGCGCCAGCTCGACGGCTCGCGCAGCCCGTTCGATCAGCTCGCGGAGATCGTTGACGCGGTCGGCGACACGATCGACGTCATCTGCGACGGCGGCATTAGGCGCGGTACTCACGTGCTCAAGGCGCTCTCGCTCGGCGCCAAGGCCTGTTCGGGCGGGCGCTTTTACCTCTACGCCCTTGCCGCCGCCGGCCAGGCGGGCGTGGAAAGGGCGCTCGGCAATCTGCGCAGCGAAATCGAGCGCGACATGAAGCTGATGGGCTGCCGGTCACTCCAAGAACTGGGGCGGGAGAACCTGCGGTTCAGGTGAGTTGATGTCATTCACCTGCGGGGCGATACGGTGATGGATGTCGCCTTTTGGCACATAGCGTCGCATTGAACACGTTTTGTCGGGGTCTGCTCATTTTTCGACTCCTTAAATTTTGCTGCCTATGGGCCAGTTCCACGTCATCTTGGTCATGCCTAGTTACGGCTTGATCCCAGTCCCCCCGCAGTTGGGTATCCCCAGTCGCAAAATAGGCCGCCCAATTGAGGGCGGCCCAAACACTCTTGCAGGTTGCGAATCAGCCGACGTGCGCGACTCGCTCTTGAGCCTTTGCCTCGGCTGCGGTAGCCGGTTGTGCTGGAAGCTGGAGCACCGTTGCTTCCTGACCTTCAAACACATCAGTCAGCAACACCCTCTGCCCGTCTGGAAATTCCAGCGCATCATGATGTGTATGCGGGTTGTGCTTGTTGATTTGCCGGAAGATCGCCGTCGTGTGATTGACCACTTTCGCCCCCCAGCCAAACAACCCGCGTGGCCTGTACTTAATCGCGGCCGCAAAGGCAAGCTCCGTTCCCGGAAGAACGCAAACCGCCGTGTTGGCCTCTTCCGGCGCAGCGAACCCTATCGTGCCGGTATTGAAGCGATGGGTTGTCAGTTTGTCGCCAACCTTGGCGGGACGTGACTTAACGTACTGCAAGCTATAATCGCACATGCTGAAGGACCTCCTCTGTTGTCCCCAGCCCCAACCGACAAAAAAGCAAGAATTGCGCCTGGGGGCTAATGCTCCCCACAGCTCCGCCATCAGGCCATTGCCGAGTGGTAAAATGATGGCAGCACACCGTGAGCACTCGGGACGGCTCAAGATCCACGCGGCTTTGAGTTTCGGTTATGCGGGTCCAGTGGTGCGCCGGCGTGCCGAAACTCCTTGACAAGAAAAGCCCCATATCAAGGCACAAGCGGCTCCAACCGCGAGGCCGAAAGTACCGATGCGGAGAGGGGCGGACTGCCCTGTAGTAGTGCCGAAGCGGGTGTAATGCTCGTGGAGCGAAGGGGGCAGGTCATCGCCGTTGGGAGCGAGCCAACTGGCAACAGGAGGAGCTCCAATTCTCGACGGAAGGCGGCAGCCTTCGTGCGGTGGCACGAGCCGGATGACGCGAGAGTGTCAAGTCCGGATCTGTGAGAGGCTCGGGGTGAAATTCCCCGGGCCTACTCGGCCGAACCAGAACGGTCCCGAGAGGACTCGAACTCGCAAACGTCATTTCGTCATTTCGAAAAACCTTCCCCCCAAGGGCTCGAGGGCCGCATCCTCGAGCCGTCGGAGGGGCGGCAGGGGATACGGGAGGCGTGCCAATTGGGTTTAGGCGTCTTCAGGTCGATGTATGAGCTTGTAAGCCGAGAACCTAGTTGAATCTCTCTCGTCCATGACTTTCAGACAGACGACACACTTTTCAGTGCCGCTCTTAGGACGCCGTGTATCGGTCACCGAATAAAGTGCTCCGCAATGAGGACAAAAGAAGCTCCTCCCTTCAGGAATTGGTCCCATTAGAGGCATTGCGAGCGCCTCCACATATCGAACGCTATGGATTACGTCACAGCTCTAGCCCACCTTGAGGCCAGTCACAGCGCGAGTAGCTGCACCATCGCGGCTACCGTGAGCAGCACGGCTGAACCCACCATCGCAGCAGCCATGATCTGCCGGTCAGATGACGGTGCGATTTCGAGCACCTGACGCAATAGCTCATTCATGCCCGGATAACGCACTATGAGCCACTTAAGTTGCCCTCATCTTTTTGGGTTGCGCAGTCGTCTATGTAGCTCGCGCAGCAAGTCCGCGATCCCGTTGGGACTCGCGACCGTCTCGTTCGACGCCGCGAAAGCGGGAAAATTATCCCGCGGTTTTCAAGATTGCGAGCAAATCGGCTCGTTTGAAAAGTCAGGTATTCGAGCTGCGCTGGGGACCCCGCAAGGATTGAAGCGGCAAGCGTCGAGGGTCCACACGGGTGCGCCGGGGTTCAGGGGGGGGTGCAGCCGCGAGGGCGAAATGGTCAAGGTGGTCGAGAACACGGGCAAACTGGTCCATCTGATCCTGCCAGCGCGGCCGCCGGATGAGTTGTCGGAAGAAGCTCTCGAGGAGGTCGTGGCGGGCATAGGCGATGACGGCATGCACGCTTGTTGGATAGCCCGGGCCTAGGGAGCGACGGGAGAGCGGAGAGCAGGTGATCTGTTTCGCACGCGGCTCGATCATCGAGAGGCTCCCAGGCGGGCATTGGCTTGTGCGCTAACTCAGCAACGTCCACGACCACAAGCGCCTTGGGGGGGGTATAGGGAAATCGAGGGGGTCCCCCGGGGGGGTAGGCCGAGCCCAGCATAGTTTTTTTCGACCGCAGAACGTCCCGCGATTTTCCCGGTCGATTTTGGGGTGAAATAGCCTGTGAAAAGGCCCCCGATACTTGGGCCCTTGGAACTTGGGGAGCCGGTTGACCATTCAGGTACCCCCCCCCCTTATTTCACGGGCAGCAGGGGGGTATTTTCCCGCGCATCTGCGGGGCACAAGCGAAAGCCGGGGGGGGTAGGCCGAGCGCAGCATAGATGACCGATTTTGTGGGGGGGCCTGGGGTAGGCGGTTTTCCGAGTTTGGCTACCCTGATTGAAGGGGCCCAACTATCAGCCCTTATTTCACGGGCAGCAGGGGGGTATTTTCCCGCGCATCTGCGGGGCACAAGCGAAAGTCGTTGGTGAAAATAGCCGGTGAAAAGACCCCCGATACTTGGGCCCTTGGAACTTGGGGAGCTGATTGACCATTCAGGTACCCCCCTCCCTCCCCGGTCATCTATGGGGGGATTTTCGACCCCCCCCCTCATATTCTGACCCCCCCCCCTCTACCCCCCCTCTCGTGCGCATGCGGTCTGCCGCCTCTCCGACGTAGTCGATCCCGATCGCCAGCGCCGTCCATGTCGAGCGATTACTGCGATGATTCGATTTTGGGGTGAAATAGCCTGTGGAAAGGCCCCCGATACTTGGGCCCTTGGAACTTGGGGAGCCGGTTGACCGCCTGGGGTTTTTGGTCACCGTCAGCGTTCCAAGCTTGGCACTGAGTGCCGATGTCGCGATGCGAAAAACGATCGAGGAAAATCTACACCGAACGAATACGGAATTGGATCGTCGGGTGGAAATGCGCAGCGCGGAGCTTGCTGCCGCCAATCAAGCATTGCGGAACGAGAGCCGGCACAAGTCGCAGTTCCTCGCCAATATGAGCCATGAGCTGCGCACGCCGCTCAACTCGATCATCGGCCTCACCGACATGATGGTGAGTAATGCAGCGCGCTTTGGAACGGAAAAAGCGCTAGAGCCGTTGCGCCGCGTGCTCAGCGCGGGCCGCCACCTGCTCGCATTGATCAACGACATTCTCGACCTCTCCAAGATCGAAGCGGGGCGGATGGAGCTGAATCTCGCTTCCTTCCTACTTGCGCCGGTAATCGCTGAGGTCGTCAAGACCATCGAGCCGCTGGCAGCCAAGAACGGCAATCAGTTCGCCGTCCATTGTGACGGCGAGATCGAGACGATACGTGCCGACCAAATGCGGCTGCGGCAGGCGCTGCTTAATCTCATGAGCAACGCTAACAAGTTTACCGAGCGTGGCACCATTACGATCGATGCTCATCATCGACAGGAGAACGGCGGCGATTGGATTACGCTCGCGGTAAAGGATACTGGCATCGGCATGACGCCGGAACAAATGGGTAAGCTGTTCCAGGATTTTTCCCAGGCCGATTCCTCCACGACGCGCAAATATGGCGGCACCGGCCTCGGCCTCGCCATAAGCCGACGCTTCTGTCAGATGATGGGAGGCGATATCACGGTCAAGAGCGAGGTTGGTCGCGGATCGACCTTTACGATCCGGCTGCCAAGGATTGTGGACGCTCCGAAGGAAACGGTGGCCTCCGATCGAGCCCCCCCGGCGGCACAACCGGTTCAGTAGGCCCGGACCACAGGTTCCGGCCGTGAGTTCGATCTGTTTTGCTGCGATTGCTCACAGCCGCTAGTGGCCAAAGCGGAGCGATCGGGGCCAGGGGACCAGTCTATGTCCGCTGTACCTCCAATCGCGTCGGAATTTTGTGCACCGCAGTGAAAGACGCCAAGTGCCAAATGGCGACAGATGCAGTGCAACAAGGAGAGCAATCCAATTTATCTGTAAATCAAAGCAGGCTCACCAGAAATCGTAGTGACACCAACATCAGAAAAAGGCCAAACGCGATTTCGAGCCTGCGCCGCGACAGATTGTGCGCGAGCCGCGCGCCGTAAGGCGCGGTGAGGCTCGACACCGGCGCCATCACCATCAGTCCGATCAGCGAGACGAACCCAAGCGACAGCGGCGGCAGTTCGGCCTGGTGCGGCAGGCCGGCCAGGATGTAGCCGACCGTGCCGACGATCGTGATCGGTACGCCGAGCCCGGCCGAGGTCGCGACCGCCTGATGGAGCGACTTGCCGTAGAGCGTGAGCGCGATGCTGGACAGCGAGCCGCCGCTTATGCCCATCAGCGAGCCAGCCAGCCCGATACCGAAACCGTAAAGCGTCATCGGCACCCGACCGGGCAGATCGTCGCCGAGATTCCACCGGTCGCCGGCAAAGAGAAATTTTGCGGCAATGAAGTTAGCAATCACAATGAACGCGATCTTGAACACCGCCGACGGAGCGAAAGCCGCGATCGCCGAGCCGCAAGCAACGCCGATCACCGCCGGTAGCGCCCACAGCCGGATCACTCCCGGCACCACGAGGCCCTTCTCACGATGCGTCAGATACGAACGTACCGTCGTCGGCACGATAATGGCAATCGAAGTGCCGACACAAAGCTGCATGCGCACGTCCTCAGGCACGCCAAGGATGCGAAACACCTCGTAAAGCACCGGCACGATCACCCCGCCGCCGCCGATGCCGAACAGCCCAGCGAGAAGGCCGGTGATGACACCGCCGACGACGATGGCAAGCGCGAGCCACGCAATCTCGCTCAACGGCACGCCGAGGATCATTTGTGCTCCATCGTTCCGGGGACGAAGCCGGCGAGGTAGGTCCGCTTAGACCCCAATAGCGGCCCCATAGCGAACATTGCTGCATGTCGCAGAAGTGCCAGGAAGAGCCATATCGGCCTCGCTCATATCATCGCACCGTGATGATAAACGGTTGCCGCAGCTCGCTCTCCCCAATCCGAAACATGGTGGTAAACCACGACGTCGCTGCCATGGAAGCCAGGGTTGGATCGATATACGACCTGTTTTCCCATGATTTGCATGCCGCCGCAGCGTCCGGCAGTGCCGAATTTTGGATGTACGGGAGCCGTATTCAATCGCTCCGTGACCGAAACCGTACCGTTAGCTGGGGGTTGGGTTACGGTTACCGTGACGCCGCGGGCATTGCACGCGCTGTTCCAGAATGTTGGCCGCGACAGCTCCGGCGCGGGGCTACCGGGGCGTCGCCCAGGTAAGTCGCTCGGCAATAATCCCCTAAGTGTCTCATTTCATTTGCATTCTTCACATTTGACGCGTAGGTTGAAATTGCGAGTCAATACAACCTAATGGAGATGCCAGATCAGACAACGTTGGTATCTTTTCCGGATGCCGATAGGGAATTGCCAGATCAACAATGCCGATCAACGCGTCGAGGGGCTTGGGCTGCTCGGTGGTTTTTGCAGGCTGTTTCATTTCGACTTCACGTCTAGTCGCGTCAGCTTCCCGTGTGTTGCACGTCAGGGATCTCGATGAACGCATTAGCACCGAGAATGCCGCTGTGCTGGCACTCGCCAAGAAGCGTGGCTTGGTGAGCTGATTGCATCGTTCGTAACTAACAACTAACAAAGGGCATCGCGTTGGCAACGCGGTGCCCTTTTTTCATGTGCCGCGCGCTGATGGATGCATGGGCCACCTTTTGCGGGTAAAGCCCACATATGCACGGGGATAAAAGCGCCGCCGGTTAAACCGCAACGCCTGAACAGCGACCAACCAGCGACGCCCGCCTGTTAACCGGTTGGTCGTTGGTTCGAATTCGACCCGGGGAAGGGCTCGGGTCTACGTTATGCACCTTGCCCGGCAATCCAAGCGCCAGCCCCGGGGGCCAGCCGGGCCGCCTTTGCCGACGCGGATATCCTCCAAAATCTGCCGAAAAGCGGGCTCTCGCGCTGCTCACGCCGGCCACACAAATCGGAACCCCCACTGAGGTCGAGCCCTCCGTCAGGCTCGCACCGCCATCGGATCGCCGTAGACCGTGTAAGCAAGCCAAGATAGTTCGCCGGCCGATTTCGCCGCTTCGCGCGCGGCCCGCGTCGCATCAACGAGAGTTTTACCGGCCAACAGCGCCTGATAAAACGACATCGCAAAGGTGAGCGCGGTGTCGTCGCCGACGGACCACTGCGCGCCGACGAAAGCACCGGCCCCCCGCCCGGAGGTGGGCTTCAGAAAGGCTCCCGCAAATCCCCCGACCCCGGCGATGGCTTTGCCAGCACGGCCCGCGCGGCAGCAATTGAGGAATACGAGTGGATGGCATGTGGGGTCGAAGGCGAGCTGATTTCGGACCATTGAGTCGGTGAGTGGATCCTGTTCGTACCTGCCGCCCGGTGCGATCCGTCCGGTCATCAGCAGATTGGCGCTGATCACCGCTGTGTTCGAAGAATCGCCATGGCCGCTGACATGCAGGACATCGATCGGTCCTGAGCGCCGCAGCTGTGACGACAGCGCCACCGACTCGGCCTCAAACGCCATCGCACCAGGAAACATGCGCAGCAGCTCCTGCAACTCTTTCTCGGCATCGGGCAGCACGTAATCCTCGACTGGATAGGCGGGCACGACATAGCGGACACGTTCCGGCTGCAAGAAGAGTTGTTGGGGCGGCCACGGCGTGTCGTGCAGCCAGCGAATTACACCGTACTCGGCCAGGAAGCCTTCGCCGTTTACCTCCATTGCATCCGGGTCCGACAGAAACATTAGCTCCCATGGGATGCTGGTGTCCTCAGACAGGACCTGAATTGCAGCGATGCGGCGACGGTTGACCCACAGCGCCCGCCGCAGACGCTCAGGCAAGAGTGTGCGCGCCATATCCTCCCCAAGTGACCGAAGGCCAAGCATGAACCGGTCGCGCGCCTTGCCATCACGAAACCATGCGGCCTCGATGTCCTTAAGGAGCTCGGTCACATAGACGTCCCGATTGAACTCGTCGCGAAGCCTTACAATCTCGTTGATGTTGATGTTCGGATCGGCGCAGTCGAGGTCGAACCTTAACTCGGTGCGGCCCGGCATCGGATGGATCTCGTAAATGCGCAGCGTAGCCCCGGCGCCCGGACTAAGTTTGATGTGCGTCGCGAAGCTGGCACTTAGCATCTCGGCTTCAGCGTTAGTAAAAATGGGACGAAGCGTCAGCGAGGCGATCACGCGGGCCGACTGGCGAACTTCGATCAAAAACTCAGCCGCGCCCACCGCATTGCCATCGACCCGGAACACGAACTTGACCGGCTGGTCATCGGACGGCGGAAGGGTTCTCACCTCGGCTGGATTTGGGTCGAGTACCTTCGCGTTTCTCAGCGCGATTACCTCAATGGTCAAAGGCAGCACCTCGGATGTAGGCACCTGTCCAGTTACCACGCTTGTCGCGGAGACCGCGAGGTCAATCGCTTTGCGGGACATAATCACATCGAGGCGCGTGCGGCTGCCGAGCGTGGGCTGAGGGGGCATCTGCGCGCCGAAATGGCAATCGAGGATGGCCGGCGCTGACATAGGGGTGGGCACTCCCGCAGGCGCTGGCGCTCGAGGCTCGACACCCTTCAATGTAGTGGAAAGTTCCTCGATGCTTTTAAATCCGCGCCGCCCAACCCTTCGCGGACGTTGAATATCCGCCTCACGCCGTGCAACGGCAGGCGCCAGAGTTGGTTGGGCAACGATTGGGATGTCAAGCCACGCACCGAGCTTCTCGGCCACCTGCGGCTGGGCGAAGTACATCGTGTGATACACGGTGTCGGTCTGGCCGAACGAGAAGATGCGGTCGCCCAGTCGCGCGGCAAGGGCGCCGAAATTGGTCATCTGGATGGTATCCACGACGAGATCGTTGGGCGCGTTTTTGAACAGCCGATCGGCAATGCGGTCGAGGACAATCTCGACGCCTTCCTTGACGAGGGTGCCGTAGACGAGGTTGAGCCGTGGCTCAAAATCCGCCGAGATCGCGAGATAGGTTGCGTCCGCCAAGCCAGGCGAAATGGCTCCGTTCAGCGCCTTCACGGCCTCGCCGCCCGGACGCATCGCTGCGAGGCCAGGCACCGCTTGGTCATTGATGGCGGCGTCGCCGACCGCCTGTACGAACCGGCCGAGCAGCGTAAAGCTGTTTGATAGCGCCTTGCCGATGGCTATGCCAGTCGGACCGCCAAGTGGACCGATTACGGTGGCAGCGCGCGCGAAGAGGTTGGTGTAGACGTCGATCAAGTCGCTGACGTTCTCCGCATCGGCCAGATGGGTGCCTCCGTTGGTGCAGCCGACGAAGATGACCCGTCCGAACTCGACGTCCGGCAGTAGGTCGGTGTCAACGAGCAAGGTCTCGATCAGGCTGCGGATGACTAGCCCGCCGCGGCTGAACGCGACGGAATCGATTCTCGACCCGGGCGGGATGCCGAAACCCTGCAGCGCGGCCAGGAGCTGCTTCGCATTGGTCATCGGATCCTCGGTCAGCGTCCGATGATCGAAGCCTAACACCACGTCATAGGTCTCGGCTGCTGCGGCGAAGAAGGTCCGTCCGACCTGATGTGTGAGCAGATGTGCGAAGCTGCCCCGCGTTGAGGAGAACGTGCCGTGCACGAAGAGCAGCACCTTGAGCTTGCGGCTTGCTGACACGGTCGGCGTATCGGCTGCCTGCCACGCCGCCGGATCAAGGCCTCGCATCGTCAGCAGCGTGGGTGCAATACCAGCCTCAAGTCGCGCCGCCAGGGTGGCGGCAGTCCAGCGCCCTAGATACTTGAAGACGGTGATGCGGATCTGATCGACCACGACATCAGCCAGCCAGTCCGTCACCAAACCACGGCGCGGCCGCGCTGGAGCTCCGGCCGGCAGCACCGGAGGTGCCGCGATAGTGAAGCGTACTTCGCGACGGGTCCGGCGCAGCATCGGCGCCGGCGGCGCCTCGTCCGCTTGGACCCAGGTATAAACACCGTTCGCCCGCAGCAGGACGACCGCGCCCTCACCGAAGCTAACTTCTACGAGGACACTGGGGGGTGTATCCTCTAGCGCGCGCATCGGACGCATGGAGCCGCCCGGCGGCATCAGCGAGACGTCGGCAGCGACGGAAAGCCCCGAGTTTGCCAAGCCGGTGGACAGTGCCGGGGTCTCGTCTGGGGATGCGCGCATGCGCCTCATACGAAGCGAGCCGGTTGGCCGTGCCGCGACACTGAGGACGTCAACCCGTACACTCGAGGGGTGCGTCAACTCGACTCCTGGCGCCACTTGTGTCGTAGCCATGGCATTCCCTCTCATGATTCGCCAGCCGGGCGAGGGCTCCTCGCAGTAGCCGCAGCACAGTTTTTCTTCCGCGGCTTTGGGAGAGTCAATCGAGCAGCACGCGTCGTCGTGTAGGCGACAGGCAAACATCCAGTAGGTCCGGATCAGGCATCCCTCGAAGTTCGTCGCTAGTCCGCCTCGACCGCCGCGGCAGGATCGTCGGAGAGCCCGGCAAGGCCATGGTGGCCGCGTCGCTCGTCTGGAGAGCGAGCCCGTCAACCGGCGATTAAGCACTCAAAGCAGCGGAGGATTTGGGGTGGTAGCCACGCCGGCGGGAGGCCGGGAATTCCTACCGGAGCAGCTTCGGGAAGGTACAGCGTCCGCCAAGGAAAGAAGATGGCCACTTTGATAAAGGCGGCCAGCCGGGGATCCGGTGCGGTCTGCCATCCTCGCACTGTCACCGGTTCGAAGAAGGACATCGCCGACGCTAAAAGACTTCTGGAAATCCTGAAGCAGTGAACGCGTCGAGGACATTCAGGACAAGGCCGGCGACTCGTACGTGAATTCGCTGCAAACGAAACTGCTGCGCTGTCGGGAGATCGAAGAGCGGTTCAAGAAAGAATTCGCCGCCGCCGGCAAGTCGCTCACCTCGGACCAGGTGGCTGGACGCGGGCGACATGGACAAGCCGGGGGTCCTGGAAAATCAGGTTCAGAGAGGCTTGCGCCTGGGGAGGCAGCCAAAGCGTGGGCCGCGACCATAGTGGCAACGGCGGCGAGCAAGCCGCGGCGTAACGCGTTCGGTTCGTTGGGGCGCAGAGATAGAGGGTTCGGGTGGCGGGGGGGCCCTTCTTTGGCTAGCATCAAATCTCCCAGTTTCAGTGAACCACTTCACACAACTCAGTGCCGTCATCCGTTTAAAACTGATAGTCGATGGGCGCATCTTCGAGCTTGCATGTTCGGAGAAAAAGGATACTTTCACAAACATAGCATGCGCTCGGTTTGAGTGGAGAGCGCCATGGCCTCCGCAGTGCTTCGATTGCACATCACCGGATCGGCGAGCACCTACAAGGTGTCGGCCGAGATCGGCCAGCAGCGAGAGAGCGATAGGTTAGGATCGTTGCCCGACAAGCTCAGGGAAAATCTCCAGCGCTTGCAGGAGGAGATGCTGCTCACGACCGAGTTGATCGCCCATCGCGCACCGACTTGTCAGCGCCCGACCACTCCCCCGCCTGTTGGCACCGCGACCCCGGTCAGAGGATTTGCCGGCGGGTTTGCCGACACCAAGGGCATCCAAGAAATCGGCTCTCGCCTGTTCGACTGTATTTTTCAGCCAGCAATATACAAGCTGTACCAGGAATTGCTCGACGCCGCTTTTGCCAACCAGGACCTACTGCAGATCAAGCTGTGCGTCGAAGCGCCCGAACTATCTTACATTCCATGGGAGACGATGTTCGATCATCGTGGTCTCTTTTACCTTTCATGCTATCAATGGACACCCTTCGCCCGCGCCACCATGCGGGACCGCGACCTGCACATTTACGACAAGCCTCCGCTCCGTGTCCTCTGCATGGTTTCGGCACCAAACAATTTCATCGGCACACCCTACGAGTTGCAGACCGATGTTGAACAGGCGACCTTGGACCGCGCCTTGGCGCAGCTGAAACAGCAAAATAAAGTCAAGCTTTGCTGGACGGCATCAGGCACGCAACGGGAGTTAGCGACGCGTATCGTAAAAGGCGATGACGAGGGCAAAAAGTGGGATGCATTCCTGTTTCTCGGTCACGGTATCGAGGGTCAGGTCCTGCTCGAGGAAGATGGCGGGAGCAGTTATCAGCTAATCTCAGCCGACACTCTCAAAGGTGTTCTCAGTGCCCCTAAAGGACCGACGCTGGTCATCCTGAATTCCTGCAAGGGTGCAAGCAAGCCTGAAGACCGCTTGGCCAGCACGGCGGAAACGCTGGTCAAGGGGAACACCATCGCTGCCGTAGTCGCGATGCAGTTCGACGTCAGCGACACCATGGCGACGAAGTTCAGCCCGGCCTTCTTCACCAATCTTATGTTGGACGTCCCGATTCAACAAGCGATGACATTGACGCGGCTCGAACTGCAAGGTGCGGGGTTCTCGGAATGGATTTCCCCCGTCCTCTACATGCAAAATAAGGATGGGCAGGTGTCGCAAGATACCGGCGCGGCGGCAACTGGGGGAGCGTAGATGGAACCAGTGGAAGTCCTCCTCATCGTCGCGCTCGGCGCGTTCCTGGCCGCCTGGGGGATAGCGCATTTCCACGAGGGGCAGCCGCCCGAGGAAGATCTGTTTCAGCGTTCCGCAAGAACGGTATTTCTTCGCGCTGGGGGTGCACGTGTCTGCCGTCTTTGCGGTATACGCCCTCCTCATCCTCGCAATTTATGCAATGATTTTCTGGCGATGGGCCAGGTTCCTCATTTCTCCTGTTATCAAAACCCAATCCCGAGCGACTGTAAAGAGCGCTTTGAATCGCTTGAGGAGCTTTACCCGGATGTTCTCGTGTTGTCGGCCCTGGTGGCCGCAATATTCATACGGTTCGTGGTGCCCAATGTTCCGATTCTGCGGCGCCCCTTCGACCGGCTGCGCGACCTGACCCACGCCTGGGCCCTTTTTCCGTTCGCGCGTCAGCGCCTCGTCTCCGCGTTTTCGACGTCCGACTTCATTGGACGAGATAACTCGGACGCCGAGCTCGCCGAGGAGTTGGCGCGCTACGGCGTGGCTGCGAAGTGGCTGTCGTTTCTTTCGCGGAGCGCAAAGCAATCGCTGCTCGAGGCGCATTCGTTGCGCCGACGGTTGATCGCGTTGTTCGATCGCTCTCAAGCCTTCGGAGTGGGGGCTCGGCAGACTACCTCCCGCCGTAAAGGAGCCCAGCTCGCTAGCGACCCGGAGTCGGAAACGACAATGAAGTTTGCCAGCAGCTGGATGCTGCGGCGATTTGGGCGGGCTCGCGCTGTAGCATTTAAGGAGTTGGAGACGATTTTCCGGCGGGTCATTCGCCGCACGGCGCTGGCACTGCTCCTGGTCGAGGAAATCAGCGATAAAGTCGAGAACGAAGCCTTACGGCGCTCGATCTCAAATTTCGTTGCTGAGGAATCCGATGACATCCGCATCCGCTACCGCCGCCTTGTTGCCGAGGCCGCTTTGTCGTGCGTGCCACATCGCACCGAGCGCACGCAGTTCTTGAAATATTTCGGGTATCAGGTGCCCACAGCGCCTGCTTTGCCGCTGCGCCCATGGGTAATCGTGTTCCTCCTCGACTTTTTGCTGTTCCTAGTTCCGTCGGTGATTATAATCTTCACCGGAGAAGATACCGGAGAAGATCAACTTTTTGCACCCACTCCGCTGGTGCTATTTCCTTTAATCCATGCGATCTCGCAAACAGTGGCGATCACCTGGGCGATCTATCCGAAAGTGGTATCGAATTTTGCCCGGCCGTCACTCTATTTCGGGAGGCCTCCACTCTATTCGCTGCCTTGGCAGTCTTACATCGTGTTCGGGCTCGGGTCGTATATGACGGGCGTGGTCATTCTCCTCCTCTTTCGGCTCCTCGTTCCGATGCCGTACCCGGTCATCTTCCCGACATTGCTCAGCTCCCTTAATTTCCTGCTCATGACGATCGGGATAAGTTTGCTAATTGATGTGCGCCTTCAATCCCGCTCGCCCAATTCCGAGCAAGGTCGAGTGCGTGAAGGCTTCGCTCTTGCTTTGTTGATGCTCATCAATACGCTCACCTTTCAGCTCATGATGTTTTACATCGGGCCGAAGTTGGGCTGGGTAGATGCGAAGACGCTCGTCCCGGCTGGTATCGGTCCTGAAACACTCAAGTTCATTCGCACGTCGTTTCTCCTGCTATCGCCGGGGCTTGGGTTCATCATTGGCTATTTCGTTCCTGCTGCCACAGCGGCCTTCCTGCACAGAGCAAAACTCCTGCGGTTTCCCGGGCCGCTCGACCGCAGTTTCGGTCCTGGCGGTGACCGGCGCGAGTCACTTCCAGCCATTACCGCTTCGCAACATTGACGGCCGGTTCACCTCAATCAACGGCGGCTACGAAGCGCATTTGAGTTCGGGTAAAATGGGCTCAGCCTGGGATTCCTCGCGCGTTGGGTAGCGGTAAGCTACATAGCCCTCCTAAGCGGCGAAGCGCAGTCCCGTACATCTTCCAAAACCCGTCGAAACCCGAGCTCCGGGGCGCGGCACATGGGTCGATACGTATGCAGGAAGGAACCGGTGCCCCCGGTCGGGGCGAACACCCGCCCCGCCGCCGGCATTGCTCAATGGCAAATCCAGCCGTCCCAGACATGAAGCGGGACCACCTCCAACAACAACAACAACAATACGTTCATTGTGCTGGCTCCCGCTTTGGGAATAAGCGCGCTTTCCGCTTCTACCAAGATTGATTCGCTCGCCTCGGTCACCGGCCGGGTTGGCTATTCTTGGGGCCGCTTCCTCGGCTACGTCAAGGGCGGCGGCGCCTGGGTGAAGGACGAGTACTCGCTTCAGGGGACCCTCATAGCCCCATTCAACGGGACGCAAACCATCGGCAGCCTCACCAATACGCGTGGCGGATGGACGGTCGGCGTCGGCGGCGAATACGCTTTCCTGGATTGGCTGACCGGCTTTGCCGAGTATGACTACTACGGCTTCACCAGCCAGTCCGCCAACTTCAATTGCGTGTCAGGCACTGTCGTGTGCACAATCCCGGGGACCACAGCGGCTGTGGGGACCATTCCTATCAACGCCACGCAGCACATCAACGTGTTCAAGGTCGGCTTGAACTTGAAGTTCGGCGGCGGGATTTTTGGCGGCTGGTAAGCCGCTCCCGTCACGGCGAGCGTTAGAGAGGCATGAACTCAGCCTGAGCCGTTGGTTCCTCCTCTGGCTCGTGCTAGGCACCGGTCGGTAACCCAACTCCAATACCGGCCGGTGCCGCCCTATAGCGCTCCTATCTATGCTGCATGGACCGTCCTTCGGGGCGGCCCTTTTCGTTTATCGTGGGCAAACTCGTGGGTAAACCGCGCGAGAGCGGAAAGAACAGAAGTAATATCAATCCTGTTGCGCGGCGCGTTAAAACCGCCCCCCCTATTCCCCCCATCCCCGCGAAAAACGCGTCAGCACCGATCCCAGGGGGAAATCGGGGGTATCTCCTTACCTCGGACCCCCTCTAGGACCCGCATAAACGAGCATCCGGACGCCCCCTCCCTCGCCCACGCTGCACCACGCAACGGCGTGAACGCAAGCGTGAGACCGGGAGCCGCGCGGCGAGCAAATAATAAGAGCCCAGGGCAAGCACAGGCACACCGCATGGAGCACAACAGGCACACCCCCTATAGGGGGTTGTGCCTTTTGTGCTTTGAACACATGCGGCACAAGGAGCACATGTGCTGGTTGTGCCTGTGCCTCGAACTGTGCTTTTACCCCCTGGGCACTCATACCTGACGATCCACCTTGTCGCCAATCACCACCAACCCTTCCGCGTTGATCGCACGATGCCAAGCCATGTTGGCTGCGTGATTTGTACCGCCATGATGTTTGTAGAAAGCTGTTCGCAGGACTTCCCAATCAGCGGGCAACCCCACCTCACGGTTTCGGCGCGTGCAGGATAAAGCTCCGCCACCGCGAACGCGTATCGCCAGACTGATCCACCACGGTTTTGGACGGCCATTGGTGTCCTCCTACCTGCGCGCATGATGGGAAGTCCCGAACTCAAAATGACCGTTCATGGAAGCGATCGTGGCGCCGCAGGGCCGGGACCATTGGGACAAGATGGGAATGGGTCCAGCCTTGGAGGCGCTGCGTTCGGAGGCCGGCGAGGCGATGGTCCTGCAGAACAACTATTTCATTGAAGAGATCCTGCCGAACGCCATCCTACGTAAGCTCTCCGACGAGGAGATGGCGGAGTATCGACGGCCGTTCGCCGAACCTGGCGAGGGGCGACGGCCGACGCTGACGTGGCCCCGGCAGATCCCCATCGAGGGCGAGCCCGCCGATGTGCATGCGATCGCGACCGAATACGCGGAGTGGCTGGGGACGAGTAATGTGCCCAAGCTGTTCTTGAAGGCTGAGCCAGGTGCGATCCTCGCCAATGATAGGCTGGTCAACCTTGTCCGTGGGTGGCCAGCGGTGACCGAGAAGACGGTGGCGGGGATCCATTTCGTTCAGGAAGATTCGCACGTTGGGCTGACGGGGGCTATCGGTGCCTCGTTGTCCGCTCTTATGTCGGCTGTCTGCGGCTAAGCGGGGCTCCCGATTTTGTGAGCACACGGCCTAATCCTGCTCGCGCTTAGGCGGCACCCGGTTTCGGCGCGTGCAGGATAAAGCTCCGCCACCGCGAACGCGTATCGCCAGACTGATCCACCACGGTTTTGGACGGCCATTGGTGTCCTCCTACCTGCGCGCATGATGGGAAGTCCCGAACTCAAAATGACCGAGAAGATCACTGGTTCCCGCACCGGCCTAAACGACACTCCGGGCGCGGTGACGTTCGCCTAAAAGGATGAAGCCGCTGGACGGGGGGCGCCCACCAGCGGCCGTCAGTCGCCATACCATCGTGCATAAGCAGGAGGGCGGTACCACTCACCAGCGTGCGCCTTCAGTCGGCGAAAGCGAGCGGACGGCTGATGCTCTCCAGCGACTTGCGCTCGGCCGCAACCGCGTACAGCGCGGCGACCAATGCCGCCGCGAGCATCAGCACCGAGCCGAACAGGTAGCCGCCGAAAAGGCTCCAGCGTGACCCCGTATCGATGAGTGCGCCGAACAGCCATGGGCCTGCCACACCGCCAAGGCCGGTGCCAATCGCGTAAAAGAACGCGATCGCGAGGGCGCGGACTTCGAGCGGGAAGGTTTCACTGACCGTGAGGTAGGCCGAGCTCGCGGCCGCCGAGGCAAAGAAGAAAATGACCATCCAGGCGATGGTCTGACCAGTCGCCGACAAGACCCCGAGAGCGAAGAGATAGCCAACACCTGCGAGCAGAAGACCGGAGACCGCATACGTCGTGGCGATCATGGTGCGGCGCCCGATCGTGTCGAACAACCGGCCCAAAAGCACCGGCCCGAGAAAGTTTCCGGCGGCGAAGGGCAGCAGATACCAACCCACGTGGTCGGCCCGGATGCCATAGAAATCCGTCAGTACCAGCGCGTAGGTGAAGAAAATGGCATTGTAGAAGAATGCCTGCGCCGCCATCAGGGTCAGGCCGACGAGGGTGCGTCGGCGCTCGACCCGGAAAAGCGTATTCGCGACCTCCCCAAGCGGAGTGAAGCGGCGGGTGCGGAGCCGCATGATCGGGAGCGGTTCGTCATCGAAGTGATGCCCTCGCGCCCGGAACTCGGCCTCGATGCCATCTAGCACCTTGTTGGCTTCGTCGACGCGGCCATGCGTCATCAGCCAACGCGGCGATTCCGGCAGCCACATGCGCATCAGGAAAATGAACAGACCGAGCGTCGCGCCGATCAGGAAGGCCAGGCGCCATCCCAAATCCGGCGGCAGCATGGCTGGATCGAGCAGAATGATCGAGGCCACCGCACCCACCGCGGCGCCGAGCCAGAAGCTGCCGTTGATGACGAGGTCGGTCCAACCGCGGTACCGCGCGGGGATCAACTCCTGGATGGCAGAATTGATGGCGGTGTATTCCCCGCCGATGCCGGCGCCGGTCAAGAACCGGAACAGCGCAAAGCTCCAGAGGTTCCATGACAGAGCGGTGGCTGCGGTGGCGAAAAGATAAAGAGCGAGCGTGATGAAGAACAGCCGCTTGCGTCCGAGGCGATCGGTGAGCCAGCCAAAGAACAGCGCGCCCAAAACCGCCCCCGCGAGATACGCACTGCTCACAAGCCCAACCTCGGCGTTCGAGAAATGCAGCCGCGGGCTTTCCTTGAGCGCAGGCGCAACTGCCCCTGCCAGCGTTACCTCAAGTCCGTCGAGGATCCACGTGATGCCGAGCGCGATCACGACAAGAGTGTGAAACCGGCCCCACCGCAGCCGGTCGAGTCGCGCCGGGATATCGGTCGCGATCACCGCCTCTCCTGTCGGAGCTGGCAACTCTGCTGGGAGCGTGGCTATCGATGTTGTCACGGTTGCGTCCGGCGGGCTTCGGTCCGGGGCAACGATTGATGCCGGATCGCGTTCCCCTGCTTCTCCCTGAACGAAAGGCTGAACCTGACATTCAGAACAGCCTCATCGAGCTATCCATATTTGGATGGAGGTGGCTCTCCAGGAGGGACAACGACTAAACCGCTCGCGCGGTAGAGCGCATGACCTGCTGAATAGGGTCGCCCAACGGGATTTTGCTTAAAAAGCCCTTCCGAGCGATCATCCTGCCGCAGCATCGCATTCCCCGCCAAAAACGAATTCGGGGCCTTTCCCCATGCCCCGGCCCACCTTTCATTCCGTTGCGGCGGTTAACCCCCATTGCCTTGAGTGCCGCGGCGGCCTCCCTTTTCCGTGCGGCGTGCCAAGCCTCCCAGCAGCGCGAATGCAGCCAAGCATGGCCGGTCGGCTGAACTCCGTACGGCACCAGCGGATCGTAGCCGTACTCACGATCACCAACAGGCAATTCTGCGATAGCCTCGATCGTCCAGTTCACGGCATTCGCAGTGGTCCCCAGCGCATCCAATGGTATCTTTTCGGCGTCAGCTTCGAGATACGCCATTTGAGCTCCCCTATCTGGCGCTTGGACCGCCGAAAATTCTCGTGGTTGAACACGCGGAACTTCTTGCCGTCAGGTCCCTCTCGCTCAATCCAGTCGTTGGAGCGGTCGTCCGCTATGTCAAGCTTCTCGCCCAGCAAACAGTCGATCTGAATTTGTCTCGCAAACATGTAATCTCGTGCGAACTCTTTGTACTTTGCTAACCAGACGAAGATAGCCGAGCGCGCCGGCATGTTTTTGTCTTGACAGATTTGCCTCAGCGATGTCCCGTCCAGCAAGCGCTCGCAAATCAGGTCGGTGAGTTCTGGGCTGTACGCGTGCCGCCGGCGCCTAGTCGGCTTTTTAGTGGTCACGACGCGGCTCCTTCGTCGGCATCATCGCGCCTAATCTGCTTTTCAGGCAACTGCGCACGCCCGCTCTCATGAGGGTGCACATTTCCGATGACGGCCTGCGCTCCCTCATTGATATGGACATGCTCCACTCGGACGTACTGGTCACCACCATGACGTAGGCGGCGATAGGCCTCGAATTGGTTAGTGAACGCCCGCACAAGCCGAGCAACAGCCGAAGCAAGTCTAACGGCGCGATCTTCAGGCCCTCCGCCAGGGCCTAATCTCGCCAAGACCGACATCGTCGCGATGTGGGTACACGCCATCTGAACAGCAAGTGCTGCCTCCACCTCATTCTGGGGCGCAAAACCTTCGATCATCGCGAGCGCAGCGTTGATACCGGTCTCGGAAATCCCGCTGCCAGGAAATTGAGCGGCAGCTTGCAATTGGTGCAACGAAGCGTTGACAAAATCACTGGAGCCAGTCCCTAGAGCTTTTTTCAGCCGACCCCACCAGATCTTCCCTTCACCATCGGGCGGGTGGAGCTTAGCAACGTTGGCGGTGATCCGGCGGGTTCTCACGCGGACCGGCGGCCGACGCGGCGAAACCTCTCCAACGAACGCGGGTTTGGTCTTCCTGCTCATTCTGTCCTCGTGGGCTTGGCAAAGGACCGCACAAGCGATCGCAGCCAGTTCTGTTCTTCGATAGCCTCGATCGTCCAGTTGCCCGTTTTGAAATTTCCGTTCTTTTGCCCGCGCGGGGCGCCCGGGCTTAGGCCACCGTGCAGGCGGCATCGCTTGCGGCCGCGGATAGGCCGGCGCCGGCATTGGGCGCCGGTGGGTGTTCTTGCACCACACCGGCGGGCCTCAAGTCTGCGTGCTCGACTATGGTCCATAGGCGTTAGGGGGTTGATCGCAAAATTTTCTTCGGCTCCCCCTCCCCATGCCCCGGCCCATCTTTCATTCCGTCGCAGGTCGGCTTCCCAACCCCCATTGCCTTGAGTGCCGCGGCGGCTTTCCTTTTCCGTGCCGTGTGCCAAGCCTCCCAGCAGCGCGAATGCAGCCAAGCGTGGCGCGTTGGCTGACCCGGTAGGGCAGCAGCGGATCGCAGCCGTACTCCCGACCACCACAGGCAAGGCAGCGTTCGGCGAACGTCGACGAACTCATCCGACATGGTGTTGCCGAACGGCTCACGTAGGCGTTTTCGGTGGCTCTCCAAATCGGGCGTAGGTGCCACGCATTGATCGTGTAAGGGTGAACGGCTTCAGGACACGGGGAGGAGCTTGTCGTGACCCTCGTCCGGACAGTTCGGAAGGGAGAGGAGCGCCTGGCGGCCGTCGACCCGATCCTGGGCCAACAGCTGGACTGGGCGGCGCTTATCGCTCTCGCGCGCTACGTAGACAGCCTCCTTGCCAGAAATTCGTGATTTCACAGCAATCAACCCTCCTTTTCGCTGCACAGGCGTTGCACAAGTCTGGACCCAATCAACCCTACCCTTTCGTTGCACAAGTCCGGCCCCAGTCATCTTTCCCTTAATGGGGACAGACTTGTGCAAGCTGACAGGCCATAAAGAAGCTGACCATTTCCCCGGGGCTGCGAAGGCAGAGGGTAAGAACCTGCACCGGTGTCGGTGGCATCATCCTGCTGGCGCAGGCGCCAACGGGTAGATGGCTGCCCCTGGACCAGTGCAGTTGCCTTCCTTCGGTAATACCAAGTCCGTCTGCTGATGCCCTCTGCCTTCCACGGCTGTGACCGAGATACGGAATTCGCCGCGAGATATTCGGCGCGGGACTTTACCCCTTGCCTTCTGCGATTTATTTGCTTCTGAGCGCGCTTTTGTTCCCTTCTGCGCCGTGCCCGCTGTTGTTTGGACACGTCAACACTGCCGATCGTGCGGATCTGCAATTCGGCGCGCATCTTGTCGCTCAAATGCAAAAATTTCGCCAGCACATCAGCCTTGCGGCATTTGGGGATAGTATCGGCCTCGTCGATGATTAGCTCGGCCTCTGCTTCGGTTATGGCGCCGCCCATGCGCTGAGCGGCCAACACAAGTGCACCAACTGCGTCTCTGCTGTTCGGGTTATGCCACTGCCACGCCAGCAGGAACGACCGGAAGTCGTCAGTCTCGGCAACGCCGATTGCGCACGCATAGCGCTCGATCTCCGCGCGCCGCATTGCGGGCATATCGAAACCCGACGAGGATTTCTTGCAGCCCTTCACCGGCCCCGCTCCTGCAAATCAGGCGCGGGCAGCTTCATGCCGGCGTTAAGTCCGGATGCGATCGTTGTGTGAACAGCCCTAATACCGTCCTCTGATATCAGTCCGCAATCGTAGGCGGCAGCCTGAAGCTGGCCCTCCACCTGTTTGCGATCGAGCCAGCCGCGACTGACGATGCGACCCAAACGATAGCTGACAGCGTTCAAGACATTGTTGCGATGACCAATCGGGCAGTTCGCCAGATCGGTCATGCAACGCTGGAGCGCGGCTACTGCCCAGGCGCGCTCGCGCTTGCTGCCGTCGCCGCTGCTGACGCTGATTGCTTGGGTAGCGATGATGGACCCCATGCAGATCGTGGGCTTGCGGACGATCTCTATCAGCCAGTCCGGTACAATTGGGATAGTCCCGGCCTTGAAGGAGGTAATCAGGTTGGGGTGCCCGGCGAAATTATCGTAGCTTTTTCCATCTGGCCTCACACAGAATGGAGCTATGGCAAATCCGCCCGATCCGCGGACGTTCACGCCCTCAGGTAAATCACCCTCTCGGTTAGTGAGGGGTTCGTCAGGCTGCCGAAAATAGAAATGAAAGCCATTATTCGGGGTGTGGGTGATCGGGACCGCCGACAGAGCGGTGTCGTGCTTACGAAGCAGCGTGGCAAAGGCACTTACACCATCAGCACGACCATTGTGCCGGTCGGCATCGAAGACGATGAGGCCGCACTTATGCAGGTCGATGCCGACCAGTGAACCGGGCCACTGCTGCCACATCCAGGCTATGCGACCCGCATTCGTAGCGCTGCCGCTGCGCCATCTGATCAGCGGGCGCTTGTCGGCTGTGGCGCAAGGAAAGATGCTGATGCCGGTCTCGGCGTAGCGCAGCGCCCAATCCCGGTTGAGGTCCTCGCTCATGCCGCGCCTCGATTACGTGCTTTGGCGAATGCGATCTGTCTGGACTTGACCCAGCTATAAACTTCAGGACTAGCTGCGATCGGCTCAACGACGGTCCCCCATGGTGGGTAGCTGCCGAACTTCTCCCGGTATCTGTGCGCCGTCCATTCCGGCTTGTGACCGCGATTACGCGCAATGAACGCGAGCATGCCATGCCAGCGTGCACGGGTTGCTGGATCGTAGAGTGGAGCCTGCGCTCGGCCCCCGATGACCAGCCCCAGCTCACCGTCGGCGACCTCAACATCGCGGGCGCGAGGCTTTGGCAACCACCCGCAGTGGCCACATGGCGGGATGGCCATGAGAGCGTTGCATTCCGGGCACTCGCGTAACCTGAATTCGCCACCGACTTTGCGTTTTTCGTGCGCGGGATTAGCCGCCCGTCGGTCGGTAGCCAGCGTCCACTCGACAGGATCTTCAGGAAGCCCGTGGCGATAGCAGGCCCCGCTGTGATCCAGGATAATTGCATCTTGCTTGCCTGCGGCAGCCCGTAGTACGCGCCCGATCATCTGCCGGTACAGCCCCATTTGTTTGGTCGGGCGCGCCAGGATGCAGCAGCCCACCTGAGGCATGTCCCAGCCCTCGGTCAGCACCATGCAATTCGTTACGAGTTCGGTTTCGCCAGACGCCAGGTGCGCTAGGATCGTCTCGCGCTCGGTGATCGGTGTGTTGGCATCGAGATGTTCGGCGCGCACCCCGGCACGGATCATCTCGTTTCTGATATGCACCGAGTGCGCGACATCGACGGCAAAGAGAACGGTACGTCGGCGCTCACCATACTGTAGCCAATGGGTGACGATGTCGCCGACCAGCTTGTCGGTATTCATTCGCGATGCGAGTTGATGGGTGACGTAGTCGCCGTTTTGCGTGCGCACGCCGGTCAAGTCGGGATCCACCGGCGCATAGACGCGCGAGCGCACCAGGACGCCCAAGCCGATTAGTTCCTCGACCTGCGGGCACTCGATGAGCTTCGTGAAGATGTTGCCGAGTCCGCGGCCATCACCCCTGCAGGGTGTTGCGGTCAAGCCAATTACCGCCGCCTTTGGATAGGCATCGATCACTCGTTCATAGGTCAAGGCGCGCGCATGATGTGCCTCGTCAATGAAGATGATGTCTGCCACGGGCAGGGGTATTACGTCCCGATTGAGAGCACGCGCCCGCAGCGTATCGATCGAGGCGACCTGCACTGGTGCTTGCGGTCGCAGGCCCGCATCCGCGCCAGCCATGATGATGCCGTGGCTCACGCCGCTGCGGTGGAGCTTGCGGGAAGTCTGCTGGATGATCTCTCTGCGATGCGCGAGAAATAGGATCCGTTTGTGTTTAGCGACGAGGCGCTTGCTCAGATCGCTCGCTACTACCGTCTTGCCGGCGCCCGTCGGTGCCACGAGGAGGGGCTTGGCGGTGCCGGCCGCGAGCTCGCCTTCGACCTGCTCGACGGCTGTCCGCTGGAATTGGTGCAGGACGATGCCGGAGATATTGTCTTGATAACTTTTGGTCGGCGGGGTATTTATTTCTCGGATCGTGCCGCCAAGCCGATCTCTTTCTGGAGCCTCGCGGGAGGGAGAGCCCGCGGGGCTTTGCATTTCAGGGGGCGGCCTTGTCCGGTTGGACAACTCGCCAAAAAGCTCTTTGTGGTCAAAGGCGGCATTTGCGCCGGTTGGACAACCTAAGTCCTTGTTCCGCCCCAGAGTGGCACAACAGCCGGGGTCGCCACCTCACCCTTCTCTCAGGAGGGACATCAAAGAACTTATCCTAACTTACCTTTAGAAGCCGCGTTACGCAGCGCGGGCCCGGATTGTCTTCAGCTTATCGCCGATCTGACGGCGACGCTGCATCAGCTCGTAGTCGGCCTGCAGGCCGAGGAAGAAGCCCTCCGACACCCCAAAGTAACGTGCGAGCCGGAGGTCCGTGTCGGCGGTGACGGCGCGCTTGCCAAGCACGATCTCGTTGATCCGGCGAGGCGGAACTTCGATGGCGTTGGCGAGCGCGGTTTGCGACAGCGCCATCGGCGTGAGAAACTCCTCTAACAGGATTTCGCCCGGATGTGGATTGGGCAGCAGGTTAGTGGCAGTCAACGATTTCGACTTCGTGCGCATTGTTTTCTCTCCAGACAAAGCAAAACTGGCCACTCGCTTGCGGCGGTCGAGCGCCAAAGTTCTCTCGCTTTCCACCGGCGCAACACATCGCAAAACTTCTCCATCCTGCGGTCCTGTAGCCATGCTGTCCGGTTCATTGATTCGCCTCCTGACAGAGGCAGAAAACCGGACAGCTCGTGTGCTACCTAACCCGGACAACTCATGAGCTTACGACAAAATTTTGCTTGATAAAATTTTGCTTGATATCTTGACATTGTAACAAACATCTGCTATGAGTCGCTAATCTCAGAAAGCTGTGAGAGACGCTCGGCCCGGACTCCCGCGCCGGGCTTTTTGTTTGGCCAATCGTCCATCTGCTGTCGTCCGCTTCGCAAAACGCATCTATTGCTGCGAGTGGTAATCGCGACGTTCAACCATGAATCGCTGGTCATTTCCCTGTTATTTCCTGTTTTTCCCTGTTCCGGATCCTGCCATTTCGGCGCATGTCATTGATGGTACTCACTTTTTTGCAGGTTTTGGCTGTTTCCCCGCCCCCTTTACAGGGATTTACAGGCAGGGCAGCGTTGTTTGCGCCTCACAACCCCATAACGCGCCCAGCCGGTTCCAGGTCTCTCAACGTGATCTCTGTCGGCACGGCACTGGCCGGATTGACGAGCACAGCAAGGCGAGTTGATCCCGGCAGGAGCGTATGCAGGAGTTCGAGGCGTTTCGCGCTCACTTCCACGCTGAAAACGTTGATGCCTGTCAGGTTGCCGCCCGGCCGCGCAAGCCTGGCGTTATTGTTGGGCTAGCGACCCGAGGAGTGGACAATGAAAGCGATCATTGCGATCCTCCTGTCTATGGTCTTCGGCACTCCCGCCCTCGCCGCCACATTCGTGTTCGTTTCAAACGCCGACGACGGTGAGATTGGGACTTACACGCTACAGGCGGACGGCTCACTCAAACCAGGACAGCGCATCAAGGCGGAAAAGGTCGTGATGCCGATGGCGGTGAGCCCGGACAAGCGCTTTCTCATTGCAGCAGTGCGTTCGAAGCCTTACCAGGCATACAGCTAATCCCGCAATGCAGCGAGCCCTGACTTGATGCTCGCCATGCATTATGCTGCCACGAGACCTCTGGCTGGTGCTGGCGCTATGCAATTCGGTCAGCTGAAACGGCGTGAGTTTGCATTGCTCCTCGGCGGCGCGGTCGCATGGCCCTTTGCAGCGCGCGCGCAACTATCTGCGATGCCGGTGATCGGTTTCCTGAGCGCACGGGCGTCGGAGGAATCGGCACATCTGGTCGAGGCGTATCGTCACGCTCTCAAAGAGGGCGGTTTCATCGAAGGCCAGAACGTCGCAATCGAGTTCCGCTGGGCGCGCGGCGAGTACGGCCGCTTGCCGGCCCTGGCCGCCGATCTGGTGAGCCGCAACGTCGCCGTGATCAGCGCGGTCGGAGGTGATCCCACTGCGCTCGCCGCCAAAGCGGCCACCGCAGCCATCCCGATCATCTTCAACTTTGGCACCGACCCGGTCAGCGCCGGCCTCATCGCGAGCTTCAATCACCCCGGAGGCAACGCCACCGGGATCAGCACGGCGGTCAACATGATGGAGCCCAAGCGCCTGGCTCTGCTACGCGAGCTTGCGCCAGGGGTTACCCTGGTTGGTGCGCTGGTCAATCCAAATTTCGCGCAGGCGGTGCGTCAGGCGCGCGACATTGAAGACGCGGCAAGTGCGATCGGCCAGCGTATCGTCGTCGCCAACGCCAGCACAGACGAAGAGCTTGAGGCTGCATTTGCCTCGCTGGTGCGCGACGATGTCGGCGCGCTGCTCGTCGCGGCCGATCCTTATTTCGATATCCGCCGTGATCGCATCGTCGCTTTCGCGGCACAGCGACGGCTCCCGGCCATCTACCAGTTTCGCGAATTTGCGGTCGCCGGCGGCGTGTTGAGTTACGGCCAGAGCTTCGTCGAAATTTATCGTCAGAACGGGCTTTATACCGTCAAAATCCTCAAAGGTGCGAAGCCCTTCGACCTGCCGGTGCAACAAGTCGACAAATTCGAGCTGGTCATCAATCTGAAGGCGACAAAGGCGCAGGGTATCGCCATTTCCGATAATCTGCTCTCGCTTGCCGATGAGGTCATCGAATGAAGCGCCGCCCGCGCTTTTGATCCAACTCCGACATGGGGATGTGCCCTTGTCAGCGCGGCGAGGACGAGCAGGTTGTCCAATGCGCGGACATAGCGAAGGAGCAGTTCTACACCGAGCAGCGCGGTCCATTAGCTGTCGCCGGAGCCGAACCCGCGGGTTATAGCATCGTTCCAGCGGCAGCCTTTCAAAACGTGCAATGCCGGCATTGAGGCGGTGGCCGAGAGTTTGTCAACGCTATCAATCTCAAAGGATCTGACATGCGGATCGCAAGGGTAGCGAACGGTGCCGGCAGGCTGTACAATTCCCAAGCAGCATGACAGCAGAGAAGCCCATTCGATAGTCGGTGCTTCAGTCAACGATTTAGGGTTGAAACGGATGCCGTTCGTCCCTGCTTTGCGCGACGCTCTGATGCTTATACCCGTTATCGGGCTGTCTCTGCTCGCTGCGCATAGCGCCGCTGATGACCGCGAGCCGCTCGCAAGCACGAGGTTTGTTGCCATCGATGCCCCTGTCCACTCATGGTTCTCGCTGCCTACTCTGGACGGCCCCGCACAGGAGCTTGCGCGATTTCGCGGTCGGGTCGTCCTCGTCCATTTCTTTGCCACTTGGTGCGAGCCTTGCCGCGCCGAAATGGCAAGCCTCAGGCAGCTGTACGCTCGGTTCGATGGCCGACCGTTCGCAATCCTTCCCATCAGCGTCGCGGAAGCCAACGGCGCCGTGCGCCGTTTCTTCGCGAACGATCCCTTACCTTTTCCAATCCTGCTCGATCACGATCGCTCCGTCACAGCAGCTTGGAACATCCATACGCTGCCCTCGACTGTAGTGTTGGATCGCACCTTGCAACCCCGATTGATAGCCGAAGGTGATGTCGACTGGATGCGGCCTGATGTGTTGAGCATGCTCGCGCAGTTGCTCGGGCAAGCATCTAATTCCACGCATGATGATAAGGAGTGCTCGATATGCTGAGACGAGAATTCTTGTGCAGCGGCGCAGTCGTGGCGGCTGTTGCGGCCTTGCCGCGCGACGTTTTTGCTGACACGCAGTTCGCGCCCAAGCCGGATGCCTGGCGAAAGTTCGAGATCGCCACCCAGGTTGAGATCGTCAAGCCGTCCGGCAGGGCGCAGGCGTGGTTGCCCTTGCCCGCGGTTGCCGACCCGGCCTGGGCGGAGCCGCTCAGCATCGAATGGAAGACCAACGCCACATCGGCGGTGCTGCTGCGCGATGTGAAATACGGGGCGCAGATGCTGCATCTCGATTGGGCGGACGGCCAGTCCCTTGCAACAGCCGAAGTGGTCAGCCGGATTGTGACGCGGGATCGCGCCGTCGATCTTTCGCAGCGAGGCGATATCCCCGCACTCTCTGACGCCGAACGCAGGCTCTATACCGCGTCGACGGATCTGCTGCCGACGGACGGCATCGTCAAAGCAACCGCGGAGCGCATCGTGGGTTGGGCGTTCAGCGATGTCGAGAAGGCGCGTCGCATCTATGAGTGGATCGTTGACAACACGTTCCGCGATTCGAAGACGCGCGGCTGCGGCATCGGCGACATTGCCTCGCTGCTCAAGAGCGGCAATCTCGGCGGCAAATGCGCCGACTTGAATGCGCTCTATGTCGGGCTGGCGCGTGCCATTGGTCTGCCCGCGCGAGATGTCTATGGCATCCGCGTCGCGCCCTCCAAATTCGGCTACAAGAGCCTCGGCGCAAGCAGCGAGATCGTGAGCAAGGCACAGCACTGTCGGGCCGAGGTATTTCTCAGCGGATTCGGCTGGGTTCCTGTGGATCCGGCCGACGTCCGCAAGGTCGTGCTGGAAGAGCCGCCGGGCCGGCTTGCGCTCGATGATCCCAAAGTGGTGGCCGCGCGCAAAACGCTGTTTGGCGCCTGGGAGATGAATTGGCTCCCCTACAACTTTGCCGCCGACATCGATTTGCCTGGCTCCTCGGGCCAGAAAGTCGGCTTCCTTATGTATCCGCAGGCGGAGGTGGCCGGCGAACGGCTCGATTCGCTTGATCCTGACAGCTTCAAATACGTCATCACGGCCAAGGAGATCTTCGCCTAGCGAGCCGCTGCTGGGGTGCCGCTGGTCATACGGGAACGAACGCACGCGGGGTGAGGTGCCCCTTTTTTTCCGTCATGCCTGCTGATCACCCCATGCAGCAAGTTACTGTCCGCAAGTACTACTTCGTTAGCGACCTCCACATGGGCGGTGACGGCCAGCTGCAGCATTGCGACTACATCGCCGAGTTCATTGCATTTCTAAAGGAATTGGAAAAAGAAGGCCCCGACACCGAATTGCTAATAGTCGGCGATACGTTCGGATTCTGGGAACTGACCCTCGTGCGGGGAGTCGAAAAGCTTGATCACATAATTGCGGCACACCAGGCCATTTTCGATCAACTCCGCGTCACTGGGGCCCGCATCGAAGTCACCATGATGGTTGGCAATCACGATTACGATCTTGCTTGCAACTCCGAATTTGCCGCCAAACTACGACAATACAACATTCATCTCGACACCAATCTGGTCCTGATCCGCACGATAGGCGACAAGAAGATCTGGATTGAGCACGGGCAGCAGCGCGACGAATTCAATGCGTTTCCCGACTACGGCAAACCTTATGCACTTCCGGTTGGGTACTTCATCACGCAAACCTTTGTGAGCGGGGCCAGCCGACATTCCGACTTCGGCAGGGGAAATTGGCTCAAGGATATTCGTTCGGTCGGCACGATGCAGATTCCCGACTGGGTCCTGTCGAACTACTTCTACCGTGAGATGAGCGCGGTGCTACGCTGGGTGCTGCTACCCTTCCTGCTTCTCGCCGGAGTGACGATGGTGGCAATCGCGGGTGAGCTGCTTCGGGTACTGCGCATCTTCGATTACAACATCTTGTTTCACAATCCCCTCATGAGCAGGCTCGGGATCATCGACAACGTCCTTCAAGTGGTGATTGCGATCAACTCGATATTCCTCGTATTGTTTGGCATCCCCGCGGCGATAGTCCAGCGCGATCTCATGCGAACCCTTAAACGCTTTCGGCTACTGACGAGTTACGGAATAACCCCGAATTTGGATTCCGAGGAGCCTTACCTGAAGGCGGCGCGGGAAGTCTTCCAATCGGATGAAAAGGTGGTGGTGTTTATATTCGGGCATACGCACTCGGCGTTTCTAAGACGAGTGGGACCGGGTGGCCGAGTGGTTCTCAATACCGGAACTTGGCTCAAGCTCTTGCATCGTGTTCCCGTCCACTTTGGCTTGTTGCCCGCGGTCTACTATCCCTCGTTTCGCCTCAGTTACTTCTGCATCGAGAAGGAGAACAACCATCTCGTCATCAGCTATTTAGCGGCTCCGAAGATGCCTGAGCGCGAGCTAACTTGGCTGCAGCGCTTAGTGACGCTAGGAAAGGCTCCCAAACCACCGGAAGTCCCGCCGAGAACGATCGTCGATTTGTGATGTTGCGCTTATGGTTTGGATACTCTTTGCGGAATTGAAGGCCGTTATTATTGAATTAGCTCACTGGAATTTTTGCGGGGCGTTCGGAACAGCATCCATTTGGCCCGCTCACTTTCAACGTTGACTTGGCAATATCCTAGTCTGCACGGTAACGTTCAGTCCGGGTCGGAGTAGGTATGTGGGGTTGGGAAACTCCGCCAGAATATCGATCATCTGTGTATCGCGGTTGAATTCATTGCTCCCGGTAACGATTTTGCCTATGTGCGCGAATCTCTCGCCATTTGGGAGTATCAGCGATATTTCGCGTTGCTGGTTTGCCTGATCACTGGTTTTCAAAATTTCGACGGTTTGGGCATAAACCTCAAAAGGAATGTGATATATCACCCGAATTGATCAGCGCCATACTGCTCTGCTCACGCGCCTCTTTTGTTATGAATGCACCCTCGGCGACAAAAGAACGGCTGATGATGCCGCTAATCGGCGCGCGTAGAGTTTCATGTTTTTCAACACCGATTCTGACAATTGGACCGTAAGGCGCGCTTCCATCACGTTTGCTGCGGCAATATCGCGTGAGGCTTCGGCTTGAAGTGTTTCGGTTTCGGAAATTATTTTCTTCACACGAAGGTCTCGTTTATTCGTCAAAGTTAACTCGGCCATGCGCAAGTCGCCCTCTGCACGCTGCAGTTTTGATTGGTCAATCTCTACAGCAAGCTCTTGGTCATTGGTTCGAAACTCGAACAACAAGTTGCCCTCTTCTACAAATTGACCGGGTAGGAAGTAGATTTTGGAGAGCAATCCATTGTAACGTGGTGAGATTTCCGCGGTGCGAGCAGGGCCGATGATGCCGCGGAACTCTCGAACCTCCTTACCGCTTTCCGTCGAAGTTTGCGCTAGAGCCGGGAACATCGAGGAGCTGAAGAATGCGGAGACCAAGACGCGGTAGCCACCAACAACAAATCCGCGCGTGCGATCACTGAAACCTCCGTACTCTTGTCTTGCAACCTCTTCTCAGCGTCAACTTGCGCGCACCTTCCACGCTAAATAACCGAGAGCGGCTCCTTCGCACATAAGTTGAATACCGAGCAGTACGCCAAGCATCCAGATCGCTGTCACTGGAAGACTGGCCCATAGATATAGAGCTACCAATATCCCGACGAGGCCACTGGCCAAAACCCAACCCCAGTTGGGAAAAGGCCGTATCGTCAGCGCAAAAATTACCTTCGAAAATACCCTCAATCATGAAGTACACGAGCAGGAGAAGCGTGAGGACCAGTAGTCCTTCCCCGCGATGGCGAATTAAGAGCACGCCGACTATCACCGACAAGACCACCGAGACAAGCTGAAGCCAGAAATGGGGCACGTTGCGCGCGTCGAAGAGACTAATGCCTTGCACGATGCCGCTGATGATCAGGAGCCAGCCCAAGAGTAAGACGACCGCGAACGAGGAGGCTACCGGATAGACCAGCGCTAGAATGCCGGCGAGAACCATCAGACCACCTTGTACGAGATACCAGAGCGAGTGCCGCTTAACCGTTTCGCGCATTGCCTCACGCATGACCTGGGCGGCAGCGTCGAGTGACATGGTCATGTTACGTCTCCATTCAGCCTGCTTGAATGATCTGCAAGGCTGGAGGTTCTGCCATTCTGACCGCATTGGCAAGGCGGCGGGGTGGCTGGCCGTGCCACCGACACTGCTGGCTCGTGCCGACGAGGTGATCGAATAGGAATGCTGTTTTGCTGCACTGCAGGAGCCCGCAGCCGGTACAACTCGGACCGCGCCTGAACGTAATCCCCTTACTGATTTGTTCTGTGCTTAAAACAAATTTTCTTTTGAGCATCAAAGAAACGCTGCGAACGCTGGTCGCTCCATTAGGATGAAAATTCATTGCCGATCTCCCGAGTCAAACCTTGGCCGTATCGGGCCGATCCTCCAGGGCAGCATCAGCGTCCGCGTAGCTTCGAGCCAGGGAAGCCACGCCATCCGGGCGGCCTGAGCCCAAAACGCAAAGGGGTTAGTAGTCTCAAGAAAACGGCCGAATGCTTCGAACGAAGGCATTGCCTGCAGGTTGATCGAAATCTGTTCAGCGTCTCCACCTGGCAACCGGCGATGAACGATCTCAATCTCTAGTCCAGGCAAACGCGCAGTCGCCCGTGTTGCGTCGTCTTCGTAATGTTGGTCAGGCAAGCATCTTCTCCATCTAAATCGGGGGGCTAGCAAGGGGCTCGGAACTGTGCTCTGTATTGCCGCGTTGTCATGCCGTTGGTTCCATCACGAATGGAGGATTCAATGTGCTGGGAAATAGACTACAAGTTCTTCGCCGAACAGAAGAAAGCGCAGGAGGCTCGGATAAAGCAAGAGCAACGCGCTGGCGTTATCGACCGGCTCCTGAACGAGGCCAATAAGCAAAGCGATGACACAAAGACTGAAGGGACCCCCGTCAACGAGGTCGCACCTGCGAAATAGCCGATGTGCCAACAGCCTCGCTCCAGCGGGGCTTCTTGCTCTGCACCCGTGCGGACTCCACATGCCGTAGGGGCCGATGCGCCTTGACCGGCACCGACGAGAATCTTGCGGAACTCTGTCCCGGTCCTATTTTGTCATGTAGGTGCTGGGCGGCTCCTCCCCCCTCGGGAAACCGAACCGCCCAGCATTTAGCCTCGGTAAGGCTTCCCCCGGTCTTACCGGGGCGCTTAACTGAGCGAAAATTTGCGGCCTTCCTAGGGCCAAGGGAATTCAGGTGCGGGCGATCCGCCGATGGAACGGACGCCGACAAGCCGATACGACCGAGGAGGCATTGATGCGCAGGATCTTGCCCGTTGCTATCACATTCGCCGCTTTATCCCTGTCCACTACTGGAGGCCATGCGGATGGTACATGGTGCGCCCATTACGGCACTGGCTTGGAAGGGATGAACTGCGGTTTCTACTCATTTGAGCAATGCCGCGCCACCGTGTCGGGGGTCGGTGGATTTTGCCAAGCCAACCTTTCCTCAGCCCATGCTGCGGCAAAGGAACCGCGACGGCGATATCGACGCAACTATTAGGGCGAATGGTTTGCAGTGTAAACGATTCTTTGGTTTCGAGCACGACGGGCGGTTAGGAAGCTGTGGCGAATAAGTCACTAGGAAGCAACATCCCAATTGTTTCAAAAAAAGAAGTGGAAGAAGGTTTTTTGTGTTGGCTATGATTTTAATCACGACACTGATTCGGGGGGACCGCGTTCAGAGGTGATTGAGTTCTTCGCCGCCTACGTCATGCCGCGATCGTTGGACCGCCGTAGCTTCCTGGAGCATTCATGCTTGATTGGCGGCTCGCTGCTCACATGTATTCCGCTCAATCGGTCCGCCCACGGTGCGCCCGTTCGGATCGATGCGCCGGTGATCGATGAGCTTACGGTTCGGGAGATCACCGACAACTCGCGGCAGCAGCTTCACGTTCACCGCATAACGCGCTTCCCAACCTCGCGTACTTGATCATCGATCTACGACGGCTTGCCTTCAATCCGGTTCGGCCATTCCCGCTGCTAATTGGCGATAACTGCTCCGGGTCAAAATGCGAATTGGCGTCCAGCGGCCTGATATCGGCTTCCGCCACCTGCGGATATAACGCTGCGCAGCGTTTCTGCAGCGATGTGCCAGCAGCGAACTCATGCAGTGCAGCGATCTGTTAGCCCTCGCTCGTAACTCTCGGATTCATTAGTCGAGCGCGATGTGAGCCTGCTTGATCACGGGCCGCCATTTTTCCATTTCGGCCGTAAGCAGAGCGGCCAGCTCTTCCGGCGTCGAGCCGACGGCCACCATGCCGATGTTGTCGAAGTTTGCCTTGACCGCTGGATCGCGCAGGGCGGTGACCGTATCAATGTGGATTTTGTCGACGATCGCTGGTGATGTCCTCCCCGGAACGAAGAACGCGAACCATCCCGTCACGTCGAAACCGGGCACGCCCCCCTCCACAACGCTCGGAAGCTCCGGTGCCAATTGGCTGCGCTTGGCGGTAGTCACCGCAAGTCCGCGAACCTGGCCGCTCCTTATCTGCTCAAGCATCGCGCTGCCGCCTATCTGCAGGTCGACCCGCCCGGCGATCGTATCCGTGAGCGCGGGAGCATCACCCCGATATGGTACGTGCGTCATCTCGATGCCTGCGATTTGCTTGAACAGCTCGCCCGCCAGGTGCGGCACGGTCCCTACCCCGGGCGAGGCGAACGTGACTTTACCTTTCTTGTCTCTGGCGAATGCGATGAATTCCGCGACCGATCTCGCGGGCGATGAGTTGGGGGTCAGAAGCAAGAGAGGAAACGTGCACACCAGCGTGGCCGGCGCAAGATCGCTCAGCGCGTAAGGCAGCGAGCGATAGAGCAGGCGGCTGGTTGCAAGCGACGAGGTGCCGATGAAGATAGTGTAGCCATCTGGGTCGGAGCTGGCGACGGCCGCGGCGCCGATGTTGGTGCCCGCGCCCGGCTTGTTCTCAATCAGTACCTGCTGGCCCCAGATCCGCGACAGCCGGTCGGCAGTGATGCGGGCGACCGTGTCGGTAGATCCGCCCGGGGCATACGGGACGACAATGCGCACGGGGCGGGCTGGCCAGCCCTGAGCCAGAGCTGGACAACTCACCGCGGGCGCAAATGCAAACGCCGCGGCGAGCGGACACGTTGCCGCGCCGCCAAGCGTGGCTATGAATTCTCGCCGGCCGATATGGATTGCCATGTGACCCTCCCGTGGGGTCATGCCCTTGCAACAGGGAACATTACCACGCTTTGATCGTGCGGTCTGCCGAGTTATTATTGGGAACCGATGCCGTTGATGTGGCTGTAATAAGCGACCGTGGCCCGCGCGGGTTAGATCGCTGTCGCAACCGAAAACAGCATCGCAGAGCCCGCGCCGTCAACGGAACATCGAACCGATTGGGTCAGTTCGCAACGAGGCTCGGAAGCGTCTGCGTTAGAATCTCGTTGGCGTGTCGTGCGATTCGGGTCACAAGCTCGCCAGCGGATGGGATATCGTGAATCAGCCCGGCATCCTGGCCCATCGATAGCGGCCCCTCATCGATATCACCGGCTTCGCGGGCGGCCCTAAGTTTAGCGATTGCCTCGACCCGGTCTTGTCTTAAAGCCCATTCGCGGCCTGCCCAGCGTTCAATGAATTTGTTCCGACGGGATCGCGTCATGGCGCCGGGCCAGACCAAACCAGCGGCGATATCGGGAATCTCGGATAGTTGCGTGTCATGACCGTCGCTCTCTACAATCGCCTGCTTGAAGTTAGGATGCAGTGGCGATTCCACGCTTGCCAGGAATCGCGTGCCAAGCAGAATTCCTTGTGCGCCGAGGGCCAGCGCCGCGACAAGACCCCGTCCGTCGGCGAAACCTCCTGCGGCGAGTACCGGAACTGGTCGGACCGCGTCGACGATCATGGGAATAAGGGGCATGCTGCCCATCCAGCCCACGTGACCACCGCCCTCACTGCCCTGGGCGATGATGACATCTGCCCCAGCTTTCGCCGCGCGCAGCGCCTCCTTAACCGCTCCCGCCATATAGGTGACTTTACAGCCTGCCTCGTGGGCACGGTCGAAATACGCCTTGAGCTCTTGGTCGGTTCGAGCCCAGGCGAACTGCATGACGGCGGGGCGGAGATCGAGAGCTGCGGCGAAGCTGTCCTCGCGCGTGTCGAACAGAAGAAAATTTAGTCCGAATGGCTTGTTGGTTTCCTTGCGGGTTGCTGCCGTACGCTCGCGAACCTGTTCCGGCGTAAGATAATGACAACCCATTGCGCCAAGGCCGCCTGCTCGTGATACGGCGGCGGTCATCGCTGGCGAAGAAGCCGATCCCATACCGCCAAGCGCGATGGGATGTTGGATATCCAACAGATCACAGATTGGCGTTCGGATCATGACTCGGCTCCAAAGATATTCAAAATCGATCTGTTCGTGCAAGTGCTGAAGTAGTGCCGGGCGGCGGGGCTTGTGAAGCTTGGTCACGTATCGCTCGACGGCACCAAGGTCCGAGCCAATGCCAGTGTGCATAAGGCGACTTGCCGGATTGACGCTCAACGGGCTGGTGCCGACGTTGACAGTGTAGGAGCGGCTGCCGGTATTGCCGAGAGTATCGGTCGCCTGCAATGTGAAGCTCGATACCCCGCTGCTGGTCGGGGTGCCGCCGATGACGCCCAAACTGGCGTCGAGCGTAAGGCCGGTGGACGCTTATGAGTGACGATGTGCGGAAATCATGCCGCGACGCCGTGCCCGGATGCTGCTCCGCTCACCTGGGCAGCGGAGTGGGGTATCGCGACTTCGATCTCGAGCGTGGAGAGCTTTGCGCCGCGATCCATGCGGACCACGACATTGTCCTGATCGACCGTGATGTGTTTGCCCAGCGCAGCAAGGATCTCTCCGCGCAGAATTCCGAGCAGGTCGGGATGCCCGTGCACCGTGCGCTCGTGGGACAGCAGGATCTGCAGCCGCTCCCGTGCGACCGGAGCCGAGCGCCGGCGCCGGAAAAGATTGAAAATGCTCATGCCGCTCTCCCGAACAGCTTGTCGATGAAGCGCCTGCGTTCGGCACGGATGGTCATGGCGACCTCCTCGCCTTTCAGACGGCGCGCGGCATCGACATAGGCCCGCGCCGGCGCGGCCGCCGGATCGCTCAGCGTGACTGGCAGGCCGACATTCGAGGCGCGCAGCACTTCCTGGCTTTCCGGGATGACGCCGAGGAGCGGGGTGGAGAGAATCTCGAGAACGTCGTTGATGCTGAGCATCTCGCCGCGCCCGGCGCGCTGGGCGTCGTAGCGCGTGATGAGGATGTGCTTTTCGACACGCTCGCCCCGCTCCGCTTTCTCGGTCTTGGAGTCGAGCAAGCCGATAATGCGGTCGGAATCCCGCACCGAGGACACTTCGGGATTGGTCACGATCACCGCCTCATCGGCGAAGCGCATTGCCAGAGTGGCGCCCCGTTCGATCCCCGCCGGACTGTCGCAGACGACCCAATCGAACTTGGTGCGCAACTCCTTGATCACGCTCGCCACGCCGGCCTCGGTGAGGGCATCCTTGTCCCGCGTCTGCGAGGCCGGGAGGAGCCACAGCGTGTCAAGGCGCTTGTCCCGGATGAGAGCCTGGGAAAGTCGCGCAACGCCCTGCACCACATTGATGAGGTCGAAGACCACGCGCCGCTCGGCTCCCAGGACCAGATCCAGGTTGCGCAGGCCCACATCGAAATCGACGACGGCGACTTTCTGCCCCATCTGCGCAAGGGCGGCCCCGAGTGCGGCAGTCGAGGTGGTCTTGCCCACGCCCCCCTTGCCCGATGTGACCACGAGAACTTTCGACATCTTGCTTTCTCCCCGCCCCATCAGTTCAGGGCTGCTATCGACAGGACGCGGTCTTCAAGCCAGCATTGCGTCGGCCGGCTACGAAGACTTGTGTCTATCTGCTCGGCCGTGCGGTAGTACCCGTCGATCGAGATGAGCTCAGCTTCGTTTTTGTTGCAAAAAATGCGTGCGCGCGTGTTCCCGGTCGAGCCCGCCATCGCGCGCCCCCGCAGCGCGCCATAGACATGGATCGAGCCGCCGGCAACGATCTCGGCGCCTGAGGAAACCGACCCGAGAACGGTCACATCCCCATTCGGAAACACGATCGACTGCCCCGAGCGGATCGGGCTCTCGATCAGGAGCGAAGACGGCTCCTGGCGTCGCGAGCCCCCAATGGCGGCTGCGTCCGCTGCAAGCATCTCGCCGGTTGCGCTGGTGCGCCCGCCCTGCACCAGGGGCGGCAGCAAAGGATCGAGCTGATTCGTCTCTGCGCCCTCAAGCGCCATCACCCGAATGCCGCGCGCCGCCAGATGGGTGATCAGCTGCGAAATCTCGGAGACCTGGAGAGGAGAACCCGCGAGATCGAGGATAATCGGCCTGCCCCTGAAGTAATCGGGCGAGTTGCTGCTCCATTTATCCAATTGCGCGAGCCAGTGGCTGATCGGCAGCGCCGGAGCGAGAACGAACGCCATGAAAGAGCGCGCGCGTAATCGCATGCATTCCTGCGGTTTAGCGCCATTTGCGTTGGCCACGACTGCTCCTCGGCAGAGTCGATTCCTGCGGTGGGGTTAACGCCGATTAAGCGTTAGGCAGGGTTAACGCACCGTTAAAGCGGCGACGTTTTCAACCCACGCGTGGCGTCGAAAGATCTGCGCGTAGGAAGTGCATGCCCGGTCGGGAGACGCGGGAGCTAAAGCTCCTTGGGCAGGTATCGGTCGAGCGAGCATTTGCCACCGCCGCCGATGAAAATGGCAACGGCGATGAGCATCATGAAAATCGCATATTCCATGCCGCGCTGGGGCCAGCCCCATACCGGCGAGAGGATGAAGAACGAGATGACAAACATCTGGATCGCAATTGCGCCCGCCGCCAATCGCGTGAGCAGCCCGAGCACCAGAAGCAGGCCGCCAAAGAATTCCACGCACCCGATGAAATAGGCTCCCAACATCGGATTTCCGAAGAGCTTTGTTATGAGCGGATTGCGCGCCGTGCTCGCCACTCCCCCGAGAAAGAGCTTGTCAAACCCGTGCGGCATCAGGATCGCCCCGAGCGATATGCGCACGAGCGGGTAGACATAGGGCGCCAGCACCCGATACAGCGGCGCGACGAATGGAAATACGAGACGCTTGGGTTCGATTTCTGCCATTTCTACTCTCGTTCAGCTGTCATCAGTGACCGTGGCTGGGATGAGAAAAAGAACATCCGAAACCATGGCGCATGCGAGGTCACATTGGTCGTCAGCACCCTACAGGTAATAAGCGGATTCGGATCCTTCTCAGGGGAGTGTCAAGGGCAGCTCGCGCTCGCGAACTGCCTCGGCCGCATATCTGAGCGCCTCGCCAATGTCGTCGCGTTCAAGGTCAGGGTATGCCCGGAGGATTTCCTCTGCTGCCATCCCATCGGCGACCATTGCTACGACAGTTGCGACACGGATACGCAGCCCGGGAATGCACGGTGTCCCGTTCATCTGTCCCGGATTCACCGTTATGCGCGTAAACTTCATCGTTCTGGTCAATGGCCAGAAGCCTCATTCCGCCTTGATGTTTGCCGCCTTTACAGCCGACATCAATTCTGGCTTGCCGAGGAAGTCGGCGGAGGCGCTGGCGACACCACCATCTCCTTGCCGCATCGCACACAGCGCGCGCTTGTCCCTACGATCTCGCAGGCGGGGTCGCGCGACACGATGTCGCGTCGGCATTTCGGACAGGTATATCCAGCGACTGCCGGGGCGAAGTCATACTCTGGACCGACATAGGCACACATCATGTGATGAAGCACCGGAAAGATCTCTAGCCCTGCGGCGCCGCAAGCCGGGCACACCGATTGATCGCCTTCAATCTGCATCGTGTGCCACTCCGCGCGACAACCGCGGCGTCATGTTCAATAAAGCCCGAAGAGACGGACCAGCACGTTGGCGACGCGGGCGGAAAGGGCGGTGTAGTGCATGCGAACGTCGACCGTCGAGTTCAGCGGCGGCGGTGAGGCGTCCGGATCGAAACGGATGCGCGCGATCTGGGTCGCAGGACGGTCACGCGCTAACAGCTGCTGCGTCCCGGCGTACACACCCGAAACCGGCAAGATTTGGATGATCTTTCCGGGAATCCGCCGGTTCCCGAACAGCACAGAAACTTCGTTCCCGACCTTGGGATCGATCAAGCGCTCATTGGGAATGTACCAGTCCACAAAGATATCGGTCGGATCGAGGATCTCGGCGATCGGAGTGCCCGCCACCAGCGACTGACCGACATGCGCGAGACCTGTCGAAACTATTCCGTCGATCGGCGCAAAGACATGGCCCCGGCCGAAATGGCGCTCCACCTCATCGAGGCGACCTCGAAGCTGTTGGATAAATGCATCCAGGGAGGCGAGTTGAATAGCGGACTCGGCGACTTCCGCCTCCTGGGAGACAACCGCTTTGCGGGCCGCGGCGCGCTCGCGCAAGACTTGCATGCGGAAGGTCACAGTGGCGTTCATAGCGTCGATGCGTTCCGCTGCTTCCTCGGTCACGCGCAAATATGAGTGCGCTGCTTCGAGAGACTCCTGCGCGACCCGAGCCTTGATGCGCAGTTCTGCCGTGCGACCGGCGATGTCCGCCAGCGCGCGCATATAGGTTGCGACGATGCTGTCCTGCTCCGGTGAAAGCACCTCTCCGATCTCTTCGCCGGCCTTGACCGTGGCGCCGGGCACCAGGTTCATGTGGCTAACCTGCACGGTATAAGGAAGCGAAACCACATATCGCGGGGACGAGACGGTGCCGGGACCGCCGAGATAGACGAAGGGCGCGCCGAAATAGATGACAAAGAAAGCGAGCACGCCGAACACGATCGTTGCATAGGCAATCCGCACGAATCGTCCCGCCGCGCGGCGGCGGCTCTCAACGGGATCGGGAACATTTGGATCGAGGCGGTTGATCGTGACATTCATCAGGCTGGCTCCTCAAATCCGATCCCCCAAGAGGGCGCGACGAACGCGTGGTGGTACGAAGTCATCGTGCTGCGACGCGGCGAAGATGATTTCTGAGGAGTACGAAAAAAACCGGGCGCATTTCAGGTAGCCCCCCTGGTATAGGGGAAAGATCAGCGATGCCCCGAGACCAAAGAGACCGACCGATCGATTGAACATGGCGAACGCGAGCGCCATGTTGAAAATCGAAATCCAGAGCAGCAGGAAATAGATCGCGCCGAGAAACCGGGCGGCATCGGCGCCGAACAACAGCACAACGTAAACCAGATAGAACGGCAAGCTGAGCGTGGGAACAAGATCGAAGACGATGAAGTCCAGCCTCTGAAGCGTGTCCGGCAAGCGCTCGAGCCGATGGAAGAAGCTCAGGTCGCCATACATCATGAAACGGATTTGCAAAGAATCGCGATCCCAGCGCGCGCGCTGGCGCAAAAGGCTTATGCCGCTTGTCGGGCCGGCTGTTTCCGCCCAGGCATCCGGCACGAAACGGAGGAGGTAGCCGAGGCGACGCAGCCGCAAGCTATACTCCAGATCCTCTCCAGGACCGACGTCCAGGCCGCCTTGCCACAGGAATACATCGCGCCGATACATGGAACAGGCGCCGGATAGACAGGCGATAGCGTCCGCAACGTCCAGTATGGATCGCCCTGCACTGATCGACATCAGGTACTCGACGCCTTGAAGTCCGGTCCATAACAACTCACGCTCGTTGTTAATCGCAATATTGCAACTCGCACCGCCGACGCGCGGGTCGCTAAATACGGCCGCGAGCCGCGCGACAGCAGTCGGCTGGAAAACCGTGTCCACATCCACGGTCAAAAGCAGATCGCCGCTGGCAAACCGGGCCGCCGCGTTTATTGCCGCGCTGCGGCCGCAGCGCGTCCCATGGCAGATGACCATGTCCACCAGTCCCAGCGCGCGAGCCCGCTCCGCGACGGCGCGCGTTTCGTCGGTCGAACCGTCATCCAGGACGATGATTTCGATCGGCCGCAAGGTTTGTCGGTGCAGCGACGCGATCGAGGGGTCGAGTCCGGAGCCGCCGTTGAAAGTCGGTATGATCACGCTGACCAAAGCGTTACCTGCAGGCATTCTCTTGCTGGGTCTACGCACGCCGAACAAAGCCAACGAAACCAGCGACAGCGTATACCGAGGAATGTCGAAGATGAGCATCGAGAAGGCGAGCCGGAACCAGTCGGTTCCGGCGAGCTGCTGCACCATTTCGAACATGTTACCTACCTCGCAAGGCCCACAAGACGGTTCGCCGAATGTCAATGCAGTCGAGATCGCAAAGGAAGCGAGCGCCCTCTCCAAGCTCCATATCGTCACGACGCCCTGAGCCTTCCCGGCAATGACCTTCGGCGTGAACTCTTGTCGATCGACGAAGCTCTGTCCGGCGAGAGAGGTTCACCGGTGCTCTGGCATGGTGGCTGTGGGGTGCGGTGCATATCCTCTTCCTGGCAGCACGGCGCAATCAGTTCTCGGTCATTCTTGGCTGGCTTCGGTCATTCTTGGCTGGCTATAGTCATATTTCACCTTCGATGTCGGAGTCCGGCTGATCACGGGCGACGGTCCCTTCCGCGCCGGTGCGGCACTTGCTGCCGAGCAGTTCGAATGACCCACCACTGCATCTTGGTTATCGAGGATGCCCGCGATCTCCCGCAGCTCTGAGGCTCAACTCATACCCGCCGACCGTACTCGCCCCTGGCGGACGAAGCGCTTGTGCTACTTGCTGCAGTGCATGAGTCCGCAAGCGGCGCAAGGCGGCTGTTCGCTGCCGTGTACACAACTGAGTCGCAAACGGAGCAAAGCGGTCATAGGGCTGGGCAAGTGTGGAGGAAGAACGGGCCTGGCAGCGCACGCTCTCGGTTTGGCGGTGGGATCATGTGGTGGTATCAACACGCTCGGCAGGCGAGCCACTTGTGCTGATTTTGTCGGGGTTTCTGGAGCTGCCCTTCGTTTCCCGTAGGCGGCGCATGCAACTGCCGATGATGCTGCTACGACGACCACCCGAATCAAGTCCATAGCCAAGTTGGGGAGAGTTTCATGGCAGACGCGTTGTGGCGCTGGGATGCAGCACGCCTCGTGGCGGCAATTCGCGCGCGCGCCGTGTCGAGCAGGCAAGTTGTTGCGGCGTGTCTTGCGCGGCTCCAAGAGGTCAATCGACGGGTGAATGCGGTCGTCGAGACGCTCGCCGAGGAGGCCTTGACCCTGGCCGACGCAGCAGATCGGCAGTTGGCGAAGAGCGACCCAAGCGGGCCGCTGCTTGGCGTACCCGTCACCACCAAGATCAACACTGACCAGAAAGGCTGTGCAACCACGAACGGCGTTGCCGCTTTCAGAAGCATGGTTGCGCAGGAGGACAGCCCTTCAATTGTCAATCTGCGCCGTGCCGGGGCGATCGTGATCGGGCGCACCAACGCGCCGGAATTCTCCTGGCGCTGGTTTACCGACAACGAGCTCCATGGCGAAACCATCAACCCGTGGAATCGCGAACGCACCTGCGGTGGATCGAGTGGCGGGGCAGCGGTGGCAGTCGCGACCGGAATGTGCCCGCTTGCGCAGGGGACCGACTTCGGCGGCTCGATCCGGCATCCGGCTCTGTGCTGCGGAATTGCAGGACTGCGTCCCACATTGGGCCGCGTGCCGGCCTACAATGCCAGCACCGGGGACCGGCCGATCACAGCACAATTCATGGCGGTGCACGGGCCGCTCGCGCGGCGCGTCGGCGATCTCAGATTAGCGCTCGCCGCCATGTCGGCCCACGATGTGCGCGATCCGTGGTGGGTGCCGGCTCCGCTTGCCGGCCCCGAGCTCCCCAGTCCCATTCGGGTCGCTCTGGTCGAGACCGCTTCAGGTGCGAGACTTCATCCTGGCATCGCCGCTGCGTTGAAGCAGGCCGCCACATGGCTGGAGGACGCCGGCTATCTGGTCGAGCCGGCAGCCGCACCTTCGATTGAAGAGGCAGCAGCTCTCTGGTCCCGGCTGGTGCTCAATGAGGCCAAGCTCGGAATGATTTCGCAGATCAATCAGCACGGCGGCGCCGCCATTCGGAAGGTCGCCGCTCTGATGATCGAGCGAGCGCCTCCGACGGATTTTCACGATTTCTGGAAGGCGCTCGGTGGCCGTGCAGGCCTGGTGCGGCAATGGCAGCTGTTCCTCGAGCGCTATCCGATCATCCTCATGCCGGTGAGCCGAGAGCCTGCTTTCCCGCTGGGACTGGATCAGCAAGACGCCGCCGCGTTGGCGCGCATATTCGATGCGGTGGCGCCCATCCTTGCCCCCGCCGTTGTGGGATTGCCATGCGTTGCCGTGCCGACCGGTGTCTCTGACAACGTCCCGCTTGGTGTACAGCTGGTCGCCGGCCGCTTTCGCGAGGACCTTTGTCTGGACGCCGCGGAAGCCATCGAGACCCGCGCTGGCCTGCTGACGCCAATCGATCCGGTGGGGTGAGCAACTGGAGCGCGACGAGCAAGCAAGGTTCGTGGAGGCCTGGAATGTCCATTTCGGCGGTTAGGCTCGACGCGACGGCTATTGACGTGAACGTCACCGACGATCGGCTCTCGTTGCTCTTGCCGACGGACGCGAGTTGTCTGCACCGCTTGTCTGGTTTCCGCGCCTTTCAGACCCACAAAGGAGCAAAGGCGAAAATGGCGACTCATCGGGCGCGGACACGGAATTCACTGGCCCGAGGTTGATGAGGACATCTCCATAGCCAACCTGCTCCGGGCGGTTTGAGCAACAGGGCTTGCAGAGGGGCGGGCCATTGCCGCGCCCGAATATCCACATATGACCATAGCCAGCGGGCGACGCATGCGTCGCACCTCCCAAGGCGTTCGCATCTGGACGGCTACGCCCGGCAGTCCCGCAGGATCTCCGACTTGAATGCAAGCCCATGGCCGGGCCGCTCGGGCGCGATGATCATGCCGTTCACCACCGGCACCGGGTCGACGAAGAGGTCGTTCGACAGCCCCATGTCCTCGATCCACAGACCGTTCGGAATCGAGGCAAGAAGCTGCACGTTGAGCTCGGGGAAGAGGTGCGGCGCAATTGTCATGCCCCAGGTATCGGCCAGCACCGCGGTCTTGCGCAGGTCGGTGAAGCCCCCGCGCATCGGATCGGGCTGAAGGATCGGAATGCGAGGGTTCTCGAAGAACGGGCGCAGATCGAAGCGGGTGAAATGCGTCTCGCCGCCGACAATGCGGATCGACAGCGTCTGCGCCACGCGCATGTAGCCCTTGAAGTCGTCGGCGGGAACCGGCTCCTCCAGCCAGTAGACATCGTAGGGCTCGATCTGGCGTCCGATGTGGATGGCGACATCGGCGGTCCAGCCCTGGTTGACGTCGATCATGATGTCGATGTCAGGACCCAGCGCCTCGCGCATGCGCCGCACATTATCGACATCGCGGCGCACATCATCCGTATGCGCCACCTGCATCTTGATCGCCTTGTAGCCCTGCGACTTATAGTGCAGCGCCTTGGCGATCATCCCGTCCCCGCCGGAGCCGCGGAAGCATCCGCTCCCGTAGGCGGGTATTTGCGAGCGGAAATGCCCCCAGAGCCGGTGCAGCGGCAGCCCCGCACGCTTGCCGAGCGCATCCCATAAGGCGACGTCGAGCGCCGACATGGCCATGGTAACGATGCCGCCACGGTTGTAGGTCACCGTTGCGCGCCAAAGGTCGTTCCAGATCGCCTCGACTGCAGTTGCGTCCTTGCCGATCACGCGCGGCAGGATCGTCTCCTCCAATGCGGTGGCGATGGTGCGCAGTCCCGGCCGGAACGAGAACAGATAACCCATCCCGACGATGCCGCCCTTGGTCTCGACTTCGAGCACGAGGAGATTGCGGGTATCGCCGAACGCGTGCCCCTTCAGCCAGGGCGTATTCGGCCAGGGCACCCGCAGGAGCGTGGTGCGGATGGCCGCAATGGTCATGTCCATGATGCTGCCTTCTGAGTGCGCTCAGGCGGGCCGAACGGGGGATGTCTACTGTAGCCCGGAGGGCGCGCATAGCGCTACATCCCCGCGAGACATCCCGGCACAGCCTCCCGATGACGTCCATAACTTAAGCCTCCATCGCCAATCTCTCGGTTGTCATGCCCCGCTTCAAGCGGGGCATCCAGTAATCCCGATCGGCGGTTTGAGCCGAAGGCGTCCCAAATCCGACGTTCGGTGATTAATGGATCGTCCGCATACGCGGACGATGACGACCGACGGGCTGATGACTTCCTCGGTCTGACAATCTTCGTGATCGGCCTGCTTTGGCCGTATCTCAGTCGCCTGGGGCTGGCGCGGCTGCCCGGGGACATTGTCGTCGCGCGGGGAAATACGACGTTTTATTTTCCCCTGAGACATGTTTGCTCGCGAGCCTGCTGCTAAGCCTGATCTTTTGGCTCGTGAACCGCTGAGGCGTGCGCAATCGGTTTGCGGCCGGAACTCCGCCGCTCCGGAACTTCGCCGCTTTGCGCTTGCGGACAGCATCAGCGATAATGGCGCAGCACGCGGCCAGGAGGTTGCACCATGGCGCCCGAGAACACGATCCCTGCAATCGACCTCTCGCCGCTGCGACGCGGCAGCGACACGGAGAAGCGCGAGGTGTCGCGCCGGATCGACGCTGCATTGACCGAGATCGGATTTTTCATCGTCACCGGACACGGCGTTTCGCAGGACCTGATCCTGTCCGCGCGCGAGCAGGCGATCGCCTTCTTTGCCCTGCCCGAGGAAGAGAAGATGAAGGTGCAGCGGCCTCCGGCCAAGATCAGCCGCGGCTACAACTGGGTGGGAGATCGCTCGATTGCATATTCGATGGGCCAGACGGCGCCTCCCGACATCCAGGAGGCGTTTGCATTCGGGCCGGAGAATGTGCCCGATGTCGGATCCCGCCTGGACGGGCCCGGCGCCAAAATGCACGCGCCCAACATCTGGCCGCAGCGCCCGCCCGAGTTCAAGAAAATCATGCTCGCCTATTACCGCGCCATGTCCGATCTGGCGTGGCAGGTGCTGGGGGCCATGGCAGCCGCGCTTGGGATGAGCGAGGCCTATTTCAGCGACAAGTTCGATCGCCAGGCGAGCGTCGTGCGCGTGATCCGGTATCCGGCAGTGACCCGACCGCCGCTGCCGGGACAGCTGCGCGCAGGGACGCATACCGACTATGGCAGCATGACCTTCGTACGCGGCGACGACACGGCCGGCGGGCTGCAGGTCAAGCACCGGCAGGGCGGATGGATGGACGTGCATATTCCGTCCGACGGCTTGTGCTGCAACATCGGCGACCTCATGGCGCGCTGGTCGAATGACCGCTGGGTCTCCACCCTCCATCGCGTCGCCGTGCCGCCGCAAGATGCGGTGCCGACCGACCGCATCTCGCTCGTGTTCTTTCAGAACCCCAATCCCGATGCGGTTATTCGCTGCTTCGAGAGTTGCGTGCAACCGGGAGAGACAGCGAAATATCCGCCCATCAACGTGGCGGAGCATTACCTCGGCAAGCTGATGAAGGCGGGACACAGCCGTCTTGACGCCAAGGCGGGCGACGCGCTTGCAGATGCCGAGCCGCACGCGGAGCAAACCGCTCGATGATCGCCTCTGCCGCCACTGTATGAAGCGAACCGGGCGGGCAGAAACCGGGTCGTTGTGGCGAGCGCACGCGTCGAGAGATGTTCTTTGGCAGCGGAGCAGGCTGCTCAGGGCGTTGCCGGAAGCTGATACTGAAAGAACTCAGCGAGCTGCTGCTTGGTCAGCGGCGCCGAGAGGAACTTCATGGCCACGGCATCGGCCATGGCCTGATCGACTCCCGACAACCGATCGGGCCGCAGATTGTTCTTCGGGTAGAATTCGTCCCGTGCCTTTTTGGCCACCGCGAGCGGTATCCTGGCGGACGCGGCATACATGCGAAGCGACGCATCGTCGGCGTACATCCAGTCCATGGTCTCGGCGTAGGCCAGCATGCAGCGGCGGAAGGCATCCCGCCTGTGGGCGAGACTATCGGCATTTGCCACGATGACGCGCACTGTCTGGTCCTGCAACGACGGCACGTCGCTGCCGCGAGCTACGATGCGGATCTTCCCCTGCTCGAGCGCCTCGACCCCGAGGGGCGGCGACGACCAGCCGATATCGATCTGACCGGACATGACCGCCGTGTAGGTGCTGGCCGGGCTGCCGGTGGCAGTGGGATTCGCGACTACGCCAAACTGTTTCATCAACGCGAGCACGATCGTGTTGGTCGATGATCCCGTGCTTGAGAATGCGATGGTTTTACCGTTCGCATCCTTCAAGGAGCGGATCGGGGAATCCGCGCGCACATACCAGTACAGGTCATGGGCACCTGTGGTCTGGTTGCCGATGGCGCGGATCGGTGCGCCCTTGGCAAACGCCGCGAAGGCACCGTAAGTGCCAACCCCGATGCCGACATCGACGCTTCCGGCGATCACGGCCTGCATGGTTTCCCCACTGCCCTGCGTGGCGAGAATTTCCAGCGATATCCCGTGCTGCTTGAAGATCCCCGCCTCTTGTCCAAGGGGCGCAGGCTGGTTTTCCCAGTTCGCCGGGGCGCCAGTGGCGAGCTTGACCAGATCATACGCACCAGCCTGCCGCGGCAGCAGCAATGCCGCGGCACCCGCCAGAAGCAAGCCGAGCGAAGCAAGCCGCAACATCATCTCACTATCATCTCCCGACAATCAGAACATCACCGCGGCTCGATGCAGGCAGCACGCGCTCAGCCCTGGCCGACGACGATGCCCATCCCGGTGATCCATTCGGGCACAAGGCGATAGTAGCGCAATTCGCTTTGCAATTTGCCCGCCTTGCGCGCTGCCGCAGCGGCCGCAACCCAGGTACGCACTTCGTGCGCGCCGAAACCTGCCACCCGATCGATCTCGGCATCGGACATCCGGTCGAAGTCCTCATGATTGGGTCCGAGGAAGGTGTCGAGGAATTTGCGATCCCATTCCTCGCTGGGCGGCAGGCAGGGTCCCTTGCCGACCACCATGTCCTGCGCCGCCTGGATCACGCGACGCTCGCGCGCATCGAGCTCTTCCTGGGACGGGGTATGCCGCACGATCAGACGTCGCGCGACCTCGGGCGGGCTCTTATCGAGCCGCGGCGTCGGTGGATCGTGGGAGAGGCCGCCGGAGCCGATAATGCTCACACGCAGGTCATGATTGCCCAAGAACTCTCCAACTGCCTCACCGAATGCGCGCACGCGGCGGAAGGAAGGCCGCGGATCGGCCGCGCAATTCACGAAGATCGGCAGGACATCGTAGCGCGTCAGGGCGCCGGTCAGCTTGAGGAGCGGAATCGTGATCCCGTGGTCCACCTTCATCTGATGCGAGATCGCCACGTCGAAATCGCGTGATTGCAGGAAGCGGACGCAATCGAGCGCAAGCTCGCGCGGCACACGCAGCGGCCCGTTTTCGAGATGCCAATCCCTGCTGCTTTCCGCCGAGGTTCCGATGCAGAACGCCGGCATCAGCTCATAAAAGAAGCCGTTGAAGTGGTCGGGGCCGAACACCACCACGAGCTCGGGCTTGAAGGCATGCAGCTCGGCCGATGCGGATTCGAGCTCCTTGAAGAAGCGCGCGTGCAGGTCTTTCTCCGTCTCCTCCACGTCCGTGGTCATCAGTGGACTGTGGGAGCAGCAGATGAGCTGGACCGCCATGCTCTCTCCTCCTCAGACCCGCGTTTCGCTGAGCGTGCTCTCGGCGAACATCTCCTCGACCGGCAACAAGCGTACCATCAGCCCCTGCTGGTAGGAATATCGCGCCATTGTGGAGAGCGTCTTGCGATTGGCCTCCGCTCCATAGGGCCAGAAGTCGCTGCCCATGACTTCCCGTGTCGCATCAAGCTCCGCGCCCACCCAGGGAAGCCCCACTTTCAGCGCAGCCGTTTCCTCCAGGTCGGCATCCGCCATTCGCTTGGCCTGCTTGAATGCCTTGTAGACGCTGGCCGCCAGCCACGGATGCTGCTGCGCCACATCGCGGCGAATGCCGACGGCATGCATGATCGGAAACAACCCGCTACGAGCAAAATAGTCGCGCTCGGCGCTGCGATAGTCCGGAAAAAGCCGCCGTACCTGGGCGTGTCCGGCAATGAAACATGATGGGCGCCGCGCGGATATGACCGCGTCCAGCTTCCCTGCCGCGAGCATCTCGGAGAGCGTCTGTCCGGGGCCGGCAATCGTGAGCGGAAATCCTTTTGGCAGGTTGAGCGGGAACTTGTCGCGCCGGCCCGCATTCTCAAGACCGGCCTGGACCCACTCCATCTCCGTTGGCGCGATTCCGAAATCGTCTTGCAGGAAACCACGCACCCACATCGCCGCCGACATCTGATATTCGGGTACTCCGATCCGTTTACCGCGGAGGTCCTCGGGGCGCTCGATGCCGCGGTCGCTGCGGACATAGATCGCCGAGTGGCGGAAGGTGCGCGACAGGAAGGCGGGCACGGCGACATACGGCGCCTCGCCGCGCGACAGGGCGATCAAATAGGGGCTGAACCCGATCTCCGCGACCTCGAACTCGCGATGGAAAAATGCGCGCTCGAAGCATTCCTCAACAGGCATGGTGAGATAATTAACGTCGCACCCCTCCACACGCACCCGCCCGTCGGATATGGCGCGCACGCGATCATAATCCCAGGTCGCGATGGTGATGGAAAGGCGGCTCATGTCACACCGAAATAGGCTTCCGCATTGCGATAGGGGGAGGCTATAGGCGTCGAGGTGGCATGAAAAGCGCCGCCCGCCCTGCTGCATAGCCGCGCCACGGCAGACAGGATTGCAAGCACCCGAGTCATGCTGGTAGGCATGGCCTTTGAGAACCCGAAGGACCGCATGTCTGTCTTGCAGCTGTTCAACGACGAGCCGGCCCAGGACAGGAGCAAGACCATAACCATCTGCGCGATGCTGGTCCTGGCGAATGCCCTCGCCTGGGCCTGGGCGCTCGTGGCGCTGGCGGACCGCCCGGCGCTGTTTGCGACCGCATTCCTGGCCTACACATTCGGCTTGCGCCATGCGGTCGATGCCGATCACATCGCGGCCATCGACAACGTCGTGCGCAAGCTGATGCAGGAAGGCAAGCGACCGCTCTCCGTGGGCTTCTTTTTCTCGCTGGGCCATTCGACGGTGGTCGTGCTCGCAGCCATCGGGATTGCCGCAACCACGACCGCGCTGCAGACCAGGTTTGCAGCATTCAAGGCACTGGGCGGGATCATCGGCACCAGCGTCTCCGTGTTTTTTCTTTTGACGATCGCAATCGTAAACCTGGTGATACTTTTCGGGGTGTGGCGGAGCCTTCAGCATGTGCGCCGCGGCGGTCGGATCGAGCTCGACCACCTCGACGCGCTGCTCGCCGGGCGCGGCTTCCTTGCGCGACTGTTCAGAGGAATCTTCCGGATCATATCCAAAAGCTGGCACATGTATCCCTTGGGACTGCTGTTTGCGCTCGGCTTCGACACGGCAACCGAGATTGGGCTGCTCGGCCTCTCGGCGGCGCAAGCAGCGCAGGGGATGTCGCTGTGGTCCATACTCATCTTCCCCGCTCTGTTCACCGCAGCCATGGTGCTGGTCGACACCATCGACGGGCTGTTCATGGTCGGCGCCTACGGCTGGGCATTCAGCAGCCCGATACGAAAGCTCTGGTACAATCTCACGATCACCGCGATGTCGGTGCTGATTGCGCTCTTCATCGGCGGCATCGAAGCATTCGGGCTCCTGGCCGACAGGCTCGGAATGCAAGGCGGATTCTGGGCCGCCGTCGGCAATCTGAATGGTTCTCTGGGCACGTTCGGGTTGCTCGTCATCGGAGCCTTCGTATTTTGCTGGCTCGGGTCAGCGCTGGTCTTTGGCTGGAAAGGCTATGACCTGGGCCGGGTCCCGTTTGCTTGATACGATATCTGGAGACGATAAGGAGGCGGCTTTGCCATGAGCTCATATCATTATCTGCCGCTCGCGCCGCCATTCTTTCTCATCCTCGTCGGGCTGTTCGTCATCCTGCTGGTGCTGATCCAGCTGGGAGCCTTGAGCTATGCCTATATGCGGCTTGGCGTCAGCCCCCGCGGCGCCCTGGTGCTGCTGTTTGCTTCGCTGATCGGCAGCTATTTCAACATTCCGGTCGCGGAATTGCCCGAGCAGCAAGTGATGTCTGGGCAGGAGATCGATTTCTTCGGAATGCGCTACGCTCTGCCCGTCGTCGAGCACTGGCCGGGCACTTTGATTGCGGTCAATGTTGGCGGCGCCGTCATTCCCACCATCATGTCCATCTACCTCCTGTTCAAGGACGCGTTGTGGGTTCAAGCCGCCTTGGCCACGGCCGTGGTTGCGGTCGTGTGCTACTGGCTCTCGCAGCCGGTTCCGGGACTTGGCATCGCTGAACCCGTATTCGTTCCGGCAATCACAACCGCTGTGGTCGCGATCGTGCTCTCTCGCGAATACGCGGCACCGCTTGCCTATATCAGCGGGAGCCTGGGCACGCTCATTGGCGCAGACCTGCTCAATCTGGGAAACATCAGCGGGCTCGGAGCACCGGTCGCGTCGATCGGCGGGGCAGGAACTTTCGACGGCATTTTCCTGATCGGAATTGTTGCCGTGCTGATCGCTAGCCTCGTCCCAGGCCCCCGACCCCACCCAGCCTGATGCGAGATCGACCTTTCATCCTCTCGGCTGCCAAGCAAACCGTGACGTGCTTTATCTCGGCCGAATGGCGGTCAGAGCCTTGAACGCGTTTATCAGGCCGGCGCCGAAATCGCGGTCGCGGCCCCTGGGACCGAGATCCTTTGCCGTATCCATCAGGATCTTACGGACCTCTGCCGGGGTGAGCGCGGGGTTGCGCTCGAGCAGCAGAGCCACCACGCCGCTGACCTCCGCGGCCGCGACCGATGTTCCCGTCGTAAACTGATAGGCACCGTCCGGGGCGGGAGCAAGAACGTCCACGCCCGGTGCGGCCACCGCAATGTAGTTGCCGCGGTTCGCCCCTTCGAACAGTCCATCGTTGGCGTTGGTTGCGGTCACCGCGATGACGCCCGGATCGGCGGCGGGAAACAGCGGCGGAGAATTCGGACCGGCATTTCCCGCCGCGGCGATGAGCACCATGCCCTTCTTGCTCGCCTTCGCCAGCGCATCGCGCAGGCGCGGATCAGGCGGCCCGGCAAAGCTCATGTTGACGACGCGAGCCCCTTGGCTTGCCGCCCAATCCAGGCCCTTGAGGATATTGAAGGTGGTGCCTTCCGCGCTGCCTGCCTGCGCGCTGAATGCGCGCACGGTGAGGAGCCCCACGCCGGGAGCTGTACCGAGCATGTTGCGGTGTGCCGCGATCGCCCCCGCCATTCCCGTCCCGTGCAAGTGCGGCGCCTCGTTGTCGGCGGCGGCATCGAAACTGGCAGTAATCGCGCCGGCGAGATCGGGATGCGAGGCGTCGACCTTGGAGTCGATGACGGCGACGAGAACTCGGTTGCCTTTGGCCAGACGGAGAGCTTCCGGAAGCTCGATCTTCTGCGGCGCGTATTGATCGGGGTTGAGGGGGACCTGCTCGGCCTGGGCAAGCCGATACAGATAGTTCGGTTGCATGCCCGCCACCTGCGGCTCGGATGACGACATGCTGGTGATAATGGAAGCGACGGAAACCCCACTGTTGATCTGCCAGAGGTGGAGCGTGCGGCCGGTCAGGGCCAAGGTGACGCTCTCGAGCCGCGTCATGTCATGGCGGGCGGCAATCGCGTCGAGGTCCGCCGCCGACACATTGGCCGGAATGTCACTGATGACATGATTGCTGATGTATTGCGCGACCCCCGGCGGCGGCAGATTGAAGCCGGTACGCAGAGGCGCGGCACCGCCGGCTCCACCTCCGCCACCACCGGCACCGGCACCGCCGCCTCCGCCGCCTCCTGCGCCCCCGCCGGCCGCACCACCTCCGCCGGTCCCGCCAAGACCCTGCAACGACGGCAGGTTGCCTTGAAACTGAGTAATCGTCCGCCTGGGGGGCAAGGTACGCGCCGGAGGCGTCGCCACTGTGCTGTTGTTATAGATGCTCTTGACCACGAGCCCTACGACGACGGCGGTGAGAACGCCGCCAAGGGCATACCAGCCCCCATTGTCCCGATGCGGTGAGCCGGGCGGGACGAACGGCGGAAGATTGCCTGGCGGTGTCGTGGGCGTGGGCGTGGGCGTGGGCGTGGGCGTGGGTCCGCAGTTCGTCGTGCACTGCGCGAGGGCGTCGCTAACACTGATCGCAGCGGTGAGGGCCACTGCGAGCAGCACGCGAAACCGCCAGCCCCTGCTCATTTCCCTACACGCCCCACCAGAACCCCCGCCCGGCATCTCGGCTGCACATGCCGCCCTTGCTCATCGCTGACGAGAGCGGGTGGCAAAAATTTGTTCCACAAGGGAAGCTGCGCGAGAGATCGGCGCACCGGGGCGCTATAATCTCAGCTGTAGCGCGGAGGACACGAAATTACTTCAATTGCGATGACAAAATTGCAACATGTCTCCACCAGTCGTGGAGCAGCATGCGCGCTTGCCCTGATCGTGGCGTCAAGCTTCGCCCTGACCATCCTGGTGTTCTATCCCGGCTACATCACCGTCGATGCCCGCTACGTCTATGCCGAGGCGCGGGCCTGGCATTTCGGCGACTGGCAATCGCCGGCGATGGGGCTCCTGTGGCGGCTCATCGACCCGCTCGCCCCGGGGGCGCTGAGCATGTTTCTGCTCACCGCGACCCTCTATTGGCTGAGTTTCGGGTTGCTCGCATTCATCGCGTTGCGCAGATCGCCTTGGCTCGGATTGCTCACCCCGCTCCTCGCATTCGCGCCGCCAGCTTTTGTCTTCACGGGTATGATCTGGCGCGACGTCCAGTTTGCGGTGATCTGGCTTCTTGCCGCCGTGCTCGCCTTTGCCGCGGCAGAATTCGCTGCGCGCTTCCGTCTTGGCCTGCAGCCACTCGCCCTTGGCCTCGTCGCCTACGGAGTGCTGCTGCGGCCCAATGCGGTCATTGCTGCCCCGCTCCTGGCAGCTTATGCCGCTTCGCCCGCGCGCTTTACGCTCAAACGCACGGCGCTGCTCTACCTTCCCGCAGCCGCTGTTTTTGCCGCGCTCGTTCCTCTTGTCTATTACGGCCTGCTCGGCGCCCAGCGGCAGAACCCGTTGCACTCGATCCTGGTATTCGACCTCGGCGGCATCACGCATTTCAGCGCAGAGAATCAGTTTCCGGTGCAATGGAGCGCAGAGGAAACCGCACTGCTGAAAACCACGTGCTACGACCCGGCGCGCTGGGACACTTTCTGGCATATGCCGCCCTGCCCTTTCGTGATGCACCGGCTCGAGCGCCCCGACGACCTGATCTTCGGTACCCCCCGCGTTACCCACGCATGGTGGCACGCGCTCATCACCCATCCATTCGCATATCTGGAGCACCGCGCCACCTTCATGTGGCAGTTTCTCGCGCGCTCAAATCTTGTTTTGCCGGTGTGGGATTGGTCCGCTCCGGATTCGCGCTACGGGCATAGTCCGTATTTCCGTCCCGTGCTGAAATTGCACGACGCGCTGGAGCACTCGCTGCTGTTTCGTCCCGGGATTTGGTTGCTCGCTTGCGTCGCTATCGGCGCCCTCGCCTGGCCTTTGCGGGAGACGCCATCCGGAGCCTTCGCTGTCGCAGTCACCGCGTGCGGCGCTGTCTACGTCATGAGCTTTTTCGTGCTCGGCGTTGCCGCCGACTTCCGCTACGCCTACTGGTGCGTGCTGGCAACTCTTGCCGCGGCCCCCGCCGTTGCTCTTGCGCGCTGCGAGCGCGGCGCTGGTTCTCCAGGAGGAGCGCAAGAGCTGCACCCGTCCGCGTGACGACGCTCTCGACCATCGCGTGACCGAGCTCGGCGGAAGCGCCTTTCGGGTCGCCGATTACCCCAAGCGTTGCAAGACGATCGTCGTCGGTCCGCCAGGGAAAGCTGACGCCGCGATCGAGGATCATGCTGGCAACCTGTGCGGGGTCTGCTGCTTTGCCGGCCGATGCGATCAAGCGACCTCGCACCAGATGCGGCGCGATGGCCAGCATCACCGAGGTCTCGTCCTTGCCGCCATGGACGTCGCTACCTGGGCTCGGTGACGCTGCCTGCGAGAGATCGAACGGATGGATCGCGCAGGCGTTGAGGCGCAGCTCCGAATAGAGCTCGAGCATGAGAGTCTCGAGAACCCCGCGATTACCGCCATGGCCGTTGACAATCAGCAGATTGCGGGCGGGAAGCGAATGCACGATCTCGCGCGCAAGCTCCTTCACGAGCCCGACAAAATTCTGGATGCTGAGCGAAAGCGTCCCAGGCGCCCAATCGTGCTCGCGGGAAAGGCCGAAGGAAATGGTCGGAAGGAGCCAGAGGTCGAACTTGTCGCCCCAGCGAGCAACCATGCGGCGCGTAAGCTGCTCCGCGATCACCGCATCGGTGTTGAGCGGCAAATGCCTGCCGTGTTGCTCCATGGCGCCCATAGGCAGGCACAGAATCGAGCTTTTGCGCAGCCGTGCTCGTAGTTCCGAAAATGTGAGCTCCCCGAGGCATCGGCTCGGTGATGATGCTGAGCCCATCAGAATCAGGCGCTTTGCGGACCCTTCTCCAATTCGCTGATGCTTCCCAGAAGGTGATCGAGCTGATGGCCCGCGCGCGCCGCCTTGGCGGCAAGGTAGCGCCGGTTGTCGGCATTGACCGGCCCTTGCAGCGGAACGCGACCGAATACGTCGATGCCAGCCTTGGAGAGGCCCTCCAGCTTGGCAGGGTTGTTCGTCAGCAGCCGTACCCGTGTACAGCCGAGAAGTTGCAGCATGCGAACCGCGACCCCGTAGTCCCGCTCGTCGTCGTCGAATCCGAGAACGGTGTTTGCATCAACCGTATCCAATCCCTCGTCCTGCAGCTGATAGGCGCGCAGCTTGTTGGGCAAGCCGAGCCCGCGGCCCTCTTGCTGCAGGTAGAGGATGATGCCGCCGCCATGGTGGGCGAGCTGCGTGAGCGCCATCCGGAGCTGATCGCCGCAGTCGCAGCGTCGCGATCCGAACACATCGCCCGTCAAGCAGGCCGAGTGCAGCCGTACCGCTACGGGTTCCTTCAGATCCGGGCTGCCGACGATGACGGCCACAGGGGATCCACCGAGCCCGTCACGAAAGACGACGAACCGCGCGGGAAACCCGCCATGGAGCGGAATGTTTGTTTCCGTCACCACCGCCACTGACGCCGTGGCGTTCCGGCGGAATGTGGAGATTTCGTCGGTCGGGACGATGATCAGGGACAGACCGCTCATGTCCAACCCGGATCTTGCGCCCGGGCCGACCAGGAGCGCCGGCAAGCGCTGCGCCAACTTTGCCAGCTCGATCGCGGCAGCTGCGTTCTCTCCTACCGGGACGGCATCGAGATGGCGTTGGGGTCGCCTCTCCGCCGCAAGGGAAAAAATGTCCTCCGCGTCGTGCAGATCTCCAAGCGCCAGGCCTGTGGCTCCGCGGCCATCAAGGCCGAGGGCACGGGCGCGGCGCGCCGTTACCAGAAGATACGGCCGTTCTGGCGCACACGTCTGCTTGAACAGAGCAAGGCTATCGTCGCTCAGCCCATCCACGGGAAGGAAGAGCGCGCATTCGCGCGCTGAGCTCAGGACTACGGGTCGCCCTGCACGAAATTCGTTAAGACCGCGCTCGACCGCGATCTGGCCGGCCGTTCCAAATAGCGCGGACGTTTCACCCACACGCATATTACCTCGCTTTATTCATGTGGCATTCAAGCCTAATGGCATAACGGCATCACAACGTCATAACGCACCGGCACCGATTTTATTCCATTGCGGGCAATAATCTTTTTTACAATGGCCATGTGCAGCCACCCTGGCGCGAAATAACATGCCATGCAGCGAGCCGCAGCGATAGCGGGGTATGCGCATGGCTGATGACGCTTTCGAACGCCTGGACCGCGAGCCACAATGCGCCGGGAGTACCGCTCCGAGCAATTCCTGGCACACCGTGGCCAGCAGTTTCCGCGCCGGCGAAATTCCCCTGCCCCAGCCGTGGGAGGACATTTTCGGGCCATTGAGAGCAGGCGCGGTGGACGATCTTGTCGTGATCGGCCAATGCGGCCAATCCATCGATGCCCGCATTGCCACTCCCAGCGGCCATTCCCATTACATCAACAGCGAAGGTGGGCTCGTCCATCTGCACCGTTTGCGGTCGCTGGTTGATGCGGTGGTGATCGGGGTCGGGACAGCCGTTGCCGATGATCCGCAGTTGACCGTCCGGCGCGTCTCGGGAAGGAACCCGGCGCGCGTCGTGATCGACCCCAATGCCCGATTACCCCCGCACGCGCGGCTGCTGCGTGCCGACGGCACCCGTACGCTGGTAGTGACTTCCGACACAGGGCCGCCGCGGCTTCCTGCTCATGTCGAGTTGATTGCGCTCCGGGCGCTCAACGGCAGCCTCGATCCGAGCGCGATCCTTTCCGCGCTTGCCGAGCGCGGGTTTCGTCGGCTTCTCGTCGAAGGGGGCGCTGAGACCATCTCCCGGTTCTTGGCTGCACGTTGTCTGGACCGGCTCCATCTCCTGGTTGCGCCGGTGATTCTGGGGGCGGGCAGATCGAGCCTTAGCTTGCCTCCCATATTGCGGGTGGAGGACGCTCCACGGGTGTCCATGCGGGCCCATGTCCTGACCGCAAATTCCCCCCATCCGGCAGACGCTCACGGCAGCTTCGCTTGTGGCATCAGCAACGGCGCCGACCTCCTGCTGGATTGCGATCTCAGCGTTCACCGCGCAGCAATTGGATGCGCGAAAAGGTCGGTGTGACCGACGCGGAGGCTCGAACGGCCTTCGGCAAGATGCGCCCGTCGGCGGACCACCCATCCCGCGACGAGATCGCGCGCAACCCTGCCGCTGGCCGCTGCAATCTCCCCCCACCCCGCGAAAATCACCTCCTGGATCGCTCGGTCGTTCGGCCCGATCAGCCAATCCGATTGTCCCTGCAAAACCCTGTAGCCGACCGACTCGAATCGCTCGATGCTACGTGCCGCAGCCGATGCGCCGAGCGCCGGGCCAAATCCCTTGTTCGTGCGCTGATGCGCAGCGACCTGCGCGAGAATCACAACATCGAAAGTGTCGCTCGGCTCGATCACCGTGCGTCCGTCGTAAGTCAGCGCCGCGTATACGGGCAGACGGCGCGCAGCGGCTTCAACCGCCAGCCGCTCGATCCACTCCAGCGAGACGAGATCGAGCAATGCCGAAGTGGCGACGAGGTCGAGCGGCCCATCGAGCGCGAGCTCGAGATCGCGCGCGAGATCGAGCGGCGTGGCGACGACGTTGAGATCAGGAGGGCGACCCGAGATCGAGACGCGTCCAAGCAGCCCAAGATCATTATCGACCAGGTGCCAGTTCTGTCGCCGCGGCAGGTGCGCCTCTAACGCCCGCAAACTCGCACCCGTCCCGCAACCGAGATCGACCACACGGATGGAGCTCGCACCGCGGAAGGCATCCGCAACTGCGGCAACAACAGAGGGGTTGCGCGCTGTCCTGTCATAAGGCTCGCGCAGGGAGAGCCATTCCGCGCTGAAGCTGGTCATGCGAGATCCTGCAGCACGCGGGCGAAACGTTCCGCCTGCTCGCGCCAGGACGGGAACGTGACCGCGCGCGCCCCCGCTGCAAGGCGCTCCCGCTCTTGCGGGTTTTCGATCAGGCGCCGCAGCGCGGTGGCAAGCGCGTCGGGATTGTCGACCGGCACCAGCACCCCCGCATCCTCCGGTACGTTCTGCACGGCGCCCACCCGCGTACCCACAACCGGCAAACCATGCGCGAGGGCTTCCGTAAATGCCATGCCATAGCCCTCGAAGCGCGAGGACAAAACGAAGATGTCCGAGCCGGAGTAGAGCGCAGCAACTTGCTCCGGCGAAACCGCGCCGCGGATGTCGATGCGATCACAGAGCCCGAGCCGGGCGATTTGGGCTTGCAGCTCTCGGACCGTCGGCGCGCTTCGGGTGATGTCGCCTACGAGGACGAGGCGCCAGCGCAGCTCCCTTATCTGGTAGAGAGCAGCAACAAGCACATCGTAGGCCTTGCGCGGCACGACTGCCCCGACCGAGAGCAGCGCAACCGTATCACCCGGCTGATGCGGCGCGACCGGAGGCGCATCGGTACCGGGCTCGACGACGGTTATGCGCTCGAGCGGTACTTGGAAGTCTTGCGCCAGGATATGCATGGTCACAGCACCCGTGGCGATCACATGCGACGCGCAGCTCAGCGCTCTCTGCTCGCTCGCTCGCAAAAGAACGGCTTCATCGCCGCTCAGTCCGGTTTCAAGCGCAAGCGGATGGTGCAGCAGCGCGATGAGCCGATGGGTCTTTCGCAGATCTGCAGCCACCTCGGGCAACACTCCGAAAGCAAGACCATCGACGATGATAAGGCGTCCCTTGGCGACCGCCTTGAGCGTATTCGCGGCGGCGGCGCGCATCTCCGGCGTGGGATGGGGAAAACCGCTGCCCAGGTCGAGCACCTCGACGGTCCAGCCCAGGGCGGTGAGCTCCCCAATTATCCGGCGATCGTAGACATAGCCGCCAGTGGGTGTTGCCAGATCGCCGGGCACGGCAAACACAATCTCTCTCACCACAAGCTCAACTCGAACCATGCCCTGGCGAGCGGAGACTCGGCGACCGTGACCCGCAACGCATGCAGCTCGCGGCCGTCCCGGCCGAGCCCGCCTCTGCGCGCAGCTTCGGCAAGATGATCGAAGATGTACCGGGTCAGGAACTCGGTCGTGGTGTTCACACCGCTGAACTGCGGCAGATCATCCAGGTTCTGATAGTTGAGCTCCTTAAGAACCTCCTTGAGCACGGCATGCGCGCGGGCGATATCAACAACAATTCCATGCGGATCGAGGCTCTCCGCCAGAAACGCGACGCGGATGACAAACGTCCCGCCATGCACCTTCTGGGCGGGGCCGAAGATCTCGCCGCGAAAGGAGTGCGCGACCATGATCTGGTCGGAAACTTCCACCGCATACACGACAATGCCTCTTCCTCAGTCGGTCTCGGCAGCCGCCGGGTATCGAATCAACTGACAGATTACGTCCGATTGTGGATCGAAAATCGCGGGGAGATTCGCCGGCAGCTCCTCAAACGCAATGGGCGGCGAGATCAGGCTGTCAAGCACGGGATCCTTGAGGAGAGAAAGCGCGGCTGCAAGGCGCCGTTCAGGGCTCCACCGCGGACGCCGCGAGGGCGCGACCTTGCCGACCTGGCTCGACAGGAGGCGCAATCGTCGGGCGTGAAAGGCTTCCCCTAACGGCGCGCCTACCTCGCCGCTCCCATACCAGCTCAGCTCGATGACGCTGGTTTCGTCTCCGGCAATTCGCAGCGCGGTCGCAAGGCCAGCCGATGTGGCGCTCGCATGGAAAACAACATCGCAGTCGGCGGGGGCGTCACCCGGCTGGGCAAAGCGGGCGCCGATTGCGCGGGCAAAGGCAGCACGCGAGGCGACAACGTCCACAACGGTCACTTCGGCGCCGGGCAATCGGGCACAAAGATAAGCAACGAGCATGCCGACAAGTCCGCCGCCGACAACCGCAATGCGGTCAGCGGGGCCTGGCGCGCCGTCCCACATCGCGTTGAGCGCGGTTTCCATATTGGCTGCGAGCACGGCGCGCGCAGGTGGCACATCCTGCGGAACCGGGATCGCTGCCGCAACCGGCACCGTGAAAAGCGACTGGTGGGGATGCAGGCAGAACACGACGCGATCGCGCCGCTCCCCCGCGTCGCTCTCGACGCGCCCGACCACCACATAGCCGTACTTGACCGGAAACGGAAACGCGCCACCCATATGCGGCGACTGCATCCGCTGGTGCTCGCTCGGCGGGACCCGGCCCGAGTAGACCAGCCGCTCCGTGCCGCGGCTCACAGCGCCGAACAGCGCCCGCACCCCGACTTCGCCATCTCCCGCGGCCGGAACGACCTCGTCGCGCAACGTGACCTGCCGGCTACCGACGTACCAGAGCGCCCTGGCCCTGGATGAACGATTTTTCAGCTTGGCATCCCGAATCATTGCGAAACCAAGGCCGCTTACCGGCACAATACTCCATGCGGCGGTTGTGTTGGCCACCGCATTGGTCATTCCGACAGTGTGTAATCCGCCATGACGCAACCCAAAAGATCGCTTATCCTTAGATCCTCCAAAAGGCCCTCCAGACCTACTCCATGTCCGAACAATTGCTCATAAACGACGTCGGTATCTCCGCGCCGGCCAAGGCTCCCGTCGTGTGGCGCCCGGTCGTGTTTTTCCTGTTGGTCGCAGCAACGATGGCGGCTTTCCTCTGGCTCGCTGTAGCCGCCCTGTCGAGCGGAGGCTTCGGGCTCATCGATTTTCTGCTCGTACTCCTCTTCGCGATCACCCTGCCTTGGTTTGTCATCGGTTTCTGGAATGCGACCATCGGCCTGCTGGTGATGCGTTTTACCTCAGACCCGGTCGCCACTGTCACTCCCGCAGTTTCCCGCCTGCGGGGAGACGAGCCGATCACCGCATCGACCGCGATCCTCCTGTGTATCCGCAACGAGGCGCCGGAACGGGTGGCGCGCCTGATCGAGCCGATGCTGGATGGACTGGCGATATCCGGAGTTGGTGAGCATTTTCATCTCTATGTCCTGAGCGACACCGATGCCGCTGATATCGCCATCGCTGAGGAAGCCCGCTTCAGCGCGCTCGCAAGCGCGTGGCGTGGACGGATCGCCCTGACATACCGCCGCCGTACCAGCAATGTCGGTTACAAGGCTGGCAATATCCGAGATTTTTGCGAGTGCTGGGGCAGCGGGCATGAATTTGCCGTGATGCTCGATGCTGACAGCGCCATGAGCGTCGCTCTGCTGCTGAAGCTTGTGCGCCTGATGCAGCTCGATCCTCGCATTGGCATCCTGCAGAGTCTGGTCATCGGCATGCCGTCGGCGAGCCCTTTCGCCCGGATTTTTCAGTTCGGCATGCGGCTCGGCATGCGCTCCTATACGATCGGCAGCGCATGGTGGCAGGGTGACTGCGGACCTTACTGGGGCCACAACGCCATTGTGCGCCTCGCGCCGTTTACAGCCTGCTGCAACCTGCCGGTGCTGACTGAAGGGGCGCTGGTCAAAGGGCATGTGCTCAGTCACGATCAGATCGAGGCGGTGCTGATGCGCAAAGCGGGCTACGAGGTGCGCGTTCTCGCGGAAGAGGGAGAGAGCTTCGAGCAGAATCCGCCCACGCTCGTCGAATTCATCCGCCGCGATCTGCGCTGGTGCCAAGGCAACATGCAGTACTGGCCCTTCCTGCGCGCCGACGGCGTGCATCCAGTGAGCCGCTACCAGCTTCTTCTCGCCATCCTGATGTTCCTGGGTTCGCCAGCCTGGATGGCTCTCCTGCTGATCGGCAGCGCGGCAGTGGCGGTGGCGCCCACGCCTGCGGATTTCATGCGCGCCGACACGGGAATCGCTGTTCTCGTGCTCGTCCTGATCATGTGGTTTGCACCCAACATCGCAACCGTGATCCACGTGCTCACCCGGCCGCAAGAGCGCCGAATGTTCGGAGGCGGTACCCGGTTTGTCGCGAGCTTCGCCATTACCGTCATATTCGTTCTGCTGCTGGCCCCGATCACATGGGCGAGCCACACCCTCTTCCTGGCGCGCCTTCTCTCCGGCCGAACGATCAAATGGGGCGAGCAAACGCGCGATGATCATCCTGTACCCTGGCGATTGGCGGCCGGTGAGCTATGGCCGCAGACCCTGTTCGGGCTTGTACCGATCTGCTTGCTGGCGCTGACCGCGCCGTCCGCCATTCCGTACGCGCTGCTTATTGCGGCGGGACCGCTGCTCGCGATCCCATTTGCCGTTGCAACGGCCTCGCCGGCCTTTGGCCGCGCGCTGATCGCGGCCGGGCTCGACCGATTGCCGGAAGAAACGCAGCCCCCGCGCGAGCTGCTCGCCCTCGACCTGCCCGCACTCTCGACACCATTGGCGTTCAGGAGAAACGACCGCGCGTTACCACCCGCCACGGCCCCCGAGGCTGATGCGGGCGCGGTGACCCACAACAAGCTTGAGCTGTGGCGAACGGCGCGCGGCGTGCTGCGCTCCATGCGAATCTACTACGGCGATCGCGAGGGCCGCGCCGCCATGGACCGGCTCTATGCCCGCTTCATCCAACCGGGCGACCTGGTCTTCGACGTCGGCGCGCATGTGGGCGACCGGATCGCCTCGTTTCGCCGCCTCGGCGCGCGGGTGGTAGCAGTCGAGCCACAACCGGCGCTGGTGAGAACCCTGAAGCTTCTTTACGGCCGCGACCGCGCGGTTGCGATCGAGCCCATTGCCGTGGGGCGCAGCGCCGGGATGGTCAACCTGAGGCTCAACCTCGATAACCCAACGCTCTCGACGGCATCGGATGAGCTTGTGCGGGCCGCTGGCAGCGCACCAAGATGGGAACGGGAGAGCTGGACCCGGACCATTTGCGTCCCGGCTCTGACCCTTGACGCCCTGATCGAACGGCATGGACGACCAGCCTTCATCAAGATCGATGTCGAAGGGCTTGAGGCCGAGGTGCTGAGTGGACTTACCCACGCCATCCCGGCTCTCTCCTTTGAGTTTACGACCATCCAGCCGCACGTGGCGGTGAATGCGCTGACGCGCTGTGCGGAGCTAGGCTATGGCCGCTACAACGCCGCGTTCGGCGAAAACCAGGTTCTGGTGCACCGGGAATGGCAGAGCGCTGGTGAGATCAAGGCCTGGCTTTCCACGCTCCCGCTCGAGACCAATTCCGGCGATATCTACGCCGTTGGGCGGTAGGGTGGGCAAGGGCGCGTCAGACGATTTTGCCCACCCTACCCACGTCGGAAATGTTCCGGTGAGCAGACCCGAATTCCTCGGCCATCCGCGTGGACTTGCGGTGCTGTTTGCGACCGAGATGTGGGAGCGGTTCTCCTATTTCGGAAACGCGGCGCTGGTCGTGCTTTACATGGTCAAGCATCTGCTCCTGCCGGGCGCGATCGAGTCGGTGCACGGTTTCAGTGCGCTCAAAACAGGACTCGAATTCGTGTTCGGGCGACTTGAAGCGCAGCCCCTCGCCTCGCAGATTTTCGGGTTCTACACCGGGCTCGCCTACTGCACCCCGATCCTGGGGGGACTTGTTGCCGACCGATGGCTGGGTACGCGTCGTACCGTCGTCCTGGGCGGCGTTCTCATGGCCCTCGGCCATTTCCTCATGGCATTCGAAGCACTCTTTCTCGTCGCGCTATCGCTGTTGATCCTCGGCATCGGCGCATTCAAGCCTAACATTTCGACCCAGGTGGGCGCGCTTTATGCGGTGGACGATCACCGGCGGGATCGCGCCTATTCGATATTCTACGTCGGCATCAATATCGGCGCGCTCCTGGCACCTCTGGTCTGCGGAGCGCTTGCGGTCCGCTATGGCTGGCATTGGGGCTTTGGGGCGGCCGGCATAGGCATGCTGGTGAGCCTGGGCATCTACCTTTACGGAAGCCGGGCACTTCCGCACGGCGACCGACCAGCCGGCTCTGTGCCCCGTTCACGCCGCCGGCCGCTTGATCCCGGAGAGCGCCGTTCGGCTTTTGCGATCTGCGCTGTCTGCGTTGCAGTCGCGTTGTTCTGGGCGGCGTACGATCAGCAGGGCAACACGCTGCTGCTCTGGGCTGAGGACTTCACCGATCGCAGTATCGACTTGGCGTTCTGGCGCGGTGAGATCCCCTCCCCTTGGTTCCTGGCGCTCAATCCGCTTTTCATATTCGCCTTCACCCCGGTGCTGGTGCAGGTGTGGGCGCACCAGGGCGAGCGCGAGCCGTCGCCCATCCAGAAGATGGCCTTCGGTGCCGGATGCCTCGCTCTCGCCAACATGGCCATGGCCGCGGCCGCATGGAGCACGACCGGCAAGGCAAGCGGGCTGTGGCTTGTGGGCTATTTCGCGCTGGCGACGCTGGGCGAGCTACACCTCGCGCCGGTGGGCCTTGCCCTCATCTCCAAGACCGCCCCGTTGCGAGCGATTTCCATGTTCATGGGGCTCTGGTTTGCCGCCACGCTGCCCGCGGACGTATTCGGCGGCTTTCTCGGTGGCTTCTGGAGCACGATGGCAAAGCCGCACTTCTTCATCATGATCGCCGCCATTGCCGGGGTGGCAGCGGCCGCTCTCCTGTTGCTCGCCTCCTACGCCTCCTGCCTCACGGCCACGAGCGTCAATGCGTCCATGGATCGGCGCGCTTGAAGGAAAAATTGTCCGCGTAGGAGATGATGCGCGGCTTGGCCGGCTTGGGATTGAAAACCTGGTAGGCAATCCCGTGGCGCCCACAATAGGCAATCGCGTCCTCGACGGTGTCGAAACGCAGCCGCAGTTCCTGCCGCATGTCGCTGGATGCAGTCCAGCCCATCAGCGGCTCGATCTCGCGCGGCGCCTCCGGCTCGTAATCGAGCACCCATTCCTTCGTGCGCGCCTTGCCCGATTGCATCGCGGTCTTGGCGGGCTTGTAAATTCGTGCCGTTACCATCGCTCGCCCGTGTTCCAGCTATGGTCGGGGCAGCAGGATTTGAACCTGCGACCTGGAGTACCCAAAACTCATTTGGTTTATTTCCTGTAGTTTCCCCATGTTGGATGGAATGTCAAATTCCCTTGTGTGACGGACACTTTCTGTTATACCCCGTAAGCCTCTGTTTCCTGCCGTTTCATCTCGCCGTGCCGACATGGTGCCGATACGGCGCCGAGGCCGGACCTGACTTCAGGCCGGGAGTGTCAGGAAAGAAGGCCGGGAGTTTGCATGCCAAGGAAGCTTACCCAGACGGTTGCCGAGGTGCTCGAGCTCCGCGACCAGACGTACATCGAATATGACGTTGCGGTGCCTGGTCTCGGATGCAGGGTGACGCCCGCTGGCGCCCGTGCATGGATCTTCGATTATCGACCTGGTGGTGGGCGACGTGCAGCAACCCGGCGGATGACACTGGGGCGTATCGATGCCCTACCCTACGCGAAGGCGCGCAAGACAGCCGAAGCGCTCTATCACCGCACCCGGCTCGGCGAAGATCCAGCCGGCACCCGTGACAATGAGCGGGCGGCACCCACCGTCAACACTCTGATCGAGCGCTACATGGCCGAAGAAGTCCGGCCGGCGCTCAAGCCGAGCACGGGCAAGCTCTACGCCAAGTATTTCAAGAACCACATTGCGCCTGCCCTCGGACGCAAGCAGGCAAGCACGATCAGCTATTCCGACGTGGCCAAGCTCCACCGAACCATCGGAGCGCGAGGCAACCGGGTTGCTGCCAATCGCGTGCTGAGCCTGATCTCCGCGCTTTTCAACTGGTGTGCCAAGGCCGGGGAAATTCCGCGCGGGGTCAACCCGGCCCGGGACGTGACCCGGTTCAAGGAAGAAGCGCGCACCCGCCGACTGTCCATGGAGGAGCTCGCGCGGTTGGGCGCGACATTGGCACTCGCGGAGACGGACGGATTGCCATACGAGGTAGACGACAGCCCAACCGCCAAGCACGCCCCCAAACCAGAGAACCGGCGTACCGTCATCTCACCCTACGCTACTGGTGCAATCAGGTTGTTGTTGCTCACCGGTTGTAGATTGAGTGAGATCCTCGGGTTGAAATGGGCGGATGCTAATTTCGAGCAGGCGCTCCTCCTCCTGACCGACAGCAAGACCGGCCCGCGCCATGTGTGGCTCAACGCTGCCGCGCTCACAGTCCTCGAGCAGCTCAGCCGAATTCGTATCAGTGATTTCGTGATTGCTGGCGATCGCCCCGACGCTCCGCGCCGCGACCTGGCCAGACCATGGCGGCAGATTGTCCGGCACGCCGAGCTCGAGGACGTTACGTTGCACACGTTACGGCACACGCATGGGTCGGTCGGTGCTGGTGCGGGGTTCGGTCTTCCAGTCATTGGTAAATTGCTCGGACACAAGCACGGCGCCACGACAGCCAGGTATGCTCACGTTGATGCTGACCCGGCGCGTCGTGCCTCGGAAACAATTGGTGCCACGATCACGGCCGCGCTCAAGAGGCACCCGGCGAACAATGTCATTGGAATCCGGAGCGGCAAGCATCCGTCGTGAAGGCGTCACTGACGGTACGCCTGGCCGACAAGCCGCCAGCACTGCAGCTCGTGCCGAAGTTCTTGCGCATGGCCTCGCGCTGGGTGCTGCACGATTGGACGCCGTTGCCGGAGACGATCCTCCGGATCAAAGATGTCGCCGGTTCCTGTGACTTGGCCGCCAACTATTTGTACCAACATGCCCTCGATCGTGACATGCGATCGGCGGCAGCCTTTCGCTTGCGCAAGGACACGACTAGTCAAATTCGCAGTCGAGACTTTTACCATGCGCTACTAAAGCCGGTGTTCTGGGAACGGCTCGAGATAAGGTTCGGCCTCCCGTCCCGCACGCCCTTTGTGGCGGGAGAGGTCGCTGGCAAAAACCTATGGCTGTTTGGGACCGACTGGGTTTTCTTCTTTCGCCGCCGCGATCTGGACAAGCTCTATCCCGTTGCAGGGATGGAAAGCAGGACACCGCGCACAGACGACGATGCCGTGCCGCCACGGCGCAAGCCCGGCCCTCGTCCGGGGGTGGAAGATTGGCGGCTACATGTTGCAGCTGAAGTGATCCAGAGGCGCCTGGCCGGCAAGCCCTATCCACGCTCTCCCGAGATGCTGGAGCTATGTCAGCAGAGGTGGAAATGGGAGCCCGATATTAGAGACATGCAAGGGTTGTTGCGGGATTTGGCTGCTGCATTAAGGGTTTAACTGATCAATTTCTAATTGCCCGCAATTGCCCGCATCTCCCCGCGGAGAATTTTCGTTGTTGGGCTAAAGCCGTTCCTCGTAATTCCTACAGAGGGACGGTGAAGCATATGGATACGAAAGAGGCGGCCAAAGACCTTGAGGTCTCGCCTTCATTCCTGACCAAAGATCGAGCTAAAGGCGGCAGACGCCAAGTCCCGTTCCGGCGCGCTGGGCGCAAGGTTATCTACGATCCGGAGCACCTGGAAGCTTACAAAGCCGCCTGCCGCGTCGGACCGAACACCAGCAAAACCAAAGCTGCCTAAAGCAAAAGCCAGAGACCCTCACGGTTCTCTGGCTTTCGTTTTTGACAGTTCTGTTTGCCGCGCTGGGTAGGCGCGGAAGCTAAAACTCCGGAGTGGCCGGAGCGCAGGTCCTGCTTCTAAAGGATCGGAGATGCGGACACAACCACCACAGCCGGGCACACGCGTATCGGCCTAAAGCGGTACCCAGCCCGCGGAGGCTGGTCACCTACCCGATCAAATCAATCCACGAATTCAAGTTTCGCAGCATCCCCGCTGCGGAAACGTCCCAGCCTGGCCGACTGACGACGTTGCGATCTCCGGCGCTGGAACGCCGGGAGATCGCGGATAGGCCAAGAGGACGAATAAGATGAAGATCCACGTATTAAAGCAGACAACAACAGGTCCAGGCAAGATCCGCAAGGTGGCGGCCAGGGCCTGCGAACTCGCGGACTGGCTCGACTTTCTGGATGATCTGTCCGGGATGCCTCCACTCGAGCAACTTGCTGCAACGGCCAGGTGTTCGCTCAGCTACTTGCATGCGGCGTTAAAACTCTCCGCGTCGGAACGGGAGGATGTTGAAGCGGGGTTGCGTCCGCTCATTCTGCCTCGCCCCATCACCAGGCCCACGACGGTCGAGATCGCGGCTTGATTGGGAGGCGCACGTGAAAGCCTCCATCCCACTGTGGTGGCAAACACCGATTGTCGGCGGCAATGACCCGATAATCGATCAAGCCGCTCATGCGTACATCGCGAGAAAGCACGGCACGTATACGCTCGGCGGGTTATTGGCCGATCTGCGTATAACCGTTCCCGTCTTACGTGCTCGGGTCGAAGCCGCAAAAGCGGCAGAGAGAGCACGAGCGCATGCCGACACGGTGCGCAGATCAATTGAGCCGCGCATCGCCGCGTAGCACGCTGTCGTTAGTCACGAAGAAGCCGAAGACCCAAACGGGTCTTCGGCTTCTTTCTGTTCAATCACCACAAGCGCGCTGGCAGGCGCGATGCAGGGAAAGTTTTCCATGCCAGGCCTATCTAATGTTCGCCACCGCTGCCGCAACCCGCGGTGCGGCTGCAAGTTGAAGGAGCCAACAGACAACCCGCGCAATGCGTTCTGCTGCCGCGGCTGTTGGGAGCAATATCATCACCACCGCTGTGTCGTCTGCGAGCAGAAGCTCGAGCGGAAGGCCGGCAATCAGCGCATGTGTGGACGGCGTAAGTGCCGCGCCGAGATACGGCAATTCCCGGCCGTCTACGCGCCTTTCGAGGGCCACAAGCTACCACCTATCGGAAAACGTAAAGCTGATGCAAGAAACCCAATAAAATCGGGCCTTAAAACCGGGAGCAAAGGCGACCGACCCCGGCGCCTGGTTGCCGGCCCGCCGTCCAGCCCGACCAGCTTCAGATTGGCCACCCTGCCGCTGGACCCGGAGCTCGCTGCCAGGCTCGCCCGGCATCATGCTGATTATGTCGAGTACCGGCGCAAGGCCAAGCGTAGGGCGCAGCTGAAGGCCATCATCAAGCGCCATCATTCGCCGGTCGATGTGCTGGGCGGCTACCGCTTCCCCGGCGCGCCAGCCATCGATCTGAGCTCGATCGAAGCACCCACCACGCAATGGGCGATCGCGTCGCGGTGGGTACCTACCGGGGCAGGTGAGGACGTTCCCGATATTCCCGAATTCCTCCGGCGTGAGAGGCCGGTTGCCACGAAGCTAGCTGCTTAAACACAGAAGGAGAAACCAAAATGGAATGTTTTTACTGCGGTGCTGTCGCCGAAATTGGCATTCCAGCCGAGCAGGGAGTGCGCTGGCTCTGCTCCAAACATGCTCCGTGGCAATGCGTCGGATGCGGTCCCGAGGCTGGTGACGAGGACCACTATCCAACACCCCCGAATGACGACGAGGAAACACAGTCATGATCAACAAATCCAAGCAGCCAAAGCGGGCAGCGGGTATCGCGGCAGCGATTAAAGCTGCAGGCGGTCTTAGGGCACTCGCTCGGTTGCTCAAGATCAATCATCAAGCAATCCTGCAATGGAGCCAGATACCGGCTGAACGCATGCTCGAAATCGAGCGGTTGACCGGCATGCCGCGTGAGCTGCTGCGGCCTGATCTCTACCGGCACTCTTTGATTGCCAGCAATCATCCCCTGGTCCGTAACGATGTGGTCGCCGGTGCTCTCGATGGCTTCGCCTTGATCTTGTTGGGGATACACCGCGGCATTCCTCTCGAGAGCTTCGGAGAAGAACTCGATAGCGACACCGCATTGGGTGTCATCGTCAACCGCGTTCTCGCGGCACCGAAGCCGAACTAACAGCGTAGATACTCCAAACAAACAGGAGAAACGAAAATGAACCTCGAACCTGAATTCCTCCGTCTCCGTGACTTTCCCGAAGAATATGACCAGCTCAGCGACGCGATCTTTGCCATGTATGCGGTCATTGCGAAGCGGATAGAGGCGGAGCCGCCGAAGATGCCCGAGCTCGAGCGGCGCAAGATCGCGCTGCGGCGGATCGGCGAGATCCTGAGCTGGCAACCGTTTTCCGCGTTCTCGGCAACACACCTCGAGCTGCTCGAGCTGCTGATCGCGTATTGGCGGGAGCTCGAGGTTGAGGGCGAACCGCGGGCGCCCGAGCCGGATCCGGCACCCCGCTTGCCTGAGCGCTTCGCGTACGTCGAAGACGTTGGCATCGTGCGGATGGGGGGCAGCCGCTGCGATTGCGGTCGTCAGTTCGAACCGCGCGATTTCGAGGGTAGCGACGAGAGCACCATTCGCATCGTCTGCCCGGGTTGCCACAGTGTGGCATTTCAGATCGAGAGAGACTGGGCACCTGATAATGATGAAGCTTGAGGCCGCGGCCGGCGAGCTCGCCCGTGCGCTTGGCGCAGTCGCGTTGGCTATCAGCGACACTAACGTCAGCAAGCTGCGAAGCTGGTCTGCCGTGCGCATCACCGCAATGGGAGCAACAGCAGCCTTCACGGTGTACAGCTATGATCGCTGTGTCAGTGCCAATTGCTCCGCCGTAATCGAGCAGGACGGCGTGATCGCAGCGGCGGCCGAACGGTTGGCCAAGCTGACCGCCGGCTTCGCCAAGAAGGCCGTGGTGGAGCTCAGCACCGACGATACGGTGCTCAAGCTCCGTTGCAGCCGATCGATCTACAGGCTCCCGATCGTGCCGTTGCGCGATCTGCCGGCGGTCCCAACCATAGATCCAGAGCTCGGACGGCTCGAGCTCACGCAAGAGCAAGCGCTCCAAGCCCTGACAGTCCCGTCGTTCTGCGTCACCGACGACGCGGCACGCCAATATCTAAGCGGGCTCTGCCTCCACCACATCGAAAGCGGCGAGCTCGCTGCTGTGGGCTGCAACGGGACCAGGCTTTGCCGTTTACTCCTACCGGTGGCGACGAAGCTCACGAACGATCGTACCTTGATCGTGCCGGTCGCATCCATTGGGCCACTAATCAAGCTGCTCAAGAAGAGCTCTGGACCCGTTACGTTACGCAGATCGAGGACATTGTTCGAAGCTGCAACAACAGATTTCAGCTTCGTCAGTAAATTGATTGATGCAGCTTACGTCTCCTACGAGAACCTGATCCCGAAAGAGAGAGCGCTACCTAACAGTGTGACGCTCGATCGCGCCGAGCTCGCTGCGGTCCTGGCGCGAATGGCTGCCGTCGCGGACCCCGCGATAGCCTTTCCCCTTGCCGGGCTCGAGTGGGAGCCGGGAGCAGACATGCTCAAGCTCTCATTGGTCAAACAGTCGGACGCCGCGACCGAGCTGCTCGAGGCAGAAATCACCGGGGCTTGCCGCATCGCCTTCGCATTGCCCAAGCTGCTTGAGCTCGCGGAGGAGCTCAAGGGCGAGCGGTTATGCATTGCGACCAACGGCGTGGGTGCGGCGCGGATCACCATCCCCGGCAACAATCAAATCACGGTTCTGCAAATGCCTACGACCTGGCAGTTCAACGAGCAACGAACAGTAGCAGCTTAACCGAAGGAGAATACGCTTATGAGCGAGAACGAGCTGATGCCGTTTCCAACTGATGACGGTTGGCAAGACGCCGCCAACGAAACCGCAGGACGGTTGCTGCGCGGCACGATCCTGCTGTTTGCCGACTGGATCTGGACATCAGGCAAGAACAAAACGCGCATGCCGGACGGAACACGTTTTGCGGCTTTGGCGACGGTCGCGCTGTGGGTCCGCTGGGAAAACAACAAGCCGGTCGAGCACCGGGTACGCCAGCCTGGCCGTGCGTTGCCCGATCGTGAGGAGCTCGATCACAGCGACGAGACGTTGTGGGAGCTGGACCGAGACGGCAAGCCACAGGATCCTTGGCGCAATAGCCGGTACGTCTATCTGGTCAAGGTAGACGACGCCGCGGCCTACACGTTTTGCACGTCGAGCGGTGGCGGACGTTCCGCGGTTGCCGATCTCGGCGATCAGATAACGCGGATGCGCACGGTCTATCCCGATGCCCAGCCGATCGTTGAATTGGCTGCGGAAGCAATGCTCACGAAATACGGCCGCAAGTCGAAGCCGCTGTTCAAGATCATCGGTTGGAAGACTGCGAGCGGCGAGCCGGTGGAGCGGCAGATAACGGCGCAGACGGCAGCGGAGACGGTCTATCGGTCCGAGATAGACGACGAAATTCCGTTTGCCTTGGCTTTCTTCATCATCAGCGCCGTCGCCTGGCTCATTGCCAGTGGCAGCACTCTGATTGCCTGATCAGAGATCAAACAAAATGCCCGCCGCCGCGATGTGCTCGAGGGCGGACGGGCAAGGTTTCACAACGAAGGAGGCCGTTATGGCAGACGAAGCGAAGGTTGAAAAGTCCGGGCCTGAGCAAGAAGAGGACGCGAAGGAAAAGACCGTACAAAAACTAAAGGTCGTCAAGCGCGTCAAAGACGCAATTGATATCGAAAGCCTGTTCGAGAGCCCATCGCTGGGCGACGACATCACCGAGAGCCACCGCCACGACGTGCCAATCGGCAAGCCGAGAGATTTTTTTCGGACGCACACGGACAAGAATTATCGCCAGCGCACCGAGATCTACTCGCACAAGGTCGAGGGCGTGATCGAGGTATCGCACTACATCATCGGCCCGAAACTGCGCGGAAGGCTTGAGGAGGCGAGACCGTGCGTGTTGGTGACGGTGGTAGACCGCGAGGGCAACCCTCGCCTGTGGGCTATCCCTCTCCCGAAGGATGGAGAGAGGGACGTTGAGGCCTGGAAATCCGCACGGAAGGCGGCTGGACGGGGTCTCAAGAAATGGGTGAAGCTGCTCTGGTCGAAGCGCTCGTACACGACCCGCGAGGCAAAACCGGGCTACGCACCGGACCCGGATTTCAGCAAGCTGCCGTCGTTCTTTGATTTGGTGAAACTAGCCTTTGGTGAGGCCGGCATCATCAACGACGAGGACCATTTTATGTGGCGCGAGCTGGTGGGTGCGGCACCAGGAGAGCGGGAGGAGGAGGACGATGACGTCGGCAGCATCTAGCGGTTGGCTAGACCTGCTGCCTCACCGTGAGATCTGGGTAGTCGACAGCGAGTTCTATCCGGGTCGTGGCTTAGCCAACGGCAGCAGAGAGGGCGACCCGCAAACGCCCCTCTGCGTCGTCGCTTATGAGGCCCGCAGTGGACGCGTGATCGAGCTCTGGCAGGACGAGCTTGGCCCATTTCCGCCATACCGGCTCGACGCCGACGCTTGCATCTTCGCATACGCGTTTGCCGCCGAGTTCGGTACTCACATTGCGCGCGGCTGGGGGCAACCGGTCTGTGCGATCGATGCCCTGGTCGAGTTTCGGCACTTTGCGAACTACGGGCACATCAAATCGACGGACAGGGACAAAGGCTTCTTCAGCCTTGATGGCGCTGCGCTATTTCAGGGAGGAGGCAATTGATCTCATGCGCAAGGACGTGATGCGCGATCGTATCATGCAGGGTCCACCGTTCACGTTGCAGGAGAGGCAGGACATCCTGGCGTACTGTCGTGACGATGTGGAAGCGTTGGCACGCCTGCTCCAACATCTTGTTCCGACCATCAGATCGCTTCCGCAGGCACACATGCGTGCGAGCTTTGTGTGGGTCAACGCCCAGAAGCAGCACCGTGGCGTTCCACTGGACGGACCGGTGTTGGATCATATCCGTGAGCGCTGGGAAGGAATGAGAACCGATTTGGTCGTCGCAATGGATGGCCCTTTTGGCTGCTACGAAATCGACGACGGCCAAGCCCACTGGCGCATGCATCTGTTCGAGGATTTGATCCGGTGCAGGAACTATGCGTGGCCAACGCTCGAAAGCGGTACCCCCGACACTACCGCGGAAACATTTAGGGAGATGGCCATTCGCTACCCTGAGCTGGAACCACTGCGAGAGCTGCGGTCTTCACTGTCCGATCTCAGGCTCAACAAGTTGGAGGTTGGACGCGACGGCAGGAACAGAACACCGCTATGGGCCTATGGCACCAAGACGGCCCGTAACGCGCCAGGCGGCAGTGCCTACGTGTTCGGTCCGGCGAAATGGATCCGGTTCCTGATCACACCGCCGCCGGGCTTTGCCTTAGTGCATCGCGATTACAAGCAGCAGGAGATGTACATCGCGGCGCTGCTCAGTGGCGACAGCGAGCTCCTCGCGGCCTGTGAAACCGGCGACGTGTATCTCGGTATCGGGAAACAGCTCGGGCTCGTACCGCAGGACGCGACGAAGCATCCGCTGCGCAACATGCTTAAGTCGGTTTGCTTGGGGATCAGCTACGGGCTGGGAGTGAAATCACTTGCCTTGCGTACCGGGATATCAATACCGGAGGCCGGCGAGATCCTGGCCAGGTTGCGTGCCCGCTTCCGTCGATATGAGGATTTTGCGCTTCGGGTGGCGGACAGAGCCGGGCTGCTGCTCGAGCTGTCCACACCGTTCGGTTGGCGCATGCGCTGCCCTCCCGAAATGAACCCAAGGATCATCCGCAACTTTCCAATGCAGTCCACGGCCAGCGAAATCCTGCACGTGGCCTGCATCCTGGCGGAGCGACGAAGGATCCGTCTGGTGGCGAGTGTGCATGACGCATTGATGGTCGAATGTGCGGCTGACGCAATTGAAGAAGCTTCGGCTGCTCTTGATCAGGTCATGCGTGACGCAGCCGCGGCCGTGCTCAGCGGCTACGAGTTGCCCACCGATGATCAGCCGATCAAGCATGGCGAACGCTTCTTCGATGATCGGGGTCTGAAGATGTGGGAGACGGTGTACCGGCTGGCCGGGCTGAAGGAGGTGGTGTCGGCATGAAGAAGGCCGTGAAGGTTGGCGACCTGTTTGATGATCAGGACGGTGACCCGCTCTGGGAGGAAGCCCTGTGGAGAGCGCGGGAGGAAGAGGCAGGGCTTCCTCAGAAAGTGGCTCGCGATTGGATCGCCTTCTCGTTGTTGTGGTTCGAGTGGGTGCGACCGCGCACTAAGAGCTCAGCAGAGCTTACGATAATGCTGCTGTTGTACCGAAAGCGTCTTGTGACCGGGAGCAAGATGGTAAGCCTGACCAATGCCGAGTTGAAGCGGTTCAGGATCAGTCGGCAAGCCAAGTATCGGGCCTTGGTTCGATTGGAGCGGGTCGGGCTACTTACAATTCAACCGTGGAGGGCGGGGAAGTCGATCGAGGTCACCTTGGCTGACCCACCCTACCTGTTACAGAGCCGGACACCCTACCTGTTACAGAGCCGGACACCCACTCGGGTCATATAATAGAATAAATAGAACAGAGAACCAAAGCCGGAACCTAAAAAGCTGAAGCTAAAGCCAAAACCAAAACGAATTCGGTTGAAACCGAACCAAGCGAAATCGAAGCGAAATCCCAACTCAAACGAAAGAGGCCCACCACCCGAGCTACGACAAGCTAGGGTTTGAGGAAATCGACGACCTGGTTGCGCTCTGTCGCAGCTGCCACGAGCGCAAGCCGAGATGGGGTGGCTGACGAGTTCACCGGCGGTTCAACGCCGCGGCAGCCGCCACTCTAGGATCCTCTGAACCGTGGACGGGGTGAGCACGCTCACAACCGCGTCCGGCTCCCCCAACGACCCATATCGAGCTCTGCGCCGCCTGCTGCGCGGGGCCGGCATGAGCTCCCGCTCCCACGGCGGACACCCCGGATCCGCCGGCGGAGCGTAGGCCAACCAGGTGCCATCGCAGCCGCAGCGGACGGCATAGATCAACGGCAGGTCGCATTGCAATGTGTCGTACACGTACCGGGATATGGGACAGTGATATTGACCGAGCAATGACAGAACGGAGGGCCGCCGATGGCAGGTGTTTGCGTAGCTGCCGCATATGGAGAGCCGTGGTGCAAGGGTCGCTGCAAAGACCCAAGAGACTGCACTGCAACTCCAATCCGGGGAACCAAAGGAGCTGCTAGGAAGCCGCGCCGGGTGCGGTGCGCGGAATGCGGCAAGTACTATGCCGACCCACCCTCGCGTCTTTGTCCGGGTTGCGAGGCGTATCAGGAGCATCAGGCGTGAGGAATTCGAATGAGAACCGAGCTAGCTGGAAACCCGCCACGTGAATGCCGCTGTTGCCGCAAGCCTGTGCCCTATGGGAAGCTTGCATGCGGCGAGCATTGGAAGCTGCTGCCACAACTGCTCCGGGTCGCGATCATCTCGACCTACACGCGGCGAGCGTGGCGGGACTACGCTGCGAACGTCCGCCAGGCGGATAAGCTGTGGCAGGATGCAGGGCTGTGGCGCCCCGGAATTCCATCATCTCGGTTTCGGGACACGACGTCGGAAGCATCTGGAACGATGTTCGCGATCATCGGAAGCCCATTTCCGAAGCCAAAGGACTAGCACGCGCAGGTTGTAGCTAATCGGCGCGAATTTAGGCCAAGACCTTTGGCAATATCGGCGTTTCTACTCGTTTTTAGGCATGTCCCCATTAGATGCCCGCTAGCGCGTCATTCCAAGGGAGAGCCTCGAGGGGCCCAGCCTCCGTGAATGCTTGCGCCAGAAGGCATTCTTGGGCGACTGATAGGCAACTTATGGGGGTGGGGGCGGGTTCTTAAACTTTTTAGTGGAACTTTTCCGCGGCGCGGATGCACCGCCAAATGGAACTTTCTGAGTTGCGGCCTGTTGCACAACCTGAGCGAGTATGTTTCACATGGCAAAACAGCACGAAAACCCGGCTTTTTCCACGATTGGACCGACGGTAATCCGACCGGAACCTCCCTCGGAGCTCAGGCGGCACGGTCGTTCCCTCTGGGAAGGTGTCCTGGATGAGTTCAATATCTTGGATAAAGGTGGCCTGGCCGTTTTAGAGCAGGCCTGCGCCCTCGCGGATTTGGCCGCCGAGCTCGCCCTGGCGATCGAAAAGGACGGGATCATGGTTCCGAGCTCAACCGGATCGCGATCGCACCCGGCCATACGGGATGAGATCTCCTGCCGCACCGCTGTCGCCCGGCTCCTCGCGCAGCTGGGCATCCTGAGCGAGAACATTCGCCCCAACATCGGGCGACCACCACGGGCCTGGTGAGCTCCATATGCCGACAAAGCGCGTACCGCGATACCGCGAGCACCTAGGCCGGATCTCACCCGAGGCGCTTCGGCTTTTTGCCAGGCTCGAGGCCACTCCACAGCGGCTCCGGAAAAGCGAGCAGTGGCGGAAGGATGAGCGTGCATTGGCGGAGATGTTGGATTTGTCCGATGCGTGGTGGTCTGCCGGGGCCAGCGTCCTCGATCGTGAGCACCGCGCCCCCGGCCGGCCGGTGCTGGCCTATGAATACTGGTGCATGTGCCAGCGAGTTCGGGAGTTGCTGCTGGCGGCGTGCCGGAGCGAAGCGGCCCGGGCGCAAGTCAACTAAGGTGCAATGCCGCACCGGCAGGAGCTGCGGAAGCAGCGGACCGCACCTCCGGGCCTGTACGGTGTCCAAGCCACGCAAAGACGCACCAGCGCGCTCCCTACGTGGTCTGGGCGCCCTTGCCGACGGTTCTACCTAGACCGGAGGAATATCTCGCCGGCGGTTGAAGGGGTGAGCGCCATCTGTTGGCATCCCGAGGTCGTCGAACAGCGCGCGCGTAGCCGATGCGCTTGGCGCTGCTATGGCACTGGGCACATAGGCTTTGGAGCGACGACGACGATGGCCCGGGCTCGACTTCCCAGAATGCCTTGGGATCACCGCGGTGCGCGACGACGTGATCGACCAGGCTTGCGGGTACGACGAGCCCGTGCGAGGCGCACAGCCTGCAACAGGGCTCGGCATCCAGTTGCCGGCGACTGATCCTCCTCCAGGCCTGTTTCTGATACAGATCGCGCCAGCCGCGGCCGCTGGGCCAGCGTGACCGCCGTTTGGGACCGGAGCCGCGACCGCCCAAGGCCACCTCGCTTGCTTCAACCGATGCTTCGGATCTAGGAGAAAGGCCCTGCACCGTGGGAGTTCCAGTGCAGGGCCCTTTCGTTTCAAATCAGCTCTACCGGACCGGTCTCGCAACATCGCGCTTCGCACGCGCGCACGCAAGCCCGTGGAGTTGCCGTGGATACCGATGATATCGAAGGGTGGCTTTGGCATTTCGGCCATCAATTACCCAGCGATCGCCAATTCGAGTTCTATCGGGCTGCCGAGAGCGCACTGGGCCGCTTGCAGTGCGTTGGGCCAGGTCTGATTCACCGGACATTGGTGGAGCTCCTTCCCGATTATTTCATCCCGCCGATCGCGGATGATGATCGTCACAACGGCCCGCATAAGCATCGGCGTCTCAGCAAGCTTGCCAACGGCCCGCCGATCGGTCGCGGTCGTGACTTGCGCGTCCGCGGCCTCCTGGTCGGGTGATCCGTGCCTTACTGGTGCGTTGCGCAGTTGCAGCCGAACCGGTGGCAGCTCGCGTTGCATGTGTTGGAGCAGGTCGAGGGTTATGTCGTCTATGCCCCGCGATTGCGGGAGCGTCGCATGGTCCGCGGCCGCCGTGTCGAGACGCGCCCCTTGTTGTTCGGCAACTACGTTTTCATCTGGATCGAGGTGGGGTGGTGGCGAGCCAGGTGGGCGCCCGGGGTTTCCAGGGTTGTGCTCGACGGCGAAGAGCCGGGGCATGTGAGTGATAGCATCATCTCCGCACTCAAAAAGCGCGAGGTCAATGGCGCGATCGAAGTCCCGAGGGGCGGTTTTCAGCTCGGAGAGGCGGTGCGGATCGTCACCGGGCCCTTCGTTGGTAAAGTCGGAATTTTTCACGGCCAGTCCCGGGACGAGAGGGTTGTTGTGCTGATGCAGCTCATTGGGCTCAGCAGGGTGGAGCTCCGACGGGATGCGATCCGGCCGGTAACCTAGGCGTTCAAGTCGGTGCGATTTCGGTATAGGCTGGGGCCGCGGCCAGCCTCAGCAACGGAAAACGCTCATGATGCGGTACACCGGCACACGGCACACCCAAGAAGAGGCCGAAGCGATCATGCGCGAAGCGCGCGCACGTCTTGCTGACAAGCCCGCTCCTCGTGATGAACGCATCCGCCGGCGAGATCACGGCGCCGATATGATCTACAAGACGGTTGAGAACGCGCGCACGCCGGCCTCCGAGACATCGGTAGCGGATGCGCAGACTGTTTCTTGGACCGAATGGGTTGATGCCCGCATCGCGGCTGCCATCGAGTACCACGCGCAAATCGAGTGCGATGCGACCGCTGAGTATGTGGAACATGGGCTCCGCGAAATCAGGCGTGAGCTGAAGCTGCTGCGCGATCAAGTCGAGGTTGAAATCAAGCTCAACAATCGAATTGCTGCGCTCAACACCGAGGTTGCGCAGGCGCGGCAGCAAGCGCCGGATTTCAGGAGCGATCTGAACGGTTTGCAAGCGCAGGTCGATAAGTTTCAGAAGAGTGTGGGGAGGTTGGGCGCAGAGCACTCCATGCTGGAATACAGGCAGCGGCAAGCCGAGCAGCGGGAAGCCAAGGAAAAAGTCACGCTCACCGCGGTTCAGTTGAGCGCCGTCGGTCAAACCACCAGAGAGATCATGCGGAAGCTGCGCGACAGCGGCTTTGATCTGAGCGGGATGGCTCCCTCCGGACTGTTGTCATGAACAAAGATATGCCGGACACTGTGATTGCTTTGCGCATTGCCTTGCGCGTGGCCGAGCTGCGCGAGTTGGCTGCGCAGGCCGCATATGACTACTGGCAAGAGCAGCGCCGGCTGCGGATCCTTCAGCTTCGATCAGAGCGAGATGATGGTTCGCGCCGCGAATGATCCACATACGGGCCAGGTGGAATAAGCGCGAACGGCTCGCCAGCCTGAGTCCATTCCACAGCAGTGGCGATGCGGCGCAGTTGATCACGCAGGAACAGGACCTCCGCAGCGAGGCGCAGCAGAACCATATCGTTGGCAGGATTGTCTTCGGGCACCAGCATGGGGTGTCGTCGCCGGCCGCCGAATTCGGCGACTACTGCCATCACTCGCTGGCGCCATTCACGCTCGCGGCGTGCGCGTAGTTCGTCGATCTCGAGCATGGAGCTCTTTTTGCTGTTAGGATGGAGCGCCCGCGGGCGCAACGTATCGAAGGACCGCGGGCTTCTTCCATACCTTCACCGCATTGCTGCGGCGCTTGAAGCTAGCACCGTTAGCCTTGAGGTTCACTGGTTTGTGGATAACCCCTCGAGGACTGGACAGCCTGCGCCAGAAATCGCGACGTTAGGAGTCGATCTGTCAGGGTTATCGAAATCAGTTTTGCACTGGGGGAAGGCTTGTCGATGCGGTGCTCGATGATCGAGACGGTACGGTCGATTAAACCCGGAGGCCCCTACGGGCCAAGTTTTTTTAAGTTGCCGTGTTGCCCTCGTCGCAGGGGGCCAAGAGGCCGCCTGCGCGAACGCCAACAGGGCCGCCCATCATGTAGCGATATTTCGTTTTCCGAGATCGGCGGAAGGCGTCAGTGTAGCGTATCTCGCCATAGACATAGATTATTGCTCTCCCTTGGGCCAGCTCGGTTCGGCGGCCTGGTGTGAGCGGTCTTCCTTGCCAAACCGTCGTTGACATTTCCTCTTGCGTAGGCCCCAAAACGCTCTTGGCGAGAAGATTAGAAAACTCTTTGTTGGGAACGGTCAATCTGATGGATTTTGGTGCTGGGTAGACGTTAAAAGCAAATCCGGTCACGTTGACGAAGTTGTAAGCGGGGGTCTGTCCAAAATTTTTGAAAACAATACGGGCCTCGGGAACCTCATCGCCTTCGGCGACATTGGTGACTACGGAACCGTAAACAAGCACATAAGCACGCAGTTGACGTCTAGCAGTTCGCATCATCACGAAAACGGTTACAATAAGAGCGATGAACTGAAGGAAAGCGGCAAGGCTGGCGATAACCGCGATTTTGTCGCTCTGACTCAAGCCATAAAACCCGTTTGTCGCTGCCTCGATAGCGGACATGGTCACCCGTCTCCTGGTTTGTGCAGCAGCCGGATGCGCCCGGCTCTTGGAGCGCTCGCAGCGATAGGGAGGTCTCGCCGTTTCGAGACAATGCCTTCGAGCCCACACCGCCTCGCCGTCGATCGAGATCGAGCGCGTCCGGAGCGAGTGCCTCGACATTGCGCGGATAGCGCCCGGTCCAGATGTGTAGCCGCGGCGGGTATAGACCTTCACCCGGTCGTCCATGCGCCGAGCGATCATGCGGTAGCCGTCATGCTTGATCTCGTGGACCCTAGTGGCTCGCGGTGAACCACCACCAGGCAAGCGCAGCGGCACCAATAACGCCGGGGCGGCAGCGACGGGGAGCTCAATCGAGGGAGTGGTTGAGCGCGTGCTCGCGGGGCGAGGCTCGGAATGATCTTCCACCACGTCAATCCGGAAACGTACTCGCCAGCGCTTGGTGTGGGCATATCACGGTTGTCGAAAAACTCTGGGGGGACTGTATCAGCGCCACGCATTCGACAACGCTGCCGGTCCAGCGGTTTAATCGCAGGATAAGGGTGCTGTTCTCGTTGTGTTGGGCGACCAGCGTCCAGTGGTTTGTGAGCGCAATCGCGGCGGCAATCAATGCGCCCGCGATGATGATAGCGACTGCTTGCTGGTTCATGGTCGATCCTCACGTGCGCCCAAAGGCCCAGATCGCAAGCCCGCTGCCCGCCGCTAACAGAAAGCCTGCGCCGAAGGTATCGAACGGCAAGCTGTTCTTGATCGCCAGCATCATTCCCGCACCCAGGGCGCAACCGACGACCAAGCCGACAAGGTAAGCCTGGTGCCACACTTGCCCCTTTCTTGCCGACAGAGCGGTTCGTCCCAGCCCCCACAGCACGGCGGCGGTCCAAGCTATCAGTACGGCACTCCCGCCGATGAAATCTGTGTCCACCAGCGGCTACCCCGCTGTCGAGCGCAGCCACCTCCACAGCGACATAGGCTCGGGCTCGGGCTTGGGCGCTGCCAAGGCGAGGCGCTCGGCAATGCCCGTCGCATGGGCGGCCTCGGCAAGGCTGTATGGCATGGCTCTGCGTCCTGGCGCGTTGGCGATGTGTGCACAGTTGTGAACGCTCATGGTTGAGGGCGGGTTAATGCGGGCGGGCGACGGCGATCCGATTGAACACAACAATCCGATAAGCGACGGCCCCTTTGACAAACGCGACCGCGCGACACTGCGCCTACAGGTTCTCAGGGGAGGTGAACTCGTTCGACGCCGGACTAGGCGCGCATCGCCATTATCCGGCAGCGAGTTCGATCCTGCCCAGCTAGGCGTCGGTGTCGATCAGGTCCGCCTCCGTTCCAGGATCCCGGGACCCTCGACCGCCCGTAAGATGCCCAGCGCCACCCTCTGGGAGCTCGCTGGGCGCGTTTCGGCTCCGACCCCTAGTCTCGGTGCCGACACGGTGCCGACACGACCTACACGGCTCGCGCCGTCCTCTAGCAGTCTTCGGTAATCTACCTGCGATTTCAATTGGTTCGGTGGTCGGGGCAGCAGGATTTGAACCTGCGACCTGGAGTACCCAAAACTCCCGCGCTACCAGGCTGCGCTATGCCCCGAACGTCGCGACGGTCGATACACGCTTTGGATTTGACCAGCAAGCGGGCGCTTACTTGCCGTTGAAGATCGGATGCGCCACGCGATCACCCGACGCGATGCCGAGTTTCTGGGCAGTGCCCGCAATTACTTCGAGCACTGCGCGCACGGGACCAGCCGATCGTACCAGCGCTTCCGAAAGCGGCTGCGTATGTTCGGCGATGTTGAGAATTCGGCCGTCGCCGCGGATGAAGATCATGTCGAGCGGAATGTAGGTATTCTTCATCCAGAACACTGCCGGCTGCTCGCGATGGAAGTCGAACAGCATCCCTTGCCCTTCCGGCAGCTCCCGCCGAAACATCAGGCCCTTGGCTTGCTCCTCCGGCGTGTCCGCCATCTCTACGCCAAAGGTATGCACCCCGGTCTTGCTCACGATCTCGAGCGGCTGGAGCGCAGCCGCGGAGAGAGCGCCGGGTGAGCCGAGCACCGCAACCGCGAGCGCGGAAACGAGAACGAGCACGCATTGCACCCGGTGGCGCATGGACAAATCTCCTTCGACGGACAGCTTGCCGTTGAAATAGGACGACCGGCGCCAGGACGCAATTGCGGCTCTCGCGGCTCAATGCCTCCCCCTGAAGGCCTTGCAGGGGGGGTCTCAGGAAGCGACACCGCGCAATCCACAGCGGCCCGCAGTGGTTCCGGGGCGAGGGGGGTGGAGCGACAGGAGCGGGTGCGGACCAGTGATCCGCTGTGCTGGTTGGTAACTTTTCGTGATCAGTGCGAAGCCGGACCCATGGGGGCGCCCTCGGCGCGCACCTCGGCGGCCATCAACCCCTTCGGGCCGGGGCCATAGCGCACCAGCAGGAACTGGCCAGGCCGCAGCTCGGCGATCCCAAATCGCCGCAATGTCTCCATATGCACGAAAATATCCGGCGTGCCCTCGCCGCGCGTGAGAAAACCGAAGCCGCGCAGCCGATTGAACCACTTGACCTGTGCCCGTTCGAGAGCGCTCGTCGGCGTGACCGAGACGTGCGTGCGCGGCGGCATCATCTGCGCCGGATGGATCGCGGTGGACTCATCCATGGAGAGAATACGGAAGGCCTGCAGCCCGCGCGGCCGCTGCAGCGCCTCGACAACGACACGCGCTCCCTCGTAGGCGACCTGGTAGCCGTCCCGCCGCAGGCACGTCACGTGCAGCAGAACGTCGGCCATCCCGTTGTCCGGAATGATGAAGCCGTAGCCCTTGGAGACGTCGAACCACTTGATGACACCACTGAGCTCGATGACGCTCGCGGATTCGTCGCCGATTTCGCCCCCAAAGTCGCGCTCCGGCCCCACCCCGGCGCCCGGCCCCTTCGGTCCCACTCCATCCGACGTCATGACGCCCCAACGCCGCCGCTAGACTTGGCGCATCTTGCGTGCGCTGCGAATCAATGCTGCTGCGAAGATATCACCGAGCGCCGCACGGAAAAGTCAAAAATGCATTCATGCACGCAAATAGGTGGAAGCCTGTGTACATCTCGTTCGATCGTCTTGGATTCAATGGACGATGAACGGCGACAAGACCGTTCCGATGTCCTCGCGCACGACAAGGTCGGCGATGTCGTCGAAATCCGTTGGTTCACGATTGATGATCGCGAGCCGGGCACCGTTGCGTTTGGCCAGCAAAGGAAACCCGGCGGCCGGCCATACGACCAGCGAAGACCCGATCGCCAGGAAAAGATCGCAGCCAAGCGTGAGCTCCTCGGCACGGCGCATCTCGCGTTCGGGCATCGCCTGCCCGAAGGAGATGGTCGCGGTCTTGATATGTCCGCTGCAATCGGGGCAATCGGGTGCGCGCGCGCTCGCTTCGCAGAAGCGTTGGCGCACCCAGCCCAGCTCGTAACGCTTGCCGCAACCGAGGCAGAGAGCGTAGCTGGTATTGCCGTGCAGCTCGATGACATGTTCCGCTGAAATTCCGGAGCTTTGATGCAGGTTATCGATGTTCTGCGTGATCACGGACGGGACTTTTCTTGCACGGTAGAGGCTTGCCAATGCGAGATGGCCGCGGCCCGGACGCGCCGCTGAAAACTGCGCGTCCATGGCGAAGCGACGCCGCCAGGATTCGTTGCGCATCTCCTGGTCGGCCAGAAACTCATCGAACGGAATGGGCTTGTTCTTGGTCCACAGCCCACCGGGAGAACGAAAATCGGGAATGCCGCACTCGGTCGAGATGCCGGCTCCGGTGAAAGGGGCTATGACGCGCGCCCCGTCGACCAGGCTCTGCAGCTCATCAATGGCGGTCTCCACATCGGGGGCGATCATGTATGTTGCTCTCTCCGCTTTTTCGGCCAGGTGATGTCAGGAGGTCACACCATGCGATATCTGCATACCATGCTGCGCGTACGCAACCTCGATGCCGCGCTGGATTTCTACTGCAACAAGCTCGGGCTCAAGGAGGCGCGCCGCCGGATCGACGAGAAGAACCGATACACCCTGGTGTTTCTGGCCGCGCCGGACGACGAGGGCCTCGTCGAGGAAAGCAAAGCGACCGGACGAGAGTCTCCGCTGGTTGAGCTCACGTATAATTGGGACGGCGAAGATTACGGGGAAGCGCGCTATTTCGGCCACCTCGCATACGAAGTCGATGACATCTACGCTCTTTGCGACCAGCTGATGCGCGCGGGTGTCACCATCAACCGGCCTCCGCGCGACGGTACGATGGCGTTCGTGCGCTCGCCCGACAAGCACTCCATCGAGCTCCTGCAGAAGGGGGCACCGCTTCCGCCGAAGGAGCCATGGATCTCGATGCCGAATTCAGGGAAGTGGTGAGCGCTTCGGCACTTGTGCCGGCGCATCCGCGGGCGGTCGTCGTCGAGCTCCGGTGCTGGAGCTGATTGGGCTCGTTTGTATCCTCGTCATGCGCACGGGCCTCGGTCCCGCGCATCCCTGTCTTTGGCGCAGCCGCCAAAGCCGCGGGTGGCCGGGACAGGTCGCGGCCGTGACGATCTCCGATTCCATCCTATTGAAACCTGCTCCACCGAGGCGAGTTGGGTCCGACCGGTCCGACCGTCGCTTCCTTGCCGCACCAGTCGAACGCCTCTATATGTCCGCGCTCCCAGTCCCCTTCGTCTAGCGGTCTAGGACATCACCCTTTCACGGTGAAGACACGGGTTCGATTCCCGTAGGGGACGCCAATAAAATCAAACCGTTACACCCCTAGCGGGCCTCCACGGGTTCACAATTGGGGAGCTTTTGGGGAGTAAGCCTCGCATGCGACTTACAAACCCATCAATTATCCATCCGACCGCGTGCGCAGCAGCATAGAATCCAAGCGCGATAGCAACCATCAAGGTTTTTGCAAATCGGCAACATGACCTTAGGGTCATAGATCGCTATGCCGATGAATTTAGCTTGTACTGGCGCCGCCATAAGCACGCTCGCGCCTAACAGCGCCGCCATCCCACGAAATGCGTCACGGCAATGTTGTCATTTGTTGTCATTCGGCAAAGCTTTGCCGTTCGCCAGCCGGAAAATCGCAAAATGCGTAGTCTGCCTGCAAATTATAGGATCACGGCGAGTAACGCGGCAGTGGCGGCTACCAATACGTGGCTGCGGGGGGTGTTGCGACAGGCACGACGATCAGCGGAGGTACGGTAGCGCTCGGCGGCAAAGCCTCGATCCTGCAGGTAGGCCACGAGCTCGCGCTCGACGCGATTGCCTTTGCGGCGATGTCGGGCGCCGCTCATCGCGCCACCCCCGCGTTGGGTTCGGCAGCTTCCTGCTCGGCAATGAGGTCGAGGGCGTGGCCCAAGGGGGTGCTTGGGCGTCCATGCGGATCTCGCAGCAGCGCGCGTCTTATGGTTTCGAGCGGCACGCCATTTTGAAGGGCGAGGCTGCAAACAATCGCCGCGTCCTTCGCATTCGAGTCGGAAGCGGAATTGCTTTTGTGATTGTTCAAAAAAATTTCGCCAACGCTGCCGTCCCGGTACCGTCCGACCGTGCAGGTGTAGTGCAGCCCGGCGCATTCGAGCTCGAAGGTCTCTGCCAGGCGGCAATTCGGCAGCCGGGTGCGAGCGGTCACGGCGCGCTCCGATATGTCGTGGCCCACTGAGTCAGGAGCTCGCGCTCCGACTTCTCTGCGACCCGCAAGAACTCAAGCTTCCTCTGATCGACGTGGCGCTCGATGCAGCCGCGCACCAATTCGCGCAGCTTTGCCGCGGGAATGGCGTCAAGCTCTTTTAGTCGGCACGGATCGGAAGATTGTATATGCCGTCGTCCTTGCGCTTCGACACGATGCCTTCCAGGCCCAGCTTGCACGCGTGCGCGAACACGAGCGGGCCATCCTCGTTGTCGAGGTGCTCGTTGAAGCGAAGCCCCGGCGCCGCGCGCCGGAGCAGGCTCGCGAGCGTGGCCTTGCGCACCGCGAGCGGGTCCCGGCGCAGGTCGTCGCCGTCAAGTTCGATGAGATCGAACGCGTAGAGGAAGACGCCCGCATCGTGCCGCTGGTAGCGGATGAGCTCGAACGACGCGATGCCGTCTTCGCCGCAGGCGACCGCCTCGCCGTCGATGATGCAGGAGCGCGAGCGCAACCGGGCGAGGGCCTCAACGATGAGCGGGAAACGCTTGGTCAGGTCGTTGCCCGCCCGGCTGTAGAGCTTCACCCGCTTGTCGTCCTTGCGGCCGATCACGCGGAAGCCGTCATGCTTGATCTCGTGCAGCCACATCGGGCCGGAAGGCGGCTGCGGGGCGTTAGTGGGAAGGCAGGGCGCGACGCTATCGCCGGAGCAGTACGAGATTGCGGAGGTGCTCACGTCTCGTGGCGTTAGTCGGGTGATGCTGTTCTCGACGGCCATCATAGAGGCCGAGTGGGAAGCCAATGCACCGCTACGCGAGGCGATGGCGATCAAGCGTGAGCGATTGCGGGCAATGCGAGCAAAGCGGGCGGCCGAGCGGGCGGGTAAGCAGCGTTCAACTTAGAGGCCAGCGGCTGACAGTTGCATCACGCGCCGCGCTGAGTTTTGATGTCCGGTATCTGATCTGGGGTTATCCCTGTCGGTCGGCGGCGGGATCGGCAGCTTTCAGAAAGGCAACCTGCGGGTCAGATCAGAGCCTTGGATCATACGCCGTACAAAGTTGCCGACCGCCTCAACTGGACTGGACGCACTGTGAAGCCCCGTCACTCTTAGCAGTTGCTTCCGGTGCATGGAATCCATGCCCGCGAACTACGGCCTGCCGCTCAAAAACCCTGACCAGGAGAGTTAACCTCTTGTTTAGAGCATTTGAATCTTGCGCACCGCGAACGTGCAGAAACATATTGCCGCAAACGCACAGATCTATTTCTGTGATAACGGTCCAAGGACCGCGAGGAAAACTAATGCCGCTTGCATTTAGCGAAGCACAACTCGAGCAGATCAAGACGTTTGCCTGCCAGCTTCCACGCCACCTGTGCAGCCAATACCTCCATCACCTCGCCCAGCTGTTGCCGCGCGACTTTGGCGATGCGGACGTATGGCGGGCAGCGCACAAGGCAGTGCAGGAAGTGATGCACGCAGCCACTCGCGGCGAGGAGCGTGCGCTTGGGTCCCGTCTGAGCTGGGCTAAAGCGCAGCCCGACGCCGGGCCAACGGCGCCGCGCCACTTCCCAGCGGCACCCGTTTTCCCACGGGGCGGGCGCCGATAGCACAAGCGCGCTCGGTGCCGCCCGGGGCAGGAGATCCGCCAACAAGCATCTTCGGAAGATCGGGACAGATCAGGTCGCAGCGCTCGTGCAGGTGAGGGCGTTCCGTTTCGGGCAATCGCCCCTGGTCGGACGCTGGGGGTTCTCGCCGTCGCTACTGATCTCCGAGTATCCAGGGGTGGGCGGCCACTAATTGGGGGGTAATTGTCTCACGACGCTTTCGAAACAGAGAGCAGGGGGCTCTTAGGTGAGTTCGGCGCCCATCCGGCGAGCCGCTTCCACCACGGCAGGCGCTCGCGCTCGTTACGGCTGTACTCAATAAGGATGAGACGCTCCACCTCTGAGCGCCAGGCATCGCGGTCGGAGTGGACATCTGCTAGTTCCTGACGCAAGGGGGCCAGGCTGCCCTCGAGCCGAGCCGCCGCTTCCTTGGCTGCCATGGCGTCCGCCGTCATCTTCAACAACTCGACCATGAGCGCATCGGCACGCTCGCGTTCGCGCTCGAAGTCCGCGCGGTGGCCGGACGCCAAGGCTTCGACCTTGGCGAGCTCCACCTGAAGCACCTCGATGTTGGCTTTCAGCCTCGCGGTGACCGACTGGTGATCGCCCGGTGATCGTGCGGGCAACGGTTTGTGGTTGATCTCACTCAGATCGACCGACACGAGGACTTTGCCATCGTTCGCCTTTTGACGTGGCAAGCGCAGTCGCTTGACCAGCGCCCGGGCAGCCTCGGGTGAACAATGCAGCCGCTCGCCAAGCATGGCATAAGTCAACATTTCAACGGGCATGAGCGCACCTCCGTCGCTAGCGGTGATCGCGTGGTCACCACGCGGATGCGACCATTGCACCGCCAAGATTAATGATGCGTTAAGGGTGCTGCCGAGACCTTCGTCTGGTCCCCTTACGTTTCACGCGGCGACGACGCTTGCGCCGTCGAAAGGGCTCGGCTGTAGCCTCGATATTGGCCAAATGGAAGCGCGGCTTGCCAACCTGCCGCCGTGCCTCATCGGCATGGAGGCCTGCACCGGGGCGCGTCATCTCAGTCGCAAACTTCAGGCGCTTGGCCACGACGCCCGGCTGATGCCGGCGAAAGTGCGGCCCCACGATTTGCTGTTCTGATGGCCCGAGTTGAACGCCATTTGGCATGGTTCTAAGCCTCGGGGAAGGCGATGAGACTGTCGCGAATTTATTACGCTCCTCGAATTAAGCGCGCATCGGGGGGTGGCTTAGCCCGCTAGCAGTCCAAGCCAGGGCGTCGATGTTTGGGGCTGCGGTGAATTACCTTCTGTTAAATCGAAGACTGATAATGGCTAGGAAGAACTCAAAACGACGTAGATGGACCAGAATAGACATTCGAGAGCTAAAGACGCTTGCTCGGCAGAAAATGCCAGCCGCGAAAATTGCTCGCAGGCTGAAGAGGACTGAAGGTGCAACTCGGCAGAAGGCTTTTAGTCTGGGAGTTTCACTGGATTCCCGTGTCTGAAAGCAATCGCTGCGCTAATCTCGACCTGAAGGCTTTAGGGGCTGACGTGGAAAGCACGGCCGGACAAAGCCAACCGCAAACTCACCCTGTTCGAGGGTTGGGCCTAGGCATCTTCCGGCCGATGCCCCAAGGGGAGTGATGCGGACGAGACAGCGAGAGAATCGGCTGGGTGCAGTCGCGTCTGCAATGGTGGCGCTTGCTGCCATTCTGGCCGCGTGCTCCCGCGACCTCAGTGTCAACAACCTCACGCTCACTCCCACGCCGGTGACGACCGCGGATCTCGTTTCATCGCAAGGGCAGTGTCCCTTGCCCCCACTCGCGCCCTCGGCCGTGGCGGGGCAGGCGCAAGCCGAGCCAGGGGGTATCGCGGTGGAGATGAGCGAATGTGAGGTCGTTCATCGGACAGGACCCGTCGAGAAGATGGAGCTCGGTACAACCGGACGCGGCGAGCGCTCCCTCGTGCTCACCTATCTCAAGGGTTCTTGGCCTGGCGTGTATCGCTTTACTGCGGGCCGCCTGGTATCGATCGAGCGAGCGCCGGCTGCCCCGGAGCCGTCCGCGAAGGCAGCCACCCGCAGCAAAAAACCCGCCGGAAGTTGAGGCTGGGGTGAGCAGCCTGATCTCGCCAGGGGGCCTGTGTCGACACGCGCGAGCAGAGGAAAGATCAGCCCCCAATTTATTGGGTCTTCGCCGATGAAAATTCGGGGGGTTTTTCCGTACACTCAGAGAAGGTCCTGGAAAGGCTGACTTGGGACCGCACCATCAGCCGGATGCGAACCTTAGTCGGCCCCTCAAAGGGCGACGCAGTAGCGCGGGTCCAGGGATGTGAATGTCAGCTTTCGCCGGCTGCGGACATAGCCCTAGCGTTGGCTTCGGCAGCTTTGTGCCGATTTTGTTGCAAAAGTCGTTGATGTTCTCCGGGAACAGTGATTCCGTTTCTGTCACGCGATTCGCTATGGAGGCGAGCGATGATGGGGCGGCTCAATCACGATCAAGAACAGTTGTTTTATTCATTTCGACTTGAGGAAGCAGTTCCCCAGGACCATCTGATTCGCAAAATCGCTGCGGTTGTCGATTTATCGTGGCTTCATTCTGAGCTCGCGCCCTTTTACCCGAAAATGGGTCGGCCCTCGATTGATCCGGAACTGATGATCCGGATGCTCATCATCGGTTACGTCTTTGCGATTCGGTCGGAGCGAGCGATATGCCGGGATTTGCAGGTAAACCTCGCCTATCGTTGGTTTTGTGGGCTCTCAATCGAGGACAAAATCCCAGATCACTCCGTGTTTTCACGTGCCCGTCACGAGCGTTTCCGGGAAAGCGAGATGTTCCGGCGGGTATTTGAGCGTGTTGTTGAGGCCTGTATTGCAGCCGGCTTGGTTGGGGGTGAAGGGTTTGCAGTCGATGCGAGCCTGATCGTGGCGGACGCCAACAAGCAGCGATCGATCCCCGGCTCGGAATGGAAGGCGCGTGATTCTCAAGGCGCCAGCCGCGCCATGAAGGAGTATTTGGCGACCCTCGACGATACGGCGTTTGGCGCAGCAAGCAAGGTAACGCCGAAATTTGTCTCGCCCTCCGATCCAGCCGCGCAGTGGACCGGCGCGATGCGCGGGCCAGCGTTCTTCGCCTATGCAGACAATTATCTCATCGATGTTAAGTTCGGCATCATCATGGATGTGAAAGCCACCCGCGCTATTCGCCAGGCAGAGGTTGGTGCAGCAAAGACAATGATCGAGCGGACCGAGGAGCGTTTTGATATCAAGCCTGCCTATCTTGCCGCCGACACGGCCTATGGCTCTGCAGACACGCTCAACTGGATCGTCTGCCATTACCGGACTAATGCACCGCAACAAGAAAAGCCCCTATTCGATCACCTCGTCGGCGCGGCAGCGTTGGCGGCACGTCGAGGCCGAGCGTCTTGGGGTCAGCGATGTCGGCTTGACGGTACACATTCCCCAAGCTCGTCGGGACTATTGCGATGGAGATTCAACGCTATTGATACGGGGTGGCTCGGAACACAACATATGCGGAAAATTGCGGCCATGGCGGAACATTCGAATCGTGGCGCAGCATGTAGCCAATGGGGATACTGTTCCTAGTCCTGTTCACCGAGAGTTTGGACGTACGTTTTGCCGTACGGATAGAAGAGGTCCTTGCGGCCTTGCTGCCACGCCGCCTTGAGTTCGAGCGTTGTGATATCCCAGTCTGGCCGGCATTTCTTGGTAACGGCACGAAGGTCCTGGCGGAGATCTTCCATAGTGGGCCGGCCGAAGTACCAGTAGCCGTTGTAGATCTTATAGATGACGAGACCGGGCTCGAGGACAACCACATGGGGGATCATCGGATTGTGGACCGGTTCCGTATACTCGGCGATGTCGAGATCTTTTTGGACGATACGCCTCGTGTCTGAGAGGAAGGGCCAGTGGGCGCCGACACCGCTGCGATATTCGTTCGTCTCAGTGATGTTGTCGGTACTGATCGTGACAAGCCGGCAATAGCCAACCTCCATCTCACGATGGAGTTCAAGAAGCCCTTCAGCCTGTCTGCGGTCCTTGGGGCAGAAAGCGCCGCGGCTGAGGACAACGACCATCGGATCTCGTCCTTGCAGCTCGGAGAGCTTTCGGCGTTTTGCCGTGTGGTCGGAAAGTTCGTAGTCGGGAAAAACCGCACCTGAGACCATATCGGACCGCATTGTGGAATCCTCCAAAACATTTTTGCCTACATCGGCTGCTTCAGCGCATTGGATCGACCGGACATTGACCACGTTTCAACGAAGCAGGCTGCACCTCGGTGGCACGCAGCATGCCCGTCATAAGTCGAGGACCACCTCACCCCGAGGTCGGCTGCAGCAAATAAGCGCGTCTCCCTGCGCGGGCGGATCGAGCGGCTCCGGGTCGTAGTCCACGTCGCCGCCAATCAGCGCCGTTTCGCAGGTGTGGCAGACCCCGGTTCGACAGGACCACCGCACGGGCACATCGCACGCTTCTGCAAGTTCGAGCAGGCTCCCGTATCTTGCATCCCAAGGCAACGTCACTCCGCTCCGCGCGAAGGAAACTTGCGGTCCGAAACCCGCCGGTCCCGCAGGCAAATGCGGAGAATGAGTCTCAGCTTTCATCCCTGGTGTGATGGAATCAAGTGTGCCGAATATCTCTGTGTGAACATGATCAGCAGGTACACCCCACGTCGCTAAGCCGGCGGTAAGCTCTCGCAAAAATGCCGGAGGGCCGCACAGATAGAATTGGCCTTCATGCGGAACGCCAATCTTGTCGAAAGCGGAAACAGCTAGGTGCCCGACAGCGTCGAAATCGACACCACTTTGGTCGGCGGGTCCTGGCCTGCTGTACTGGATGTAGCTGTGGCCGAACTTCAATTCTTGTACCAGAGCACGCAACTCATTCCGGAATGGGTGCTCCTCACGATTGCGTGCCCCGTGGAGCCACCAAACCGGGCGGCTCGACTTCTCGGCCGCCAAGGCGTGCAGCATCGCCAAAACCGGCGTCGCTCCAACTCCTCCGCTCAGGAGCACGACCGGCTCGCCGCCCGAACGAAGTGTGAAGCTGCCACGGGGCGCGCTTACCTCCAAGTTGCTCCCCGCCTTTATTCGAGTGCGTAGATAGGCACTAGCAAGGCCCTTTTCTTCTAGCTTAATGCTTACGCGATAATGCTCGGTGCCCGGCAGGTTTGACAGCGAGTAACTACGCAATACCGGTGGCGCACCGGACTGCATATGAAGGCGCAGAACCACGAATTGCCCAGGCAGGGCAGCCGCTAGGGGTTCGCCGTTAGCGGGCACGAGGACCAGCGAAAACACGCTGAGACTCTCCCGATCTATGCGCGACACCCGCATGAGGCGAAATCCCGCGTCGAAAAATGACACGAGTGACGCAGGTCCCCTTTGGCGATTTAGCAGCAATCGAGCGCCGCGGAAGAACAACTCGCGGCACTCAACCCCATCGTCACTCACGTCATTTTCGCAGCTCGATCCGGAATGGCCGGTGCTCGGCCGTACGCTGCTCAAACACGATGTGCACGCCCACGGTCCGCAGTGGCGCCGCCAGGCGGGCGTTGGGCACCGCCTTGTCATCGCCCCTCACGCAGGCCAAAATGTGCGACTAAGAGCGCATGGGGGGGCACGCCCAAGTTCGCTGACCGTCAACGGCGGCTCTCGCCCGACCAATATGAGATCGTGGACGTGTTCCACTCCCAAGGCGTGAGAGGCGCAATGTTGTACCCCAAAGCGATCCCGAAGGCGGAGTGGGACACAGACGCTCCGTTGCGACGCGCGCTGGGGCTGACGCGCCCTCCCAAACAGAACAAGCCGCCTACCGATTAAAATGAGTCGTCGCCCTTGACCGCGCCCTCGCGCAGGCTGATAGGGTCGCGCTCGCCCTGCTGCGCCAACGCTATGATCCGCTTAGCTACCAAAGTCACTGCCGGGTCGTTTCGATTGACAAGCCGAAGCTCCTGCAGCGCCTCTTCAAAGGCGGTGACCAGCACCTTGATCTCGGCGGGCCCGAAGGCGTCCTTCTCCAGGAGTTGGTTGATAGGCATAGAGAACCCCGCAGCGTAGTTACCCTTACGCCGCCACGAGGCCCGCCACAACATTTTCTTGTTCCCGAAACTGGAAAGTGTGGAGGACGTTGAGTCGAAAAGACCCTTCAACGGTAGAGGGGTGCTGTGTCACGTCCTGCGTCCCTTGATCCGCGACGCGGTGCCAAGCCGAGATGCGGGAGATCCCACCGCCTGCGCTGCCTCAGATGCGGGCGCCCGCTGCGGCTGTATCACCCATCCCACTACTGGCGTGGCCTGCACCTGAGCGAGCGAGTTTGTTGCCGGGACTGTCGACGCAAGGTGAGCAACGAGCGCAACCGCCTCCGCCGCCAGGTCGAGCATCAGAAGGCGAGGTGCCCGGTCTGCAGCAAGACCTTCATGCAGAAGCGGAGCGACGCGGTGACCTGCAGCAACCGCTGCCGCCAGAAGCTATTCCGGCACCGGGCGAGGAGGGCCTAGCGAGCCCCGAGACCGCCGAGCCACAGAAACGGCCGCACAAGCGATCACCCCGTGGGCCCCCGGGCGCGAAAAACGCCTGGGCGGGCCTTCCCGGGTGTCCTTCCCCGCCGTGCAACCCCTAAATCCGTACTTACGCTAAATCTACGTGACTGGCTGCAACAACATCCTTCTACTTTCCGAACCGGACGCTGTGGATGACGTTGAATCCAGAAGACCCCCCACGCAATGGGTGCGCGTACCGTGTCCCATCCGCCAAGTTCCGATCACCGCCCCTGCCCGCGGTGCGACGCCGAGATGCGCGAGATCCTGCGCATTGCGCCTACCATGCACGAGAAGGGGCTGGTGGCCTACGAGTGCGGCCTGTGCGGGTATATCACCAGCGAGTTGGAGCCCGCCATCCAGCAGCGGCGTCGGGCCTGAGAAGGCCGTCTCTCATCGACCTCTGCGCATTCGCCCAGAACCGAGCCTATGGGACCCCGCGGTCATCCGCGGCCTTCAGCTCGCGAGTCGCTGCATATCCAGTTGGATGTCCGCCAGCATATCGAGATCGCGCTCCTCCACATCTCCGGTCTCGTTGACAACACGCGCGAGCGTATTGAGCTTGGCCGCGATGTCGTGTGCATCTTCGGCCGGTGTTGCGATGAGGTCCTCCGCAAGATTGAGCCATTGAGCGATAAGCCGATCGAGCTGCTCGTCGGGCATGGGACCGGGTGCCGCCCGGAGTTGGACGTCGAGTTGCGCGAAACGCTCAGTAAGGGTCCTCAGCTGCAAGGCCTACACCATGTTTGTTACGGGGTACTTCTGTCCGTTGAGCCCAACGTCGATCATGGGAGCACGGAGATCGCTCAACCAGGACGCCACCGGGGGCAGTGAGTCAACGTGGCAGCACGCACGGGGTTCCTCCCCTCCGCGCATTCGCTCAGAAACCGGCCGCCGGTGCATTGCCCCGCTTTCCGGGCATGCTGATTTGGCTTTGTTTTCATGAGGTCACCCAGGAACCGCAGGCACTTTCGGCCTGCTGTCGGGCGAGCCCGCTCCAACTCCCTCCCTGCCCGTTGGGGGGGCTTCCCTGGGCTCCCAACTGTGGAGGAAACTGTAGAGGGGGTTGGGCTAGACCCCAACCGTGGCTCAACGGCATGCGCAATTCGATGAACGCGCAAGTCTGGTCGTTCGACGAGCCGAACTTCCTGTGCGTATCGGCCCCCGTTCACGTCGGTTCAGCATTACTTTTACGATTGGCGCGACCGCAATGCTTGGCGGCGGATCAATCGTCTTCTGGTTGAGCGGTCGACGGCAGCACGACTCGGTTTTCGGATTCTGTGCTGTTTTTGCAACGCTCGGGGCATTTTTCAGAACTGCCACAGTCTAACGCGCTTTTGCTGTTCCCATGTCGCGTGTTTGCAACAACAGGCGTTTGCAACAACCTGCGGGGGGTATGATGAAGTCTCTGATCTTGAAGCGGTCCGTGGTTCTTGCCGGCCATAAGACCAGCGTGAGTCTGGAAGATGCGTTCTGGCGATCTCTCAAGGAGATTGCCGCGTACCAGCACGTAACCCTGTCGGCCTTGCTGGTCTCTATCAATTCCGGTCGCGACCACGGGAATCTGTCGTCAGCGATTCGACTGTTCGTGCTCAACTTCTACCGCGACCAGCTCGAAGTGCGCGAGCAAAGCGAACGCGTCCAGGCGGTACGCCCGCCTTCGAGCAATGGCCGTTATGAGCCGCTTACTAGTGTAGCCCAGGCGCAACACCACTAAAGCAGCACAACTGGTATGACTGCACCCGGCCTCGGTGGCTCTAACCTCGCACCGGGGCCCCTTCACGTGTGGGTGTGGCTGGGGCTAGATACATTCCCCACGCCCCCTCGCCCCGCCACCGGCCTCTAATAAAGCCGGTCTCCTTCAGGCCCTGGCGCAATCCGCGCATGCGCTCCGGGAACGCGTCAGGCGACGCGCCGCTGAGAAACCCAATCACCGGCATCGCCGGCTGCTGCCCGCGCGCGGCGAGCGGCCACGCCGCCGCCGCGCCTCCGACAACCGCGATGAACTCGCGCCGCTTCAATTGATCGAGCTGCATTCGCGCCAGCATAGCGGATCGGCTCGGATCAAGTCAGGGCCTCGCTGCACTGCGGGATTTCGACCTTGCTCACCGAAGCTTTGGGTCATTTTCGTCAGATCGACCCGCTTCCGACGCTCTCGGCATGTCCGCTTCGCTCCGATCGCGTCCGAACCTTCGCACCGCAGCGAATCGTCGCGAAGTGCCAAAACCGGCTGTGAGCAATCGCAGCAACGCGGCCCCGTTGGGCCGTAGGACGGGCGGGTCTGGCAGGCTTGCCCCCTTGAGACCGGATGGTGTCGCGATACGTCACCTGAGACGCGGAGCGGTGAAACGCGTGGCCCGCCTGAGGGAAGCGCTCCACGGGCCACCATCTACAAAACAATACGTCGGGGCTTACGCCGGCAGGTGCCGCTTCAGGAAGGTGCGCGCCCGGTTGATGGTGCGGCCCTTCAGCTCCGGCGGATCCTTCCAGGGAAACACCGTGATCTCGGCGTTCGGCGCCAGCGAGGCGATGTCGATCGAAACCTGGAGCGGATGCGCCGTCACGTCGTCGGGCAGCACCAGCATCGGCGTCTGGCACGACTTCGCGAAGTCGCGCGACACGCTGTACACGAAATCGGGCCGTACGCGGTAGAGGCTGTGCAGGTATTTCTCGATCGTTTCCATCGGCACGTCGCGCCGGCGCTCGCGGAACTCCTTGGCCCAGACGTCGCGTCCGGAGTTGAACATGTAGTCCGGCTGCTCCGGCCGGTGCCCGACCGGCTGGCTCAGCAGCGCGGCGACGACGCGCTGCGGCGCGCGCTCCATCAGTTTCATCGCGAACGGACCGCCGATGCAATTGCCGAAGAAAAAGAACTGGCGGATGTCGAGATGGTCCATCAGGCCGAGCTGGTCGTCGGCGAACGCGCCCCAGGGATCGTCGACCGGCACCGGGCCGGTGGACTCGCCGCCCGTGGCGTTACGCTGGTCCATGGTGATGACGCGGAAGTCGTTCTTGAACTCCTCCGGGATGTTGATCACCGCGTTCGCCCAGACCGCGATGCGCGAGTTCAAGCCGCCGCCGGGCGTCGCCAACAGCGGAAAGCCCGTGCCGATCTCGGTGTAGCGGATGCGGACGTTGCCCTTCTCGTAGTAGCCGGTCTTGGGGCCCACCGACGCGCCATGCGGGGCGCTTGTCTGCGGCGTCTGGGCAAACACCTGCGGTGCGGCTGCCGTCGCCGCTGCGGCGGCGCCTGTCGTCAGGACAGTGCGTCGGCGTGTATCGATCATCGCCTTCCTCCCGTATCGTTAAAGCAGCATGCTAGCTTCCGGGATCTCCGGTGGGCGCCACGACGCTGTAGCATAAGCTCTCACGTCACGGGCGGCCACGCGCCGCGCAGGTGATCCCGGCCGGGGCAGGTCGGAGCACCACGATGCCCCCATGTCGGCTGTGGTGTTAAAGCCGCGGTGTAGCCTCTCCGGCTCGCGCGTTTTCTCAATTCCGCAGTACCCCAGTAAGCGGACCTTCCCGGACGGGATCGACTGGGCTCCTGAGTGCCAAGAGGAGACCTGAGCAGGTGCAGCAACGTGCGTGAACAAAGTTGCGGCTACTCGATCACCTCATCAGCACGCGCGAGCAGCGTGTCCGGCACGGTTAGGCTGAGTGCCTTGGCAGTTTTGATATTGATGACGAGTTCGTACTTGGTCGGTGCCTGCACCGGAAGATCGGCTGGCTTCTCGCCCTTGAGGATGCGATCGACGTAGCCGGCTGCACTCCGGAACTGATCGAGGAGATCGGTTCCGTAGCAGAGGAGACCGCCGACGTCGACGAAAAGGCGGTTGTTGTAGACGGCAGGCAGCCGGTGTCGGATCGCAGATCGGCCGCTCGTCGTCGCGCCGATCCCGGCTTATTGCCGAGCTGATCCAGCTCCGCGAGGCGCGCGTCGATGTAGGCGGCAAACGGCTCGTAGCGCTGGCGGATATCTGCCAGCAGCTTGGCATGCACCCCGTAGCGGTCCCGATGGGCATCCCTGATGAATGCCTCGGGCGCACGCCTAGGCTGGTCGTCGGTGTAGACGGGCTTGGGCTCAGTGGCTTCCAGCTCGGCCGCCGCCGTTTCCTCTGGCGTTTGATTCACGTTTGAGCCGGCGCAAAAGCTATAACAGTCTTAAGGCTGCCCGCCGTGCCTGGTCGACACCCAAGGGCTGAGTGTATGATGCAGTATGTACCACACCGCGGCGTAGCCGACCAGTGCTCTGCGCCGCGTGCCGAACCTTGCCATTCCACACCCCAGGATTTGCCTAAGCGCAGGAGCTTCACGCAAGTGCCATGGTAACATCTGATAAAAGCGGCGAGATCGGCGGCGCCCCAGGAACTCCTAATAGCGAGCATATGATTGGCCAAATTGGAATCGGTAGTTAACGCCGACCAATAGCAGGTTCAGATCTTGTCGGACGTTGATTGGAAACACGCTTGCCACAGCAGCCGGCGTCACTAGGCTGAGAGCAGGGACAGGCGGCGCTACCGCATTAAATGCGATGGTTTCGGTAGCGAAGTCGGCGTAGTTATATTCGGCAAACAACGACCAATTTGGTGCAAATCCCCACTCCAGTCCGATACCAACAGTCCAGCCGTTCCGGGTAGGGCTTGCGGTAAACAAGTCTTGGCCCGCGAGAGTCTGTACGCTGTGATCGTCAGCAATCTTGGCGAAGCCGCCGCGCAAATACACCATCAGCGTGGGCGTAGGTGCAATTCCGAGTCGTGCAGTTACTGTCGAGAGCCACCGCAGGCTCGTAGTGTTGACCGCCGTTGGGCCCGCTTCGGGGAACCAGATGTTGTTGCTGGTTGCGCGAATTCCATCGAACATTCCTTGGATGCCGAAGACGGCCCAGCCGAATTGATAGTCGCATCCGACCTGACCACCGCCAAAGAACCCTGTGGCGGCATTGTTTGTTCCCAGGCTGATCAGAGTTGTCGCATCCTTGAACGTTGTCCCCGAAAACCCGCCTCCAACATTTGCGCCAATAAAGCAGCCGGTCCAGCTATATAGCGGTGGAACCACACTGGCGCGGGGAGCGTAGACCGGCATGTCGGCCGGCAGGTCCGCGGCGAACACCGATCCGCCGAAAACTGAAGCCAACGCCAATCCAACTGCAAGCTTCTTCATCTCAGCGCGCTCCGGTCTCACGCGAACTCCATAAACACGCATAATACTTTTCCCAGCGATAATAATCTGTTGCTGGAATGCCACATTACTCTGAAATCGCGACTGGATTACCGTCCCGCCGTCCCGGCGAACTCGCATTGAAGCTCGCACTCGCCATGATGAGGTAACAGTACCCTGACAGACTATCCTGGCACCTAGGTAACGGGAAGCGGGAGGAAACCGATGGCCAAACTGCTCACATCCTTAGCGGTCGCGCACGCGAAAACGTACCGCCGCGACGGCATCGCCGTGCTGAGCGAGATCCGGGATGGCGGCTGTCGCGGCCTCCGTCTCGTGGTGCATCCCACCGGCCATCGCACGTGGATCGTGCGCTATCGCTTTCACGGGCGGACGCGGAAGCTAACCTTGGGCGCGGCCGTAGTGGCGCGCCCGGGTGAGCCCGACCCGCCCAATGCGCTGACCTTGGCCAACGCGCGCAAGCGGGCCAGCGAGGCGTTGCACAAGCTGGCCATGGGCATCGATCCGGCGGTGGAGAAGCTGGCGGAACGCCGGCCAGTAGCGGAGAGCGCCTTCGCCACTATAGCTACCGAATGCTTCGAGTGCAGCGCCAAGCGCGGCCTGCGCAGTGCCCAGCGTCAGCTGAAGGACCTGCAGCGGCGTGCCTTCCCCATGATCGGCAACATCCCGATGGATGCCATTCGCCGATCCGACATCGCCAAATTGCTCGATCAGGTGGAAGACACGATGGGGCCGACCGCGGCCGATTTAACACTGGAGCAGATCAGTACGGTGATGAATTGGTGGGCGGCGCGCTCGGATGATTACCGCCCGGTGCTGGTGCGCGGCATGAAGCGCACCAATGCGAAAGAACGCGCGCGCACGCGCATCCTATCGGACCCCGAACTGGTGGAGGTCTGGAGCGCGGCGAAAACGGCCGGAGTGTTCGGTGTGTACTTGCAATTCCTGCTGCTGGCCGGATGCCGCCGCAACGAGGCGCGGTTCATGCGCTGGTCGGAATTGAGCGAGGATGGCGTGTGGGAGCTGCCGGCGGAGCGTAACAAGTCCAAACAGCCGGTGCTGCGTCCGCTCAGCCAGGCGGCACTGGCGTTGCTCAACCAGCTACCGAAGTCTGGTGAGCTGGTATTTATCGGCCTGTACGATCTCGCCGGGAACAAGCGTGCATTCGACCGGCGGTCCGGCGTGAGCGGCTGGCGCCTGCACGATGCGCGACGGACCAGCCGCAGCCTGATGAGCCGAGCAGGCGTGCCCAGCGAAATTGGCGAACGCTGCTTGGGTCACCTCGTCGCCGGCGTCGAAGCGATCTACAACCGCCATCATTTTCGCGATGAGATGCGCCTCGCCTTTGAGAAGCTCGCGCACCTCATCGACACGATCGTCAATCCGCAGCCCAACGTGGTACCGTTGCACGGTTGAGTGCCATGCTTGCACGGGACCAGGAAACTGGTCTCGTCCAGCGTCTACACGAGTCTTTGATTATTAATATTCGAACCCCGCGATGAGGGCTCGGCTCGATCCCGCCGGAGAGCGGCGGGGCACCGGCCGCAAGAACCCGATCAGTTGGGCGCGCAGCTTTCAGTAGTCCGCGACTGCTGCGCTGCGGAATTTCAACCAGGCCTTGGTCGGCTCAGGGTCAAAAGCACCGGCCCCGATCGGCCCCGAGCCCGAGCCTATGTCTGCACCACTCCCGAAAGCTACCGTAATTCAGCGGATCAAGCATCCGGCGCCTGATGCGCTCGCCATCGCTGAGCAAGTCGAAGTCTGAAGTATCTGGGCAGAGCGGACATTGCTCTGCCCGATTGCTAGCGGCGCTTTGTGCCAGGAGCCGACATATGCAGTGCAGCAAATTGTAGCCTGCTCGAGCATATCGTCGGCCGCGGGAGTAATCCTCGTGGTAGTTCGGGGCGAGTACTCTGGGCCGCCTGGAGGTTTCGCTTGAGCACACGACCGGGTATAAACAGCGACTTCGTGATGTCCATACCTTATCAGGCCGCGACAAGTCGCTGGATCACCTTGGCGCTGTGTTGCCGGGGAGCATCGCAGGATCGCAAAAATCTAGAGAGAAGTGTTCTCCTGTTGAAGCCGGTTGCTCATCGTGATAACTACCATTTCGCCCTGGCGCCGCTCGCGGACCACACAACACACAGTCATGACCTGTGCCAGGGTGAACCCCGCCGTACGGCGTGAAGCGCCTGCGGCGGGGCGTCATGCCATTTCAATTTCTTCTCGATCAGTTCCCGATGCACTAACCCCAGACCGCACAAAATGCAGCGGTTCGGCAGGTAAAGTGTGGTTCCTTCTTTGGAACCCGTGCTCCAGCGCCACCTCTGGCCGGCCCCGTCCTTTATTTTGCATGACAAAGTTGCTCGCGAGCAACAGACTATCCTGACTATGCCGAGTAGAATCTCTCGGCAGTGCGTATGAGTGGGCCCGTCATGAACAGGTGGCTGTTCGGTTTTTTTCTTGTGTGCTGCTCGATTGGGTCCGCAGCGGCAGCCGATATGGCGGTGCTCGGGCCTTACCAGCCACCGCCGATCGCTCCCCTGTACAGTTGGACCAGCTGTTATATCGGCTTCAATATCGGGGGCGGAGCCGCGCCCTCAAGCAGAATTGATGAATTCGGCGTTCTCGGTCCGGCGGGCGCGAGTCTCGGCGATATGACCGCGCGTGGCGTAATTGGAGGCGGTCAGCTTGGTTGCGATTACCAGATCGGTTCCTGGGTCTTCGGCCTTCAGGGTCTGGTAGACCTCTCGGGAATGAAAGGCAGCGACGTTCTGCCGAACGCGATCCTGGTCAACAACTCCTATATCCAAACTGTGGCAACTATTACAGGCCGGATCGGATACACCGTACTGCCAACTCTTTTACTCTATGGCAAAGCCGGCGGCGCTTATACCCACAGTCTCTACGACATATCTGTACCTAACGGAGAAGACGTGCCCTTTCTGGTGGGTACAATGACTCCCGCTCCTGCTGGTGTTCCCAGCGCAATTGTTCCGGCGTGCGCTGGCGGATTCGGTCCATGTCAAATTGCGCTGGGCAGCAAATCTGTCGGAGGCTGGACAGCGGGCTTCGGCGCCGAGTGGGCCTTTGCCCACGCTCCCGTCTCGGTATTCCTGGAATACGATTACCTGGGCACGCGCAGCGCGGATGTGCCGCTCATATCGGCCATTGTTCCCGGGTTGGTATTCCCGATTAACGTGAGTCAGAAGGTCCACACAGTCCTGTTCGGGATGAATTTTCGTTTCGGGAACGGACCTTGAGATTCCAGAAAGGCTGAGCAGCTAGCTCTTAGCTGTGCTAGCGCGCAACGGTCTTGCGGATCACCTCGCGAGCCGGGGTGGGCCGTTATGCTACCGCGCGTGTCCGCAAGCGGCCACGCCGTTGCAGCGCCAAGCAGTCAAATAAACTCGCGACGCTTCATGCGTTTCCCTCCGTCGAGGATCACACCCTAGCACATCATTGTCGCGCCGCATTGCAGCGAAATTCGACCGTCATGTCCGAGTTGGGTCAAAACCCGAAGTTACCGCACTGCAACATGCACGCCTGCTTCTCCTCGAAAAGCGGACATACGAAGGCGGTAAATCCCCACATTGGACTACCTCGATGCCTCCGGCTATGGGCAGAAACCAAACGTCGGAGCGAAAAGCCATGGCCAAAAAGCGAGCGCCCAAACGGCGAGCCTGGAACAAAGGTCTTGAGGTTGGCAAAAGAGACGGCTTCACGCCGGCTCAGGTGAAACGGATTCGGGGCCTTCTCGCGGCTCGTGGCGTCCCCGGGCTCAGAGATTTGGCTCTCTTCTCGACGGCAGTTGATACCATGCTGCACGGACAAGACCTGCTCCCTCTCGTTGTTGGGGATGTGCAGCGTCGCGATGGTTCAATCCGTCCCGTTATTGAGGTTGCGCGCGCGAGGGGAATGCCACCGGTGCGATGCGCCTTGTCCAGCGCATCGACAAAGGCGCTTGAAAAATGGATCACTGCGTCCGGCAAAAAGCGTACCGATTATCTATTCCCCGGTCGTGGCGTTGAGGGCCGTCATCTGATGGGTCAGTGGCAATTGAACCGCCTGCTGAAGCTCTGGGTGGTCGAGGCGGGGCTCGATCCGTCGGATTACGGCGTAGCGGACGAAGGCTCTCCACATTTTGAAAGGCACTGGCGATTTGCAGACAGTTCGAGCGCTCTTGGGTCATGCCAGAATCGAGAGCACAGCGAGATATCTCGGTCTCGAAACAAACGCCGACCCAATCGAGGTCTGTCGGGCCTTTGATATCTGACGCTGTCGCGCCCACAGGTTCCCAACCGATTGGAGAGCTGACTGTCCGTCGTGCTGCTCGCGAAAAACGTGTAAGCCTCATGCGCTCGCGCAATGGCGCGGTAGGTTCGCTGTGGGTCATGGGCGGAGGTCCAGGACCACGCACACACGCTTCCGCACACCTCCGAAAGTGGACCCTCTGGCGGCGGAGTTGAACGTCTCTTGAGTGCCGATTTTGTTGCAAAAGTCCCAAATTGCCCGGCGCTAATTTTCTTGCTGTAAAAAAATCGCCCGACGACTGCCGATCGATGTGGCCTCAATCACGTTACCGAGGTCGCCCGTGAGTTTATCGTCAGGCCATGAGGTCCGCCACATCTTTACACGAAAGTGACGCCTACGGCCAAAAGAGTTTTTGATCAGCAGTGCAAAAAGACTTTTGCAACAATATCTGCCCAATCCGGACTCACGAATCCGGCGCTTTAGCCCGCTCGTTCATCGCCCGGAGCCGCGCAGTCAGCACCCGCATCACGCGCAGAGCGAAGAATGGAGTCTGTTGCACCATGAATAGGAATCGGCGCTCGTCTATGGGAATGACAGTCGAGGGCGTGGTGGCGCGCACCGTTGCACTTCTCGGACCCCCATCCACAACGGCCATTTCGCCGATAATACCTCCCGCCGAAACGGTTTCGTAAACATAGTTGCCGTCGAAAATCTGCAGATCGCCCGCCTTCACGACATACATGAGGCGCCCCGGCTCGCCTTTTTCGAACAAGACTTCACCCGGAGCCAAGGTGACGACCTCCGTCTCGTGTTCGAACAAGCCTGAGAAATCTTCGCTCATTTCTAGTTTCCAATCAGTGGCGGTCACGCCATCTCGACGCGGCTTCCGCTATTCCTCCGTAAGCGGCGCTTGAGCGGACATGCCTGCGCGGCTCTTTCGTGTCGATATTGTTGAAAAAGTCCCAAATTGCCCGGCGCCAATTTTCCTGCTTCTCGCACATAAGCTCATGCGAATGTCCGCAGCCAACCGAAGCGGACATAAGATATCTCATGTCACCCGTGGCGGCACGGTGCGATAGGCGCGTGGAAAGCTGAAGCACGCGAGTACCGCGGCGAACCAGTCCCTATCCGGACTTTTTACGAACTTCGCTTACGATGGCCTTTGCCACCGCGCCTTCGATGCCGTTGTCGTAGAGATAACCAATTTCGCCGGTTCGTTCCGTGCCAGAGAGCCGGATGCTGTTATCCTCTCCTACAGAAAATCTGATTCGGAGGCGTCCTTGACCTCTGACCCAAGCCGTGATGATGGCGCTGTCTGCATGTGTCTGGATACTGGATTTCTCGACTTCACGGCGAAGCTCAAAACGCGCCTTGTTCGCTGCAAAAGTGAATACGCTTGCGATCTTGACCTGCCGTTCTTCATTACCGGACATTGTGGCCGGCCTTGCTTGGTGCGCCCCACCGAGCCTCTAAGATGGCCGCTGCCCTTCCGTGCCCTACAGGATACCAGCTCTACCCGCGAAACGCACCAACGGCGGACAATACCTATGTAGGTGTGTCGGGTGCATGACATTCACATGCGACCCCATGAGCGCTGGGGTGTACTATGGACACGTCAGAACAGTTCCGGGGTTTTGCGGAGGACGCCCGATGGTCGCCGGATGGACAGCATGGGTACTCGCGATGTCCGCTTGCGCCTCGCCATTAGCAAGCCGCTGGAACGCTTCCTGGCGCTGGTGGGCAGTGAGCTTAGGCGGACGGCAAAACTGATTCCACGGGGCTTTGCACTGGCTTCAGCCCTCGCCCGTACGAGCACGGATCAGTTCGCGCTCGAACTCAGCCAAACCACCGAGCACAGTCAGCATGAGGCGGCCATGCGGGGTTGTCGTGTCGGCCCATGTGTCCTTGATCGAACGGAAGCCGGCCTTCGCCTTCGCCACCGCGTCCAGCACATTGAGCAAGTCCCGGGTCGCTCTCGCTAGCCGATCAAGGCGCGTCACGATCAGCACGTCGCTGGGCTGGAGCGCCCGTAATAGCTTCGCGAGCTCGGGCCGGTCCGTCTTCGCCCCGCTCGCCCGCCTGCCGGGGCAGTGCCGCCCCGATCATTGCTGCAACTGACGAGGCTGAAAACGGCTTTCCACGCTCATTGAGGAAACCAAGCTTCGCGAGCTCGGCAGCAACATCACGCAGGGATCGTTGATGCCCTTTCGGTGAGCGTCGGCGCAACCGCTTGGCTTCCCGCACCATCTCGGGGTTGATCTCAGCCCAGCCCTTGCGACCTTCGCACTTGCCGGATGTCGCCCGCTTGCGCTCACGAGCAACACGAAGCTTCGACACTAGGCGGGCCTTTTCGTACTCGGCAAAGGATCCTGCGATCTGGCGCATCATCTTGCGGGACGGATCGCTGCTATCCGTCAGATCATCACCGGATGCGGTGAGCACCCTCACGTCCCGCCGGATAAGGGCAATGATACCAAGCTCCTGAGTCACCAGCTCGCGGGCGAACCGGGAAGCATCCTCGCAGATGACGATGCGCACCCCGTTTCCCTCAATCCGATCCAGCAGGGCAGCGAAGCCAGGGCGTGTTTCGATGGGATCGGCACCAGAAACACCGGGATCGGAAAATTCGTCCACCAAGACGAAGCCTGAGCGCTTTGCGAAGCCTTCGATCGCGGCCCTCTGGCGTTTATCGCTGTCCTTGTCGGCACCGACGTTGGCGGCGCTCGAGGTTCGGATATAGGCTACTGCGTTGATTTTCTCTTTCTTTTTCCGTGTCGCCCATGCAGTACGACAGCTATAACTGTCGGCAGCTTGCAGAAGAAGCACAACGGATATCAGCGCGAGCGGCACAAGCTGCCGGGGCACAAGACAGTCAGGCAACCAAGGATACAGTCGCCACTACTGCAGCCATCATCATCTTCTGGCCTGCGGCATTTTTCGTTCAGGGCGACAAACAGAACGCCGCCGAACTCGCGCGATTAAAAGGCGAAATGGAAGCGGTTGAGCAAGTCTCAACCCGCAAGCAGTGTGGCATTCAGTTTCGTGGCAGGCCAATGGCCTACGCGCCTAACTGACTGCACGTCGCGGAAGGCATCAATGACCTGCGAGGGCGGGTCGACCTTCTGCAGCTGCACCTGCGTGATCTGAATGCCGGACCCGTATTTATCGAGCGTGAATTGGGTTCAGGTATCCGGCGTCGTCGTTGCGCCGCGATGACTTCTGTCGAGAGGCGAGAGGGGAGACAAGTAATGAAAAGCGAAATCGAGCGTCGGCGCGTAGCGAAGATGCTTGGCCGACTGGTGTTCACTACGCTTACGGCGCTTATATTAACTTTGCTTTCCGCTGTTTCTCCTCCAGCACATGCAGATACTGTTACGGTCATTGGCACACCCGGTGTTGACGGAGCGGCAGGCAGTGATGGCGGGCCAGGCGGAAACGCAATCGCGACAACTCCAGCGAATACCGATCCGAGTAACACCGCGAACGCGACAGGCGGAGCCGGCGGTACCGGCGGTGCCGGTGCTAACGGAGGAGTTGGTGGCAATGCAGCAGCGACCGCCGCCACCAGCACAGCCGATAGTACTGGCAATGGTTTTGCAACTGCGAGTGCCACAGGTGGCGCAGGTGGCGCAAGCTCAATCTCCGGTGCAGGCGGTTCAGGCGGCAACGCGACCTCGAATGCAATAGTGATCAACGTCCCCAACGCCTCAGTCTCCTCCACTGCAAATGGAGGAGCCGGTGGAGGAGCCAGCGTCGGCGGCAACGGAGGTAGCGCAAACGCCCAAGCAAGCGGTGTCGCTCTCAACCAAGTCACGATTTCTGCCACCGCAATAGGTGGAAACGGAGGTCCTGGTGGTACTAATGGCGGCTCTGCCACGCTATCGAGCGGCGGCCTTGGTCCGGCAGTTTTTGGCAGTTCGGCAACCGGCAGCACTGTCACCGTATCAGGTACTGCGATTGGTGGTAATGCCCCCTTCGGCAACGGCGGATCTGTTAGCCTGATCAGCAACGGTAGCGTGAACGACGCGGTTGGGGGCGCGACAAGCGGGCCGATCATCCTCGCCAGCACCCTCAACCTCACGCAAACGGCAACAGGCGGAAGCGGCCGCACTGGTGGCAGTGCAACAAGCATACTTATTGGAACTAACCCCTTCAATACGACAATTTATAATCTTACTGCCAATGCAACGGGCGGGAATGGCTTTGGCGGCATTCCTGGAGGTGCCGCAACCGCAACGGCTGACGCGACAACTTCCCCTGGTGGCGGTGTAGCGGTCGCAACTGCCAATGCGACTAGCGGCAGCGGTGCCCCGGCCACCGCAAACGCTAGAGTAACCAATGGAGGATTGGCAGAAGGTGACGCTTTCGGGCACGCCCAGGCAACCGCACAGACCAATTTCGGAAATTTCCAATCGGTTCAATCTACGTCCACAAGCATCCTTCCTGGACTTCCAATTCTTAGTCCGACGGCCAGTGCAATCGCACAGGCCGGTGGTGTCCCCCGCAACGGGCGGGCAATCTGGATCGACTTGATCCTTTCGGAGGTCGGGCAAGGAATACTCGTAAGGGATGAGGCGTTGATCTCCGGCCGTACCGGCTTCAAGAGCCGCATTGGTCTGCACGCCATGCGGGATGATCGCGCAGACGTCCGGCCAGATGGGGGCCGCACGTTAACAAGCGGTGGGTGTGAGAGGCTGGCAATGCTGCTGTCGGCGCGTCCCCTCCCGCCCGGATTCATCGTGCCATGCCTTCCCACAGCGGCGGACCGTGCCCCTCTACACGCAGCGCGGTTTTAACTGGGCTGACCGCTATCCGCGCATCTCCCGCGGAGAGCCGCATCACCCCATCCATGATCGGCGGCCATTTGAACCCACCCTGCTCAAGCCGCTTGCTCACCAGCATCAATCCACTGCCGTCCCGGGCATATGTGTGTAACGAAGCCATCATTGTCCGAGTCGGGGCGAAAACGGCATTCCCGCATCCGTCTGCGACCGCTTTACAATTCAGACCGGGACACGAAGGGGAGTGTTCTGTTAGGCTAATAATCTAATACCGGGAGACGGCCATGGCGCAGCAGGTCGCTCAAGAATCAGCGGAGGCGGCGCGGGGATTCGGTTTCGACATCCGCGATCCGCAAAGGTTCGCGCAGAACATGGCGCGCCTTGTCGAGGAGACGGGAAAGGCGGTGACCGCCTTCGTCGAACCGCGCGTGAGCAACCCGGCCCAGGCGTTGGCGGGGGGCGGGGACTTCACCCACATAATGAATGCGCTGAGCCAGATTCAGCAGGCTTGGCTCTTCCAGCCGCAGAAGCTCATGGAGGCGCAGGCGGAGTTGTGGCAGCGCTATTGGCAATTATGGATGTCCGCCCTCGCGATCCTGACCGGCGGTGGCACCGCGGAGCCAGTGGCCGCGCCCGATCCCAAGGATGCGCGCTTCAAGGATCCGGCCTGGTCGGAGAATCAGTACTTCGACTTCATGAAGCAGGTCTACCTTATCAATTCGCGATGGGCGGAGCGTCTGATCGAGCAGGCGGAGAACGTCGACCCGGACACGCGGCATAAGGCCGGCTTTTACATGAAGCAGGTGATAAACGCGCTCGCTCCGTCGAACTGGGTCTTCACCAACCCGGAACTCCTGCGCGAGACCTTTGCCTCCGACGGCGAGAACCTCGTTCGCGGAATGCAGCTCCTCGCCGAGGACATCAGGCGCGGCGGCGGCGACCTGCAGATCCGGCAGACCGATTTCAGCAAGTTCGAGCTTGGGAGGAATCTCGCGATCACGCCGGGCAAGGTCGTGTTCCAGAACGAGCTATTCCAGCTCATCCAGTATGCGGCAACAACGGAAACGGTTCTCAAGCGCCCGCTCCTGATCGTGCCGCCCTGGATCAACAAGTTCTATATCCTCGATCTCAATCCGGAAAAATCATTCATCAAATGGGCGGTGTCTCAGGCCCACACGGTGTTCGTCATCTCCTGGGTCAACCCGGACGAGCGTCTCGCCAACAAGACCTTTGAAGACTACATGCGCGAGGGCGTCTTCGAGGCGATCAAGGCGGTGTGCGAGGCGACCGGCGAGGACAACGTCAACGCCATCGGCTACTGCGTTGGCGGCACGCTGCTCGCCGTCGCGCTTGCCGCCATGGCCGCGTCCGGCGACAAGCGCATCCGCAGCGCGACCTTTTTCACGACCCAGGTCGATTTCAAGCACGCGGGCGATCTCAAGGTGTTCTCCGACGAGGAGCAGATCGAGGAAATCGAGCGCGAGATGAACGCAAAAGGGTATCTCAACTCGAGTAAAATGGCGACGATATTCAATCTGTTGCGGTCCAACGACCTGATCTGGCCCTACATCGTCAATGTCTATCAGAAGGGAAAGGAGCCGCTGCCGTTCGATTTGCTGTTCTGGAATTCGGACTCGACGCGCATGCCCGCGGCGAATCACAGCTTTTATCTGCGGCACTGCTACCTGCAGAACGATCTCGCCGAAGGTCGCCTGGAGATCGGGGGCGAGCGCCTCGATGTGAGCAAGGTCGACATCCCGGTCTATGAGCTGGCCGCCCGCGAAGACCATATCGCGCCGGCGAAATCCGTGTTCGCCGGTGCGCGCCTGTTCGGGGGGACAGTGCGCTTCGTCCTTGCCGGCTCCGGTCATATTGCCGGCATCATCAACCCGCCGGGACCCAAGATGCGTTACCAGTACTGGACAGGCGATCCGCCAACCGGCAGTCTGGAGTCATGGCTGGAGAAGACGCAGCAATACCCGGGCTCCTGGTGGCCTGATTGGCAAGCCTGGATCGAGGGACTCGATGGCGAGCGCGTGCCGGCCCGCGAGATCGGTGCGGGGCTCCTCAAGCCGATCGAGGACGCGCCAGGGAGTTACGTGCGGGTCAAAGGCTGATTCAGCCGATTGGCAGCACAACTCGTGTCCCGGATGCAGTGCAGCGCGCCACTACGCGCGATCCCTTCGCCTTCACTGAGGGTGTCATGGAAAGCATCAGGGATAGCATCGCGACCGGGCCTGCTGAGACTGCTAAACCCGATCGCCCGGTCCCGGCATCCGGTCGCGCCATTGGACAGCGGCCGCGGACCACCTACCAAGGGACATAGTGCCCTGGGGTTTTGAAGATGCGTCGACACGCCGACGTTCCGGGCTCCGCATCGCGGGCTGCGGTAGTTCGACTTCCGCTACTCCGGTTTCGAGGGCGGGCTTAGAGATAGAGAGGTAGATGATGTTTCGTCAAGCGGCGTTTCCACCACGGCATCGCTGGGCGGCAGATCGGGCACGTTCGAGTCCGGGTTTGGCTGAAGGAACACGATGTAAGCGATCGCGACGCAGATGGTGATGCCTACAACGAGCGCCGCGAGGATTAAACTCCAGGACGCCACTGTCACCCTCCACGGCGGGACGATATCACAGTTTTATGCGTTCTGGCGTCGCCTATCCTCAACGCCAATCGCAGGTCATCATCGAGCGCGCCGCGGCGCTGCGCCTGCCAGCCATTTACCAATTGTCAGAGGTGGCAGAGGCCGGGGGCCAGTGCGGTCGAAGCCGAGGTGACGAGTTGCTCGAGAGGCACGCCGACGAGCTCACCGATAAAGGCCGCGGACGCTTGGTGCGCCACTTCGACCTTATGCGCGTCGGTCGTCGTCTTCGCGGCCTCTCGCCCTCAGGATGGCCAAGAGCCCAAGGCAGGCGCTGGCAAGGCGCTGACTGCCCTCCGATACCGTCCGGAGTGTCTTGGCCACAGGCCCAACGGGTATCTCAATACTGCACCCTCTCAAAATTTTTGCACAGTGCCACATTGTGGGACTGATTACATGGTCTGATGACAATATCTTTATCAGATTGGGGGCTCATCATGACCATCGACAGCTCGACATCAAGTAACCAACCGACGCCTATCAGCCAAGTCCGAACACTCATTGCGAATCATCTGGGTGTCAGCATCGGTCGTATTACGGACGAAACGCACTTCACTGACGATCTAGGAGCGGACTGGCTCGACCGTCTTGAATTGATGATGGTGATTGAAGATCAATTTGCTGGAGTGGAAATCACAGATACTGATATCGACCAGATAGAAGTCGTCGGCGATCTAATCCACTACATTGAAACTGCGAGCACCGGTTGCAACGATTAGGTGCTGCTCCCGCTCATATCGTGATCGGGGTAAAACGCACGTGAAGTGCGGGGATTCCGGCGAATAGTGCAGTCGGCGAATGACTAGAAGCAAACATTTGGGCCGAGGCTGAGAACACGAGCGCCACAGCCTCGGCGTTGGCTTTTTTCGGTTAAGAGGATGGCCACGCGCGACAATGCGGGCAACATGTCCTTGAGGATCTCCAACCGTTTTCCAATTCACAAACTCCGGTCTAGATCCAACGACGAAGTCCCGTGCTGGTTGTCTGGTGGGGGGCCGTCACGCTGGGAAGATCGGTGGTTGCCCAAAGCGGCAGAAAGGTAAGTCGCATGCACAACCGAAAAATCACCCTCGCAAGCAGAGGAGCCGCCGTCGCGCTCGCCGCCATCGCAGCGCTGCTGCTCGGTTCCATGCCTGGTCTCGCCGACGGCGATGCCGCGGCCGGAAAGCAGGCTTTCACCACCACATGCGGCGCTTGTCATTCGACGGAGCCGGGTATCAATAAGATCGGTCCGTCACTCGCCGGGATTGTCGGCAGCAAGAGCGGAGCCGTAGCCGGCTACAATTTCTCGCCGGCCCTGAAAGCGGCAAACATCACGTGGGACGAGCAGACGCTGGATAAATTCTTGGAGAACCCCTCTGCCGATGTTCACGGAACAAAAATGGTTATCAGCGTTCCAAACGCCGAGCATCGGCGCGACATCATTGCGTATCTCAAGACGCTGACACCCTAAGCCGAGGGGGCACTGGCCGCGACGGAGGGCGCTCACATCCGGGCCGAAGTACCCGCCAGGAATAAAGTCCTGATGAGCTACAGCATTGCAATGAGGACACGAGAACAACTCGCAGCTACGCAAGATGGACTTCTCGAGCCGTGAGATCGATGTCTTCATCTAAACAGTCGTGCTTGGGTAAGTCACGTTGCTCATGTGTTGCGTGTACGATCTTCGTTTGCTCCGCGGGAGGCTGATCGGGGCAAGTGAGACCAGGTCATGTCGTGCCGGCAGGGGTGGACGGCGCGGCAGCAAAAATGCACGTCAATTCATTCCGGGAAGAACGATTTCGGACCCATCCAAGCGGGAGCGCGCAGGACGGGTCTTGACCCGAACGGATCTGCCCGTCGCCTTGGTCCGCCTTACGCGTTACGGTAAGGTAGCGTTCGCTCAAACCAACGGATAGCAGGAGAGGCTCACCATGTTCGGCAAGACCATCAGGATCCGCTCGAGCGAGGGGGGCGAGTTCGATTGCTACCTGGCCGCGCCCGAGACCGACGGCCAGGTTCCAGCCATTGTGCTTGCCTCGGCCGTACATGGCGTGGATGCGGATATTCGCGCCATCGCCGAGGAGTTCGCCGCACACGACTTCATCGCTGCGGCGCCTGACCTGTTCTGGCGCTCGATTCCGGGGCCGCTCTCCCACGACGACGATCGCACCAAGCAGCGCTCGCAACCGCGGCTGGAAAAAATCAAGACCGGCGAAGGCGACATGGCGGACACCCTGGCGCACCTTTGCAAGCTTCCGCAATTTAACGGGCGCGCTGCGGCGATGGGCTTCTGCTACGGTGGCCCCTACGCGATCCTCGGGCCAAAGCGCCTCGGCTATGCCGCCGGCATTTCCTGCCATGGAACGCGGATGATTGACTACATCCACGAACTCGCTGGTGTTGATGAGCCCGTCTGCATCATTTGGGGCGACCAGGACCACCAGGCGCCGGCGGAAGTGTTGAACGCGTATCGCAGCTTGCCGTCACAAATGAAGAACGTGGAGGTGCACATCTTTCCGGGCGTGCTCCATGGCTACATGATGCCCGGGAGCCCTAAGGCGTTCCATCAGGAGACGCGCGACTTCTCGATGGCGCGCGCACTGGCGATTCTGGACGGGCTTCGGGGCGGTGGTGTGCGGCAAGCGCTGCGGCAGGCATCCTGATCGGCCGATCAGTTTCTGGATGACCGGCAACGCGCGTTGCGGTACGAGGGCGGCAACATCATCCATCCGCGCGACGGCAAGGTGTACAGCGCCATGATGACGCTGAGCCCCGACGGCCAAACATTAACCCTGCGAGGTTATCTCTGGATTTCGCTCCTTGGGATGGACGAGATATGGAGGCGTCTCCCCGACAGTGCCATCGCTCGGCTCGATCGGTCCGTCGTAGCCAAATACTTGCCCGCGCGGCTTTCGTCGGCCTCGGTGCAACACCCCGAAAAAGTCAAAACCAGCGCCTCCGCGCAGTAACGAGCCCCTCAAGCACGACTGCTCTAACGCGCTGCAGCGGCACTAATCCAAGCACGGTCGAGCCCTCGTGGACGCTTGTCCGGATCCCTGCAAGCGCTCGCTCAAAGCGGGCTGGAGCTGTGGCCGCCTCAGTTGGCGGCCTCTTTCGTCTCAGGATCAGGCAGCGGCAGCCTGTCGCCGCGCCGCGGCATCACCTGAGCGATACCCTATTCGTCCTCGTCTGGCTCTCGGATAACCGCCGGCTCGCGGTCTTCGTCCTCGTCTTCTTCATTCTTCCTCGTCTTCCTCGTCTTCATTATTGTTATTATTGGGGTCTCGAGGCGGCGCCGTCAAATTGCTGAGACCGCGCGGGCTCGCGCCCGGTATGCGGGTGCAGGTGATCAGCGGTCCGCTGCGCGATCAGATTGGTTTGCTTGGCGCCTTGCGGCCCTATGAGCGGGTGCTCGTCCTGCTGCAGCTGCTCGGTGGGGAGCGACGCGGTCGAGCTCGCGCGGGGCGCGATCGAGGCGTTGTGAAGACGCCGTCGCTTCCATGAGCTGCCGTGGTAGCTTGGCGCGGTGGCTTGGACCAGGTCCAACCGGTCCCGAACGCCGTATTAGGGAACGGATTGGGCCGACACCATCCGCCAAGTCCCCACACCTGAGCTTGCCGCCGTGCCATTGCTTGTTCCAGTTTTACGTCGCCAACGGTCGGATCGCCTTGCTGTCGGCGAGCACGTCGAAGTCGCTGTCCGACCACTGGCCGGAGGGGCGTGAGGTGGAGGCGCGTTTGAGGATCAATGGCACGACCAGGAACCTCGGATGTACGAGATCGTTGGATGGGTGTGAGGGATTTGCCAATCTCCCTCAAACAGCAGTCCCTCGCGGTACTCGGTCACTTTCCGGCCTGAACGACCCGCCACCAGGCCGGGTTTTACTATGGGCGAGAAACTTTTCCGAATGAGGGGTCGAAAAGGCTGGTGTGACAGGACAAATGTGGCTCGGCATCATCTCTTCTGCAACGATGTTGTTTCTCGCGGCGCCCGCATTCGCGGATGCGTGCCTTTTTCAGCCACGCCGCCCCTTTCAACTCAGCTCGGACACTGTTGAGTGGACTATGCTGATTGCAAGTGGAAGGACTTGCACCCAGGGCTTACGGCTTGGGTCCATAAACATAACGTCGGTGAAGCTGATTGCTCCTCCACAATCCGGTAAGGTCGATATTAAGGGTCCATCCTTTTCATATGCCGCAAAAGCTGATTTTCAGGGTCAGGACGAGTTCACCATTCAAGTTTCGGGCACGGTGGTCAGAATTGCCGGAGTATCAGATGTCAAGGTGACTGTCTTTGTTGTAGACAAATAGCTCATCCCCATTCCTCTTCCGCCTCGCGCTTCACCGCCGGGGCCGCCGGGTTCTTGAACTTGAGCCAATGTCGGGTGCGGCCGCTGACATACGGCGAGCCGAGCCGCTTCGACACAATGCCCTCGCAGCCGAGCTTGCAGGCGTGGCGGTAGACGACGTCGCCGCCGTGCTAGAGGTGCTCGACCAGCCGCAGCCCGACCCCACAGCCGCGCAGCAGGTCGCCAGCGTCCCTTGCGGGTCTCGATCGGCTCGCGCCGTAAGTCCCGGCCGTCGAGTTCGAGCAGGTCGAAGGCATACGAGAACACGCTTTCATCGGCGCGCCGGTAGCGAATGCGCTCGAACACCGCCAAGCCGCGCCCGTCGCAGGCGACGGCCTCGCCGTCGATGAGGCAGGACCGCGCCTTGAGCCCCGACGCGGCTTCCAGGATCGACGGGAAGCGCCCGGTCCAGTCCTTCCCGTTCCGGGTCGTCGTTGGACAAAAACAGCTAACGGGGACCCCCGGGGGTAAAGCCACTGCCGGGGGCAAAGCCAGCGCCGGGGGTAAAGCCACCGCCAGGGCTAAAGCCAGCGCCGGGGGTAAAGCCAGCGCCGGGGGTAAAGCCACCGCCAGGGGTAAAGCCACCGCCAGGGCTAAAGCCACCGCCGGGGGTAAAGCCAACGCCGGGGGGAAAGACAACGCCGGGGGTAATGGCATCGCCGGGGGTAATGGCACCGCCGGGGGTAATGGCACCACCGGGGTTAATGGCACCGCCGGGGTTAATGGCACCGCCGGGGTTAAAGGCACCGCCGGGGTTAAAGGCACCGCTGGGGTTAATGCCACCGCCGGGGTTAATGGCACCGCCGGGGTTAATGGCACCGCCGGGGTTAATGGCACCGCCGGGGTTAACCTGGGCGGACAGCGTGGTGGGGAGCATGAGGATCGCGGCGAAAGCACCGATGATCGAAAGCCTGACGAGCATTTGAGCCTCTCCTTGGGCCGAAGGCGAACGCGACAGTCGGCACCTTGCTGGCTGCTGCGCGGGTGCGAGCGTGATGAACTCGCGACGCTTCACGGGCTTTCCCGCAAGGCCAAGCATCGCGGAGTATAGCAGGTCACGCCCGTGCATCGCAGCAAAAACGACGCGCTCATGTCCGAGTTGGGGTCAAAAGCCCCCCCGAGCCTCTCACAGATCCGGACTTGACACTCTCGCGTCATCCGGCGTTTTGTCTTTTTCGGTACCACTGCCGAAAAACCTTTCGAAACCTGGAATTTTTACAGTGCTGGACGAGCTGGCAATTTTATAGCGCCACTCCTCACCACCCCGCTCTTTAATAGTAGTGGAGCTGGGTTCTCCGAATGTTGCTTTCACCTCAGCTTTGGTCGTCTTTCCTTTCGCGATCTTCTGATTGATGCTCTCCTGCGTCTCGGAATGCTCTGCTACAGTGGAACACGCAGTGAGAGCGAATGCACTGAGAATGGCTATCCACCTCATGGTTGTAGTACCCTCCTACAAACTAAGCGACCTGGAATAAATTTCAGAGCGCTACGGTACACAATCAAAGAAAAGGGGGAAAGCTCAATTCAGCGCACGACAATGGCCCCCATGCAAGCGGCACTCAATTCCACGGTACCCGGTTGCCACTACCCGGCCACCGTTAGAGCCTTTCGCTGGGACGGTTTAGGTCTCCTCAGGAAGTGGAGGCTGCACGATTGATCTTGCGAGTTGATTGCCGAATGATCCCGACCGGCGGCCCGCTGACCGCGTCCTTGTATGCGGCGCGTATCCAAGCTCATGAATCGATCATCTCGGTCGGATAGCCCATTACCGTATCGCCGTCGATCTGCGGCTTGGCCGTGCTAATGATCTCGCACAAATAATCGATGCGGGCCGCGCCTTGCAGGTCCTGCATTGCCGGGCGGGCGTCATTCTAGCGGGGACACCTTGCGGCGGTCGTGGTGCGCGAGCGCAATATTTCCTGGCAGCGCTCACGAGATGCGCAGGGGGCACATTTCCCCAGCGGCTCAGTTCTGTGCCGGCAGAAGCCGACCTACCGGAGAACGTTTCGGATTTCCGACAGAAGCATATGATACTTCGGGATTGAACAGATCGCGGCCGTTTAGAGAACGATGCGGGGGTGCGGCGCCAACGAGGCGAGCCCGGATGTGCGCCATCCCGGAAATGACCCCGTCGAGTAGCTGATCTTAGCTCGGCTTTATCGGCACTTCTGCCAGTTGCGTTGGAATTGCTCCTTGGCCTCGTGCAGGCTCGCCGCGCGCCCGCTCGTGGTGATACCGAGCTTCGGGGCGACGTAGATCGTGATTGACCAAAACCACCGCAGCTCGGGGCGGTTGTGCCTGTCCTCGTACAGGCGACCCACGTCGCGGCGGCCGTCCTCAACGATCGTGTAGTCGAGCCAATCCCGATAGGCTGGGGATGACAGCCCGGTAAAACGCAGCGTTAGAGCCATCGCGCGCACTCGACCTGGAAGGGCGCGCCGCGAATGTAGAGACCAAAGCCCCGGCTCATCGTCGGAGCTTTGTATCCCTCCCTGTCCCCATGCGCCCCCGAGAAATATTTAATAAGAGGCCGACGTAATTACGGCGGACATCGTAATTCATTGCGGCGGCTCAGTTGCGTCTCTCGTGCCACGTTATCGAGCTGTTGGGGCAACGCACGCAGGCTTGCGCTAACGCATAATAATGCACCCAGGCTTGCGCTAACGAGTAATGTTGCTGCCAAGTTCAATTTGCTTAGCTCGCGTAAAAATCCGGGGATACCGCGCAGACCTGCTAAGGAGAGCTTTGCGCGGCCAAATTATTTTTGAGGTAGTTACGGGTAACCACCGATCTGCGCATCGCGTCTGCTACACTTGATCTAGATGTTCGGGGGGCGTTTCCGGGCATTTGATCGACGGACGATGACTGCGGGCCGCTATGAAGGCGCCACAGCGGAAAAGGCCGTGCCGTTCCCAAGCGTCGTCTGTTGATCCTATTCTCTGCCAGCACTGGACGGTCCAGGGACAACAAACGGGGGGCTTATGACGATCTCGACATTGATTCTCATTCTGCTGCTGACGCTCGGCACGGCTTCGGCTCTCGACCGCTTCGTGCGGTCGCACTGGTTGAACGAGGCTCTCACGCGCGCCAGATTTTGGGGACGCGATACAGCAGGTTGCGGAAGGACGCGCTATTGAGTATTCGCGCGCATTCGTTTGCCGTAGACAGGCTCGCGGTTACACCAGTGACCGAACCGCGTGCCCGCGATCATGATCCCAAGCGCGCTCACGTCGGTGAAGTCGGACAGGCCCATCCGGCCCGGCGGATGCTCCTGGCGGAAGATCACATCCCGGCTGGGGCCGTAGAGAGCCCGCCATTTGCCAATGCGGCGCTCCAAGGTCCGGCGCACCCCCGTGACGATCTCGGGATGCCGACGGCAAATCTCTTCGAAGATGGCCACCGCGCGGATGCCGGGTGCGGCTTCCAGCATCGGCACGATCTCGCTGTCCCACACTCCCGCGAGCGGGTCGGGGCGGCGGCGACCGCGGGGCTTCTCTTTCTGCGACGGTAGCCGGGGATCGGCTTCGATCCGATAGGCGGTGGCGGTGCTGAACCCGGCCTTCGCAGCGGCGAGGGCCGGGACGTTGGTCTGACGGGACTTCATGTACAACCTCGTCTGGCAGTCGGTGATATGTCGGCCAGGCAAGCTGCTGATCCTTCTCGTGAGGAAGAATCAGCATGTCTATGCCGGAGAAGGAGCGACAGCGCACATGCCTCACCGACACTACGGCGTTCGGCACTGGACGAAGCCGCCCGCCAACGACACGGGGCCAGCTCCCGGCAGTGAATGGAGCGGCAGTGCCATCATCGCTGGCGTCGTGATCCTCCTGATCGTGCTGGGTGTAGTGATCTACGGGGTGAGCAAAACCGTCACCAACGTTGCGAACACCACCGCGTCCGCGCCACGCACGACTGGCCAAGGGAGCCCAGCGGCTACAGGGGCTCCAAGCGAGACTGCGCGATAGAGCGTCGGTTGGCGCGAGAACGCCTCTCGTGTTTTGTTCTGGTTGGCGACCGCCGAAGCATTCCGCGCCGGGATCGGTCTCCGAACCATCGCACGAAGGCGATGAGGGCGCCTTGCCGCACGGCGTCAGTGTCGTACCACCCGAGCTGGGACGCCGCTGGCGCTTGAGGGTCCAGCATGATCGTCTCGAGCGTTTTCACTGCCGAATCAGTCAACGCTCTAGCCAAATCAACGAGGGATTCGGCCTCAGCATTTGCCCTCTGCATCGCTTGCTTAATGGCCGGCGTTACTTTGGACTTTGAGCCCTTCTTGCGGCCAGCTCCCTCTCGATATCCACCCCTTGGCATTTTGATTTCCGTTTGATTATTGAATATTTTCAAACCATGAGCATCTGCAACGATAGCCCGTTTCACGTCACTATCCGGCCCCTGAATCCTATCAAGTAAAACACTCGGCTTCCTAGGGGGCGGGCCGGCCGAAAAGCCGACCTCTGAACTGACGAAGCCAAGCCGACGCCATTCCCAAACCCTGTTCTACCGCTGCATCATGCCGCCATCGAAGCCGTGCGTACCGCTTCTGATGCATTCCTTTCGGCTTCGGAGGAAAACCATCGAGCAGACTCAAACTGCCTCCAAGCCGCTCACGAATTTTCTGCGCCTTGATGATGTGGCGGTGACGCGGCACCGCCTGTCGTGTGGAATAGGTGAGCCGATAGCAATGCCGACAGCGCCAAGGCTGATCGCCCGGCGCATACAGTTTTTCTACCATGCGCCCGCAATCGCACTTAAAATACAATCGCTGCCCCCCAAAACGCCACGGGACTTGCACCAATTCAAGCGTTTGGTGAGGGAGCTGAATCCAGTCGTTTTCCACATATCCCGCGCGACGAAGCGTACCGATATCGATGCTCCGCGTTTGCTCTACCGTGCGGCGCCCGTAGCCCGACCATCGGCTCATAATCGAAATCCTTTGGAAATTGCTTTTGTCCGAAAATACCTGTTTGAGACCATGTATAGCTGTTGCGCGTCACGTGATGCCGCTCAATGTGATGTCGAGGTGAGCGTAGAGCGCCTCGATGATGTCAAATATATCGTTACGCGTCTCTGACTTGAGCAGTCCCCTGCGGATTAATGCATCAATATCCGTTTCGAGTAACTCAATAGTCACGCAGCGCCGTCCATCGCGCCGTCGCCGACGGTGCCGCCGCATGCGCTCGGCGGCGGTCATGTCGACCGCGCCCAATGGCTTGCGTCCCATGTCACCAGGCCTAATGCAATGTCGGGCACAGGCTCTTCTGCCGTCAGCTCGGCCTGCGTGACCGCCGTCGAAATAGCAGGCGACGGTGCCTTCACCGCCTGCAGCCTGCGCTCGGCAGCAGCCTCTGCCCCCTCGGCCCTCCTGTGGAGGCTCACCTCGTTGCCGTCGAGCAGCAACTGCCACGCCGGGATGATGGGGTGCCGCTGGACGACGTAGCCGCCCCCCAACGCAATGCGGGCGAACCGCAGCACCATGGACCGTTCCAGGGCGACTGCATCCGCGCTGCGTCCGGTTCCCGGTGTGTTGGCCTGTCCGGTGTCGCTGGCTCGGACACTGCTTCCCTTGCTTGCAGCAGCGATGCGGGCGGAGGGGTGCGATGTCGGTGAAGATGAGCTCTTCGTCGGAAGACCTCTTGCCGGCGGTGCCGCATTCCCATTCGTTTGAGTCGTCGCACCATAAGATAAGGGATGGAGCGACTCGGTTTTTCCGTGAGACGACACATTTTTGTTCGCGTTGGAAACCCGCATTTCATCGGCATTTCCTCGATTCTCGGGTGCGACGACACCCCCTGTTCGCGTGTTCGCGCAAACGAATTTCTGTCGCTTCACGGGATTTATTGGGTTTTCGAGAATTCGGACGCGGCGCTCCGGAAGGCCATTTCTTGTGATCTCGCGTCTCTGCTCGATCATGCCTTGGCCCCCGAGCGCGTCCAACTCTGTGCGCACGAGCACTCGCAGCGACGCGATCTTTTGCGCCCGTCCATCGGGACGTTTCCACGCCGACCACTTGCGAACGGCTGCCGCCAGTTGGCGCACGGTCATCCACTTTCCATTTCCTCGAAGCAGAGCAAATAACGTCTCCTGTCGCTCGCTCAGATCATGGTTCATCCTCGCGTTCTCCCTCTTTTGCGCCCGAATCCGGCGTCTGTAGTCCCGATCCCGTTGGCGCTTGCGCTCTGCATACGCCTGCTTGACTTGGGCACGCGTCTTGTCGGCGGGCCACATGGTTCGGATGCCGAGCGTCATGCGCTCCGCCAACGTCAGGGTGACCCTCCGGCCAATGACCCAAGCGCCGCATGACTGCCAGTCATCGCCGGCTACCGCGATGATGCGCCGATCCAGTTCCACGCGGCTCAGCTCAGCGCCGAGGCGATGACGGAACAGACGCACCAACTCGGCCCAGCGCACAGAGGCAAGAGAGTTCGCATCTCGTTGCCGTGCATGCCAACCGTAGCGACGCGCAATCTCGGCGTGCTTGGCGCGCTTCGTCGCTGTCGATTGATGGCTCATCGCCCGTTCTCGCGCACAAAGTCTTGCGGTCCTGGCCTGCGCACGGGGACCGTCTTCAAGAGCTTTTTGACGCCAACCGTTTCTGCGTAGCTCTGATCTAGTCGCAAGCTTTCCAGATTTGTGAAGGGGTCGAGCGTAGGATCAAGTTTTTGAGGGTCTGCCATTGTGAGCTCCTGTCGTTAAGTGGATTTCGCATCGCGGCGGAAAACGAACACGGTCGGCTCGCAGCCGTTGGGCGCACGTAGACATCGAGGTTGGAATCTCGCCTTCAAACGGGAGGCACCCTTGACCTCACTCTCGCCGATCTCGGCCGCGATGATCTTTGTGCGGATCAAGGGATCGAGCGGCAGTGTCTTGGACCAACGCCAGAGTCCTCCTCCCAACAGGTTGAGCGGCGCCTTACCGAAATCGGTCGGTCGCCATTTTTGCCCTCCCAGGGCATTGATCTTATTGGGTGATTTATGGGGGGTCGTAGAGTGCCCGGTATCGTGGGTCACGATCGTGGAAATTTTCGCAATAGCCTTACGATCCCAATAGGCGCGTTGCCGGCACCGGCGGCTGCAGTAGGCCTGGGATCGTCCCTTGCGCGGCACGCGCTTTCCGCATGTGCTGCATGTAACCGGCGCGTCACGGTGCGTCATTTGCGCCCCTCAGCGCGTTCGCGCTCGCCCGGTGCGCGCGATCGATCGCAGTCGGCGTGGCAGCGCACCAACCCCTTGGCGCCGTCGGCGGTCTTCATCGAGAGGCTCGGCTCGTCGAGGTCATCGTGCGCCGGGCACCGTGCCGTCCAGCCGCCGCTGGCTTTCCGTCTGGCCGCGACCACCGCCGTGGCGATTGCCGGCGCCGGCGCTCCCATGCGCCGAGACCAAGCGCATGCCGCACATAGTCTCGGCATTCGCGCCAATCGCCGGCGAATGAGTGGCACCGAAACCCATCTGGCGCTGCCGGATCAATCTGGATCGAGAGCGAGCGGTCGGCGTGGCTGTGGCCGGGACCTGGCGCCACAACATTGCGCCCCGACACGCTGCCGCCGAGCGCGTGCGTCACCGCACGCGGATCGAGCGTCATCGCCTGGCCTCGCCTTGCGCAGCCTTACGCTCGCGGCTCTTGTTTTCGATGGCAGGAAGCCTTTCGACCCAATCCCGCAGGTCGGCCGGGAGCACAAGCGTTCGGCGCCCGCGCTTGACGGCGCGTAAAGCGCCCGACTTTATCGCTTGATAGAATACAGTCTTGCCAGTGCGGGCGACCGCGCATGCTTCTGCAACCGTGTAGGCTAGCGGAGTATCCATCTTTGCCTCGCCATTGAGGGCCGGGACTGTCCCGGCGAACGCGCCCGCGCGTTTGCGAGCGATGGCGAGATGAATAGGCAGAACGCCGACCGGGAAAACTCGCAATGCGGGGAAATTTGGAGGCGCTATTTTCCCAAAACAAAGCTGGCGGCAGCATCGAGTGCGTGCGTCTTGATCGCTTCACGGATAGTCTTATCGCTGGGGGTTTTTGTCTCAGGATGCAGGGCGCATGCAAAATCCGCACATTTTTGCATCAATTCATCCGACGTTCGGATGGAGCCATGCTGCGACACATACTTCGCTAACCGCTCTTTGACGCCGTCCCAATTGTACTCCGCCGGGCGCCCGCGCTTCGGTTTCTTGAGCTGAGCCCGCCAAAACGTTGGCTTGGGGTAACCGCGTTCGGTAAGCCAGGTATTGAACTCCTCGTAACTCAACTCAATGAAGGCCAATCCGACCGCGAGTTCGGAATAACTCTCGATTGCCGATGTTTCTGCCAAAGCATGGAAGGCATCCCTACACGCGGCTTCGTCCCAACTGTCTATGTTGCCCGATGGTACACGGACCTGGTAGCGAACATCGACCTTCACAGATCCATCCGGCAATTGGACCGGTGATGGGCCTGCACCATCGCCCACAATGAATATGATCCCCAGATCGTCTCTGTGGCGCATCGAAGCGAACATTTTTTTAAGAAGTTCAAGAGGAGATTGAACGGAATCCCCGCGAAGTTCACCAAGCCACCACGCACTCTCGAGAATACGAAGCAGTTCTCTCTGCGACGCAGGCGGATCTATTTCACGTGACCAGTAATCCGAAATCTCTCGAAATGAGAGCGTAGCCTTCGCAATGGGGAACATCGCACTTCCCGTAGAGTGCATCCGCATCGAGGTGACGCGGCGAGCCGGTGCGGTGCCGGCCTTCGGGCCGTCGCCCTAGCCGCGTCGATTTAAAATATATCCAGTGCCCCGATGAAAGAAAGCGGCGGAGGGCAATCCGGACGGCGGCGGTGGTGTGTCCGGCGCCGGTTGGCCGACCGGCCCCGCGCCTAAAAACTACTAGCGTAAAATATGACCGTTCTCTAGCTCAGCCGCGGTCTGCGAGGGAAGGATTCTTGCCCCTAGAACAAGCGGGGCGGCCGTTGCACTTAGCTTCGGCGCATCACGCGCACATTGCCTTCTCCGGCAATCCCAAGGGTTGGGAAATGCGCACGTATTGTATCGGCAACATAGCTTGGCGCGAGGTGCGCATAGTGCTTTTCCGTCATCCGAGTGTCGGCATGGCCGAGCTGCTCGGCGATAACCCCCATGGGAACACCACGCATTGCAAGCAAAGAGCCGTGAGTATGGCGGAGCCCGTGGAATGAAATCGGCGGTTTAATTTTGGCGCGACGACATGCCGCTAGCATTGGTCGCCTTTGGTGTGACCTGCGCCACCCGCCTCCATCGGCCCGAGTGAAGATTAGCTCGTCGCCTACCTTGCCGGCCATGCGCTGACGGAAGAATTGCCGCCCTTCATCGGTCAACACTACATGACGTGGCTTGCCAGCCTTGCTTTCCCGCACCGTGACGACACCAGCGTCCGCATTGAAATCGGCCGTATGGAAGGCGGTGAGCTCGGAATACCTGCATCCCGTTAGCAATGCGCCCCGCACCAGGTTGCGAAACGCAGGGTCACAGGCGTTCACGAGCCGGATGCATTCGGCCTCGGATAGATAGCGCACGCGAGCGGTATCGACCGCCTTGAACGGCTTCACGCGCCGCCAAGCATCGTCGCTTGTGACATGGCCGGCCTTCCAAGCGTGGTTCAAAGTCGCTTTCAGGACCGTTAGGATACGATTGGCTGTGGCTCGGCGCTTGCGAATACCGTCCGGCGTTTTGTCCGCTTTACGATGGTTTGGCTTGCGGCCCGGTTTCGAGCGCGCCAACGCCGGCTTAGCGGCAAGCCCACGGTGCCAGTCTTCGATTTTCTTGGCCGTCAGCTTTCCAACTAGCGCTGTCCCGAGGAACGGCAGAATGTGCGTCTCAGCGGTTCGACGGCTGTAGTAGACCGATTTGCCCCCACGCTCCTCAAAGTCCTTATCCGCCTCGTCCGCCCGTGCAGATGAGGACAGCGCAGCGATTACTATCGCTGCTATGGCGGCTATGACTTTTAGGTGCATTGCTCCCTCCCTCCGAGTGAATATGTTATAGACGATTAGCGGCACGCAGCATCGCTGCCACAAGGGCTCTACTCAGCTTGGATTGCACGAAAGCGTCGCCCCTCTCGACAGACCACCGCAGCCAGCACCCAGCATGCTGAACAGGCAGTGTCAACCACCCCCGGGGTGCTATCTTGGGCGAGCTTGACCACAGCCATACCCGACAACCGTGTCAAGCACCCGCCAGGACCCAGCGGCCAGGAGGACCCAGCAGGACCCAAGGAGGGCCCCCTGCGAACATTGCGAGACATTGCGGCCCCGGACGCCGCTGTGGCCGGGGCGCGCACACTGCAAGCGAAAGTGAAACTGGCGCGAGGAACTTTACCTTCTTCTTGAAAGCCGGGCGGGAGGGGTCTTTGGCCCATTTCAATCCTGGCGAGGGACCCTGCACGCAAAATAGGTCCCAGGAGCAATCGTGCAGGGTCATAGCGTCCCAGCTGCACGCCCCCGGCGTCGTACCAGTGTGCCGGGCACCACGACACGCGGGCGCTCCCTGCTCCGCGCGGCTTATGCTAGTGTGTACATCACGACGCGATGGGAAGGCTTGCTAGATGGCACGGGCGGGCTCGGGTAAAGGCCGTGGAAAGAAAGCCGCCGCTAAGAAGAAGAGGAAGGTAGCAGTCTCACGCAAGACGCAGCCTCCTCCACGCGGGACGTCGGATAATACGCCGTCAAGAATTGCCAATATGCCGGTCCGAGATACGTCTAATTTGGACGTCGCCAACGAGATTGCAAGGCGCCATCGCGACCAGCTCGCAGCGACTGCGGCGCAGCAGCCTCAGCAGCAATCTGCTTCCGCATTGCTGGCTGGCGAGGGCTTTCTTAGTGCTGATGCCGCTATAATAAACGACACCGTAGAAGCGCATAAGGCAATGCTTGCTCGCATTGCTGAGCTTGAAGCACGCATTGCAGAGCTTGAAGCAACAGTGGCGGCGTTACGGTCACCATCCACACCAGGCATCGGCCATAACAATCCACCGCCGCTCGACGACGCAGAACTCGAGGAGATCAAGCGGGAAATAGCACTGCTGAAGGCTCAGCCTGCCGTACCGACTGCAGCACAAACTGCAAGCCAAATTGCGAGCAAATTCATTCACGGATGCGAGCGCGTTACGGCGTGGGTCGCACAACTGCTCAACACGTTTGCTACTGAATTCGCAAAATCAGCCGGACACGAAGCCGGGAAGGCGGTGGTACAATTATTAAAATGGTACGCGCTCGGTTCTGGACTGATGCTTAGCGCAGCCGCAATCCTTCAGTGGCTCAACGCTGCTGCAAAATAGCCCCCCGGCGGCGACGGCTGCGCTCGCGCTCAGCGACAGGATCGAGGCGCAACTGCACGACGGGCTCATCGGGCAGCAGCACGGCCGATGCGACGGCGCAGGCCGAAAGGACCCGCCGCAGTCAGTCTATTCTTCCGATGCCCCGATCACTTTCTCGGTCTTGGGGTTCACTAAATGCACCTGCTGGCAGGCAAGGCACGTCACCGACTGGTAAGTGTCCTCGTCAGCGTCGGACACGTCTTCCGCTATCCAGCCTTGGACGCGGTGGCCGGTAGTGGGGCAGCGGAACAGGATTGCGGCCATAGAGACAGTATAGACCAACCCGCCGCGTTAGGCGCAGGGCTCGCAATGACCCGTGATGACCTGTGACGGCTTGCGAGGAGCCATCACGACCCATTGCGCCCTCTGCGCGACCGTATCGGCCGACGGGGCAATGCTCCTCGTATTGACCCATGCGGCAGGGCACTGCGGGCCGACACGGCACGGCGGGAGGCCATACGAGGCGCAACGGGCCTCTACGGGGCGCTGGAGCCTAGGTGCGCTCCCGCTAGTTCTCTCAGGCCAAGCAAGGCTCGGCGGATCATCAAGAAGCCACCCGATTGAACTTGTGATGTCCGCTGCGCGTCAACGAGAGGTTCGCCTTTTGATCCAAAGCGGAAGTTAGGAAGCCGCCCCTATATTTGTTTCTACATCGATCTCATGCGGCGCGTTGTTGAAGATGTGCTCGGTGTCTGTTGTGCCGGCGAAAGCACGAATGTAACCCACGCATTCCAGCCGTCCGGCCGATTGGCGTTGTCGAACTCTCTGTAGCCTTTCAGATTGAGATAGCCCTGCGTCGTGGTGCTGATCGAGATGATGAACCCGACCTGCGGCCCCACCCCGACCACGCGCGACCGGAAGCAGCCGACCTGATCGCCCGACCCGCTGTCGCAGCCGGCCTCGTTGTAAACGTAGCCGACCATGCCAACCTGGAACTGCTTGGTCAGGAACTGCGACGCGCCCCAGTCAAAATGCACGTCGACACCGTTCTGATATTGGGTCTGCTGATTGGCCATGTTGTAGGTAAAGCCGAGCACGCCGGACAATTCCTGGCCGGTCTTCTGATTCAAATAGGTGTAGCCGAAGCCGGCATCAACAGCGCCGTGACCGATGCCGACATTGGACAAGCGGCTCGGGTCATACGCGCCAACCGGCACGTCCCCGGTGGCATATACCATGTAGTTGTTGACGCCCGCGTTCCAGCGCAGCGACATCATCGGAAGCAGGTCTCCGAAGCCCCACAATGGGTCGCTGATGCTGTCGGAGCGCGAAAATGGAATTGAGCCCACCGGAAATCCGCCAGCCGAAGCTGACACCGTGCCGGAAAGCTGCGCTGCCAAAGACGTATTCACGAGTCCATAGAGACCAATCAGACCGAAAGTCGCCTGGCCGCCGAGGACAGGGGTTGGAAGCGTGTAATTCAACATCGCAAGGCCGAGATCAGGCCGTGCGCTCACGTTCGCGTTCAGGCCGGCCGCCAATTTCACGTTGACGGGAATGTTGCCAAGCTCTCTCTCCCGCGCAATTCCCACATCGCCAGCGGCCGAGACCGACGTGTAGTAACCGATGGTGGTGAGGGACCAGCCGGGCTGCTGCGGGGCTGCTGCGAGGCTTCCGAAGAATCCGGGAATCCAGAAGCTGACGCCGGCTTCGTCGGCCATCGATGCTTGCGACAAAAGGGCGATGGCGACCGCCGAAAAGCCAGCCGCCGACGCGCCTCGTGCGGCGTGCCGCCAGTTCGTACGAGATGCCTGGGCTTTCTGCGTTGACATTCGATTCAAGTTCGCCCCCACTCTTTTGCCGGTCTCTCGGAACAGGGGGGCTGTCCTTTTATGGCGCGTTTGGGGCATGCGCACCGTTCATTTTAAGAAAAGGCACGAACCTTCGCATTTGTGACCATAAGGTCACTACTTGCATCGCATTTTGACGACAACCGTCCGTCACAAAACGGCAAATCTGATAATGCGCAGAGAGAATTGAGCAGTTCGCTTGCCGAATCACAGAATTGTGATTGCTTCCAAACGAGTACCGGTGGCCACCGGTCATGGATTGGGGGCAGGCTGCCGAGGCCCATTCGGGCAGTGAACACCGTAAGGAGATTAGGTTATAGCCAGAAGCATCTGGCTCGGTCTGTTGGTAACAGTTGCCGCCGTGACGGTGGCAAGCATGCCAGCAGCCGGGCAGGAACAACAGGCGAAGCCCAACATCCTCTTCATCATGGGCGACGACATCGGCTGGATGCAGCCGAGCATCTACCATCGCGGCCTGATGGTCGGGGAAACGCCCAACATCGACCGCATCGGGAACGAGGGCGCGATCTTCATGGACTACGTCGCCATGCAGAGCTGCACCTCCGGGCGCAATGCCTTCTTCACCGGCATGTATCCGCTGCGCACAGGCATGATCCCGCCGCAACTGCCCGGCAGCCCGTCATATCTGCGACCCGGCACCCCGGCGCTTGCCAAGTTCCTGCTCGATCTCGGCTACAACACCGGCGAGTTCGGCAAGAACCATCTGGGCGACCACACCGCGTCGCTGCCCACGGCGCACGGGTTCCAGGAATACTGGGGCTACCTCTATCACCTCGACGCGATGCAGCAGGTGAGCTTCCCCGACATCAACAAGAACCCGACCGACACAGAGCTGTCGCGCCGCCATGCAAGAACACGCCGGTTCCCGGCCTCCCCGAAGTCCCCGGCGCGGTGGACCAAAAAACAACACTCTGCCTGATGCCCCCGCGCCCAGTCATCTGGTGCAAGTCTTCAAACGGTACGGAACAGAACCAGAGATGCAGTGACGAGGGCCCGCTCACCTTGGAGCGCTCGAAGACGGTGGACGAGGAAATCTCAGCCAAGGTGATCGACTTCCTCGACAGAAACGATCCCAAGAAGACCAACAAGCCGTTCTTCGTCTGGTACAACCCGGCGCGCATGCACGTCACCACCGTGCTGTCGGACAAGTACATGGCCATGGTGGGTGAACAGGGTGGCAAGGACTGGGGCGTCAACGAAGCCGGCATGAAGCAGATGGACGACAACATCGGTCTAGGTGCTCGAGAAGCTGGAGGACATGGGCCAGCTCGACAACACCATTGTCGTCTTCACCACGGACAACGGTGCCGAGGCGATCACCTTCCCCGACGGTGGCGTCACGCCGTTCAAAGGCCAGAAGGGCGAGGCCTGGGAAGGCGGCTACCGCGCGCCGCAGGTCGTCCGCTGGCCGGGCCACATCAGGCCGGGCACGGTCAAGAACCAGTTGTTCGCCGCCCTCGACTGGCTACCAACGTTTGTAGACATAGCCGGCGGGCCGAAGGGAGACGGGCTGAAGCAGCAGATCGAGGCCGGCAATTATCCCGGCATCGTCAAGACCACGCTCGACGGCTTCGACCAGCGGGCCTATCTCGAAGGCACGTCGGAAAAGTCGGCGCGCGACTATTTCTTCTATTACTCGGGCGCGACGCCGTCCGCTGTGCGCTACAAGAACTGGAAGATGTACTACACCATGTCGCAAGCAGGGCGCGGAGGGATGGATCATGCCACTCACCTCGTTCCACTTCACCTTGGTCAATAACATCAAGCGCGACCCCTTCGAGCAAGCAGTCGGTACGAAGCAGAAGACGGTCTATGTCCTTTGGCGGTGCGCTCGCCGCTCCAATGACCGCCTTCCTGTACGACTGGAACATGCTGCCCATCGGCCAGCAGCTGTGGCTGGAGCAACTGTCGTCGTACGAGAAGTTCCCGCCGCTGCAAGCTCCCGAAAGTTACAACCTCAGTGGTATCCTGGAGCAGGTCAAGAAGGCTAATGCCAGTCACCCGGGCGACTAGCCGCGTGAGACGAGCGTAATGCGACGAAGCGGGCGTCCCACGAAATCGGGGCGCCCCCTGAGCAAATAAGCCAGCGCCCTTCCTGCGGCTCATCCTACCCGGGGGAAGGGAACACCACTATTATCGGTTGGTCTGCTTTTGTGCAGGTTTTCGGACGCCGGCACCGACGCTCTGACCGCACGCTCCGTTGGCCGGCGTCCGAAAAGCGCCAAGGCAGGAAATCGCGTCGGGAGGTAGTGCTGCGGCAGTGCCGCAAGCTGACGGGCGTGCCGCGAGCACTTATGGGGATTTGGACGCTGGGTTGGGCCGGGTCATGCCCGGCCGTGACGAGTGGTGTGGTCGGTTTGCTCTAAAGTTTGGATCAGGAGGTCGAGCCGAGCGACCGGGATGCATGTTGAGCGAGCCGATTTGCGTGCAGCTGTTCGCTAATTGCGAAGATAGATGCGAGCTTGGGGTGCGGCGGGCGGCAAGCCAGCAAGAAAAGCAGGTCAGGTAGCAGTGGTTGATCGGCGGTGACGGGATCATGAGGTGTCGATCCTGATCGCTGGCGGCGGCGAGCTTGCTCGGTAGTGTGGCGTTGCGCCTCGTTCGAACCTCGCAATGATGACCATGCGGCCGCCGCAGCAGGGGCAGAGATTTGTCGTTTGCGGCTCGGGCTCGGTAGCATTGGGGATGATTGCTTTGATGGCATCAACGGGAATTATTGGCGGCGTGAGCAGTTCGCGGGCGCGGGCGATGTTCTCGGCGCGCTTGCCGCTGGCGAGCAGGCCATAGTAGCGGATGCGGTGGAAGCCTGCGGGGAGCACGTGCATGAGAAAGCGGCGGATGAACTCATGTGTGGCGAGCGTCATCATCTGATAGCGCTCGGGACCTTCGAGCCTGTAGTCCTTCCACTTGAAGGTGACGCCTTTCTGGTCGCATGCGATCAAGCGGCGATTTGAGATCGCGACGCGATGAGTGTAGCGGGCGAGATAGCGCAAGACTTCCTTCGGGCCGCCGAAGGGGCGCTTGCAGTAGACCACCCACTTTGTGTTCCACAGCGGCGCCAGATAGGCGGCGAATGCACGTGGATCGATCAGTCGGGTATGCTTGCCGAAGAACTGCAGCGCACCCGCCCGATAAGCGGCACGGAGCTTGTCCAGGAACAACCCGCGGAACAAGGCTGACAGCACGTCCACCGACAGCAAGAAGAGCGGCCGGCAGGAGACCCAGCTCTTGCGATCGAGCGAGAAGCCGCCGCCTGGCACGATCATGTGCACATGCGGGTGGTGGGTCAGTGCCGAGCCCCAGGTGTGCAGGACGGATAAGATGCCGATGCGAGCGCCGAGATGCTTGGGATCGGCTGCAATGGTGAGCATGGTCTCGGATGAGGCCTTGAACAGGAGATCGTAGATCACCGCCTTGTTCTGATAAGCGATGTCGGCGATCCGAGCGGGCAGCGTGAACACCACGTGGAAATACGGCACCGGCAATAGCTCCGCCTCGCGCTCGGCCAGCCATTCCCGTGCCGCCGCGCCCTGACACTTCGGGCAGTGCCGGTTGCGGCAGGAGTTATAGGCGATGACGGTATGAGCACACTTCTCGCAGCGCTCGACATGGCCACCGAGCGCCGCCGTGCGGCAGCGCTCGATCGCCGTCATCACCTTCAACTGGTCGAGGCTGACGTGACCGGCATTGGCAGAACGCCACGCCGCCCCGTGGTCGCGGAAGATATCCGCGACCTCCAGCTTCGGACGGAACATTGCCGCGGGCGATTACGCCGGCGGCTGATCTTCCTTGCGGTTCTTCCCAGCTTTCCTGGGCCTCTCCTTTGCGCGCGCCAAGTGGTCGAGCGGGCTCTCGACGGCGGAGATCATTCCGGTGGCGACGTGCGTATAGCGCGTCGTGGTGTCTGTTTTAGTGTGACCCAACAGCGCCTGGATGGTTCTGATATGGGTTTGGCGTTCGAGTAGATGGGTGGCGAAGCTGTGGCGCAACGTATGCAGCGTCACGCCCTTCTTGATCCCCGCAGCGTCGGCAGCTTCATGGAATAACCGATTGAGATGGCGGGTGCTGATCGGCCTGTCAGCAGACTTTCTGCTGGGAAACAGCCAACGTTCCTGTAGCGGTATTCCCGCATCGTGACGCGAGGGACGCACCCTCCACCATTGCCGCAGCAAGCCGAGCATCTCCTGCGGCAGCATCACGTTGCGGTCCTTGCGGCCCTTTGACTGCTCGATGCGAATGATGCTCTGTGCTTTGTCGATATGCTTGACCTTGAGCCGCACGATCTCGCTCGCCCGTAATCCGCAGCCATAGCCGAGGCTGAGCAGAACACGCGTTTTGAGGCTTGAGGTTACCGCCAGCAATCGCTTCATCTCGTCGACGCTCATCACCAGCGGAAGCTTCTCCGGTTCACGAATGTGATAGACTTCTTCGGCCAGATCCAATCGCCGCAGCGTCACCCGGAACAAGAACCGCAGCCCAGTCATGATGCAGTTGCGCGTGCAGATGCTCACGCCTGTGTCGGCCAGGTGCAGCTGGAAGCGGCGGATATCCTCAAGGGTCGCTGTATCAGGGGATCGCTTCAGAAATGCCGCGAACCGCTTGCAGCTGCGGATGTGGCCTCGCTGCGTGCCCGCGCAGAGCTTGCGCGCATTCATATCTTCAATCATACGCTGACGCAGCGGGGTGATAGCCTTGGTTGTCATAGGCAACTCCTGTCTTGAGTGAGGTTGGTAGACACCTCGATCCTCAAGACAGGGCGCTTCCCCCGCTACCCACGATCTCGTCCCTGGGGATAAGCACTCAGGTCGAGCCGCACCTCGCAGCTATCGCGTAGCGATTTAGTGCGTTGGTACATCGCTGCCAGACGCTCGCAGGGCTGCTTGTCCGCTGCCGGTGAAAGCTGACGTAATGAGCTTGCAGGTGAGCACAGCTCCGACTGGCGTGCCCCGCAGCCCTTGGGGCTCGTACGGCCCCCTGGGGAGCGTAGCGAGACCCGGAGGGGTCGGGCGAGGCGAGTGGGCAGCGCAGCGGAGACTGCCGCCCGCCAACAGCGGTCTGCGCGCGCCGCTATCGGTCACAGAGCGCTTTAGGCTCGTGGCCCCACCATGGGTCAGCCGTCACGAGCCGTCCAGGGGGCCATGCGGAGCCACACGAGGCCCAGGGCCGGGGGCAGGACCTAAGGCTTGGCAGGACCCAACGAGGCCTCTGTGCTGTAGCTGGCGACGCTCTCTGCACGCGAAAATGAAACACGGTGCGCGGCCTTGACCACGATTTTTGGAGACGGGATGGCGCGGTCTTCTGCCTTTTTCCTTGCGACCGTAGGACCCATTCGCCGAGCGCATAACACGGCCGTCCCCTTGACGTGTTCTGTTGACGTGTTCTCGGCCCTGCTGTAACATGCCTACGCTCGTCGGGATGACGAATACTTGGGTTGTAACAACCTACAGGACCAGGGGGGTGGCCAAATGGCCAGGAAGCCGATCGATGAAAAGATCACGGAGGTCGTTGGGAGCACACAGAACATCGCAGAGGTCCTCGCGACAGTAACTGACCTTACGCGCGCGGCGCGTGCCGCAGCGGACTTGAGTGTTCAGCTGTACGCATTAGCAGAGCGGGTCGAGGACCTTCTCGACAGGCTTGCACCGCCTGCAAAGCGGAAGCCGTCTACGCCCGGCTCATCAGAGAGCGAGCCACGGACATGATCAGCAGGAAGGGCGCCGACACCCGCGAACTCAAGCAAGCCATTGAGTACGTGCGGGTCAGTACGAGATCGCAAGGTCGCTCAGGGCTGGGGCTGGAGGCCCAGCGGGAGGCCATCCAGCGCTTTTGTGAGGCCGAGCGCTTCCACATTGCGGAGAGCTTCGTGGAAATCGAGAGTGCGAAGGGCGACACGCTCGCACATCGGCCAAAGCTGAAAGCTGCGCTCAAGGCGGCACGCAAGGTCAAGGACGATGACTATCGCTGCGCGCCGATCATCGTTGCCAAACTCGACAGGCTGTCTCGCGATGTCCATTTCATCAGCGGGCTGATGTCGGAGAAGGTGCCATTCATCTGCGCAGACCTTGGGCGGGACACCGATCCATTCCTGCTGCACATCTACGCTGCCTTCGCTGAGAAAGAGCGCCGGATGATCTCAATCCGTACGAGGGAGGGCCTAGCGAGAGCCAAGGCGCGGGGGGTGAAGCTGGGTGGTGAAAACGAGCAATCGCGTCTGAACAAGGCTGAGGCCGATGCGCGGGCTAAGGCCCTTCGACCGATATTGCGCGACATTGTCGGTGACCGTAACGACCTGAGCGCAAATGCCATTGCTGCTGAATTGAACAGGCGCAAGGTTGAGACGCTGCGGCCAGGATCACGATGGCACGCGCAGACGGTGATCAGGACCATGCGCAGGCTGGGGATGGCAGCAGCGGGTACAGACACCCTGTAGGGCTCAGCGGGAGCGGTCCTGTTGTCGTGGCTCGGGGGGGACACGGACCACGGAGGCCACCCGAGCTTTGGGACCCACAAAGACCAATACGTGTCGTTGTGAGGCTTTGGGCACCAAAAGTCGCACTAGGCCCCATTTTGTCCCACATCGCCCTGACCCGCTCAGGAAGCCGCCTTGACGCGTTTCTTCAGCGACAACAGGGTCTTGTGGGCCTTCAGGAGCGTACTGGCAGCGCAGCGGCCTCAATCAGGCCTGGGGGCGCCAAAAGGCGCTCCACGGCCTCGTACACGGGGATTTTGATCGCCCTGCACAAGAGCGCGCTCAGGGCAGGCTGTGCGTACACGGCATGTTTAACTCGACGACATTTGCGGCCATGCTGCAGCTACCGTTGGGCGGGGATATGGACGCGCATCGTTTGAGGATATGACCGCCGCCCTCAAACAATTCCCCCGATATCTCTGTAAGCAACAAAGAGCAACGCGAAACCCGAAACAAAGGGCGCGAAGCTCGCTGCCGCCACTGCCCTGTGGTTCAGGTGCGCAAAGGCATCGACGGTAACTCGGGAACTCAGGTGCGGCGTTCCGCCCCATGTGCTGCGCTGTTCCTGACGAGTAGCAGCCAAGCACGCCCGCCTATCTCGAACCATCACTAATCTGCTGTCCGCATCCACGACTGGAGCCGCGCTTGCAATGGCTGACCTCGACGCGCCTGAAACGACGAACACCGACACACCAGGTGCTGAACACCTCAGGCGAGGTGAGCACAGCCCCCATCCCCGCTGAGCGGGCCAAGATCATCGAGTTGATCACGGCGCGAGCGTCCGAGACACTGGACCGTTATGCCGAGTTGCGAGGCAGGTGCCGAACACGAGCCGCTGAGGCGCTGATATGGCGTCTTTATGCCGACATCGAGCTGCACGAGGAGAAGATGGGCAGTCGTGTTCGTACACGACGGGATCGAACAAGCGTGAGGTTCCAGGTCTCTTGGGCCGCGTGATGGCGCGACTGCGCGGGGCAATAGGTCGCCATGTGAACCTTGCGGTTCCCAAGGGCGCACTCTTCATCGCAAAATGAAACCGCACGCGCGGGGGCTTGACGGTTTTTTCAAAGTCGGTGGGCGGGGGTGTGTTTTCCAAAACCAAAACCGAAAAGGGGACCCGCAAGCGGCGCTAGAGGCCGCGCGAACAGTTTGCAGATCGACGGGGGCGTTGTTTGTGCAGTAGCGGCGCTGGACTGCGTTAAGCGCGCGAGCACGTTGCTAATGGACACGACGTACCAGCGCCTACCGCGAGCCAAGGGCGATACCGCGAGCGTTCAAGGCGTCCGCAAGTCGAAGCAGCGACGCACCGAGCGCCTCACATTCCCCACGTCGCCAGAGCAGCTTCAGCTGATGCCGGATCATCCTTGATCCTGTAGACCGTCTGTCGGGTGAGCCCTACGACCCTTGCGACCTCGCCAACACCTGCGGAATTGCCGAGCATCGCCTGGGCGCTCTCGAATTGCTTGCGACTGTAGCTCGGCTTACGACCCCTGTAGGCGGTAGCTTCACCATTAGATTTTGCGTGTGCAATCCCGGCGCGCTGCGCTTCTTTACTGGCTTCTGCTTGTGCTTGCGCAGTCGCAGCCATGAACGCGATCAGCGCATCGCGCACTGCGCATTGCATTGCGTCCTTGGTAGCGCCGTCAAACGTAATCCCGTTGATCACAGTGCGGATCACGACACCGCGCTGCATGAACTCGCGGATGGTCTCACAGATGTCTTGATAGTTGCGGCCGAGACGATCAATCCAGCGGACCACGAGCGTGTCGCTAGACCGCAGCAGATCGAACAGCCGCCTCCCCTGGACCCGCTCAGACAACTTGGTGCTCACCCCGGACACCCCATCGTCCCAGATGACCTTGTCGAGCTTGAAGCCAGCCTTTTCAGCGTGCGTGCGTTGGTGCTCGATTGTTTGTTCAGCCGTGCTGACGCGAGCGTAAAGGATCGTGGCCATCTACCCCCCCTCCCTGAGAGTCCGTTAGGATACCGTCCGTTGATATCATGTTCGATGGACTCCTGTCAACCCTAACGGACTCAAGGCGCCTGTGAGTCCGTAAGGTACGCAGGGGTGTACCCTTACGGATATCCATGACACTTGCGCCCAATTGACACATGCAACCGACGAGAGCAAAGTTTTGTCGGTAGGGGGGTATCGATTTCCGCCGGGCGACCCCATGAAACTCAAGCTCGCTTTTCTCGCGTTTAGTGTTGTCTGCGCGTCCCAAGCGGCCGCCGACACGTTTAATCAGTTTGTTAGCTTTGGCGACAGCACACTCGATAGCGGCTGGTGGAGTGGCGCGCTCCAAGGACACTGTGATGGCGCCAGCTCACCCTGCACAACGGGGAGTCCTGCTAAAGATACGCTGATTGGGAACGCCATCGCTAATGGAGGAACTGGCGCGCCGGTTGGCGTTGGGCTGATGAACACTCAAATACTCGCAGGGTTCTATGGCCTGACCGCACTCCCAGCCAACCAATCGGGCGGCACCAACTATGCGATCTCAGGAGCGACAGACGCTGCCACGGCCGCCAACCTCAATATCGGAAACTTGAACCCGAACGGAACTCTTCCGTCAACCGTTCAGCAGATGGCAAACTATCTGGCTTCGCACAGCAGCACAGCGAACACGCAAGCACTTTACGTGGTCAGCTCCGGAGGGAATGACGTTACCTTTGCTAGAGACAGCATCTCCGGACTCTCCAATCAGCAGGCGTACCTAACCGCCCAGGCTAATGCCCTCGCAGCCGGGATTATCAACCTTCAATCGAAGGGGGCCCAGCATATTGTTGTCAATGGGCTGCCTGGCAGCGGGGGTCTCGCAAGTTTCTACACGAATGCACTTTTCACTGCCTTGTCGGCTGCAGGGGTTACGCTTGTAAACGTCGAGGGTTTCGTCGCAAATATCGAGGCCCATCCAAAACTATACGGGTTCACTGCGGCCACCGTTCTTCCAGGTGTGTTCGGTGCGACTACCGGCTCGGCTTGCGTTTGGACTGGCCCTGGCCCTAACACAGGTTGGGGTCAGTGGTGCGCCGATACGACGACACCAAGTACCAATTACGCGTACCTTAGAGCTGCTGACGCAGAACAGACGAGCTTTTGGTCTGACGATCAGCATTTTTCTGCGGCCGGGCAAATGCTGGAGGCCGAATATGATTTCGGCCTCATAAGTAGCGTCCCCGGTCCGGTCGCCGGCGCTGGATTGCCGGGTCTGATCTTGGCAAGCGGAGGTCTTCTCGGCTGGTGGCGCAGGAAGCGTAAGGCTGAAGCGGCTGCCTGATCGTTTAGCGCGCGACGCAAGCAAAGCCCCGGGCAATGTCCCGGGGTTTTTATTTCATGGCATGTCCGGATTTGGGCTCATTCCTGCCCAGGGTTTATGCGGCTGCATTTCCGGTGCCGACGAAAGCTGACGGTGCCCTAATTGAGCATTCGCTGGTTCCTTGGGACAGTCTTTGTTAGTTCAATTTGCCCGCTGCGAACTGGGTGAGGCCAGTGCTTGATAGGCCCGCGTTTTGGGGGCTGCGTGAAGTCATTCTCTGAACGGCAAAGCCACCTTCCGGCCTGCGGAGTAAGCGCTCACGTTGGAGGTTGCAGGTGGTAGCCCTAAGTGGTAGCCCTCCGCACGGCAGGCACCGCAGTTGTTCAGGTTTTATCGAGCTTTTCGAGCTGC
>CAWJDY010000005.1:0-102823 GCA_963841705.1 uncultured Alphaproteobacteria bacterium
CATTAGCGGGCCAGTTTTGCTGTGGTGCACAACGACGCTTACGATGTGGTAGCCTAAGGTCATCTGCCGCCGAAGGGCTAGGTGGGACGGCATCGCACTACGAGCCGTAAGCAAGCGGATACGCGGCACCAAAAGGCGAATCACCAAACCAAGCCAGCCCTGCGACGATGTACGGCGGCGCGAGGTCGCTGATCGCCGTACCAATGCGCCAGGAAGGGGTACTACACGAAAGTGCTCTGAGTGTACGACATCTGGGACATAGCATGAACGTGCATCGATCGGAGCTTGGTCGGCTGTGACCGAGGTCGCCACCGTCGCGCAGATGTGTCTCGTTGCGTCGAGGTGGGCCAAATCCGGAAATGGCCACCCCGCCTCTACTTATCAGCTCGTCGGCGGGCACGAGCAGACTGGTCAATTGGGGCAATGTTTGGATATGATCCTTGCGGGCCTACGCACGGTGCATGACAATTGCAAATTGCTCGAAGAGCAGGGAGGAATATCCATGTTTCGTAAACTCGTGATTGGCGCGCTAGGCGCCATGGCTGTCTTGTTCTCGACTACGGCATTCGCGCAAGGTACTGCGGCGGACGCTAAGGCCATGCTTGAAAAGACGGTTGCGGCCATCAAAGCCGATAAGGCCAAGACGCTCGACCAGATCAACAAGGGCGAAAACGGCTTCCTTGTGGGCGACATCTATCCGTTCTGCTTCAATCTGAGCGACGAACTCCTCGTCGCGGTCGGCAATCCCAACGTTAAGGGGTTGCTCGGCAAGGATGCGAGGACATTTAAGGACCCTACGGGCGACGTGTATGGCCCAAGGCTCTATGACGCGGCAAAAGAGGGCCAGGTCAATGAGGTCAGCTACATGTCTCCCAAGGCCGGCGCTGACAAGACGTGGGTGCCGAAGGTGAGCTTAGTTACCGCGGTCGCCGGCCTGGGATGCGGCGTCGGTTACTACAAGTAGTCCGACCAAACCCAACCGTCATATGGGCGCCGAACTGCCGAACTCCGATGCCCACACAATGCTATTTTCTCGCGTCACCGGTCAGTTCCGATGCCCTTCACTCCGCATGTGCGGTTTGCCATCAAGGCTGGTCAGTTTTGATATCCGACTCGGGTCAATCACGTCGATCGCCAGCGCGGCTGGCGCCACGCTTGCGATGCTCGATCCACCCCAGCAAGCGGACACTGCAGCCCCCTTCAGCGTGATGCAGCTCGATCGCGCGTCACGATCGCTCCCACGGTGTTCTTGCTCAGTCCAATCTGCCGGGCGATGCGCCGGTAGCTGACACCGGCCCGAGCCAGTTCGAGCACCTGCGATCTGAAGGCCGCTGCCCTAGCCGCCGGCCGAGCTGCTTGCCGCGCGCCTTGGCGGCGGCGATGCCGGACTTGATGCGCTCGCGAATGAGGTCGCGCTCGAACTCGACAGAGCATGGCCCGTCGCCGCCTTCTCTCTGACGAGCAGATGGCCCCCCGTTCTGGACCTGGGCCTCCGACGAGCGCGAGATCGTCCGGCACTACACGTTGAGCGCTGCCGACATCAAGCTGGTGGCCAGGACCCCCCGGACCCCATAGGTTCCGCCGTGAGGCGATCTGTTTTGCTGCGATTGCTCACAGCCGCTTGTGGCACGAAGCGCCGCTAGCAATCGGGCAGAGCAATGTCCGGTCTGCCCGGATACTTCAGACTGCCCCGATCAGCTTCCCCTTGTTCCAAGGCGTGCGTTTCGGTGGGGGTAGGATCGAGTTCTCATCCTCCATGGTCATCCTCCTTGAGTTAAGTGAGGACGGCATGGTGCGCCGGACGCCTGATCCGCTGAATTACGGTAGCTTTCGGGAGAGGTGCAGACATAGGCTCGGGCTCGGGACCGATAAGGGCCGGTGCTTATGACCCGAACCGGACCCCGACCACCCGATTTTGCTGTGTTGCACAACGCGGTTTCGGCTCCCCGACGATCGTGGTAGGTTTGGCCCCTCGATTTGAGGGCACATGAAGCGGCGCGATTTCATCTCATTGGTAGGCGGCTCGGCAGTCGCATGGCCGTTCACAGCGCGTGCGCAGCGGCCGGCGATGCCGGTGATTGGCTTCCTCAGTGCCGTTCCGCCCAGTAATATGCCGAAGTGGGTGGACGGGTTCCGGCGGGGCCTCGCCGAAACCGGGTATGTGGAGGGGCGCAATGTAGCCGTCGAATACCGCTGGTCGGACAGTGACTATGATCGACTGCCCGCGCTCGCCGCCGATTTGATTGAGCGCAGAGTGGCAGTGATTGTAGCGGCCGGGGTTGACCCCGCACACGCGGCGAAGGCGGCGACCACCAGCATTCCAATTGTCTTTCAAATGAGCGGCGATCCGGTCGCAGAGAACCTCGTCAGCAGCCTTAACCAGCCGACAGGTAATCTGACCGGGGTCACCACATTCTCAGGTGTGCTGACCTCGAAGCGTCTTGAACTGTTGCGCGAGCTGGTCCCCTCGGCAAGGATCGCTGCCTTGATGAATCCCAACAACTCGAATGCCAAATTCAGAGTGAAGGAGATTGAGGAGGCAAGCGGAATCCTCGACTTGCGAGTTGAAATCGTAAATACACGCAACGCAGATGAGATCGACGGAGCATTTGCAAGCTTGCCGCAGCGAGGCGCCGGCGCTCTTCTGGTTGTCGACGATCCTCTCTTTAGCAGTGCAGATAGCAAACTGGTCGCGCTGGCAATGCGTAACCGGATTCCAACGATTTACTACCAAAGCGAATTTGTGCAGGTCGGCGGATTGATCAGCTATGCAAGCAACTATGCCGAGCGGTTTCGCCAAGTGGGCATCTACACAGCGCAAATCCTCAAAGGCGCCAAACCCGCTGAGCTGCCGGTTGAACAGCCGTCACGGTTTGAACTGGTGATCAACCTCAAGACAGCGAAAGCCCTCGGACTGGCTGTGCCGCCGACACTGCTCGCCCGCGCCGACGAGGTGATCGAGTAATCGGTTCAACGTTGCTGCACCTGCTCACGTCGGCTTGTGGCACAAACGCGAAGTGCTGACGCGTTGTCGTTATGACCGCTCTTGAATGAGGACCGGACTGAAATTGGTTGTCAGGGGGGCATCGGCCTTCTCTTGTTTTCTTCGTATCAGGCCGAAGCCCGTTCTCAGCAATGATCGCCCTTCAAAGTAAAACAAACAAAACAACGAACCGCGTTGTTACTGCTGCCCTGGAGGGTGTGATGGTGATGGGGTTTGAAGTAGTTGAGAGGGTGCTCGCTGCTCGGGTTTCTTGCGCGCTCCGTCCCACGTGCTACTCACGATCCGTTGGGCCATGCGTCGCTGCTCAATGAGCTTACAATTTTTTGCGTCACGCACTGGAAGTCCTCGAGCATACGCTGTCCGTCCTCCGCAGTCATTTTCATCTGTTGCGCTACACATTTAGCGTAAGCGTCGAAGGCCTCCGTAGCGGATCGGGTCGTTGCCAGCTTGGACCCTTTCCGAGTGGGCGACCGGTGCCGCGATCGGTCCGGTAACCGGCTGGGCAGTCGTTCTGGCCGTTTCCGCGTTTTACTGCTGGATTATTTACAGCGCCCTTCGCCGTTACGCGGGGGAAGGCGAGCTCTCCATCGGCGATGTGCACGTTTAATCGCCAAAGTAAGCCTGACCGCTACTCTCGCATCCTCGCATCAGCCTCGCTCGACGATCATCGAAGAACGAGCTGGGCAGCGTCAGTGATCGCCGGCGGCGGCATACTGCCGGCTGCGATCCGTCGAGTTCAAAAGCTCTTTGACAGAATGCGGCAGCTGTCCGGCGGCGAGCTTGCCGGGCGAGGTTTCAAGGCGATCGACCACCGCGAGACGGGTGACTTCGCCTGTGCGGAAGGCATCCAGGAACTCGGGATAATTCCTGAACGACACGCACCCATTCGACTGGCCATTCGAGCCCAGCATGTAGGAGTGCGCAAGGATGCCGGCGCGACGGTGCATTCTGCTGTGATCGACGGGATTGAGGCGGATGGCGCGAACGCCATGAAACGGTCGCTCGCGGAACGCCAGATTGTAAACATTCGGTGGCGTTGCGCCCCGCATCCTGACGTCCACATATCGAGGATTGTCCATGAGTCCGCCAAGCCCAGAATGAGCCTCGAGCCGACGGCCGCTCGGCAAGTAAACCGTATGCGCGGTGATATCGTAAATTGCGACGTGGCCATCATCGACCGGTGACGTGAGCTCCTTGCGCACACTCGGTTTGGAAACGATCATTTTCAGTGGCGTATCGGCTCGCTGGTTCTGAGCGGCCTGATCCAGCGGCAATTGCAGGCTAGTTGTACGGACCCGCACGACCGACCCGAAGGCTTCGTCGAAGGACGTAGGATTGGCCGAAGCGAACCGTTCGCGGAAAGACGCTGGACGGTCATTCAAGGCGGCGAAACGTTCGTTTAATGACGCGCCCCGGGGAGTGGACGTGGAGGTCTCCGTCAGGCCGCGGCCGGGGCCATCGGATACGACCGGCGGTTCCAGGCTCGCTACTCGCACGCTGTCAACCAGGTCCCCTGATCCCAGCGGCGGGCGGAGCCGGAAAATGTCGGGATGTATTGTCCCGAAAACGGAAAGACCGGAGCCCACCAATCCGCTTTCTGCCGGATCAGCCTGAGTCCCTGCCGTTTTGAGAAAGAATCCCAAAGTCACCGCGGCGATCCCAAACGGGATCGTGCGGAACCGCAATCGAATCAATGGTCCCCCCACTCATACCCCGCACGTCGCCTCTGCCGCAGCGTCAATGGCAACGTACACCCCCGTCATGCGCGCGGAAGAAAGCATCCTGATTGCGGCAAAAATCGTTCGGTGCTGTCCGTCAGCAGGCCATCGTCACCGAGTTGGACTTTCCACGCGAAGGCTAAGGCCACTGAAAAGGCGCACTGCCTAATAAACCGTGAACCATCAAATCGCTCCCAAGGCGACCTGCGCCGGATAACCTAGACAGCAGCGTAGCATTAGATGGTGTGAGTGTGTGATGGTGCGGTGGTTTTATGGGTGAGTAGAGTTCGAAGGATACTTCTTGAAGTAACCGTTCCTGGACATGCACCAACCTCGAGGCTGTGGCGGCGTGCATCGCGCGAGATTGCGATTACCCAAAACCTTCCCCCACGTGCTGTGCGTAGCGTGAGGCATATCGTGACAGGACCATAAACCCTTTCATCACGTCGAAACAGGTTTGCCATTTCGGCGCAAATCCGTGGCGGCCTGCACGCTCTGATCGTGGTGTTCGGGAAGGTGACGCGAGCGATGACTCCCGTTGGGTGTCGTCCTTCCGTTGGAAGCAGCGGAAGCATATTCCGCCACCATCCCGTGCAGCCAATCTATGTTCCGCAGTGTAACGTCTGTCCGTGGAAGCGGACTGGTGATGCCGCCTTCGTCGAAGGCGTCGAGGATGGCGATCCGCAAATCCGTGCTTGTGCCACCGCCTTGGTGAAGGTCGATAAACGCATAGAGCTTGAATTGGAGACTGTCCGCCCCGAACTCTTCGAGCTCGACCGAAGGCGCAGGCGCCGTCATCACATCAGGATTGCCCTGCGCAACGTTTAGCAGGATCGCTCTGACTTTGCGTGGATCGCACCCACGAGCCACGCTCACTGGGATTACGATGCGGCGGAGATTGTCGCGAAGCGTCCAATTCTTCACCTTTTCCGTGATCAGGAAGGAATTTGGAACGAGGACCCGAGCACGCTCGGAGGTCTCGATCTCGGTCGAGCGCACGCTGATCTTGCGCACATAACCTTCCTCGCTGCCGGCCACCACAAGGTCGCCGACCTTAATGCGCCGCTCCGCCAAGAGGATCAAACCTGATACGAAATTGTTGATTACGCTTTGCAGGCCGAAACCGATGCCGACGGAGAACGCCCCAGCTACGATGGCGAGGTTGGAGAGGTTAAAGCCAGCATAGGAAAACGCAGCAAGCGCCGCGATCACGATGCCGGCATAACCCAGGCCGGTGCGGATCGAGTCCCGCACTCCGCCTGAGATCCCGGCCGGTTTCAGAACGTGCGCATCGAGCCAGCCCTCAAATATCCGCGCTGCAGCATAGGCCAGTCCGAAAACGATAACCGAAGCGAGCAAGACGGCAAAGGATACCTGCGTATTTCCGATATGGAAACCGAAGAATAGCTGCCTATACCACTCGTAGATGTCCGGCCATGTGTATCCCCACTGCAGCAGGATGAGGGGCACTGAAAGCACGAGAACTGTGAATTTGAGGAATAGACCGACGGGCAGTACGAGCTGCTTACGCCGCCGCTGCTCTAGGCCGACTCTTTGTTCGAGCCAGCGCCCGATCGTGGCGCTGTCGTCGCTGAGACCTCGGCTGATGCCGTCCACCCACAGCAGCAGGAGGTAGACCAGCGCCAGGATGGAGCCGGTGACGATCAGTTGTTGCGCGAGGAAGCGGGACAGCGCAAGGTAACCCGCAAGCGCGCTCACAACGATTGCGGCGACTGTGATCCAAGCAGGGATGCGCAACGCTGTGAGCCATCGCAGTGACGGCATTCCGTCCCGGCGCTCTCCTTGCAGCGGAGTAAGAAGAATGGCGACGACGATCCCGGCTACAAGCAGGCTTGACGGAAAGGCAACCGCAACCGTCAGCGCGAACGGCGCTTGTACGATGCGAGTGACCGCGTAGATCAACGTCGTCAGGCCGTAAACGATCGCGAGCGTCAGGACCAGGCCGCATATGCGCGCTGCCGCGCGATCGGAAGCGGGGATCAGCCGCCAATTGGCTGCAGCCGGTGCGAATACCGTGGTAACAAGCGCACTGACGGCGAAAATGATGATGGTCGATTGCGCTGCCGAGTAGAAAATCCAATCGACGCGTTCGGGCAACGCGTGAGCTTCGGCAACCTTGGTGTAGAGGAATACGATCGGGGCCACGATCGGCAATATCCGGAGCAAGATAACGCCGGCCGCTGATGCTGCCCGTCGCCAAAAGGGCGGCTCGCCCACATGCCGCCACCGACGCAACCGGCGCACGCCGTACCATGCGGCAACGGTCAGCATCAGCCAAAGCAGTATGGCTTCAAGCACGACGAATGTGACCTCATCCCGGTCTTGGACGCCTTCCCACCAATTGACCAAGAGAGCGCGAGTGCGGCTCGTCGCGGAGGGCACGTAGTCCGGCAGTCTCGCCCAAGTCTGAGACGAGTAGATGCCCGGGACAGGCTGGAACAGATTGGTGGTAAAATTCTTTCGGCGAATGTCCTGAATGTTATTGATTAGCTGATCGACGCGTAGATTGGCCGAATGGACTGCAGACTGACCCGCCGAAAGCAGCCCGAACTGGTAATTGAGCTCGGCTCGATTAAGGGCAACGGTCTCGGCTTCCGGCGGTTGGCCAGGGGCTGGCGCCTGCCCGAGCAGATCGAGCTGTGCCTTTACGGCGGACAGTGGGGACTGCAGACGATTCGAGAAATCTTCGATCCCGGAGCGGACCCGCTGAAGCTCATCACGAAAGCCGTTTAGCTCTGAATAACGCAGTCGCGGGCCGCGCAGATCGCTTTCCAGCCGATCAAGCTCGTGCTGCCAACCGGTGATCGTCGTCTCGATGTTGACGCCCACATCATGGTTTGCACGGGTCGTGATTTCGGCGATGTTGATCTGCGGACCGGTCGAACCCGCCGGCACGGCACCAGTTTGAACGTTGGGAGCGGAGGCGCCTTGCGGCGCGGCACCTGGAGGCGAGGTCAGGGAGTGGGAACTTTGGGCGGCAGCGCCGGTTACGCCCAGCAGTAGAACGGTCAGCAAAGCACGCGCAAAATCTCGGAAACGATCGATCATCGGCTGCCCCCCCACGGCAATTCCCCTCGCTCTCGTTTTTAAGGGCGGATGGCGTGGAGAATAAGGCAAATGTTCCATTTTGCCCGCTGGCCAGCATGGCGCGAAAGAACCCCCGCCATGCATGTGCTCAGAAGGGCAACTACTCTAAGCAGCGGCAGACGGCTGCGTTAGGACCGTGCCTGCCGCCATCTTTACCGCGCTGGCAGCCCGAGGCAGAAGCGTTACTTCGTTCAGATCATCGCAGAATGAAGCGCCACGGCGGTCTGGCCATCTGAGGCACCAGAACTTGTGATGGTGGTAGTACCCAGAGGGTTATTGTCGGCCGTTACTACGCGCGCGACCCCTTGATTGACACGGCGTGCGAGAGCTGTGGGTTGCGATGCCCCGGAATGACTCAGGCGAGACGCCTCGCGCGATTTGGCCTCTCTGGGCTACCCCCCCCAGCAGCCAGCGACAGCAACGACTCCTACGGCCATTTCTGAGTCATTGAAGGGCGTGCGAAGTATATATGATGGCCTACGCGCCATTGTCGCCAGGATGAGGGCGACGCAATGCGTCGCCCCTACGGAAGCTTCTCTTCCCCGGTGCGCTGACCGACGTTCCAAGACGGATGCCGAATCTCTGCACAGACTCGTCCCTTGACTTGTCAGGACCTTGCACGAGGATCATATTCACTGCTGAACTCAGAGCTCGGCTTTGAAGCCCCCACGACGATTTCTTTGCCGGAGGTAACCGGTGCCTCGACTTTCCGCATCTCAGCTGGGTGCAACGCCCAAGCAGATCGACCGTGAATTACGCACCTTTTCGCGTAACGCCCGTCTGCTTTCGTCCAAACACCCCCGGCTGACCGAGCAGCACCCGAAGGAGTGGGTTGGACTCTATGATGGCAGAGTCCGCGCGACGGCAAGATCGTTGCCTGCACTCCTTTCCAAGTTGAAGAAGCAAGGGCTTGCCCCAAGCCAAACGGTTATTCGTTTCATCGATACAAGCGGGCGAAAACTGATTCTCTAATCCCGTGCTGGAAGGCCGTTTCGGTAACACGTCGGGCGCCCCATACATTGAAGCCCGCATCTCGTTCCCGCGCCTGCGGCTCAGTGGCCCGGTGTCGTTTCTGGTTGACACCGGTGCGGACGCCACCGTGCTGATGCCAGCAGATACCCGGAGGTTGGGGGTTGATTTCAGGGCACTGAGGAATCCGACAACGAGCGAGGGAATTGGTGGCCCTGCGCACGGATTTAATGAGCTCGTTCTTCTATCATTTTCAGACCGACGATACATCTACTCTTATCGATTTCGGATAGAGATTTCCGCGCCCGCTTCATACAATTATCATTTTCCATCCTTGCTCGGGAGGGACATTATCCAGCAATGGCGTTTCGTGATGAACGATAAGAGGCGCATCGCGTTTACTCCCCTCAGATGGGATTTGCGCCACAAGGTTTGACGATGAGCTCGACTGGGCCAGACAGCTTTGTTGCTCAGATGCTGCGCGACCTGACGCGCAAGGTGGACCGGGTGATTGACGATCTGCACGATCTCAAGGTCCGCATGACGGCGCTGGAGACATACGTCAACTCCAATCTGGGCGTTATCAACGCGCGCCTGGACCGGATCGACACGCGCCTGGACCGCATAGAGCGGCGGCTCGAGCTGAGCGAGCATGCATGAAGTTTCGCCCGTGCCCCGCGACGCGAGTGTCGCCGGGAGCGCGGCCAACGCGCTGCTGCCGGGTTATCCCACGACAGTCATTCCGGCCGAGCGAGCCGGGGCTTCGCCCGGCGAACGAGAGCCGGAATCGAGTGATCAAAAGCGCTTCGTGCCTCACGCCGGCCGCGGATTACCGGGACGACAGCCCATAGGCCCGACGGTCCGTTACGACGCGGCGGCGTGATGCAGGGGCAGGGTGAACTGGAAGGTGGCGCCGGGGCCGGCATTGTTGGCGGCGGATAAGCGTCCGCCATGGGCCTCGATGATCGAGCGGCAGATCGACAGGCCCATGCCCATGCCGCCGGGCTTGGTGGTGAAGAAGGCGTTGAACAGCGCCTCGGCGTTCTCGGCGGAGATCCCGATGCCGCAGTCCTCTACTGACAGCAGGACCTGGCGCGCGTCGTCCTGCCGCGATCGGATCACCAGCCGGCGCGGCCGGCCGGTGACCGCTTGCATCGCCTCGATGCCGTTCATGACCAGATTGAGGATCACCTGCTGCAGCTGGACCCGATCGGCGACGACCATGGGCAGAGCGGGTGCGAGCTCGGTGCGCAGCGACACCCGGTGACGCAGCAGCTCGCGCTGCACCAGGGCGATGACCTCGTTGACGACGTCGTTGAGATTGAGCGCCACCTTCCGGCCGTCGGCCTTGTTGGTGAGCGCACGGACGTGCCGGATCACCTCGGCGGCGCGATTGCCGTCCTTGATGATCCACGCCACGGCACCGCGCGCTTCATTCAGGTCGGGCGTTGCGCGGTTGAGCCAGCGCAGGCAGGCCTCGGCATTGGTGACGACGGCAGCGAGCGGCTGGTTCACCTCGTGGGCGATCGAGGCGGCCAGCTCGCCGAGCGTGGTGACGCGCGTGACATGCGCGAGCTCGGTCTGGGCCTTGTGCAGCTCCTCCGCGGCCTGCCTGGCCGCGGTGACATCCATCAGCGCGCCGATGAATTGCAGCTGCCTGCCATGATCACTGACCGCATGGGCGACGACATGAAGGTGCCTGACCGCGCCATCCGGCATCAGCAAACGGTATTCGTAATCGAAATCATTGCCCTCGCCGGCTGCGCGGTCCATCGTCTGTTGGACCAGCGCACGATCGTCCGGATGAACGCGCTGCAGGACCATGTCGAGAGTGACGGCAGGCGTCCTGTCGTAGCCGAAGATCCGGAAGCTTTCCTCCGACCAGAAGATCTCGCCGCTCCCGACGTTCCAGCCGAAGCTGCCGGTCTGGCTCAACCGCTGCGCTTCCGCCAGATACATCTCGCTGCGCCGCAGCGCTGCCTCGGTCTGTTTTTGATGCTCGAACGCCGCCAGCAGGTCATCGCGCGAGCGCCGCAGCGATTGCGCCGCGGCTCTCTGCGCCGCGCTCAGGAAAGTGATGAACAGCGCCGCGATCGCAAACAGGAGCAGGCGCGGAAGCTCGGCAACTCCCAGGGAAAACAGATCGCTCTTCGCAGCAAATGAATTGACCGGGGGCAGCAGATAATAATGGATGGCCAGAACGGCGAGCGCCGTCGCCAACAATCCCGGGCCGAAGCCGCCGAACCATGCAGCAAACATGACCGCGGCCATCATCGACGATGCGATCGGCTCGGTATGCAGAAAAACGGTCAAGAGCGCCGCAACGCCAATCGCCACGGCAACCGCCAGAACCGCAATCGCATAGCGGGGAAAGGGGGACGAGGTTGACCGCCATCGAGGAGGATCGGGCTTCGACATTATCTTTGTCTCGGTGCCGCTTATGCTCACGGCCAGACTATAGCGCGTTGCGGCGATGTTGATGCACCATGCCGCCGCAGAATCGGTTGCTCGCTCTCCCCGCTCTTGGGGCAACCGAACTCGGGTTTACCCAGCGTATGGGGGGCAAGGAGCAAGGTTGATGATTTGCGGTTTTCCCAAGCTTCTGGCGAGCGCCTTCTTCCGCGCTGCGGTTGCCGGCGCGCTCGCGCTGCCGATGCATGGCGCCGGCGCGCAAGATCGGCCGGCGGAGACCAAGGTGCGGCTTGTTGTCGGCGGCAAGTCCGCGATCTTTTATCTGCCGCTCTCGGTGACCGAACAACTCGGCTATTTCAAGGAGCTCGGCCTCGATGCCGAGATTGCCGATGTCCAGAGCGGTGCCCGCGCCCTGCAGTCGCTGATAGGAGGCAGCGCCGATATGGGCGTGGGCACCTTCGATCACACCATCCAGATGCAGGCCAAGGGCCAGCCGGTCGTCGCGGTGCTGCAATACGGGCTCTATCCCGGTTTTGTCCTCGGTACCATGGCTGCCAAGGCAATCGCCTATGCAGGACCGCAAAGCCTCAAGGGCCTGAAGATCGGCGTCACCTCACCGGGATCGAGCACGCATTTCATGGCGGCGTATATGCTGGTGCGCAGCGGGCTCAAGGCGGATGACGCAGCATTCGTCGGTATCGGCGTCACCTCGACCGCGGTCGCCGCGGCGCGTCGCGGGGAGATCGATGCGCTGGTGAGCTCCGACCCGATGATCAGCCTGATGCAGAGCGAGGATCTGATCCGGATCGTGGCCGATACCCGCACGCTTGCAGGCACGCAAGCGGTCTATGGCGGGCGCTATCCCGGAGGAGTGGTCTACACCACGCCGGCCTATATCGAGCGCAATCCCGTCGCGGTGCAAGCGGCCGTCACCGCGTTCGTGCGGGCGCTGAAATGGATGGCGGGCCATTCCGCCGAGGAGATCGCGAACGCCATGCCGCCGGAATACGCGCTGGGCAACAAGGCGATCTACATACGCGCGCTGGCGGCAAGCCGGGCCATGTATTCCCGCGACGGCCGCTTCGTCCCAGGCGCACCCGATACGGCGTATCAGGTGCTCAAACAATTCGATGCCTCTGTCGCGAGTGCGCCGATCGACCTGGCCAAGACCTTTGTCAGCCAATTTGTGGACAAGGCGCAGTGAGGCGGAGCCGCGTTAACCCAAGCTTTCCATACGGCGGTAAGCGTCCATGCGCGGTTTGGTTCCGAACGACCTTTGCGCGCTCAGGTATCGGGATAGTAGACCAGGAGCATGAACCGGAGTTGCCGGGGTTGTCGCATTAGGGCGGCCTCCGCAGCGGAACAGGCAGGAAGCAGCATGAGCGATGATCTGAAGTTCCAGTTGCGGCTGACCCTGACGGAGCACTGCGCGGAACGCGCGCGGCGAGACCCGCAAGATCGCTCGCTGGCTTCATTGACCGACATCTTGCGGCGGCATCATGCGGCGTTGAAATGCCAGTTCGATGCCTTCGCGGAATACGTGCGGGAGGCCGAGGTCAACGGCGTGCAAAATTATCCGCTCTACCAATGGACCAAGGAAACCATCGAGGATCCGGCGAAGGAGGCCAAATACACCAAGTCGTTCACCCTCTATGTCGGGGGTGACGAGGTCTACGCGAAGGACAAGGCGGATGCGCTTGAGGCGGAGCTCAAGCCTCTGGTGGGAGGCCCGATCGTGGCGAAGATGTTCAGATACGATACGGATCCGGCGCACAATCCCCAGCCGCCGCAGCGCAAGCGGTGATGATGTCGGGTGGCGGTCCCGGCTTCGACCGCGGATCGGGCGATAACTATCGAAGCCGGTAAGCTCCCGCACAGCATTAATCGTCACCCCCTTTTTATTTCCTTTTTGTTCTTGTAATGTTCATGGTCGTGTGCTAAAAAGCTGGCGTTGCGGGATCGGGTTCTCTTGCTGTTCGGGAGGTGCGTCATGCCTGTGTCCATCGTCAGCCGCTCGGCTCTTGCCGCTGCCGTTCTATTGCTCGCCTGCTCCGTTTCCGCTGCGCAGGACCAGCGCCAGAATGCGCCCGGGCAATTCGACTTCTACGTTCTGTCGCTGTCCTGGTCGCCTTCCTTCTGCGAGGCAGCCGGGGAGCGGGGCACACCTCCACAGCAGCAATGCGCCGCGCGTCCCTACGCGTTCGTCGTGCACGGCCTCTGGCCGCAATACCAGCGCGGATTCCCGGAATTCTGCCAGGTCCCGGCGCCCAGGCTCGACCGCAATATCGTGGGCTCGATGCTCGATATCATGCCGGCACCACGGTTGGTCTTCCAGCAGTGGGAGCGGCACGGCACGTGCTCCGGGCTGAGCCCGAACGCCTATTTTGAAACGGTTCGCAAGGTACGCGCAATCGTCAAGATCCCGCCGGAGTTCACGCAGATCACTGAGATGCTCACCGTCAGTCCCGATGAGGTCGAGGAGGCGTTCGTAAAAGCCAATCCCGGCCTTGCGCATGATGCCGTAGCCGTTACCTGTGACAGCAGGCGATTGAGCGAGGTGCGCATCTGCATCGGCAAGGACTTTCAGTTTCACGGCTGCGCCGACATCGATGAGCATGCCTGTCGGCGCGACAAGGTGGTCATGCCACCGCTCCGCCAAGGGACCGCCGCCCTGGCGCGCTGATGCGCGGTGCTGCACAGCGGGTTAGCTTAGCCACACATCGACTGTGCGAGTTGTGGTGCAACCCGCCGTGCTCCAGCCTATTCCGCTGACGTTAATCGCGCACAATGGGATCGCGCACTTGGGCTTGCATTCGCGCTTGCGCCCGTGCTGTGCCTGGGCACAGATGAAGCCCGGCGCCCATGAACTATCGTCACGCCTTCCACGCCGGCAATTTCGCCGATGTGATCAAGCATGCAACGCTCGTTCGCATTCTTGTGCACCTGCGCGAAAAGCCCGCGCCGTTCCGGGTGCTTGATACCCATGCCGGCGCGGGACTCTATGACCTTTCCGCGAGCGAGGCGAAGCGCGGGGGTGAATGGCGCGACGGCATTGCGCGCTTGCTCTCGACCCAGGTGGCAGAGCCGGCGCGGGCGCTGCTTGCGCAGTACATCGAAGCGGTCGCTGCCTTCAATCGCCCGAATGAGCTGATCGCGTATCCCGGCTCCCCCATGCTGGTGCGCGGATTTCTGCGCTCCCGCGATCGGCTCATTGCGTGCGAGCTCGAGCCGACCGCCGCGAGCGCGCTGGCGGATAATCTCAAAGGCGATAGCCGCTGCAAGGCGATTGCCATCGACGGCTGGACCGCGCTCAAGGCGTACATCCCGCCCAAGGAGCGGCGCGGGATCGTGCTCATCGATCCGGCATTCGAGGATGCCGCCGATTTTCACCGGCTTGCCGAGGGGATTGAATCCGCGCACCGCAAGTGGGCGGGCGGCATCTATCTGCTGTGGTATCCGCGCAAGGACAGTCGCGCTCCCGAGGCTCTGGCCGCTTCGCTGCGCCGTTCGCGCATCCCCAAGATCCTGCGCGCCGAGATCAGCCTGCCGGTGTCGGCTAGTCCCGAGTGCCTGCGGGCCTGCGGCCTCATCATCGTCAATCCGCCGTGGACGCTGGAAGGCGAGCTCAAGCTTCTCCTGCCGCAGTTGCTCGCCGCGCTGGCGCAGGGCGCCGGCGGCAGCTGGCGGCTGGATTGGCTCGCCGGCGAGAAATAAACCCGCTCAGGCGGGAACAGGCTCGCGCACCGAGGGCTCCTTGCGCGGCTGCACCGGATCGCGCAAGCCGAGGATGCGCCGGGCGTTATCGTAGAACAGCTTCTGCCGATCGCCCGCGGTGAGCCCGATCTCGTCGATGAGCCGCAGCGCGGTTGCAGGGTCCCAACAGGGATAATCCGTGCCGTACATCACGTGGTCGATGCCGTAATAATCCATGGCGAATTTCATCCCCATGGCGTGCGGCGACACGGTATCGGTGTACATGCGCCTGAGATACGTGCTGGCGGGTTGCGGGAGCTCTGCTGCGTTCGTGTTCTTGTCCATGCGGCCGGACTGGTAGGGCAAGGCACCCCCGGTATGCGACAGCACGATCTTCAGCCTGGGGTGCCGCTCCATCATCCCGGAGAGCACGAGCCTTGACGCTGCAACGCTCACCTCGATGACGCGCCCGAGGCTGAGGTGGAGCGCTCCGCCGTAGCCATCGAGCATGTCCTGGAACACCACGTCGGTGGGATGCAGGAAGACGGGCAGGCCGAGCTCCTCCACGCGCGCATAGAACGGCTCGAGACGCTCGGCATCGATCCTGGGATCGCTGCCGATACTGCCCGGCAAGTTGACGCCCATCAGGCCGAGCTTGGCGATGGCGTGATCCAGCACGTCGATGGCGATCCGGGTGTCCTGCAGCGGCACCGCCGCGCTTGCCCACACCCGGCCGGGATACTTGCGCTGCGCGCCGGCCATCTCCTCGTTCCACATCATGGCGAGGTCGCGTCCTTCCGCTGCCGGCATGTCCGAGAAGGAGACGGAGAATGGGCCGATGGAGCACACCACGTCGACCTGATGGCCAAGCCCGTCCATGTGCTCGAGCTGCCTGTCGAGGTCGAACCACTCGGCCCAGCTGTTGAGATGCGCGCCGCTCTCCGCGCGGCGCAGGTAATCATAGCCGCCGTTGCGATTGGGCTGTGCCCTCGGGTAGTCCTTGCGCCGGCACAGCGCTTCGAAAATCGAGCGCGGCCACCAATGGAAATGGGAATCGACGATCCGCATCCTGGTCCTCTCCTGCCCGATCGGGAGCTGGGCGGCAGCTGGCCACGCAGTCCATGTCCTTCACGCCGAGTTTAAGATAGGCTCTCGTCCGGGTCAATTTGCGATGACGTTGCAACGTCAGCAAGCCCCCTCGGGTTTCTTGAGCTGGTGTTGTGCTGTGAACCAGGCCTCTGTGCGCGTGACAGATCGGAGCCACTCCCATGACGACGAGCTTTCGGCAGATCATCAACACGGCCGTGCAGGAGCAGCGCATGCTGATAGTGCCGGGGGCGCACGATGCTCTGAGCGCACGGCTCATTCAAAAGACCGGCTTCGAGGCTTATTTCATCGGCGGCTTCTCGGCCGTGGGCTGCCGCTATGGGTTGCCCGATGTGGGCCTCAAAGGCTTCGGAGAAGTTTCCGCCGCCGTGCGCGACATCATGTCGGCCTGCGACCTGCCGGTCTTTGTCGATGGTGACGACGGCTACGGCGACGTCAAGAACGTCGTGCATACCGTCCAGAGCTACGAGCGCATGGGAGTGAGCGCGATTCTGATCGAGGACCAGCAATGGCCGAAGCGCTGCGGCCATATGGTGGGCAAGAAGGTCGTGCCGACGGAGGTCGCCGAAGCCAAGATCAGGGCGGCAACGTCCGAACGCATCAATGCCGAGACGTGGATCCTGGCGCGCACGGATGCGCGGGCGGTCTATGATCTCGATGAGGCCATGCGGCGGGCCGAGCGATACATCCGCGCCGGGGCTGACGGAATCTTCGTCGAGGCGCCGCGCAGTGTCGAGGAACTGGAGCGTGTCGGCCGCGCCTTCGATGTTCCGCAAATCTGCAATCCGCTCATGGGCGGCCACACGCCAATCCTGAGCATGCAGGAGTTGGCCAAGCTTGGTTTCAATGCCGCCGTGCTCGGCCTCGATACGCTGATGCATGCGGCCAAGGCGGTCGAAACGGTGCTGCTCGACATGAAGTCAGGACGTTTCGCCCGCCGCAACGACGGCATGGATTTTGAGGAATACAAGAAGCTCGTCGGCTACGATAAGTGGGAAAGCATCGACGCCCGCTTCGGTGTGACAGCGTAATACCTGCTCTTTGCGGGCAGGGTGATTGCATATGGCTCGGCCGTAGGTTGGATGCTCCATACCTCCCCCTGAAAGGGGGAGGTCGACAGTATTTGCCCCGGCCTTGTGCCGGGGCAAATACGTCGGGTGGGGGTCTTGCCCTCGGTGCTGATATTTGCTGATCATCGCGGGCGCGAGTTGACCCCCACCCGGCTCCCCGACCAAGTCGGGTCGCCGACCCCGGATCAAGTCCGGGGCAGGCTCTCCCCCTTTCAGGGGGAGGATTGCGGAGCTTGCTGGACCGCTGAGCCGATGTATCAGAATCGGACGTTCAAGCCGCCGCGGAAGAGATTGGAGTAGAACGACACGTTGGCGTTCGGCAGCAGAGCGCAGTTGAGGCCGCAATTGAAATCGGCAAGATCGACGAAGAGATATTCCGCCTTCACGCTCACATTGCTGACGATGCCGACTTCAAGGCCCGCGCCGACGGTCCAGCCGGCGTTGGTGATGCTGCCCCCGGGCAGGCCCGGTATCGTCGCCTTGACGTCTCCAACCGCCAGTCCGCCGGTGAGATACGGCAGAAAGCGGTCCCAGGAATAGCCGAGACGGCCGCGTACGGTGGCCAGCCAGTAATTGCGCGTCGTGCAACCGGGCGCACAGAACGCGGTGGTGGTTCCGTCAATACCGGACCAGTCGATGTCGCCCTCGGCGCCGAGCACGACGCGGCCGATCTGCCAGTTGTACCCGACCGTGCCGCCGATCAAGCCGCCGGAGACATCGAATGCGTTGATCCCGTCCCACTGCGAGCGTCCCCAGCCGCCGCCGCCATTGATGCCAAGATAGAAGCCGGTCCAGCCGTAGAATGGACGATAGACGGGAGCCGGCGCCAGCGGCGCGTAGCCAGGCGAAAGATCGGCGGCAGTCGCCGCACCGGCCGCCAGCATTGCGGCGGCAATGCCAGGGCACAACAAGCGCGATACGCGTTGAACCGATTTCATGATTTCCCCCTCGGTAAAAATTTGCTGTACAGTATTATGAAAATGATCGGCGTCTAGTGGAGCAGAGACACAGCAAAGAGCTAAATGAATTCGCGGCGCACAAACAAAAACTATGCTCAACAACTGATTAACGACGGCGAGCGAATGTTGTCGTGTAGGGTGGGTTAGCTGCACAAGTCGGCTCCCTGAGCCGACTTGTGCGGCGTAACCCACCGTCCACAAACGGCCCACGTGTAGACCCACCCCGCGCCACGCCAGCCGAGTCCCGATCACGGACTGGTTCCGTATGGTGGTGGGTTACGCTCTACGAGTTCGCTGCGGGCGGCGGACTCGCACAGCTAATTGTACTGCGTCACAAACTACGCTGTCATTAACCCCAGGCAGTGATGTGTGCCACCGCAGCGTAACCACTTTCATTACTGCACGGCCTGTGGTTATGGATTCCGGCCTCCGGAATGACGGGCTAGAGTAGTTTGTGACGCAGTACAGCTAACCCACCCTTCTGTAACGGGCCGGTCGGGGTCAACCCTCGTTTTGCGACGTCCTTCTCGCCGGGCACTCGCTTCTGTACGGGGTCGGCGCAAGGCCGCCACCAGATGGAATTCGCAAAGGATAGGTCGTCCGATCTACAGATGCGTGGTCATAGAGCCACATGGGTGGGTGCGGACTGACCTTATCCTCGTCCCCGGCGAGGGGACTTCGCTTCGGGAAGGCTGGTATCGAACCCGCCCGAAACTCTTAATCTCTCCTTCTCAGCTTGTCTGCATTAAGTTGCTCGAACTCAGCTCCGATTGGGGCGATCGCGCTCATGCCGCCGCGGCCTGGTTAGCCAGTTTGTGGTCGAACGGTTTTCCGTCGACCAGCATCCGATGCATGATCACCGCAAGCTTGCGTGCGAGCGCCACTTTCGCCTTCGCCATGCCGATGCGCTTGGCCAGCTGCATGGCCCAGGTCTTGAGTGCCGAGGCCTTCACCGGGCGCGTGAGAATGATGTGCGCGGCCTGATAGAGCGCGGTGCGCACGCTCTTGTCGCCGATCTTCGAGATCCTGCCGGCGTAATCGATTTCGCCCGACTGATATCTCTTCGGCGTGATCCCATAATGGGCGCCGACCTTTTTCGAGTTCTTGAAACGTGCGGGATCGTCGATTGCAGCCGCATATGTCAGTGAGATGACCGCCCCTACGCCGGTCGTGGTCATCAGCAGCCTGGTCCGCTCGTCGTGTCGCGCCATCGTCCGTACACGCTTCTCAAAACTCCTGAACTCACGCAACAGCACTTCGCGTACAGCTAACAACGCATCAGCGATGACTTGCAAATTCGCATGCTCGCTGACCAGCTGCTTGATCCGTTCGGCAAAATTGGTCGGCGTGGTCTTTCCGACCTTCAGACCGAACCCGCGCAGCACCCCGCGCAGGCTCATCTCAACGTCACGCAGCTTCGCTTCGATCAGGCTGCGCGTGGTCAGGATCGCACGCGTCTCTTGCGCAGATATCGATTTGCAATGTACCGGCCGGAACCAGCCCATCCGCATCAGCTCGGCAATCCCGCGCGCGTCCTTGCGGTCGGTCTTCACCGGCATCGTCTTGAACGCATTGCGCACGTGCCGGGTCTCCAACAGCTCGACCGCCAGACCGGCTTGCTTCATCGCCGCAAACAGCCATTGCGACAGAGGCCCCGCCTCCAGCCCGATCCGCGTCATCGCAAGACCGAGATTGCCAAACCACGCAATCAGCGCCTCCGGCTCACTCGCGACCTTCGCCTCGCGAACGATCTTGCCGCCAGCGTCCAACACGCATACGCTTGACTGTTCCAATGACACGTCAATTCCTGCATAATAGTCCATGGTCGTCCCTCGATGATGCTTGGAGCAGGCGGGATTGCCGGACTCCGAATCACTGACACCATCAGTTTGAGGGACGACCAGCCTGCCGCAACTAATACCTGGCCGGCCGGCCCGTTACACCATCTACAAAGTGGCGGCGAACGCGCAGATTTCCACATGCTCAAAGCGGCTGGCCGCAACCGGCCGGAGCGCTTACCTTTGCCCCCATGAGCGCCGGCAAGAAAGACATCGACCCCACGACGGAGCTCGTCGAGGAGGAGGACGAGCCGTCGCTTCCCGAGGAGGAGCAGGATTCCGCAATAGACCTCGCGGCGGATGCCGGCTCGCTTGCAGCCGGGCGCGGCACCATCGCGCGGTATCTCAAGCTCGCGCCTTCATCTCCCGGCGTCTACCGCATGATCGATGCCAAGGGCGAGGTGCTCTATGTCGGCAAGGCAAAGAGTATCCGCAAGCGGATCGCCGCCTATGCCCGACCGACCGGCTACGATACCCGCATCGAGCGGATGATCGCCGCCACAGCCTCGCTTGAATTCGTCTCGACGGCGACCGAGACCGAAGCGCTTCTGCTCGAAGCCAACCTGATCAAACGGCTGCGGCCGCGGTTCAACGTGCTGCTGCGGGACGACAAGTCGTTTCCCTATATCCTGATCACCGCCGATCATTGGGCGCCGCAGATCCTCAAGCATCGCGGCGCGCATACCCGCAAAGGCAGCTACTACGGGCCGTTCGCCTCGGTATGGGCGGTGAACCGCACCATTACCGCCCTGCAGCGCGCGTTTCTGCTGCGCTCGTGCTCCGACGCGTTCTTCGAGAGCCGCACGCGCCCTTGCCTGCTCTATCAGATCAAGCGCTGCTCCGGACCCTGCACCGGGGAGATCGATTTTGCCCAATACGCCGCGCTGGTGCGCGAGGCCAACGCGTTCCTCTCCGGCAAGAGCCAGGTGGTGAAGGACGACCTCGCGGCGGAAATGGAGAAGACCTCGGCCGCGCTGGAATTCGAGCGAGCAGCGATTTATCGCGACCGTCTCGCCGCGCTCTCCGCCGTGCAATCGCGCCAGGGGATCAATCCCCGCAGCGTGGTGGACGCCGATGTCTTTGCCCTGCATCAGGCCGAAGGGTTCAGTTGCGTCGAAGTATTCTTTTTCCGCAGCGGCCAGAATTGGGGCAATCGCGCCTATTTTCCCAAGGCCGACCGTTCGCTTGCGGCCGGAGATGTATTGGGCGCTTTTCTGGCGCAGTTCTATGACGACAAGCCATGCCCAGGCTGCATCCTGATCTCGCACGCCTTCGAGGAATGCGCGCTCCTGGCCGACGCGTTGACCACCAAGAGCGGTCACAAGGTCGAGGTGATCGTGCCGCGCCGTGGCGAGAAGAAGGAGCTCGTCGACCATGCGCTTGCCAACGCGCGCGAAGCGCTGGCGCGCAAGCTTGCCGAGACGTCGTCACAGCGTAAGCTCCTCGATGCGCTGGGCAAGACCTTCGCGCTCCCGCGCGCGCCGCAACGCATCGAGGTCTACGACAACAGCCATATCCAAGGCACCAACGCAGTTGGGGCCATGATCGTGGTAGGACCCGAGGGGTTTCAGAAGAACCAGTACAGAAAATTCAACATCCGCTCATCCGATCTCGTCCCCGGCGACGATTTCGGGATGATGCGCGAGGTGATGCATCGCCGGTTCAAGCGGCTGCTGCGCGAAGCACCGCGAGCTGCGGCCGAGGCATCCCTTGCAGCCGCGGCCGAGGGCGGAATCGCCGTCGTTCAGCAGACGATGCCGCTCGATATCGCGGAACATGAGAGCAGCGATTCGCCCTGGCCCGATCTCGTCGTCATCGACGGCGGCCGTGGGCAGCTCGTCGCCGCGCAGGAGACCCTCACCGCGCTGGGCATTGCCGATGTCCCGCTGCTTGCCGTTGCCAAGGGGCCGCACCGCGACGCCGGCCTCGAGACATTCTTTCTACCCGGGCGGGAGGCGATGAAGCTCAAGCCCCGCGATCCCGTCCTCTACTTCGTGCAGCGGATGCGCGACGAAGCGCATCGATTCGCGGTCGGCTCGCACCGGGTACGGCGGCGGCGGGACATGCGCGAGGCGGGCCTGCAGGAAATCCCCGGCGTGGGGCCGACCCGCAAGCGCGCGCTGCTGCATCACTTCGGGACGCTCAAGGCGATCGAACGCGCGGCGGTTGCCGATCTGGCCAAGGTACCCGGCATCAGCTCCGAAACCGCGCGCAAGATCTATGATTTCTTCCACGAGCGCGCAGGGTGATCCCATCCCCTGTAGAGCACGTCGCCGCCAAGGTCCCTGATCTCCAGTCGCGCAACAGAGGGGTGCCTACTACAGGTATTTCTCGATCGGGGCATCTCCGACCGTCACGTAAACCAGAGCTCCATCCTGTAGCCGCGTGACGAGCTGGTTGTTTTCGGAGCTCATTTGTCTGGGACATTGTCGGCCAACTCGGCCAGCCAGACGCTTGCGTCCAGATCGGAAGGGGCTCGCCAGTCGCCGCGCGGCGATAGCGAGCCACCCGATGACATCTTGGGCCCGTTCGGCAGCGCCGAGCGCTTGAACTGGTTGGCGAAGAATCTGCGCAGAAATACCGCCAACCAGTGCTTGATCTCGCCAAGGGCGTAGGCCTGTCGCTGCGCGGAAGGGATACCGGCCGGCCATGCCCCCCGCTCAACGTCGCCCCAGGCGTGATGCGAAAGGAAAGCGATCTTCGAGGGCCTGAACCCGTAACGGGTCAGGTAAAACAAGGTGAAGTCCTGCAATGCATACGGACCAACAACCTGCTCGCTCGATTGGATGGCTTCGCTCGTTTCAGGAACGAGCTCGGGAGATATCATGGTATCGAGGATGGCGTGAAGAATCGCCGCCGTGCTCTTGTCCAGCTCGCCCGCGGTGAATCGGATGAGGTGCTGGATCAGCGTCTTGGGCACCGATGCGTTGACATTGTAGTGCGACATCTGATCGCCTACGCCATAGGTGCACCATCCCAGCGCAAGCTCGGAAAGATCTCCTGTCCCGACCACAAGCGCGTTGTTCTGGTTCGCAAGCCGAAACAGATAGTCGGTGCGCAGCCCGGCCTGGACGTTTTCAAAGGTGATGTCGTAGACAGGCGCGCCGCCCGCAAAGGGATGCTCGAGATCGGCCAGCATCTGCCGTGCGGCAGGGCGGATGTCGATTTCGGAACCGGTTACGCCGAGCGCCCGGATGAGCGCCCATGCATTAGCCTTCGTCTGCTGTGAGGTGGCAAAGCCCGGCAGCGTATAGGCGAGCACGTTTGCGCGCGGCAGGCCAAGATCTTCCATGGCGCGTGCCGCGACGATGAGGGCCTGGGTCGAATCGAGTCCGCCGGAGACCCCGATGACGGCGCGCTCGATGCCGGTAGCCCTGAGCCGGGTCGCAAGCCCTTGAACCTGGATGTTGTAGGCCTCGTAGCAGTCCTCGCGCAGCCGCGCGGGATCGGACGGAACGAAGGGAAAGCGTTCGATTGCGCGCTGGAGCGAAACTGTTTGGCTCGGCACATCGAGGCGAAACGGGATGGAACGGAAGGAAGCAGCGAGGCCTCCCTCTTCCCGGGCACAGTCGCCGAAAGTGTTGAACCGCATGCGCTCCTGCCTGATGCGGCCCATGTCCACATCCGCGCTGACCAGAGTGGAGTCGCGCGGGAAGCGCGTTGTTTCCGCCAAACGATCCCCGCACTCGAAGATTGCGGCATGGCCGTCCCAGGCAAGATCGGTAGTCGATTCCCCGGGCCCGGCTGCCGAATAGGCATAGGCCGCGATTGCGCGCATGGACTGGCTGGCGCAAAGCAGCCGGCGGATTTCCGCCTTGCCGATGGTGACATTGCTCGCGGACAGGTTCACCAGGACTTCGGCCCCCGACATCGCAGCCCTGGTCGAAGGCGGTATCGGCGCCCAAAAATCCTCGCATATCTCCACGTGAAACGTGAGATCGAGGGAACCAACGGAATGGAACAGCAGATCGACTCCAAACGCCGTCTCACGACCTGCCGCCGTTATCCGGCGATCGCACATTCCGGCTCCGGAACTAAAATGCCGCTGCTCGTAGAACTCGCGATAGTTCGGCAAGTAAGTCTTATACCGGTTCCATATCAGATTGACTTTGCAATGTAAGGGAAGGATGTGATGGATTTGACGATTTTTGGGTTGCGTTCGATGTAGAGGACGGCCTGCTGGAGCTTCGCGCGCACTGCGTTCATGGACTTGAGGGCGAAGTTCTTGAAGATTTTCTCGCGGATTTCGTCCCACAGGTTCTCCTTCGGGTTCAACTCCGGCGAATAGGGCGGCAGGAACAGAAGCGAGATATTATCGGGAATCGCGAGAATGCCGCACTGATGGTTGGGGGCGCCGTCGAGAACCAACAGAATGTGCTGGGTGCGGAATTTCTTGGACAGAACGTCGAGGTAGATCTGAAAGCACCCGGTGTCCGAGGCCGGCATGATCAGATAGACACATCTTCCATCCTTGGGGCAGACCGCGCCATATAGGTAGATGTATTCGCGAATGAGTTGCGCGGCGACCTCGGGTCTGATGCCGGTCGGCGCCCAGCATGGCCGCGGGCGGTTCATGCGCCCAAAACGGGCTTCATCTGCGAACATCACGCGCAAACGACGGCCGCGCTTGGCCGCCACCCGTCTGGCTTTCCTCACAGCATCAGAAAAGCCGTTTTTTTAAAAGCGTTCTGCGCCGCGAGGTTGCGCTTGGGATGGAACGGGCGTGGCATCAGTTTGCGCCAGCCGTGCCGGACCAAAAGATTATAGACTGTGCTGTTGCTGGTTTCGTGGCCAATGGTCTTTTCATACGCCGCCTTGATGTCGTGGATGTTCAGCAGCTCCCCCGCTCCGGCCGCCTTGGCAAAGCGCGCCAGCAAGGCCTTCTCCTCCGCCAAGGTCATATTCTGGCGTTTGCGGCCGCCACTCGGCTTGGATTTGAGCGCTGCAAGCCCACCCCCGTCGTAGGCCATATGGGCACGGTTTACCGTGCTCAGCGACACGCCCATCGCCGCGGCAATGGAGGGCTGTGTCATTCCGCCTTCACGCAGCAGCACCATCTGAATGCGCTGACGCCGTGCCGGGTCGCCTTTCCAGTACAGCGCCGTCTTCAACCGTCGAACCTGGCTCTTGGTGCATTTGACCATCTGCTCGCTCCGAATCAGATGGCCCTAGCGAATCACACCTCACGGCCAAGCAGAATCCCCCCTCGGTCCACGACCAAAACCCGCGAAATCTTCGATTCAATCAGCTATGGAAGCGGTATTAGGCACGACGCCGAGAATTGTGCCGCGATGGATGACCACGGCCGTATTGAACAGTGCGCCCGAACGCCGGATCGGCGCGCCGACCATCAGCACGGAAAACAGATCACGCGAGACCTCGACCAGGCGATCGATCGCCTGCTCGACCGCGGCGAGCAGAGCGTCCTGAAAAAGGAGGTCGTCAATGGCAATGGCGGAACGCTTTATTGCCCGCCAACTATCGACAAGTACCCGATTGCGGACAAGTCGCACAGCAGGGGCAGAATGAGGAGGATTGACCAGTTGGCTTGAGGTCAGGCTTCAAGCCACTGACTGGGGCCTCTCCTTCCGCACAGGGCATCGCGCCAGTAGCGCGACGACCGCCTCGTCCGGCACTGGCCGGAAGTCGGAGTAGTAGTACCCGATTGCTCCCAGATCGGCGTGAGCCTCGAGGCACACGACCTCATCGGCTTCCCGGCGCATCGCGGCCAGACTGTCGGTTGGACCGACCGGAACGGCAAGGATGAGCTGCTTCGGTTGCCGCAAGCGCGTGGCCCGCAGTGCCGCACGCGTGGTGGCGCCGGTTGCGATGCCGTCATCGATCACGATCGCAGCCCGGCCGGCTACCTCAACCCGCTCGCGGCCGCCCAGATAGCGCTGGCGCCGGCGTTCGATCTCGGCAAGCTCTTTGTCGCACACGCCCTGGAATGCCGCTTCGCTGATACCTGCAAGCCGAATGATCTCTTCGTTTCGCACCACAAGGGGTTCATCGCCGTCAACCACCGCCCCCATGGCCAGCTCAGGCTGAAACGGCACCCCTATCTTGCGTACCAGGATGAGATCGAGTGGCGCATCCAGGGCAACGGCGACCTCCGCGGCGACGGTGACACCGCCGCGCGGGAGCGCAAGCACGACCGGCTGCTGATCCTTGTAGGCCGCCAGAGCCCGGGCGAGCCGGCGGCCGGCGTCAGCCCGGTCCCGGAAAGACATTGCAGCGTCCTACGCCAATCAAAGGTGCCCCATTTCAAATTCTGCGCAGGAATAGCCGAGCATCGAGAGCCCCTCCTCCAGGAAATCCCCGAGGAGTGGCGTGCCAAGAAGATAGCTGGCGGTGCGATTGTTGTGTGCGCGCGATGCCTCCGCGCGCACGGCTGGCCAATCGCTGGCGGAGTAGTCGTCTCGCCCGAGCCAGGTCAACGCCACGAGATCGATCTGCTCGTCCTCGGAGAGCGAATTGATAAGAGACGTGAGCTCCTCCACGACAGGATCGTCGCTGTGGTCCTCGAGCACCGCGGCATCCCTGTCGTCGGAGGGGTTCGATCCCGGGTCCGGCTCGGTTACTACATCCTTGACGTCGAATTCACGCGCCTTGAGGATGATGAAGCATACCGTCTCGGGCGAGATCGTGAGCGGTCCAGCATCGTCGCCGGCTGAAGCTTCCGGGGCCCTGCGCCTTGCCTGCATGTTCCTATCCTTGCTGCGAAGCGGGGTCCTTGGCGCCAAGGCCGGGCTCCCGGAGGGTTCGCCACTGCATTGGCGTCTCGTCAGGGGGAGCGCCCCTCCTTCGCGCCTACGGGGACGCTCTTCACATCCACCTTTTTGACCGGTGCCGGCGCCGGTTTGGGTACGGTTACCTTGAGAACCCCATTTGCAAGGCTCGCCTTGATCTTATCGGGATTGACCCCGTTCGGCAGCTCGATCCGGCGCGAGAATGAGCCGTAGCTGCGCTCGTACATTCGATAGTTCTTGTCCGTCTCCTCTTTCCCGGCCTTCTTCTCTCCCTTGATGGTGAGGACGTTATCGGCGACGTTCACCTCGACGTCCTTCTCCTCCAAACCGGGCAGCTCAGCGGTGATCTCGATCTCGTTCTCCGTCTCAGCCACGTCCGTGCTGGGCAGCAACTCCTGGCTTCTGCCGCCGCCCGGCCACCCCTGCGTAAAATCGTCGAACAGGCGGTCGATCTCGCGCTGTAACTTGATCAACGGATCGACAAAGCGCGAAGGACTGTGCTCACGGCCGAGCGGGATAAGAGATTTCAGATTCATGACAAGGCTCCATTTTTCAAATGCTGCGCACGGGTTGGCTCATCAGTAATGTCCCCGTCAGGGCTTAATATTGATGTGGATCAAAACGTTCCCAAGTCAAGCCAAGCCAACATCGTCCTACCTTGACGCGGCGCGAGGCCCAGGACATTGCGGCCTACATCGCCACGTTGTCACAGTAGACGGCGGGCCACGCTCGCGATGATCTCACCGGCGCGAAGCCTTTGCGGCCGCAAGGCGCTGCAGCAAAAATGCCTTGAACGCCTCCTCCTCTTCGAGCACAAGCGCGACCGGCAGCGCGTGCACGTGAGCCGCGAGCTCCGCCACGTCATCATCTCCCCGCATGCGGACCAGATCCTTCTCAGTTGTCACCAGAACAAGCCCGTCGTCCTCCGCCTGCTCGCACAGAGCCTGCGCCTGCGCCTGAGTATAGCGATGGTGATCGGGGAAGCTCCGCGTTGCAGCAACGCTGATGCCTGCATCCGAAAGGGCGGCAAAGAACTTGTCCGGATCGCCGATCCCGGCGAAGGCCAGCACGCGGCCGGGACCGAGCGCCGTAATGAAATCCTTATCGGGCTGCAGGCGCGCCCGAAAGACCGGGAGATTGCGTTTACGTGCTTGCGCCGTCACCTCGGCGCCGCGCGAGGGGGTACCGACCGCGACCAGCGCATGCGCGCGAGCGAGCTGCGCCGCGAGCGGCACGCGCAACGGCCCCGCCGGAATGACTCGCCCATTACCGATCCCGCGCCGCTCGTCGAGAACGAGCAGCGAAAAGTCCTTGCGCAGCGCTGGGTTCTGGAAGCCGTCATCCATCACGATGACGGTTGCGCCCGCGGCGATTGCGCTGCGAGCGCCGGCCACCCGGCCACGAGCGACGACTGTTGGTGCGGCGTGAACGAGGAGAAGGGGCTCATCCCCCACGTCTGCCGCAAGGTGTCGCTTCGGTTCGACCAGAACCGGTCCGGCGAGCTTGCCGCCATATCCGCGGGTCAAAAAGACCGGCTGTTCGCCGGCATCGCGTAACATCCGCGCCGCCGCCAGGGCCATGGGCGTCTTCCCTGCGCCACCGACGGTAAGATTTCCGATGCAGACGACGGGCGCGGCCGCACGACGGCCGCGTCGGTTCAGGCGCATTTGCGCCATGCTGCCGTAGAGCATCGCGACCGGAGCGAGCACGCGCGCCGCGATCGCTGCGCTCTCCTCCCACCAGAATGCCGGCTCACGCATCGGGGCGGCGGCGTTCCAACCGAATCTGCATCAGATAAGGCTCGATGGCAGCGAGGGTGCGCGCGAGAGCACCGCCCAGATCTGCAACCGTTGCACGCGCCGCAGCGACCGCCTGCGCCCGCTCGCCTGCATCTTTGAGCAACGCGCCCACGCGCACTGCAAGCTTGCCCGCGTCCGTGACCTGCGCGGCTCCGTGCGCATTGTCGAGCGCCGAATAGATTTCCGCAAAATTCCACACATGCGGACCGTGCAGAATGGCGGCACCGAGCTTCGCCGGCTCGATCGGGTTCTGGCCGCCATGGGTCGCGAGCGAGCCGCCCACGAAGACGATTGGCGCAAGCCGATAAACCAGTCCGAGCTCGCCCATGGTATCCACAACATAAACAGCAGTCTCCGCATCCGGCAGCTCCCCGCGCGAGCGCAGCCGCACGACAAGATCGGCCTCGCGCGCCATTTCCACCACGTCACGTCCGCGCTCCGGATGCCGCGGAGCAATAATGGTGAGAAGCCGTGGAAATGAATGGCGCAACCGTCGATGCACCTCGATCAGCTCTGTCTCCTCGCCGGGGTGCGTGGAGGCGCCTGCCAAGACGGAGCGCTCTCCAATTGCGACTTTCAGCTGCGCAAGCGCATTGGCATCCGCGGGCGGCTCGGGCGCGTCGAGCTTGAGATTACCGGTGGTGGCAACGCGTGGCGCACCGAGCTCGCGATAGCGTCCGGCATAGGTGGCCGACTGCGCCAGGCAAAGATCAAAGCTGCGGAGCAACTCTGCTATGGTGTGCGGAGCCCACCGCCAGCGCTGGAATGAGCGCTCCGACAGTCGTCCATTCAACAGGATGAGAGGGATGCCGCGCCGCGCGGCCGTCGTGATCATGTTGGGCCATAGATCGGATTCCACAAATAACCCCAGGTCAGGCCGCCAATGATCGAAGAACCGGTTCACGAAGGCCGGAACATCAAGGGTCACGAACTGATGAATGGTGCCCGCGGGCAGACGCTTGGCTGCAATGCTGGCCGAGGTCACCGTGCCGGAAGTGCAGAGGACGGCAAAGCCCTTTTCCCGGACACATGCAATCAGCGGGACCACTGTGAGCAACTCGCCGACACTTGCGCAGTGAATCCAAACCAGCGAACCCGCAGGACGAGACACTTCGGACTGGCCGTAACGTTCGCGCAGGCGCAAAGGATGTTCCTTCCCGCGCTTGAGCCGACGAGATATGAGCACGGGAGCAAGCGGGGCAGCCGCTGCGGTCAGCAGTCGGTAGGTTTGCAATGCGATGGGGGAGGCTTGCAACAGCGGTAGCGTCTCCTGCGCTCTAAGCCCGATCCACCGTGGCATAGGCGCGCGCGGTTGCCATGTCGAGCGAGGACTGCAGCAGGCAACGCGCGCTTTCCAGCACCGCTGCGCTCGCATCGGCCGGCACACGCACCGGCTCGCCGATCACCGCGGCACCGGGCGTGAACGGCAGATTGACGGTGGTGCGATCCCAGGTATCGAGCTCGATGCGGCGCCGCGTTGCAATTGCGAGAGGATAGATCGGACGCTCCGATGCGCTCGCGAGCTTGACGACGCCGAGCCCTGCCACGCGGGCGACCTTGGGAACATCGGCCGTCAACGCCACGTTGCAGCCTTCCGCCAGCGCGGCGAGCATCTCCCGAAAAGCGCTCACGCCACCCTTGCCGACGAACCCGCTGCCCAGATTCCCGGATCCGCGGATCGTTTCAACTCCCAACCTTTCGGCAATTCGCGCGTTGAGCTCGCCGTCGCGGTGGCGCGAAATCAGGACTTTCGCCCGATGCTCTCCCGCACGCTTGATGAATGGGGTGAGGAAATGCTGGCCGTGCCAAAAGGCCAGAATGACCGGACTGTCGCGGGCAGCGCGTTCGTAGATGTCCGGCGGCTCCGTCACGAAGGAGGTCGTCCTCCAGACCAGCCGCAGATACTCGGCTGCGAGGATGGCCGTCCCGGTCTGAAACCCGCGCGAGCGAAAAATACGCCTGGACCACGACATCTACGATCGCTGCTCGACGCCGGGATCGATAAGGCGGTGCAAATGCACAATGAAATAGCGCATGAGAGCGTTATCGACCGTCTGTTGCGCCTTGGCTTTCCAGGCCGCATAGGCGCTTGCGTAGTTGGGATAAATGCCGACGATGTCCAGCTTGCCGAGATCCTTGAACTCGACCTTGTCCAAGTCTGTAAGCTCGCCGCCGAAGACGAGATGCAGCAACTGCCCGTGTTCAGTTTGATTGGACATGCGTGCCTGCTCCCCGGAGCAAACTGTTGGGCCTCATGCGAACTCGCCGAGCCGATCCCGAATAAGGCCGAGCAAGACTGCATGACGCTTGCGACCGGCTGCCAGCAACGCCCCGTGCACCGGATCAGGCCGATTGTATTGCAGCAATTCGCCGGTCAATGTCGTGAGCGCCCCGCCGGCCTCGTGCACCAAAAGATCGGCTGCGGCAAGATCCCAATCATGACTGCTCGGTGCGGTAAACGTGCCATCGAGCGCTCCGCTCGCAACCCGCGCGAGACGCAGCGCCAGCGAAGGCACGCGAGCGCTCCTGTGGATTCCCGGCTCCATTGCGGCAAGACTGTCCAAACGCTGCTTTGCGCCTGAGAACCGTGCGCCGGCGATGTTGTCGCCGTCGGTCGAACGGATCGGTCTGTCGTTGAGGGTAGCCCCTGTTCCTGCCGCGGAAAGAAACAGCTCGTCCGATACCGGGGCATAGATTGCGCCAACGACGGGACGGCCGTGTCGGACCAGCGCAGCCGATATCACCCAGTCGGGCGACCCCGCGAGATACGCTCGCGTGCCGTCGATCGGATCCACCACCCATACTTCCAGCTTTTGCAGTCGCACCGGATCGTCCTCCGTTTCCTCCGACAGCCAAGCCGCTTCGCGGATGGCCAGCAGCCGTTCGCGCAGCAGCACATCTACCGCAAGATCGGCTTCGCTGACCGGCGACGACTTCCCTTTGATCCAGCTCTTGAGCTCGCCGCGAAAAGTGGTGAGCGCCAACAGGCCAGCTTCCCGCACGGCCTCGGCCAGACGGTCGCGCACGCCGATGTCATCAGGCGCGGAATTACCGTCCGGCAACCGTGAGACCCTCCACGCGCACCGTCGGCGCGTCGATCCCGAAACGAAACTGGAGGTCATTGGCGGGCGAAAGTACCCGAAACATGTCGAGGAGATTGCCGGCAATGGTCACTTCGCTGACCGGGAAGCTGCGCTTGCCGTTCTCGATCCAGAAACCCGATGCACCCCGGCTGTAATCGCCGGTGACTTGATTCACGCCCGTGCCGATGAGGCTGGTGACGAAGAAGCCTTCCGCAATGTCGGAGATCAGGACGTCGGGCGGATCGGCGCCGGGCGTGAGATGCAGGTTGGTGGATCCGGGCGACGGCGTGGACGACACACCCCGCTGGGCGTGGCCGGTCGTTATCAATCCGAGCTCGCGGGCGGTTGCGCAGTCGAGGAACCAGGACGTGAGCACCCCGTCCTCCACCATCGCTCGTGCCTTGCCGGCCACGCCCTCGGCATCGAAGGGACGAGAGCGCAGGCCGCGCGGGCGCAACGGATCGTCAACCACGCGAATGCCTGGCTGAAACAGCCGCTCGCCAAGCTTGTCCTTGAGGAAGCTCGTCTTGCGCGCGACCGCAGCGCCGTTGATCGCACCGGCAAGATGCCCGATGAGCGAACCCGCGACCCGGCGGTCGAATACGACGGGCACGCGTTTGGTTGCCACTTTATGCGGATTGAGCCGGGCGACGGCACGCTCTCCGGCCGTGCGCCCGACTTTCTCCGGCGTTTCGAGATCGGCACCATGCAGCGCGCTGGAATGATCGTAGTCGCGCTCCATCGCAGTACCTTCTCCAGCGATAGCCGTCATCGAGATGCTCTGACCCGAACTGAGATAGGCGCCGCGAAACCCGCCACTCGTCACCAGCACCATCCCGCCGATCCCGGCCGATGCCGATGCACCGCCGGATTTCGTTACCCCTTTGATCTCCTGCGCGGCAGCCTCCGCCGACCTGGCGCGGGCTTCCAGCGTGGCGACGCTGGGAAGCTCCGGATCGAGCAGATCGAGATCCGGGATGTCGCGGGCCAGCAATTGGGGATCTGCAAGTCCCGCGAACGGATCCTCCGGCGCTGCTCTCGCCATCGCCAGAGCGCGAGCAGCGAGCTCGGATGCATCGGCCTTGATATCGTTCGTCGCGACGACGGCCTGTCGCCGGCCCACGAGCACCCGCAGCCCCACATCGTCTCCCTCCGAGCGTTCCGATTCCTCGACTGCACCATCGCGCACCTCGATGCCCAGCGAGACCGACCGCACCGCAACCGCGTCGGCGGCATCGGCCCCGGCGCGCCGAGCCGCGGACACGAGACGCTCCGCAAGCTCCGTCAGCGTGGAAGTATCAAGCAGTGAAGACATGAATCAGAAACAAGCCGGCAACCTCCCGTCAAGCATGAGTCGCGCTAGCGAGGACAATACCGGCGATTAACCAGGAACCTTAAGCGGATTCCGACAACTCGGAGGCATTCTCGCGGCAACGGATCGGGGGAAAACTCCGGCGGGAGCAAAAAGAAACCGGGGCCTACCCGGTGGGGAGATAAGGCTTGAGGCGTCAAGCGACAACCGGAAGGGCCGTGGGGTCGAGCCGTGCCGAACGGCTCGACCCTTTCGCACTGCCCGTGCGCTTCGTCGACGCAGACCGCGCCGCCGATGAGCAGGTCCGACAGGTCGAGCTCCACCGCGAACGTGTAGTTCTGCGCCGCATGGTCGGCGGCATCAAGATGTCGGTCAATCTGCCGGTCAACCTCTATCTGGGGGTGGTGCTTCGAATGGAGCCGGCAACGTCGACATCGGAAGCGGTGATTGCCGTTGTGCTCGAGCACAATGACCCCGCGCTGTCGCTGACCCTTTGCCGCGCTTGCGAGAACAGCGACGTCGTTGCGGACTGGCGGTCCTGGGCGCGAGCGCTCGGCCTGCCGCTCCTGGTCGTGCAGTCCGATGGACGGCTGCGCGAAGCCTTCGCGCGTCTCGATCGCGTTTGGACAGGGAGCCCGATCGGTCGGCGGCGACGCAGCTCCATGCGGGGGCGGCGCGCGTCGATCCCGTTGCGACGCGGGCATGGCTCCTTGGCCAGAATGGCGAGGATCCATGCGGGCGAGCGCGAGATCATTGCGCGGAATTGAACGCCGCTTGAAGCGCGAGCGCGGCAAACAGGACAAGCCCGGCATCGCGGTTTGACTTGAACACCGCAAGGCAGTTGTCGGGGTCGTCGATGTCAAGCCGGGCGATCTGCCACGCAAGATGCACAGCAAACAAGGCAAGCCCCGCCGCCGCAATGGCGCGGCCGCCGGCAGTCCATGCGGCGAGCACGAGGAGGATCACAGCACAGCCGTAAAAGAGAAGGAGCATGGGCTTGGTACGCGGACCGAACAGGAGCGCCGTCGATCTGATCCCGATCAGCGCATCATCATCGCGGTCCTGATGCGCATAGATGGTATCGTAGCCGATGACCCAGGCGATCGACCCGGCGTAGAGGAGGAGCGCGGGCAGGCCGAGCCGAGCAAATGTTGCCGGCCAGCCCATCAAGGCCCCCCAGGAGAACGCGAGACCAAGCACGATCTGCGGCCAGTAAGTCACGCGTTTCATGAACGGATAGATCACGACCACGCCAAGCGAGGCGAGGCCGACATAGCGGGTGAAGCTGTTGAACTGCAGCAGCACGGCAAGCCCGATGAGGGCTTGCAGCACCAGAAAAATGCCCGCCGCCAGGACGGTGACCTGCCCTGATGGGATTGGCCGTGAGCGCGTGCGCTCGACACGCGCATCGAGATCGCGATCGACGATGTCGTTCCAGGTACAGCCTGCGCCGCGCATGGCAAAGGCGCCGAGTAAGAAGAGAATGAGGTGCCAGACATTCACCTGCGTTCCGGCGTGCACGGCGGCCATTCCGACAGACCACCAGCAGGGAATCAACAGAAGCCAGGAGCCTATGGGACGATCGAGCCGGGCGAGACGAAGATAGGGCCGCGTCCAACCTGGGGCGATGCTGTCGACCCAATTGCCGGTCGCGTCCGCGACGCGACCTGCGCCTTGGGTCATCGCCCGAGCGGGCTGCCTTCCAGCGTGTCGAAGGTCCCCTGCCCGCGTGCGTTGGAGGAGTCCGGCACCGTCGGAGTAGCTCCCAGAGCGTCGCTCAGGCTGGGGCCTGTCGGCCGCGGCCCCTGCGCCGCCGCGTCGCAAACATGCTTCGCCGTCTCCGACGCTCTGCTGTGGCCCAGCTTGACCTGCTTGATGACCTCGGCGGGCACCCCGCACGTTGCGCTATTCTGCTCGAGCGCCTTGAGGAACTTCGTCTCAGCCGCAATGAAGGCCTTGAACAGCTTGCAGGCTTCGTCGGGAGGCGGTTTCTTCTTGCCCGCGGCCTGCAACGCCTGGCCGTGCTTTGCGGTCTCGTCACGATAGGTGATGATCTGCTGGCAGGCCGGCGGCGGCTGCTGCGGGGCGCTGAATCCCGACAGTCCTTGCCCGTCGGGTACCCCGCCCGGCATTCCAGGTGCTCCCGGCATCCCGGGCATCCCCGACATCCCCGGTGAGCCGGGCATACCCGGCATGCCGCCGAACTGCGCCTTGGCCGGCCCAAACGCGATAAGGGCCAGCGCAACAGCGAGTGGCAGAACCCGGCTCAGCGCCATGACTTTCCCCCGGGCCTTCGATACGGTTTTTACCGATGCTGCGGCCCAGATATTAACAGCATTTTGATTCCGGCGATAACACGGCAAATCGGCAGGAATCGACAGCGGTCCAGTGAGGATGGAGCTCCTAACCGCCCGGTCTCATATCGAATCAGTGCTAATTTTCCTGCACCGCGTCGATTGAGGCAGCTTGTCGCATTTCACCGCCATGCCCGTCCATGACTTTCGTACCCCTCGCCTCTACGTCGATTCTCCCCTTAAACCGGGAGAGAACCTAACCCTGGACGCCGGACAGGCGAACCATGTCGTAAACGTTTTGCGGCTGAAGGCCGGAGATGAGGTCCTGGTTTTCAATGGGCGGGACGGGGAATGGCGTGCGTCCCTGGCGCAGGCGGGAAAGCGCGCAGTTGCGCTGAGCATCCAACGGCGCACCCGCGAGCAGAGCGTCGCCTTCGATCTGCATTATCTGTTTGCCCCGCTCAAGCATGCCCGGCTCGATTACATGGCGCAAAAGGCTGTGGAGATGGGGGCGTCTCGCCTGCAGCCCGTGATCACGCAATACACCCAGGCGAGCCGCGTCAATCTTGCGCGCCTGCGAGCAAACGCAATCGAGGCCGCTCAACAGTGCGGCATCCTGGCGCTCCCCGAGATTGCTTCCCCCCTGAGCCTGGAGCGCATGGTCGCGGAGCGCAACGCTGACCGGCTGCTGATTTTCTGTGATGAGGAGGCAGACGTTGCGGACCCCGTGGCGGCACTTTCTGCAATGCGGCCGGGCAGCCGTGACGGTTCCATCCCGCTTGCGGTCCTGATCGGGCCTGAGGGCGGCTTTGCGCCCGAGGAACGCCGGATGCTCAACGCACTGCCCAACACGGTGCGGATATCCCTTGGACCTCGCATTCTGCGCGCGGATACGGCCGCTGTTGCCGCACTCGCCCTCGTCGGGGCGGTGCTCGGCGACTGGCGATGAGCCATTCGGTTAAGCTGACCGCGGCCGGTATTAAGCGCGTCTGAGTTTTGCCGTCGAAATGCGGCTCCGCGCATGCTAAACGCCGCTCCCCACAGCAAGAATTTCCGCCGAGGACCCCGGGATGAGCGCTGCCGACGGCACGCCGAATGATGCGCTGATCGCGACGTTCGAGCGCGCCGGGTATAGGCGGGTTGCGCCGCCGATTCTGCAGCCCGCGGGACCCTTCCTGGATCTATCCGGCGAAGACATCCGCAAACGCATGTATCTGACAAGTGATGCGCAAGGTCACGAGCTGTGTCTGCGCCCCGATCTGACGATCCCGGTCTCGCGCGAGTATCTTGCCTCCCCCGCCGTCGGGCGGCCGCAGGGATTCTGCTACCTTGGCCCGGTTTTTCGGTACCCGAGAGCGGAGACGGACGGGGCGAGCGAATTCCAGCAGGCCGGCATCGAATTTTTTGGACGCGCTGATACCGCGGCGGCAGATGCGGAGATGCTTGCGCTCGGGCTTGAGGCCGCAGCCCATTTCAACCTTGAGGAGCCCGCGGTTCATCTGGGCGACGTCGGTCTGTTTTCAGCCTTCATCGCCGCGCTCGACCTGGCGCCGGCATGGAAGCGTCGCCTCATCAAGGATTTCAATCACAAATCCAGTCTGGCTCAGGACCTGGACCTGCTTGCCGTGAGTGCGGTTCAAGCAGCGCCTGAATATCAGGGCGTCCTCAACGCTGTTGCGGGATCGGACCCCAAAGCGGCGCATGCCCTGGTGACTGATCTCCTTTCGATTGCCGGCATCACTGCTGTTGGCGGGCGATCGGTAGGGGAGATCGCCGACCGCTTCCTCGAGCAGGCGGCGCTCGGCGCCAAGACTTCACTGCCGCGGGAAGCTCGCGCTCTGATCGAACGATTCCTGGCGATCAGCGGCGACCCGGACGAGGCCGCGGCGGAGCTGCGCGCATTCGCCGACGATACCAAGATTGCACTCGACGCCGCGCTCGATCTGTTTGAGAACCGCACCGGCTTTCTGGCCGCTCGCGGGGTTGCCGTCGATCGAATCCAGTTCGCCACCGCCTTTGGCCGAGGCGTTGATTACTATACCGGGGTCGTATTCGAGCTACACGATTCGCAGGGTCGAATAGCCGGCCAGCTCGTGGCGGGCGGGCGTTACGACGGATTGCTTACGCGGCTTGGCAGTGCAAAGCCCATCCCCGCAGTCGGGTTCGCCGTGTGGATCGAGCGGCTCGCGACGCTTCGGGGCGATAGATGAGCGAAGCTTTCATCATCGCCGTACCGGCCAAAGGGCGGCTGCAGGAGAACGCGGAGTGCTTTTTCGCGCGCGCGGGACTCACCCTCATCAAGCCGCGCGGAGCGCGCGATTATCGCGGCAGCATCGCCGATCTTCCCGCCATCGGCGTGGCCTATCTCTCCGCTGCCGAGATCGTGGAGGCTCTGGCGGAGGGTGCTGCGCATTTCGGCCTCACCGGACGCGACCTCGTGCACGAGCTCATTGCGGACCCCGATCAGCGCATCATCTTCATCGACGATTTGGGTTTCGGACATGCCAACGTTGTCGTCGCCGTACCGCAGGCCTGGATCGATGTGCGCAGCATGGCTGATCTCGATGACGTTGCCACCGCCTTCCGCCTCAAGCACGAGCGCAAGATGCGGGTTGCGACGAAATACGTGAACCTCACCCGGGCTTTTTTTTCTGCCCGCGGCATTACCGACTATCGCATCGTGGAAAGCTCCGGCGCGACGGAAGGTGCACCGGCAGCGGGCACCGCCGAGCTTATCGTCGATATCACCACGACCGGCGCAACCCTTGCCGCCAACGGACTGAAAGTGATCGAGGATGGAATCATCCTGCGCTCGCAGGCGAGCCTCGTCGCTTCGCGGCGAGCTTCATGGGGTGCGCGGGAGCGCGATACGGCTCGCATCGTGCTCGACCGCATCGCGGCGCAGAAGCGCGCGGGCGCAGTAAGGGAGGTGCGCACCCGATTTGCGGCCTGTGATGACGCCCTTCTTGCACAAGCCAAGCAGCGTTTCGGGGTCGAGGCGCCGTTCGGCGGCCCGACCTCTTCCGGCATGCTCACCCTGCACTGCCCCCCGCAATATGTTCATGCCCTCGCCACGCTGTTGCGCGAAAACGGGGCCGATCACGTTTCCGTAATGCAGCTCGATTACGTATTTTCCCGCAGCAACGCGCTTTACAGCAAGCTCGAGGCCGGACTTTGATTCGCGCGCTATTCGGCCGCGACAAGGGCTTTTTCGTGCATGCTGTGATGGTCACCCTCGCGCGCGAGCACGAGCCCGCGGTGGTGAAACGCAGCCAAGGTCGAGCGGTGGCCGATCGATACGATGGTCGTTCCGGCCAGTCGCTGTGCCAGCAGGCGGTAGAGAGCGGCCTCCGCCGGCTCGTCGAGGGAGGCGGTCGCCTCGTCGAGAAAGAGATAGTCCGGAGCGAGCAGGATCGCACGTGCAATGCCGAGGCGCTGCTGCTCTCCCAGCGAGAGCATGCGGTTCCAGTGCGCCTCCTCGCCCAGCCGCTCCGCCAAATCAGGCAAGCCAACGGCCGAGATCACTTCCGCCACCCGCTCGCCGGGAAACGTGCCGGGCTCTGCCGGATAGGTGACAGCCGCCGCCAACGTGTTGATGGGAAAATAGGGCCGCTGCGGAAGCATCATCACCTTGGCTCCGCTGGGAACCCGGATCGTGCCTGCCCCGAACGGCCAGATGCCCGCAATCGCCCGGAACAATGTCGATTTGCCGGAGCCGGAGGGCCCAGTGACCAGCACGCTTTCGCCTTTTGCGACGGTGATATTGTGCGTGGTCACCACGGGCTTGCCCTGCGGCAGACGTACCAGGAGATCATCGATCGCCAGCGGTGCCCGCTCCGCCTGCGGCACAAGCTCGATCACCGGCTGCGCCTTTGCAACGGCTTGCGCCTTTTCGACAGCGACGTTGAAGCCCTCGAGGCGCGCAATCACCGCCCGCCATTCCGCAAGTTGCCGATAGGCAGTGATGAAGAACGACAATGCCGTCTGCACGCTGTTGAATGCAGATGCCGTCTGCATCAGTCCGCCCAGCTGGACCGCGCCGGCGAAATAGGCGGGACTGATCACCACGAACGGGAAGACGACCGAGACCTGCGAGTAACCCGCGGTCAGGAACGTGAGGCGCTTGGTGCGCGTCATGATCAGCATCCAGTTCCCGACAATCCGGCTGAAGCGATCGAGCAGCCGATCGCGCTCCGCCGATTCCCCTGCGAGCAGGGCAATCTGCTCGGAATTCTCCCGCACCCGCACAAGGTTGAAGCGGAAATCCGCTTCGAAGCGCTGCTGGCGGAAATTGAGCGAGACCAGCGGCCATCCGACGAGATGCGTCAGCAGAGTTCCGACGATCGCGTAAAGGAGCGCCGCCCAGACCAGATAGCCGGGGATGACGAAGCTGTGGCCAAACATCGTAAGCGGCGCGATCGTTGATAGCGTCCACAGGATCGCGACGAAGGAGCAGAGCGTTACGACTGCGCTCAGGAGGCCGACGGTGATCGAGAGGGTACGATCAATAAAGAGGTTGATGTCCTCTGAGATGCGCTGATCCGGGTTATCAGCTGCGTCGCCGAGGAGCTGCATGCGGTAGTGATTGGCGCCCGCGAGCCAATGATCGAGATATTGCCGGGTCATCCAGCGGCGCCAGCAAATCTGCAGCCATTGATTGAGGTAAAGCTGGTAGACCGCAAGCACGATATACGCCGCTGCCAGTGCGCAGAAGAACAAGAGCTCGCTCACGAACGCGTTCCAGTTGCGCTCCTGCAGCGCATTGTAGAAGCGATTGTTCCATTGGTTGAGCATGACGTTAATGGCCACGATCGAAAGCTCGATCGCGATCACGGACCCGAGCAGAATACGGCCGGGCCAGCGGTCGTTGGAGTAAAAGTACGGCCATGCAAGCCGCCAAATGGTCGCAAGCGCGGAGAAGAGGCGTGACACGGGATCTCTCCTGCGGAAAGGTGTGCCGGGAATTAGGATGGGGGTGGATTACAATCCAAGCGCGGAGATGTCGAATTTGCGGCCGCTCGGCAGCCCGGGCCCGTTTCCTCGTCAGTTCACTGGCGACGAGGATCGGTACTTCATGCTAATCGGTCGCGTCTTGCACCCCCAATGCCGGGAATAAGGGCCGAGAACGCCATGGCCGACGAGGGACTCGCGAGCCTTACCGCAACCGCGGCCAGCGCCAAGATCGCAAGCGGCGCCATCTCCATTGAGCACTATGCACGCGCTTGTCTCGATCGAATCGCGGCGCAGGACGGGGAGCTCAAAGCCTTCGTCCATGTCGATCGCGATCATGTGCTTGCTCAGGCGCGCGCCCTCGAGGAGCAGTGCTCGCAGGGCCGGTTGCTTGGACCGCTGCACGGCGTTCCGGTTGCCATCAAGGACATCATCGACACCGCGGATTATCCCACCGAGCTGGGTTCCCCGCTCGCCTCCGGGCGGCGGCCGCGACATGATGCCACCGTGGTTGCAAAGCTGCGCGCCGCCGGCGCCATCATCATCGGAAAGGCGGCAACGACGGAGTTTGCGTATTACCATCCGGGCCCGACTCGCAATCCGCGCGACCCAAGCCGCACGCCCGGTGGATCCTCGTCCGGCTCGGCTGCGGCGGTTGCGGCGGATATGGTGCCGCTTGCGCTCGGGTCGCAGACGAATGGATCGACGATCCGCCCTGGCGCTTTCTGCGGCGTCTTCGCCATAAAGCCCAGTCACGGCCTGATCTCGCGTGCGGGCGTGCTGACACTGTCGCCCAAGCTCGACCATATGGGCGCATTCGCCCGCTCGCTCGATGACCTGGCGCTCATCCTGGACGTGATTGCCGGTCCGGATGCTGCCGACCCGGATACTCGCCCGTTCGCGGCTGCGGGCTTCCGGCATGTGGAAAAGGAGCGTCCATCGGCCGCGCCGCGCTTTGCCTTCGTGCGCAGCCCGATCTGGAACAAGGCCGATGCCGAGACCCGGGCGGCTTTCGATCAGCTTGTGAAAGCGCTCGGTCCGGCCGCGGCGGAAGTCGATCTCGGCGAAAGCTTCGCCGAGGCCTGGGACGTGCATCGCACCATCATGGCAACCGACATGGCGCATCATCTCGCGCCGTTTGTGGCTCGCGGTGAGCCGAGCGCCGCGATGCGCGAGCTTCTCAGTCATGCCCGCAGCATCAAGGCGCTCGATTATCTTGCCGCGCTCGCCAAAGCCAACCGGTACGCGGCGAGGCTCGCCGAAATCCTGGCCGAGCATGACGCGATCCTCACCCCTGCAACGGCGGGGGTGGCGCCCAAAGGGCTGAGCGCGACCGGAGACCCCTCGTTCTGCACCCTCTGGACACTGACAGGGCTTCCTTCCGTGTCGCTGCCGCTGTTGCGGGGACAACACGGGCTTCCGCTCGGAGTGCAGCTGGTCGGTGCGGCGGGGCAGGATGGACCTCTGCTGCGTACGGCCGCGGCGCTCATGCGCACGGTGGGAGAAATAAATGCCAGAGGCGCAACGCATCCAGCTGGTTGACGAGTCCCGGATTGCCGCGTTGGCCAGCGAGGCCGAAAAGGCGCCGCGCCGGCGGACGCATCTGCTGCTGCACAGCGGCCACGAGGACCAGGTCCAGCGGCTCATGATCGTGCTGCAACCCGGCTCTTATGTTCGTCCGCATCATCACTCCCAGCAATGGGAGCTCCTCATTCTGCTGCAAGGTCGCGGCGATCTGTTGAGGTTCGATGGGAGCGGATGCCTGTCGGATCGCATCGCGCTGAGTGGCGGCGCACGCATCGCGCAAATCCCTGCCGGCGTGTGGCACGGCTTCGTCGTTCTGGAACAGGAAACCGCAGTAATGGAGATCAAGCCCGGACCTTACCGGCCGAATGAGTTCGCCGACTGGGCGCCGGAAGAGGGCACGCCGGACGCAAGCCGGATGGTCGAATGGTTATCAGCAGCAAAGATTGGAACCGGCTGGTCGGCCATTCACGATTGAGCAGCCCCGCCTACTTGCTTTTAAAAAAGAAAGGAGCGCGGCCGCGCCGCGCTCCTTCGTTGTTGGCAGAAAGATTGAGGCTGGATCAGTAATCCATCCCGCCCATCCCGCCGCCGGGCATGGCCGGGGTGGCCGAAGGCTTCTTCGGCAGCTCTGCAACCATTGCCTCCGTGGTCACGAGCAGGCCGGCGACTGAAGCCGCATCCTGCAGCGCCGCGCGCACCACCTTGGCAGGATCGATGATGCCCTTGTCGACCAGATCGACGTAGCTTTCGCTCTGGGCATCGAAGCCGAAGGTCTCGGATTTGTTCTCGAGGATCTTGCCGACGACCACCGAGCCCTCCATTCCGGAGTTCTCCGCAATCTGGCGTGCCGGAGCCTCGACCGCCTTGAGCACGATGTTGATGCCGGCCTGGACGTCGGCATTGTCGTTGGTGATCCTGCCGATGGCGCGCTTGGCGCGCAGGAGCGCAACGCCGCCGCCCGGAACGATGCCTTCCTCGACCGCGGCGCGGGTAGCGTTGAGGGCGTCCTCGACCCGATCCTTCTTCTCCTTGACCTCGATCTCGGTTGCACCGCCGACGCGGATCACCGCAACGCCGCCTGCAAGCTTGGCCAGGCGTTCCTGCAGCTTCTCGCGGTCATAGTCGGAGGTGGTCTCCTCGATCTGCTGCTTGATCTGGCCGACGCGGGCCTCGATGTCCTTCTTCTTGCCGGCGCCATCGACGATCGTGGTCTTCTCCTTCTCGATGATGACCCGCTTGGCGCGGCCCAGCATCGAGGTGGTCACGTTCTCGAGCTTGATGCCGAGATCCTCCGAGATCAGCTGACCGCCGGTGAGAACGGCGATGTCTTCCAGCATTGCCTTGCGTCGGTCGCCGAAGCCGGGCGCCTTGACCGCTGCGACCTTGAGGCCGCCGCGCAACTTGTTGACCACCAGCGTCGCCAGCGCCTCGCCTTCGACATCCTCGGCGACTATGAGCAGGGGCTTGCCCGCCTGCACGATGGCCTCGAGCACCGGCAACATGGTCTGCAAGCCGGAGAGCTTCTTCTCGTGCAGCAGCACGAAGGCATCCTCGAGCTCGGCCACCATCTTCTCGGCGTTGGTGATGAAATACGGCGAGAGATAGCCGCGATCGAACTGCATGCCCTCGACGATCTCGACCTCGGTGTCGAGCGCCTTGGCCTCCTCGACCGTGATCACCCCTTCGTTGCCAACCTTCTGCATCGCCTCGGCAATCATCTTGCCGACCTTGCTGTCGCCGTTGGCAGCAAGCGTGCCGACCTGGGCCACCTCGGAAGAGGAGCCGACTTTCTTCGCGCGCCGCTCGATGTCCTTGACCACTGCCGAGACCGCAATGTTGATCCCGCGCTTGAGGTCCATCGGGTTCATCCCGGCCGCAACCGCCTTGGCGCCTTCCTTGACGATGGCCTGCGCGAGCACCGTTGCCGTCGTGGTGCCGTCGCCGGCCTGATCGTTCGTCTTCTGGGCGACCTCGCGCACCATCTGCGCGCCCATGTTCTCGAACTTGTCCTCCAGCTCGATCTCCTTCGCCACGGTCACACCATCCTTGGTGATGCGCGGGGCGCCGAAGCTCTTATCAAGGACAACGTTGCGGCCCTTGGGCCCCAGCGTCACCTTGACGGCATTGGCGAGGACATCGACGCCGCGCAGCAACTTGTCGCGCGCCTCGCTGGAAAATTTCACCTCTTTTGCAGCCATTTCAGTTCACTCCGTTGGGTTATCGCATTCAAGCTGATGAGCCCGACATTGCTTGTGCACGCGGCACGGGAAAAGCGGGCCTGCAAATAAGGGCTCTCGCCTCAGGCCAGCACGCCCATGATGTCGGACTCCTTCATGATCAGGAGCTCTTCCCCGTCAAGCTTCACCTCGGTGCCGGACCACTTGCCGAACAGAACCACGTCGCCAGCCTTGACGTCGGGCTTGATCACCTTGCCGCTCTCGTCCCGGCCTCCTGGACCGACGGCGACGACCTCGCCCTGGGACGGCTTTTCCTTGGCAGTATCGGGAATGATGATTCCCCCCTTGGACTTCTCCTCGGCATCGATACGCTTGACCACCACGCGGTCATGCAGCGGACGAAACTTGGTCTTGGCCATATTCTCCTCGCAGGCGCCTGGCGCACTTCAGTAGTGAGCGGAACTTGAGGGTGTTGGCACTCAAGATGGCTGAGTGCCAAGCGCAAATAGGGTGCGGCGCCGCAACTGTCAAGGCGCTTACCCCAGACGGCGGTGCAGGCAAATGTCCGTTCGTAGGGGCGAGTCGGGGTCCCCAAAAAATGCAAGGCATTTTTTGGGGTGCCCCTCATGCCTCGCCCAGTTTTGTGCCGCCTCGGAAGAGGGCGACGCATGCGTCGCCCCTACGCAATCGTTGCCTCATATCCGCCTCTCCTTGGCCCTAATCCATTGCCGAGGCGGGATCGTACGGCCGATGCTCACTGGCGGGATGCGAAAGCTACTGTCTCGTTAACCTTACGTCTGTTACAACGGTTAGGGTTGTCCGCAAGCTTGTCATTCGCTCCCGACGTCGCGGGCAGGAGTCAGGGAAGAGTTCGCGATGGGACTTCGGAGATTTTGTGCCCTCGCACTTGCGTGTTTGGCAATGACGGTTGGTGCCTGCACCACCACCCCTCAACAACAAACAACGCCCGTCGCGCTGCCGCCGGAAATCCCCGCGCGCGTACGCCCCTCCGAGATTATCGGGCGTTGGGGTTATGCGGCCTATCACAAGCCGGAGGACCGAACGCGTACCGAGGCCAACGCGCGTGGGCAGTGCAAGCAGCCGTTCGTGATCGGCCAGGGCCCGACCGGCGGCGTGATGATGTACCTTGCCGATTCCGCGCAATTGCAGGAGCTCCGCCTGAAGGGGAGCCAGAACGGGCATGACTACATTGGCCCGGCGGGACAAACCCCCGGACCGCAGGACCGTGAGATCGTCTCCTTGGACGGCCGCGTGATGATTCTCAAGTTCGTCGATCCCGAGATCAATTCGCGGTATGGAACCGGCGTCTTTGTGCGTTGCGGCCCGCATGCATGAGGGGCCGCAGCCGCGAGAAGCAACACAAATTATCAGTTTGCTGGACAGATCGCCGAGGTGACGGCATGCGCGGGCTGCTTGCGACGCCGCTTGCGCCCTGGGAGCGCGACGGGCTTAGGACCGCGCTCACCAAGGCAGGCTTGCCCGCTGACGACGTGGCCGGTCCCCGTCACATGTTTTGGCGATTTGAGACCGCGACCGACGTGCCGGTCGGTTTCGGCGGCCTCGAGCTTCACCCCCCGGACGGGCTTCTGCATTCGGTCATCACACTGCCGCCGCTGCGGATGGCTGGGATGGGCAGCAGCATCGTCGAGATGATCGAGGCGGAAGCACGCGCATACAAATGCCGCGCGATGTATCTGGTCACGCGGTCGGAGGCGGAGTTTTTCGGCCGCTTGGGTTATGTCCGCTGCATGCCCAAGGACGTGCCGGACGCCATCCGCGGCAGCCGGCAATTCGACCTCCTCGAGTCTTCGACCGCAACCGCGATGGTCAAGCCGATATAGAGGATCGTCCTCTTGAAGAGCGGCGTCCTGCGTCGCGGCCTCTCTCAGCTGCCGGTCCCCATGGGCTCGTTTCGCGCAATCATCTTCGGGCCATGGCGCGCCGTTCCGGTGTTGGGCGTGACGCAAATCCTCGCTTGGGGGGCGTTGTTCTACCCGCCGGTATTGACCGTGCCCCTGATCGCTGCCGACCGCGGCTGGTCGATGACATTCGCGATGAGCGGTTTCTCCCTCGCGCTGTTCACAGCGGGGCTCGTCTCGCCGCGCGTAGGAGCGCTCATCGATCGGCATGGCGGTCATCGTGTCATGCCCGCCGGCTCGGTTGTCGCGGCGCTGGGCCTTGTTGCGCTCCCTTACGCGCAGCACCCGGCCGCCTACATCGCGGTGTGGATTCTGCTCGGCGCGGCGATTGCCATGTCGCTCTATGATCCTGCGTTCTCCACCCTCGGACGCATCTTCGGGGCTGATGCAAGGCAGCCCATCACTGCGCTGACGCTTGTCGGCGGATTTGCTTCGACGGTCAGCTGGCCTGCCACCCAGTTCCTCATCGCGAGCGTGGGATGGCGCGGCGCTTACCTGGTCTATGCCGCGCTGCTTGCGTGCGTGGCTGCGCCGTTGCTCGCGGTTGCATTGCCGCGCTCGCGGGCGGGAGCTTCGCTCGACCGGGAAGCTCGTCCACCGGCGCCCGCTGCGGTGCTCCCGGCAAAAGGCTTGCCGTTTCTGTTGTTGGCCGGAGCCTTTGCGACTTATGCCTTTGTGCCCTCCGGATTGTCCGCTCATCTCCTGGCGATCTTCCGTCGCGCCGGCATGGATGCAGCGACCGTGGTTGCCATCGGGGCGCTGTTTGGACCCTCGCAGGTCATGGCGCGGATCGGCGAGCTCGCATTCGCGCGGCGCGTTCACCCCCTCAATGTGGCACGGTTTGCGGTAGGGATGCTGGTCCTCGCCTGCGCTCTGTTCGCGCTGTTCGGCATATCTGCCATCGTGGCCACCGTTTTCATGGTCATGTTCGGGATGGCGAACGGCCTTCTCACCATCGCGCGCGGAGCAGTGCCTCTCGCGCTGTTCGGACCGGCGGGCTACGGCCATACCATGGGACGCCTCGGCAGAGCCTTCCTGGCGATGCAGGCGATCGCTCCCTTCGCGCTCGCTTTCGCGGCGGAGCGCGGCTCGGATGCAAGCGTGCTTGCCATCGTCGCTGCCTTTGCGCTGCTCTCGTTGTTCGCATTGCTCGCCATTCATCGTCCTGCGGGCAAGCAAGCGTGATTTTTACCATTACACGCCATCGTGCTGCTTCGCCGGCGCAGTCCGTTGATCTCAAAGTGACGGCTGCCGGGGCTCGTTCAGTCGAGCAGGGTAACAGCGTAGGGTACAGCGTACATGAACCAGCGTGCGTCCTTCGTATCCGTGAAGCGCCCGGCATAATCATCATCAACACCCAGGAGCGCCTGCTTTATCTGGTGGAACGGCCGGGCCGAGCGCTGCGCTACGGCATCGGCGTGGGCCGTCCGGGGTTCACCTGGGCCGGGGCGCATAACATTTCCGACAAACGGGAATGGCCGGATTGGGCTCCCCCCGAGGAGATGCTCAAGCGCCGGCCCGACCTGCCGCGTCACATTGCCGGCGGCCCTGACAACCCTCTCGGCGCTCGCGCCATGTATCTCGGCTCTACGCTCTATCGCATCCACGGCTCGAACGAGCCATGGACCATCGGCAACCAGGTCTCATCGGGGTGCATACGCATGCGCAACGAGGACGTCATCGACCTTTATCAGAGGGTGAAGATCGGCACCAAGGTCATCGTGCTCTAGCGTCACACGTCTTGCGTGCCGCCGCCGTCGTCCATGTCGACCCCGCCATCGTCGGAATCGTCGAAGTCGCCGGCATTCTGATAGTCGCCGCCGCTGTCATCGAGGAAGCGAACTCGATGACGAATCCGTCGCCCCCGATGACGGCCCGCCGATGTCGTCGAGGCCGGCCTCATGCGAGAGTTGACCGCCGCCAGGATCGCCGCTCCACGGGCTGGCGCTGGGCGCATCGAGGGCCGACTGGGCGCTCGGGCCGGAGGCGGCATGCGCGGCGGAATGACCCATCATGGAGCGGATCCCGTCAAGCAGTAAGGCTCCACCGATGACACCAGCCGCGGTCGAGGCGGCAGTCCCGAGAAAAGAGCCTCCCATTCCCATGGGGGCGCCAAAGCCCATGGGGGCGCCATAAGCAGGAGCCGGACCGGCCTGCATGGGTGGTGGAGCGGCCGCCGGCGATTGCACGCCGGTGCGCCACGCCGGCGACATGGCGGACGCGGCTCCCGCGGAAGGGGTGCCAGGCTTCACCGATGGAACCGAGCCGCGGGCCTCGCGCGAGCCCAACAGCGTGTCCCGCATGCTGCCGAGAAAGCTGCTGTCGCGCGGCGGTGTTTCTGCTCCGCCTTCCAGCTCGCGAATGCGCGCGTTGGCGCGCCGCAGCGCCTCGTCCTGCACCAGCACCGTCTGAACCAGGGCGTAAGGCGCATTTGGCGCCTGGCGCAGCCCATCCTTGACCAGGCGTTCCGCCTCGGGATCGCGCTGGGCGTCTTCGAGAGTAGCAAGGCGATCGAACAGCTCGACAACAAGCTTGCGTTCCTCGGGGGTCATGGCTCCGCTCCTTCCGCAAAGGCACGCCTCATTCAAGCAGCTCCCATGTAAGCAGCTCCTGTGACGGCAGAAGGACCGTCGCGGCAAAATATCCCGCCACCATACCTCCTCCTGAAAGGTCCCTTTCAGGGGGAGATATTCCGGAGCTTGCTATTGGGGGCGCGCCAGCACGACGTCGCGCGCGGCGAGGACCGAGGCAAACATCTCGCCCGCGAGGAACGCATATTCCCGCTCCCGCAAGGTCGTGAGCGGATCGAGCCCGCGCAATTCATCATCGACGAAGCCGGGATGGCACATCACCACGCCTCCATCCGGGAGCCCGTCGAGGAACCGCGGGAACAGCGCGGCGAAATCCGCATCCTCTGCGAACGCATAGGCACCGGCGAAACAGAGGTTGGTGCGCAGACCCAACGCCGCGGCGCGCCGGCGGAAGGACCCGCTCAGAGCATCGAGGAAAAACCCCTTGTAGTCGCCAAGCCGCGCCGCAAGACGCCCCGCCCGGCCGCACTGGCGCAGCCACGCATCGGGCACCTCGGCCTTGGCGACCGCCAGCACGGCGTCGCGCACTTGCGGCAGCAGATGCACATGGTGATGGCCGTCGATGTAGTCCGGAGCACGCCCGAACGCCTGCTCGAACGCGCGCAGCTGGGCGGCGATCTCGCCGGCTAGCGCATCGGCGTTGAACCGCCGCAGGAACGCGTGCGCGACCGTGCGCCCCAATGACATGAAGCGGCCGTCCGTGAGCGGTGCGAAGCCCGGGCTTGCCGGCCGGAAAGGCGCGGTGAGCGCGACGTGAAGCCCAATGGCGACGCGCGGCTCGCCGCGATTGAGCGCATCGAGCGCCATCGCCTCGAGACGATGGCAGCTTGGCGCCACCACCAGCGCCGAGGTCGCATTGAGCCGTCCGCGCACGACGAGGTCGCGAATGGCAATGTTGACGGCGGGCGAGATGCCGTAATCGTCGGCGCACAGCCAGATGCTGCGCATCTCTTTCTAATCCGCTATTCCGCCGCAGATTGCGCCGGCGGGCGCTTGTCCGCAGCGGCGATCTCGGCCTTCTTGATCGTATGCTCCGCCACGAAATAGACCGGCCGTCCTTTGATCTCGGAGAGGATCTTGCCGACATATTCGCCCATGATCCCGATCATGATCAGTTGCACTCCGCCGAGCACCATCAATCCCACGATCATCGAGGGATAGCCGGGGACGGATTGCCCAAAGACGAAAGTCTCTATCAGTATCTGCACGCCGAAGATGAAAGCCGCGGCCGCAAGCAGGAGCCCGAGCAGGCTGGCGAGCCGCAGCGGTGCAACCGAGAACGAGGTGAGCCCCTCGATCGAGAGGCCGATCAAGGAGTAGAGGTTCCAGGTCGTGCCTCCATGCAGGCGCTCGGCCGGCTCATAGTCGACCTGGATCTGGCGAAACCCGATCCAGCTCGCGAGCCCCTTGAAGAACCGATTGCGCTCGGGCAGCGCCTTGAGCGCGGCGGCGGCACGCGGGGAGAGCAGGCGAAAATCGCCGGCATCCTCGGGAATCTTCTGGCGCGCTCCCCAGTTGATCAGGCTGTAGAAGGTCTTGACCCCGGCACGAAGCAGCCAGGATTCGGTCTCCCGGTGAGCTTTCGCCGTATAGACCACGTCATAGCCGTCATCGAGCCAATGCCCGACAAGCTTCTCGATCAGAGCCGGCGGATGCTGGCCGTCGCCGTCCATGAACAGCACGCCACCGCGGCGGGCATGATCGAGCCCGGCGAGGAGGGCCGCCTCCTTGCCGAAATTGCGCGACAGGGCGACGATCTGGATGTCGAGGGCGTCGGCAGCGAGGGCTCGCGCGGTCGCGAGCGTTGCATCGCCACTGCCGTCATCGACGTACACGACCTCCGTCGCAAGGCCCCGAGCAGCAGCGAGCCGCCGCGCCACCTCGACGAGCCGCCCATGCAGAGCCGCGAGGTTGCTCCCTTCATTGAACAGCGGAACCACAATCGAAAGCCCCGCCTGCGCCGGTCCGGCGATGCTCTCTGACGCTCCGATACTGTCTACCGCCATTGTGATCCGCTGACTGCCGGCGCACCCTTACCCGGATTTAGGAGTGTGGGCAAAGGCGCATCACCGCTCACTCAACTCGCTTGATGCCGCAGCTATTTGTGCCCGTCGTTCCGGCCGAGTGAGGCGGGCTTTGCCCGGCGAGCGAGAGCCGGAATCCAGTAATCAAAGGAGCCCGTGCATTCACGCGGGCCGTCGATTACTGGGTCCCGCCCCCGCGTACGCGGGGGCGTGAGCCGGGCTCGCTTGGCCGGGACGACGGTCCATATTCGAGACCGCGTGGCGATGTTGCCCTCTCCCTACAGCGTCCCACGGGCCACAAGGCGTGAAGACCGCGCCCGAGACGTGCTAAGGCGAGCCTCACAATGCGCCTGCACGCCGAGATAGCTCGCCACAGGACCCGCCTCGCCGCGGCCTGGGAGCGGCGCGCGGTCATCCTCAAGGCGGCGAGCTTTGCCCTCGTCGGGATCGTCAATACCCTGATCGATCTGACCGTGTTCCTCACGGCGTACACGCTGTTCGGCCTGCCGCTCGTCCCGGCGAACCTCCTCGCCTGGCTGGTCGCCGTCTCCGGCTCCTACGTGATGAACTGCTTCATCACCTTTGCCGCGGAATCCGGCCGGCAGCTGCGCTGGCGCGCCTACGGGGCATTCGTCCTCTCCGGCATTGCCGGCGTGATCGCCAACACCACGACCCTTGTCATCGCCTCGTATTGGATTCCCGTGCTCTTCGCCAAGCTCCTGGCCATAGGCGCGAGCTTTGCGGTCAATTTCTCGCTCTCGCATTTCGTCGTGTTCAGGACGCGCCAACCCCGGATCAAGACATCGGCCGAATAGCGAAAGCGCCCGGAGGGAAGAGAGATGCGCGACGACGACAATCTGCGAACCGAGCGGGAGACGTTCGTCACCCATCTCGAATGCTCCGCCACCGGCGAGCGGTATCCGGCCGATGCGCTGCACAACCTTTCCAAGAGCGGCAAGCCGCTCCTGGTGCGCTACGATCTCGCCGGCGTCCGCAAGGCGCTGAGCAAGGCCGCGCTGAGCGAGCGGCCGCGCGACCTCTGGCGCTACCGCGAGCTTCTGCCGGTGCGCCGGGCGGAGAACATCGTCAGCCTGGGCGAGGCGATGACGCCCATCGTGGCCATGCCCAGGCTTGCGGCCAGGCTGGGAGCGCGGGAGATCCTGGTCAAGGACGAAGGGCGGCTGCCGACCGGCTCGTTCAAGGCGCGCGGCCTGGTCATGGCGGTCTCCATGGCCAAGGCGCTGGGCGTCTCCCACATGGCGATGCCGACCAACGGCAATGCGGGCGCGGCGCTTGCCGCCTATGCTTCGCGCGCCGGCATCAGAAGCACGATCTTCTGCCCGGACGACACCCCGGAAGTGAATGTCAGCGAGATCGCGCTGCAAGGCGGCAATGTGTACCGCGTCAACGGGCTCATCGACGATTGCGGCAAGATCGTCGCCGAAGGCAAGGCAAAGGTGGGCTGGTTCGATACCTCGACCCTGAAGGAGCCGTATCGGATCGAAGGCAAGAAGACCATGGGAATAGAGCTCGCCGAGCAGCTCGGCTGGAGCATTCCCGACGTGATCCTTTATCCGACCGGCGGCGGCACCGGCCTCATCGGCATGTGGAAGGCGTTTGCCGAGCTGGAAGCGATCGGCTTCATCGGCGCCAAGCGCCCGCGCATGATTGCGGTTCAGGCCGCGGGCTGCGCCCCCATGGTGCGCGCCTATGAGCGCGGCGAGGAGCATGCGCCGCGCTGGGAAGATGCCCATACCATTGCCGCCGGCATCCGGGTGCCGCAGGCGATCGGCGACTTTCTCATTCTGCGCGCGGTGCGCGAGAGCGGCGGGTTCGCCATCGCGGTCGATGATGCGGCCATCGCGGCGGGGCTCGACGAGGTGGCACGCAGCGAAGGCTTCCTGCTGTGCCCGGAGGGCGCCGCCACCTACGCGGCGCTCAAGCAGGCGCTCAGCGACGGCCGCATTCGCCCGCAGGAGCAGGCGGTCCTCTTCAACTGCGCGACCGGACTGAAATATCCGCTGCCGCCGGCGCGCCGCACCCTCGACCGCACCAAGCCGATCGATTTCGCCGCGTTTTTGTAGGGTGGTTAGCCTGCACAAGTCGGCTGGCAACAGCCGACTTGCGGCTAACCCGCCCCACGAGCTGCCGTACCTTGGTCGTTGCGCGCGAGCGCGTTCCTCCATAACATCGGGAGGAGCAAGGACCCGGCGAAGGCGCCCCGGTCCTCTTGCAGAGCGTCTCGCCACAAAAAAATGGAGCAGTGTACGTGCCGACTTGCAATGTCCTCATCATGGGTGCTTCCTACGGTTCGCTCCTGGCGATCAAGCTGCTGTTTGCGGGCAACAGGATAAAGCTGGTGTGCCTTCCCGCCGAAGCGGAGGCGATCAACAAGGAGGGCGCCCGCGTGCGCTTGCCGGTGAAAGGGCGGAAAGACCTCGTCGAGATCGATTCGCGCAAGCTGCCCGGCACGCTGTCGGCCGACGGACCGGCCGCAATCAACCCGAGGGACTACGACCTGGTCGCCTTGGCCATGCAGGAGCCGCAGTATCGCTCCCCGGGCGTGCGCGAGCTCCTCAACGCGGTGGCGAAAACCAAGCTTCCCTGCATGTCGATCATGAACATGCCGCCGCTGCCTTACCTCAAGCGCATCCCGGGTGTGGCGACCGAGCAGCTGCGGTCCTGCTACACCGATGCCACGGTCTGGGAGGAGTTCGATCCCGGACTGGTGACCCTGTGCAGCCCGGACCCGCAGGCCTTTCGGCCGCCGGACGAGAAGATCAACGTGCTGCAGGTCACGTTGCCCACGAATTTCAAGGTGGCGCGGTTCGACTCGGACAAATACACGCAAATCCTGCGCCAGATGGCGGCCGACATCGAGGCCATCCGCTACGACCTCGACGGCGCCAAGGTCGAGCTCCCGGTCAAGCTCAAGGTGCACGATTCCATCTTCGTCCCGCTGGCGAAATGGGCGATGCTGCTCACCGGCAATTATCGCTGCGTGCAGAAGGATGCCGCCCGCTCCATCAGGGATGCCGTGCATTCCGATATCGAAACGTCGCGCGCGGTGTACAACTGGGTGTGCGAGCTCTGCATCAAGCTCGGCGCATCGCCGAGCGACCTCGTGCCGTTCGAGAAATATGCGGCTGCGGCGCAATGCCTGGTGCGGCCCTCTTCCGCTGCGCGGGCGCTGTTTGCGGGTGCGCCGAATATCGAGCGCGTGGACCGGCTGGTTCAGGCCATCGCCGCGCAGAAGGGCATGCGCAATCCGGTGGTCGACGAGACGGTGGCGCTGGTCGATTCCCGCCTCGCGATGAATCGCAAGGCCGCCGCCTGACCGCATCATGCACCGGGAGCCCCGCATCGCCTCGCCCAGGGCGACGCATGCGTCGCCCCTACGGAAGCAGCAGCATCATTTTTCGTGTCCCGGGCGAGTGCGTTCGGGCCATGTAGGCCGAACGCGCGAGAGCCGGGACCCAGTAGGGGCGGGGTTTGAAACCGCCCCTACAAACGCCACCCAGTTGCGCGAGGAGGACTTTGATGAAGAAGCTGATCCTGGAGACCACGGCGCCGTTCCAAGGGCTGCCCGAGCTCGTGGCCTACGACGAAGGGCTGTTCGCGCGCGAGGGGCTCGCGATCGAGTGGGCGGACCGCGAGAAGAACGTGGAGAAGACGACCGACACCACGGTGATCAGCCCGAAGGGGGTCAATCCCTTCTCCAGCCACGGCAAGCTCCTCGAGCAGGGGCAGGCCGACATGTACAATGCCTGCGAGTGGGGCAACTATTGCCGTGTGCAGGACACCAACGTTCGCAGCCGCCAGATCGGCCGGCGCGGCATCGTCACCTATGCGGCGCTTGCGGTGCGGCCGGACTCGCCGGTGTTCACGCCGCAGCAGCTCGCGAACCGCACCGTCGGCGTCCCATTCTATTTCGGCACCCACTACCTCGCGCTGCACATGCTGGAAGGCTTCCTGCCCCGCGACATGATCAAGGTCTGCCGCGCGCCCAACGGGTCGCGCCACCGCTTTGATTCGATGATGCGCGGCGAGATCGAAGCAACCACACTGACCGAGCCCTATGCGACGCTGGCGGAGAAGCAAGGCTGCCGGCTGATTTGCGAGGCGTTCTATCACGGCACCGAGGTCGCCTCGGAAAAGGTCGACGCCGAGACCTACGCCGCGTTCAATCGCGCCGTCCGCGAGGCGGTGCGCCGCATCAATGCCGACAAGCGCAGCTACCTGCGCTACTTCGTCGACTATCACGCCAAGGGCGATCCCGAGATTGCAGCGCTCGAGCCGAGCGACATTCGCGCGAGCCGCGTCGTGGTCTGCGATCCGGCGCCTATCCCGCGCGATGAGATGCAGCGCACCTACGAGTGGCTGAGGAGCTGGGGCATGCTGGAAGAGACGGCATCGCCGCTCGAGCTCGTGAACATGGCGGTGCAGCAGCACGCCCACATCGCCGCCGAGTAAGCCCCCATACCTCCCCCTGAAAGGGCCCTGAAAGGGGGAGGTATTGCGGAGCTTGCTGCACCGCTGAGTCCAAGTTCGCCTGAGCCCGGTTCCCTCGTCGGGACTATCGCGGCATCAATCGACCTCGTCCTGCGGAGCGCGCCGATCTCGGGTTTACCCGAGATCGGCACATCAAGTGCGCAAGTCGGCTACAGCCGACTTGCGGTGCGCGCGTCTCGAAGGACGGCACGAGCGAGATCGTGCCAGCGGCCACAGAAATTATCCCAGCGCTGCCGCGTTCACCTCTCCGCTGTCGCGTCGCGATGAATGGGGTCCACCCATAATACCGTCTCCGGCTTCTCCACCGGCTCGATGTCGAGGTTGATCGCGACCGCTTGCCCGTCGCTGCGGACCAGCACGCACTCCAGCACCTGGTCCGTGCTGGCGTTGATCTCCTGATGCGGCACGTACGGCGGAATGAAGATGAAATCTCCCGGGTTTGCTTCCGCGGTGAACTGCAGACGATCGCCCCAGCGCATGCGCGCCCTGCCGCGGACCACGTAGATGATGCTTTCGAGATGCCCGTGATGATGGGCGCCGGTCTTTGCATTCGGCTTGATCGTCACCGTGCCGGCCCACAGCTTCTGCGCGCCGGCGCGGGCGAAGTTGATCGCCGCCTTTCGGTCCATGCCTGGGGTTGAAGGCACGTTCGGATCCAGCTGGTCGCCTGGGATGACGCGCACGCCGTCGTGCTTCCAGCGTTGCGTCTCGCCGCCGGACTGAACGGCATGATCATGATGGTGAGATTTGCTCATGCAGCCTGCATCCCGCTCAGGGCTTCTTGCCTCCCATCCATTGCAGGTCCATGCCGGGCGTAATCAGCTCCAGCCCCTGCTTGTGGCTGTGGCCGACGGGGAATTGCTTCATGCCCGGCGGCGCAACGCGACGCGCGGTGCTGCCCCGCATGCTGTTGGTGCACGGCGCAGGTCGCTGCTCCATCTTCAGGTCGGGGAATGCTCGCGCGAGGCTTCGGTCCTCGCCGTGCTTGGCTCTAAGCTGCTCGATCTGCTTCTGACGCTTCTTCCAGTTCACGCGTACTGTCCTTGACGTAGAATCTCGTGCCTTCAGATAGGCATTCCGGCCGAGGCGGGCAAGCTGCCGCGCATCGCGGCGAAGTTGATGTTGACGCACAATGGCTGCACAAGCTCGGCCCGATCGCGCACCTTCCTGATGGCAATGTGCGCCCTGATCGCCCCAAGCGCGTAGGGCGCCAAGCGGCCAAGATCGGGCCCACGAGATGCCGCGTAAGGCGCCGATTCCGCGCCGCCCTGTGGAAAACTTGACGGTAGAATTCCGAGCTCCGGATTGACCGCGAAAGTTGCTCTGCTGCTTGGCGACGCCTGCTGGGCAAAGCTTTGCTGCCCTGGCGCGAATCTGTTATCTCCCCATGTCTTCCACAGCCTGTTCACAGCTTCCGTTGCGTCGCGTCCGCATGCATTCGATGGAGCCGCGACATGGCATCTTGGATTGAGATTGACCGCGTCAGAAAGGATTCCGCCGCCTTCAGGCCGCTCGCAAAGCGCTTGCTGAATGACCCGAGCTTCGAGCGTTCGGAGTTTGTCGACGGCTTCCTCGAGAACGTCATCAACTGGAAGCGCGACGAGCTCACGACCCGACAAGGCGAGATTCTGCTTGAGCTGCGCGATGAGGCCGAGATTCACCATCACTACAAAGGTCTGAGCATCCCGATACTCATAGACAAATGTTTCGCCAGCCGTTTCGAGCTCGATGAGGGCGACCGGCAGCGCATCGAGCGGCTGCGTGAATCCGGAAAGCGATACGTGACCGGCGGGCAAATGGGATGGTTCAAGCGCGTCTGTAAGCATCTCAATGAGATGGAAAGCTATATGTGATGACGCAAAGGCCAGATACTGCCCCTGCTTGAACGTGAATGTTTTTGCCGCGCGCGTCACTTGGCGATCCGATGCTGCGTCCGTTGTTGCGCAATGCCGTGTCCGACGGTTGGCTGGTCACGCTCCCCGCACCGCTGATCACATCTCACCGAAAACCGGTCTAACATGCGATCCACAGCAAGGGAGGCACAGGATCATGGCAGAGAACGAGGAGGTGGGCATCGTCGGGGTCGGCCGCATGGGTCAGGCCATGACCAGGCATCTGATCAGGCATGGCTATGCGGTCGTTGCACATGATATCGAGCCGAAGGCTCTCGACGCCGCCAAAGGCTTGGGCGCCGCAACCGTCAAAGCTCCGGCGGAGGTCGGCAAGGCGTGCCGCTTCATCATCGTAGCGGTCGGCTACGACCATGAAGCCGCCGCGGTGATGCTGGAGAGCGATGGGCTGCTGCAGAGCGCGCCTGCCGGCTCAGTCATCGCCATATCGTCGACCTGTACCCCCGAGCACGTGAAGATGCTGGCGGAAAGAGCGCGGGCAAAAGGGATCGAGGTCCTCGATGCACCGATCTGCCGCGGGCAGCGCGCTGCCGATGAAGGCACGATGCTCACGCTCTGCGGCGGCAAGGTGGAAGTCTTCGCGCGAGCGAAGCCGATCTATGCGACCTTCTCCAAGGATATCCTCCTGCTCGGCGATATCGGCGCCGGCCAGGTCGGCAAGGCCATGAACAACTTCCTGCTCTGGGTGAACGGGGTCGCGTTGATCGAGGCCGGCCGCCTGAGCGAAGCCTATGGCATGGATCTGGTAGCGCTCCGCGAGGCGTTGCTGATGAGCTCAGGGGCGTCGGATGCGCTCAAGAACTGGGAGAACGTCTCCTTTCTCTGGGCGCTCAAGGACATGCAGATCGTCACCAGGATGGCCGACGAGGCCAGGTTGTGCATGCCCGTCGCCGGGGCGGTCAAAGAGCTGGTGAAGGACGCCCGCCGCATCAAACAGACCAGCCCGCCGGATTGGACGGGACGCAGGCTTGCTACGGCGCGCCGGGATGAAGCGTGATCAGTGGAAACAGGACCTTCCGAGGCTGCTTTGGAGAGGGGACGAATGGCAGCCGGCATCGGTAGGCGGCAATTCATATCCGCGTTTTAGGAAATCATCCTCGACTGGTGCGATGCACACTCCACTTGGGCAGCGGCGCATCGCGAGCTTATTTGGCTGACACAATACCAAAGATGGGCATCTCCGCCGATGCAGGTATGTGCGGGCTTGCCGACTCCAGATCGTCGAAGAGGTTCGCTCCAGACACTCGTGCTGCCTTCAACCGCTGGTCTCCTAATCGCGCGCACTGCCATGCGAACCGGCGCAGTTGCGCGCGGGAGGTGCCCAAATCAAGCAAGACATGATCAGGCAGATCGGAGAGTTGATGCAGGGTGGCCCGGTAGTCACGCCACGCTCTGAAAAGCGCAACGATCTCACTCCTTATCGTAGCGATTCGCATCATCTGCACGGATCGCGCTCCGTTCATTGGACAAGCTGCTTGGCAGGCGGGCCATTTGACGCATCAGTGACTGAGTACCAGTGCTAACATCGCGAGCCTCTTGCTCAGACTGGCGGCAGCATTCGAAAGATCGCGCTGCCAGCCTACAGACGCACGTCACGTGCGATTGTGAGCTTCTTCACAGAGGCGCGGCCCGCCTTGACGTGATTTACGCCAGATCCTGCAGGCTCGCATTTAGAGGAGCTTAAGGCCGCCTTGAGACGGGCTTCATTTTCGTGCGCTCTGGAAGCAGTCCTCGTAATGCATCAAGTTGAGGCGAGCTGGTTTAGTATTTTGCAAAAAAGAGCGCTGCGATGATGCTCAGGCAGAGCACGCCGAGCACGATGTATCAGGGTTGAAGCGTTCCTGCCGCGGATCGAGCGAGGTGGCGAGCGATAAAGGGGCTGGCGCTTTTATCGTTTGCCGTGACGCCGCTGCTGCCAAAACCGCTGCGGCGCTTCGGGATGCGCTATCCGCAAATGAGAGGCTTTAGGCGTTCGCCAGCGCGCGTTTGCCGAGCGGGATATTAATTCCCCGGTCCGCCTGGCGAACGAGTGCGCGTCGATGGGCGCAATGTCGCGCGGACAACTGAGCAGCGTCAGGAGCTCGTCGAGCCGGGGGCTCTGGGTCTGGTGCGGCATGCGGCGGCTGCCTTTTGGTACGCCCCTTTTGTACTTCAACCGACATTGATCCAGAACGTTCCAATGGAACTCCACCGCAGGAAAGTTCCGGCTGCCGCAGCACGACGCTCGGGCTCGCGTGGCGACGTGCTTCGCTTTGCTCACGGGCAAAGGATCTTGCCGCCCGTTCCCTTACCGCCATCAGGCTGCCGTACAGCATGGCAGCCGATCGGCACTTTCTTACAGCCGTTGGCTCCACAGGTGAGGTGCCCGCCAAGCGTCACCATTCTTTTTCTGTCATGCAGATCCCGCTCAGAGTCCGCTTTGGCTCGTTTTCTCGGTTCGTAGGGACAGATGCGCTCGGACCTGGCCCTGATCGCATCGAGCAGCTCGGTTGTCGGCTGGGCCGGCGAGATGGCAAGCCGCGCCAGCCGCACGAATTTCTGGATGGCGGCTCGTGCCGGGACGGTTCGCCAATTCTCGTCGATGCGGCCGCCATAGCACCCGACCCGCTTCAGCTCCTGCTTGATCGCCCTGACGATTGCGCGCCTTTCAGCTCAGGGTCGGCAGGGGGCTGCTCGACCGCCGCAGGAGCCGGAGCGGGGTGCTGTGCAGCTTGCTCAGGTTCCCTCGCCGGTTCCTTTTCATCGGGCTGCTCGCGTGCAACTCCCTCGCGCTCTGCTGGCTCTCGATCGGCCTTCTCGCCAGCCTCGCGGGCCGCGGCCTCGCTCTCCTGCTGCTCTGGTCGCTCGGGCCCGGCCTGCTCGCGAGCTTGGCGTTCCTTTCCTGCAAAGTCGGCATTCTCAGCTTCTTCGACCAATCTGGTCGCTTCCATGCCTTTATTTTTCGACGCGATGATCTGGTGCTCCTGGCAAGACATCAGCTTCTCGATGACGCCCGTTGAAGCAGAAATGTTGGTACGGGCGAGCACCTCTTTATTGAGCGAAAGCACGAGTCCGGAAGCTTGAGCAAGCTCTTGCAGGAGTCGTCGTTTTACGCCGAATACAAACAAGCCTCTTTCTCTTTCTTTTTCTTTCAGACGCTCGACCCCGCTGCCGTAACCGCTCCAGCGATGGGATCCCGACGCCTGAATTTCGAGCTCGTAGAACTTCCGAGGTTGTATGGAGCGCCAATTCGGATTGGTGAATGCAACGTAGGCAGGAATATCCGGGTCGCTGCCATCGAACCCGATCCACACCGTGGTTCCGTCGTTGGATCTAGCCGAAGCGACGCAGCCTTTCAGGCTGCTGTTGTACCCGATTGTCCAGGGCTCGGATTTGTCAAAAGTTCGGTCGATTTGGAGGCCTGCCCGGACTGTAGCGTTCCCGAAGCAGGCAAGCAGCAACCCTGCTGCGAGCAGTGCGCGCGCGCCAGCCCCTCCAAGCATGCTCCACCCCCAACATGCATTTTTTCACGAGGGGCGGCGTAAGGTGGAGTTGCAAGAATGCATCATCCACAAAAATGCGACTTATCCACAGGCATTCATATAAGCACACGCCTCGTAAGCTCGGGTCAGCCTCGCTTGCAGAAGTTCTTCCGACGTTAACGACACGCGTTGGAATTTCGCCTTCGTGCCAAAACCGTACTCCTTCAGAACTCCTTCAGCGCGGCGGATGGACCAAGATCGCATAATCAAAATCGAACTTGTAGTTCACGCCCGCGCGCGCGACATGATCGATGACCCTCGATTGGATCGAGACCGCAAGCGGGGTGGAATTGAGCAGGTTGGTGGTCGTGCTCGCGGCGGTGCCGAAATCGAGATAGAGGTACTCGACTTTGCCGGTCCAATTGCCGCCCAGATGCGCTTCAACTCCGCCGCCGGCGGTCCAGCCGGTCTTGCCGGCGTGATGACCGAAGACGGTGTTGGCCGGGATGGCGGTGGGATTGCCGTTGGCGTCTACGCTGGGAGTCCAGCCAAAGATCGTGCCGACGGTCGTGATCTGGCTCATCGCCGCTCCGCCGGTGACATAGAGGAGGGCATCGGGCGTAATGCTTACGCCCAAGCGCGAGCGCAACGTCGCGAACCAGTCGAGTTGCGGGCTGTCGCCGAAGCCGACGCTTACCTGCGGGTTGCCGATGAGCCCGAGGAGCGCGGGGTTGCAGGCCGCCGCGGGGCAGGCAGAGCTCAGGCTGGCGCGCTGAGGCGAGTACTGGACATCCGTCTCAATGCCGGCCAGCCATCTGCCCGCCACCCAATTGTAGCCGGCCTGCGCGCCGTATATCCCGCCTTCGACCCTGGGCGTGCCCTCGGTGGCAAACAGCGGCGTGCCTGCCCCGGCATTGCCGAAGGCAGTGTCCACAGTGGAATTGCCCGAGCCGTAACCGGCGTTGAGCCCGAGATAGAGGCCGGCCCAGGTCCACGTGCTGACGATCGGCCCCTTGAAGACGATCGGTCCCTTGGTCACGGTCGGAGCGACTACCAAAAGCGGATCAAATTTGTAGTTCAGGCCGACGCGAATGATGTCGTCCGTGACGCGGTGATTGTAGGTGAAGATCAGCGGCGTTGAATTGGCCAGAAGGTTAGTCGCGCCGCTGGAGACCTTGCCGAAGTCGAGGTGCAGATACTCGACCCTGGCGGTCAGATTGCCGCCGAGATGGCGCTCGATGCCCGCGCCCGCGCTCCAGCCCACTTTTGTCGTCCAGGCCTCGATGGGAGTTGCCGCCGGCGTCACCGTGCTCACGATGATCGGATTACCGTTCACATCAAGGATGGGATTGCCCATGTCATCGACAGCAGGCGTTTGCACGAGATTGGACCCGCTCAAGGCGCCGAAGGTCTTGATCTTGCCGAGCGCGAGACCACCGGTGAAATAGCCCAGCGTGTCTGGATCGAAGACGGCACCCAGCCGTGCGCGCAGCGTGCCAAACCATTCCAACCTCTGCTGCAGCGTGGCGGTGACCGGCGCATCGAAAGCGGTGATCGCCGGATTGCAGATGACGCCGGGACAAGTGGCCGTCTGACTTCCCCCTTGGTTTGCGCCCTGGAAATCGAGCTCGATGCCGGTGAGCCAACTGCCAACGACCAGGTTGTAGCCGGCCTGAGCGCCATAGATCGCGCCGCGCAGCTTGGAGGAAGAACCGTTGGTCGATTGCAGCGGATTGCCGGTAGCGGCATCGCTGAGCGATGTATCGGTATCCGAGCCGCCGCTGCCGTAGCCGGCATTGAACCCGGCGTAGAAGCCTGCCCAGGTCCACGGCGCCACGACCAGGTCCTTGGTGATGACTACTGCGTCGACCGGTGCAAACGAATCGAACTTATAGTTCAATCCGGCGCGGAGGACGTGGTCGGTAATGCGCGAGTTGAACTGCGCGGTCAGCGTCATGATGTTCTGATTGGCTGCACTCGTGTTCGCCGAGCCGAATTCCATGTACAGGTATTCGATCTTCCCGGTCCAATGACCGCCGAGGTGAGCCTCGACCCCGCCGCCCGCGGTCCAGCCGGCGTTGATGCTGCGATTGCTGAACGCGCTGACCGCCGGATTGGCGTTGGGATCAAAGCCAAAGACGTTGCCCGCGGTAGAGATGCCGGCAATCGCGGCGCCGCCGGTGACGTACAAGAGGAGGTCGGGCGTCACCAGCCCGCCGAAGCGCTGGCGCAATGTCCCGAACCAGTCGATTTTTTGATTCTGGTCGAATGCAGCAACTACCGGTCCGTTCGGGTTGCAGGTGACGCCGGGGCAAATGAAGATCGGGTTGGCGACCTCGCCGGTGAGCTGCAGATCCGCTTCCAGGCCCCACAGCCAGCGCCCGGACTGGAAATTGTACCCGGTCTGCATGCCGAATACCCTGCCCTTGAGTCCGTCATTGGAGCTGGTGCCGAAGGTGGTGATGCTGGCCATATCGTTGAAGTACGCGTCGGTGTTGGAGCGGCCCCAGCTGTAGCCGGCATTGATGCCGAGATAGTAGCCCTCCCAGGTCCACAACCACGGGACGACCGGTCCCTTCACCACGCGCGCTGGCCCACCGAAGGGCCCGGACGGCTTCACCGGCCGGTAGACCGGCGCGTCGGCACCGTTCGGATCGAACTTGTAGTTGAGGCCGAGCCGGACAATGTCGTCGGTGACTTTGGAAGCAAACGCGATGGCTGTCGGCGGCGTGTTCTGGGTGTTGGTGCTGCCAATTCCGTAGTCGGTGCCGAAGCTCATGTGCAGGTATTCGATCTTTCCCGTCACGTTGCCGCCGAGATGCGCCTCGATCCCGCCGCCCACCGCATAGCCCGTTTTGGCGCTGCGGCTGGTGAAAGTCATCGGAGTGCCGGTTGGATTTCCGACGGCATCGATTCCGGCAGTGATGCCGCCGATGGCGATGCTGGCGGAATGGCTGATCCCTCCGACGGCCAATCCGCCGGTGCCATAGGCCACGAGGTCGGGTGTGAGCGCCAAGCCCAGGCGGCCGCGCACGGTGCCGAACCAGTCGAGGTTATGAGTGTGATCAACGGTCAGCGGCACATCGGAGCCGACGTTGGCGGAGATGACGGGGTTGCAGATGGCTCCCGGGCAGACCGAGCTTGTGATGTTGCGCTGGGTCGAGAACTGGATGTCGGTCTCCAGCCCGGCAACTAACGAGCCCCATTGCCGATTGTAGCCGGTCTGCACCCCGCCGATACCGCCGACACGCCGCGCAGAGGATTGGGCGCCGAACAAGGGCGTTCCCATAAATGCATCGCTGTAAAGGGTGCTGCTCTCAAAACTGCCGGTCGCGTAGCCGCCATTGGCGCCGAAATAGAACCCGGTCCAGGTCCACACCGTTTGGATGGGGCCCTTGTAAACCGGCCGCACGCGTTCCAGCACCGGTCTCGGCGGCGTCGGATAGACCGGCACATAGGCTACATACGGATCGAATTTGTAGTTGAGCCCCGCCCGTACCAAGTCCTCGGTGATGTGGGAGTTGAACGCAATGGTGAGGGGCGTCGAGTTTGACGGGAGCAGTGCGAACGGCGCCGAAATCGTGACCGAGGTCAACGTGGAGGTATTCGACCTTCCCGGTCCAATTGCCGCCGAGATGCGCTTCCAGCCCGCCGCCCGCGGTCCAACCCTCGCGCAGGGAGCGGTTGCTGAAAATATTGGCGGCAGGAACGACGTTGCCATTGATGTCGATACCGGCGCCGTAAATGGTGCCCTGATGCTCGACCTCGCCGTAGGCGAGCCCGCCGGTACCGTAGAGCAGCATGTCGGGCGTAAGCGCCACGCCGAGGCGCCCGCGCACGGTGCCGAACCAGTCCAGATTGTGCTCATGCACCACCGGCACCGGCGCATCGGCGCCCATCAGCGTAATGGCCGGGTTGCAGATGGCGCCCGGGCAGGCGGGCGCGTCGGTCGTGCGCTGGTGGGCGAAGACGACGTCGGTCTCGAGGCCGGCCACGACCATGCCCGTCTGCCAGTTGTAACCGGCTTGGGCGCCGCCGACGCCGCTGAAGTGCTTGAACGCGGTGCTGGTGGCGAACAGCGGATTGCCGAGATTGTCGCTGTAGAGCGTATCGGTGTTGAGCTTGCCGGTGCTGCGGCCCACGTTGCCGCCGATGTAGAATCCGGTCCAGGTCCACACTGTCGCAATGGCGTCCTTCGAGATCAGCGGCGCATAGCCGGGCAGATAAACCGGCACGTAGGCCGGCGGCGGAGCGGGGCGTTTGTTGGCTCCCGGCCCGAACTTTTGCGACAGCCCGAAATAATAGCCGCGGCGCGGCCCGTATTGCGGGAGGAACACGCCGATCCCGCTGCCGGTTCTGATGGCGTAGCTGGTGTCGGTGACATTTACCACGTCGAAACGCGCCGTAATCGGGTTCCAGCCGGGAATGTAGAATTCATGCGACATGCCGGCATTGACCTGCGCGTAGGGTGCAACGTGGTCGGTATTGAAAGCGCCGGCACGAAGGCCACTGCCGTATATCACGTCGGTGGTGAAGAGCGTGCCGTTCCAGAGATAGGAGAGGCCGCCGGATCCGGTCCAGATCTGGACGTGATCGGTGTAGATCCAGTTGTTCTGGATGTAGGCAATCTTGTCCGCGCCGAAGAGATATTGGTTGCTGACGATATTGGTCGCCCGCTGAAAGGCCCAGGCCCAGTTCGCGTAGGCCCTCAAATTGCCGTTGGTGTATACGGCCTTGAGCTCCACGCCGGTGTTTTGTGCTTGCGCATAGTTGAACCCGTCCAACACCAGCGCGGCACCGAACTGCCCGTCGTCCAGCAAATCCCTGGTGGTTTTCAGATAAGCATCGATCCCCAGCTCGAGACCGGGCCATACCTTCTGCACCACGCCGATGTCATAGACGTTCGCCCGCTCCGGCAGTACGGGATAGTAAGGCGGCGGAGCCCCGGGCGCCTGGAGGGTCGTGCAGGTCGGGACGCCGACGGAGGCGGGACAGCTGGTGAACAAATTGGTATTGCTGGGCGCCGCGATCACCTGCACCGGCGGGGTGAAAGTGCGGGCATACCCGGCGTGGAATGTCGTGCCGTCGAAGGGAGTATAGGTCAGGCTTACGCGCGGGCTGAGCTGGTTCGCATTCTGGTACTGCCACATCTGGTCGAACCGCGCCCCGGTGTTCAATGTCAGCGTGTCGGTGAGCCTCCATTCGTCCTGGAGATAGACGCCGCCCAGCCAGCCGAGGAGCACGCTGGTATCGATCGCGGGAAACGGGGTATCGGGCAGGATTTGCGCGCCCGTGGTCGCGTCGAAGGGCAGCAGCTGCGATGCGCCGGACACGGTCGTCTTCTCCGCGCTGACGTAGAGCCCGGCGCGCAGCGTATGCGCGTCGTTGAGGTGAAACGCGCTGTCACCCTGGATCCCGTTGACGATGCTGCCACGATAAACATCCGTTGCCACGCCGTTGTACATCAGATCGCCGATGCGATCCGGCGTGAACCCAATGGCGCTGGTACGCATGAAATAGGCAAGCTGAAGGTCGACGTCAGTGGTGGATTTCTGCAGCGCGAGCACGCCGAACTTGTATGTCTCGCGTTGAGTTTCGTTGACCTGCGCTGAAGGATAATTGGCGATGCCGAAAGCGGTGAAGCTGTTCGGGGGAGTGCATGTTGTCGGAGCCGGAGCGCCAACGTTAGGTGTATTGAGACAATTCAGGTTGTCGGGGATCTGAAACTGGTTGACTGCTGTTCCACCGATGAAGCTCAGCCGGGTTGTCGGATCGATGATGGTGGAGATGTAGGCGAAGCTCCTGTCCTGCGTGCTGTGATCGTGCAGCGCGTTGAGCGCGGGAGAAGTGTTCTCGATCCCAAGGGCGGTCTGCAGATAGCGGGCGCTGATGAAATATTCGGTGCTCCCTGCCGTGCCGCCGTATTGGATGCTGGAATTGCTGCTGTGCCGGCTGCCCATATAGGTGCCGATCTGCCCGACATTGTCGAAGCTCGCGGTCGTGATGTCGACGATGCCGGCCGTGCGCAGCCCGTATTGCGCCGGCAGCGCGCCGGTGATCAGGCTGATGCTGCCGATCCAGCTGGAATCCAGGTACTGGCCGAATGAGCCGAGGCCGTCGGGCAGGAGAATGCCGTTGATCCGATACGATACGTAGGCGTGCTCATTGCGCACGTGCAGGCCGCCGCTCGCGGCTGAATCTTGCGAGACCCCAGGCAGCTGCAGCAGCACGTCCCTGACTGTGGCATTGGTGCCTTGCGGCAGCGCCTCGATGTTCTCGCGGGTCAGGGTACTGGGAGCCGTGCCGAGCGGAGCGAAGATGTTGTCGCGCGCGCGGTCGAAGGTCTGTGTCCGCTCCAGAGTGGTCGGAGCAGGAGCCGCGGGAGCGGCGGCGGGAGTGGACGGCACCTCGGTGCGCTGCGGCGGTGTCGGTGCCGCCGGAGCAGGCTGGGGAGGAGTGGCCGCAGGGGCGGCCCGTTGCGGCGGGTTTCGCGGCGGGGCCGGCCGCGCCGGCGGCGCCGTCACCGTGATGGAGGGTACCGGCGTGGTACCGGGCGGCACCGGCGGCGCGGCAGGCGTGGTCTGTTCCGCCGGTTGCGAGCTCGGGGGTGTTTCGCCCGGCGTCGCAGGAGGTCCGAAAGGCGCTGGACCGGCTCCCGATCCCGGTGCCGCTTGGGGCGTTGGCGCCGGCGCGGGAGTGGGCGCGGGCGCAGCCGGCGGCGCAGCTTGAGGAGCACCTGGTTGATTTTGCTGCGGCTGCGCAGGAGCCACGCTCAGCATGTAGCTCAGCCAGAACAGCGAAGAGCTGCTCAGAAGCAGCAAACGCCTTTGACGACTGGACATACCCGACCCCCGCTCGTTTTCATCTGAAAACGTCCTCGCTCACGGCTGTGCTCCGCGGTCGGCGCAGGCGATGCGCCGATACGGAGAAGCTCAGGCGACCGGAGGTGCGCGGGCGGGAAAGTATGCGGGAGGAGAGCTAACCCAGCCAAATTTTACCGCCGCATCCGGGCGCCATCGCCCGAAGACCACCGGCAGCGGGATCGACGGCGGCTCGGCCACGCTGATGGTGCCGGCCAAGAACATGAGCGCGCAGATCGCACAATAGCGGTCGGCGCCATCAGGCTCGTCGTGGCCTGCGGGAGCGGGCGAGGTGTTGTCCGTGGTCTCGATTGTCGTCGAGCACCGTGCACAGATGTCGTCGAGGTGCACATGCCCGAACGAGACGACGAGCTGGAACGCGACCGCAAGCAGCGCGATGTACGAGCCCAGTTTCAGACGCGCGCGAACCCGGTACATGGCCCCTGACGCTTTACGCGACCTCGCTCACTCCCCGACCGGGACCAACTTTAGTTACATTGTAACATGTCGACAATCCGCTTGAGGTCGGATTGTGCCGGAGTGTTGCCGGGAATCATCAACTCCTTTGGCGCGCACGCGCGCGCCTTGTTCGGTCACGATCCTTAGCGCTCGTCATGCGCAATCTCTCGGTTGTCATGCCCCGCTTCAAGCGGGGCATCCAGTAATCCCGATCGGCGGTTTGAGCCGAAGGCGTCCCAAATCCGACGTTCGGTGATTACTGGATCGTCCGCATACGCGGACGATGATGACCGACGGGCTGATGACTTCCTTACTTAAGCCTGCATCGCCAATCTCTCGGTTGTCATGCCCCGCTTCAAGCGGGGCATCCAGTAATCCCGATCGGCGGTTTGAGCCGAAGGCGTCCCAAATCCGACGTTCGGTGATTACTGGATCGTCCGCATACGCGGACGATGATGACCGACGGGCTGATGACTTCCTTACTTAAGCCTGCATCGCCAATCTCTCGGTTGTCATGCCCCGCTTCAAGCGGGGCATCCAGTAATCCCGATCGGCGGCTTGAGCCGAAGGCGTCCCAAATCCGACGTTCGGTGATTACTGGATCGTCCGCATACGCGGACGATGATGACCGACGGGCTGATGACTTCCTTACTTAAGCCTGCATCGCCAATCTCTCGGTTGTCATGCCCCGCTTCAAGCGGGGCATCCAGTAATCCCGATCGGCGGCTTGAGCCGAAGGCGTCCCAAATCCGACGTTCGGTGATTACTGGATCGTCCGCATACGCGGACGATGACGACCGACGGGGTGATGACTTCCTTAAGTCAGCGCACACCGCGTGTAGGCTTGACGCGCGCGCCGTGCCCACGCGGTTGGGCGGTGCTGGTGGGCACGGCGCGCGAGATGGTGCCTGGCTTCGAGTTTTCCGAGGTGCGCGCCTTTGCCCACCCTACGCATTGTGCGGCTATTCAAATCGGCGCGACGCAGGTGGTATAAGCTGCCCAGGGTTTGCCAAGCTTGGGGACATCCATGACCGCAGTATCGTCGAGCATAGCAAGCGTGCCGCCCGGGGAAGCAAAGCCGGTCATTGCGCCGCTCGCCTCGTTCTATGCGCAGTCGCGCGACCTCGCGTGGCTGCTCATCCGCCTGACTGCCGGAGGAATGCTCCTCGTCCACGGGATCATGAAACTGATGCCGGCAGCAGACAAAGGCCTCACCGCGACGATCGAGGCATTCGCGGCCGGCAGCATGGCCCGGCGCGGAATCGAGCCCGCCGTCGCTGCCGGCTATGCGGTGTTCGCCATCGAGACCATCGGGGCGGTGCTGATCGTGCTCGGCTTGTTCACGCGCTTTGCCGCTGCTGCGGCCGCTGTCCAATTCGCCATCATTACTTTCGTCGCGCATTGGCCGAACGGCTTCGCAGCGGGCAGAGGCGGCTGGGAGTATCCGCTGTTCTGGGGTCTCATACTGTTTGCCATTGCGCTACGCGGCGGCGGGCCTTACTCGCTCGATCGCAAGATCGGTTGGGAGCTGTGAACGGGTCGCGGCGGGCATAGCAGCGATCCTGCTGGAACTGTCGTCATGGCAAGGGGCGCTCGGCTCGGCTTTCTCATTCCACCGGGAAATCCGACCGTCGAGCCGGAAATGATCGCAATGGCGCCGCAAGGCGTCTCGGTGCATTTCTCCCGCATGGTCGCGCATGGGCCGACCGGCACCCTCGACGGCCAGGAGGAGCGCAACCGCACGCAGATCGAGCACATCGGCGAAAGCGCAGCGCTGCTCGCCATGGTCAAGCCCGACGTCATCATGCTCGCCCATACCGCGACCAGCTACACGCTCGGCCGCCACGCCGAGGCGCAACTGATGGAACGTCTGCGCGGGCAATGCGGGACGCCGGTCGCGACGGCTTTCGGCAGCGTGCTTGCCGCCCTCGACGCGCTGGGCGCGAGGCGTGTCGCGCTCGGCACGCCCTACAGCGCGGAGACCACGCGCAAGGGCAAGGCGCTCCTGGAGGACCACGGCCTGGAAGTGGTGAGCTGCGGCCGGCTCGACAATGTGACGAACATCTATGACGAGACGCCGGAGCGGGCCTATCAGCTCGGCCGCGCCGTCGACACCGCGGACGCGCAGGCGGTTTTTCTGAGCGGTCTCGGCATGCCGACTGTCTCCATCCTCGCTGCGCTCGAGCAGGAGCTCGGCAAGCCGGCGATCTCCGCTGCCTCGGCGACGATGTGGCAGGCGCTGCGATTGGCCGGAGCGCGCCATCGCGTGTCCGGCTACGGCCGGCTGTTTGCGGCGTAGCCGCAAGCGGCTGCAATGGCCCGCGCGATCTATCTCGCCGCCCTCACAAACTACTCTAGCCCGTCATTCCGGGGCCGCGAGCGCTCGGGTCGGCGCTTCGCGCCGTCCGAGTGCGAGCGGAGCCCGGAATCCATAACCACAGGCGGTGCAGTGATGAAAGTGGTTACGCTGCGGTGGCACACATCACTGCTTGGGGTTATGGATTCCGGGCTCGCAGGCAAATCGGCACGGCCGATTTCCTGCGCCCCGGAATGACGTCGAGGGGCGACTTGTGACGCAGTACCAGTAAATGGCTGGTCGGCGCTGCGCCGCTCCTCGGCATGAGGGCCGCGGGGGCATCGCGAATGGCCCAACATAACCGCAACGCGCGGAGACGACTCGAAAGGCTGCCATGAAGGTCAATGCATTCTTCCCTTCGCTCGATATCGGGACCGACCCTGCGAAGATCCGCGATTGGGCGCAGGCGGCCGAAGATCTCGGATACGCCTATATAGAAGTCCCCGATCACGTCTTCGGCGCCACGGCTCGCGACGGCTGGGTGCCGCTTTACAATGAAAGCGATGCCTTCCACGAGACCTTCGTCACGCTCGGGTTTCTGGCCGCGGTCACCAGGACGATCGGGCTCTCGACCGGCATTCTGATCGCGCCGCAACGTCAGACCGGCGTCATCGCCAAGCAGGCGGCGGAGGTGGACATCCTGAGCGGCGGCCGCCTGCGGCTCGGCATCGGCGTCGGCTGGAACCAGGTCGAGTACGAGGCGCTCGGCGTCGATTGGAAGACGCGCGGAGCGCGCCAGGCCGAGCAGGTGGAAGTGCTCCGCCGCCTCTGGTCGGGCGACCTCGTGAGCTTCACCGGGCGATTTCACAACCTTCGCGAGGTGAGCATCGTGCCGCAGCCGGTGCAGCGTCCGATCCCGATCTGGTTCGGCGGCTCATCCGAGGCCGTGGTGCGTCGCGCTGCCCGGCTCGGCGACGGCTGGATGCCGATCATGCCTCCCGATGCGCAGGCGCAAGCGAAGCTCGGGCTCCTGCGCGAGGAGCTCAAGGCGTTCGGACGCGAGCCGGCCAAGTTCGGCATCGAGGCCTGGCTGCGCATGCACAGCCCGGACCCGCAGGGCTGGGCGGCCGACGCCGACGGCTGGCGCCGGCTCGGTGCTGCGATGGTGATGCTCTACCCGATGTACCGCACCGCCAGCGTCGGCGATCACATCGAGACCTTGCGACGGTTCAAGGAGGCCGCGGCCGGATAGGGCGCCCTTGCGCGCGATGAGCACCGACCGTCCAACCGCTGCGGCGGCGGCTGCCGTCATTGCTGCCGCCCCCTTGCCGTATCCGTTGCGGCGCAGGATTTTCCTCTACCTCGGGCTCCTGATCGTTCTCCTGGGCTTCGGTTCCCCCTCCGGAGGGCTGATCGATGTCCCGATAACGTTTTTGCTCAAGAACAAGCTGCACTTGGAGGCGCACGCGCTCGCCCAATTCCGTCTCATATCTGCCATCCCCCTCTACCTGTCCTTTGTATTTGGATTCATTCGCGACAGTTGGAATCCCCTCGGCATGGGAGACCGGGGATTCATGCTGTTGTTCGGGGCCGGCACCGCCGCTCTCTATGCCCTGTTTGCATTTGCTCCCGTTACCTACGCCACGCTCCTGCTTGCAGTCGTGCTGCTGACGACGTCGTTTCTTTTCGTCGCCAGCGCTCAGAACGGGCTGACTTCCACGATCGGGCAGCAGCACATGATGTCGGGTCAGGTCAGCGCGGTGTGGAACATCTTTGCATCGCTCCCGACCGTCGGAGCCGTCCTCATCGGCGGCGCTCTCAGCGGTGTGCTGGAAGCGCGGAGCGTCGAGGCGGCCACCCGCATCCTGTTCCTCGTCGGCGCCGCGATAATGGCCCTGCTCGCAATTTACGCCGCATGGAGGCCCGCAAGCGTGTACGACAACATCCGCAACGAGCACGGTGGCGCGACCCTTCCGCTCGACGACGTCAAAAGACTGATGCGGCATCGGCCGATTTATCCGGCTCTGCTGATCTGGCTGTTATGGAATTTCGCGCCCGGCTCGGCCACGCCGCTGCAGTACTACCTTCAGAACATTCTTCACGCCGAGGACGCCCAGTGGGGTCAGTGGAACGCCATCTTCGCCATCTCCTTCATTCCGACTTTCATGCTGTTCGGCCTTCTCTGTCAAAACCTTCCATTGAAGACCCTGCTCTTGTGGGGGACCGTCGCCGCGATTCCGCAGATGGTTCCGCTCATCTTCATTCATTCGGTGACGGGGGCTTTGATCGCGGCGGTGCCCATCGGGCTCATGGGCGGTCTTGCCACCGCCTCCTATCTGGACCTGATCATTCGCTCATGCCCGCGCGGCCTGCAGGGCACGACGCTGATGATGTCGAGCGCCCTTTTCTTCGTCGCCTCGCGATTTGGCGATGTGCTGGGGACGCTCCTCTATGACGACTACGGCGGCTTTGGCGTTTGCGTGATTGCGATCACGGTGGTCTACGCCCTGATCCTCCCGGTCCTCCTGCTGGTACCGAAGCATTTGATTGCCACCGCCGATGGGCAGGCACCCCAGTCCGAGCTCATCTGAGATGGCCAACCCGTCATTCCGGGGCCGCGAGCGCTCGGATCGGCGCTTGGCGCCGTCCGAGTGCGAGCGGAGCCCGGAATCCATAACCACAGGCCGTGCAGTGATGAAAGTGGTTACGCTGCGGTGGCAAACATTACTGCTTGGGATTATGGATTCCGGGCTCGCAGGCAAATCGGCACGGCCGATTTTCCTGCGCCCCGGAATGACGTCGAGGGGGTGACGCTGTATTGTCGTGGTTACGGCTGCTCGACTGATACCGGGTCGGACGCCGGAAAGGTATTCTCCAGGGCTTCGTCGAGCGCCTTCTCCTGGCGCCTGCGTTCGCCCTCTTCGCGCTCGCGATCGCCCTGGTCGAGCTTGTGTTTTGGCTCAACGATCATTTTGGTTTATCGCCTTCTCACCGGGAATTGCCGGCGGGGTACGAGATAACGAACCTGGCCGCAACTCCGTTCCCAGATTGATGCACAAAACAGATATGTAGGGTGGGTTAGCGACGCAACTCGGCTTGGCCGAGTTGCGTCGCGTAACCCACCGATACCCGCCGGCGTTGCCCCTGCGGTTGACGGTGGGTTACGCCGTGCAAGTCGGCTGTAGCCGACTTGCACGGCTAACCACCCTACGCAGCGACCGTGATTCAACTGCATCGGAACGCGCTAGGCTATTTTTCTTTGGCGATTTGCGCCGAGATGTGCTGACATCGGTCAAGCCGGCTCGCGTTGCGCCGTTCGCTGCCAACCGATGTGATGAGATCACCATGCGCACCAACCCATTCTACGACGCCTGGATCTTTCTGACCGGAAGGACCGCCGAGCACGCGGCAAGCGGGATCGGCTGGCTGCTGACGGGGCTGTTCATTGCGCTCCTTCTCGCCAGCATCTGGCTCGCCTGCAAGAGCTGGCAGCAGGATCCCGCGCAGCGCACCATCGGGCATCTCGCCACCTGGTTCATGCGCGTGATGATCGGCATCATGTGGTTCCAGGGCTCGATCTGGAAGCTGCCGCTGCCGGTGTCCGGCGGCTTCCGGGCGGCGATCGCTCCGATTGGCGAATATGCGGCATTCGAGGTCCACCGGTGGATCGCCAAGAACATCTTCATGTCGATACTGCCCGTGCTCGGTCCGTTGGTCTACCTGACCGAGCTCTCGCTCGCCGTGAGCTTCATTCTGGGTTTTTTGGTGCGGCCGCTGGGCGTGATCGGGGTGCTGTTCGCCACCCACCTGTGGCTCGGCCTCTACCGGCAACCGGAGGAATGGCCGTGGCTCTACGTGTTTCTGATCTTCGTGCAGGGGTTCTTTGTCGTCACTGATGCGGGAAAAAGCCTTGGCCTCGATGCGGTGATTGCTCGCAAACCGTTCGGTCCGTTTGCCGGACATGGCCTCCTCGCCAGGCTGTATCGTTAGGTTGCTGACCGTACTGCATCACAAACTACTCTGCCCGTCATTCCGGGGCCGCGAGCGCTCGGATCGGCGCTTCGCGCCGTCCGAGTGCGAGCGGAGCGCCGGGTAGGTGAGGATGTTACCACCCTCACCCCCCACGGACCCGGACGTGCAGGATTACCGCTTCCGGTTCTTCATGAGAGAGCCTGGCTAGCGGTGGCGTACTGATGGACGATGCGAGGTCGCGGGAGGGGATGGCGGGCGAGGAAGGCAGAGAACCGCTCCCATGAGAGAGGCTCCGAGCGCGTCCGCCGTTCCAGCCACTTCCTCCACGTCCTTGTGATCTGATGAGCGTAGGTGGCGAGTTGCCGGCTGTTCCCCGTGATACCGTAGTAGGCATAGTGACCTACCAGCTTCTCAGACAGCCGCTTGCGCTGATCGAGGATCGGCAGGTGGCGGTTGAACCGACACCACTCCTTCGCCGCGAGCAGCGCGCGAGCGAGCCGGCTCTTGGCCGTCCGTTGCCGTACCACGTTCTGCCCCTTGAGTGACTTCGCCCAGGTGTGGGTGAAGCCCAGAAAGTCGAACGGCGGTTCGGCGCAGTCCGGATGCGTGCCACCTTTGCGCTCGGGGCGGAAGTCGACGAACCGGGTCTTGTCGGGATGCAGCGTGAGCCCATACCGTGCAAGCCGTTTCCCCAGCACTTCCAGAACCCGTTTGGCGTCGCGGTGGTTCTTGAACGTCATCACGAAGTCATCGGCAAAGCGCACCAACGTACACTCTCCCAGCATGCGGGGTCGCACCTCTGCCTCGAACCATTCGTCCAGCACGTGGTGCAGGAAGATGTTCGAGAGCATCGGTGAGATGACGCCGCCTTGCGGGGTACCTTCAGTCGCAAGGCGCAGGGTTCCATCTTCCAGGACCCCTGCTTTCAGCCACTTGTCGATCATCCGTCGGATCACGCCATCCGTTACTCGCTGGTCGAGGAACGCCCGAAGTTGCGCGTGCGGAATCGAGTCGAAGTACTTGCGTATATCGACATCCAGCACCCAGTGCTGTCCATGCCACGAGATGGCGCCATGCAGTTTGCGCAGCGCCTCATGGGCTGAGCGTCGCGGTCGGAAGCCATACGAGCAAGGCATGAAGTCCTGCTCGTAGATGGTCGCCAGAACCATGACAATCGCCCGCTGCGCCACCTTGTCTTCAAAGGTCGGAATGCCGAGCGGCCGCTTTGAGCCGTCTGCCTTCGGGATGTAGGTTCTGCGCACCGGCGGTGCTTTGTAGCTTCCGGACTTGATGCGATTGAGCAGGTCCAAGAGATTGGCCTGCAGCTTCGCTTCATATTCCTTCGCGGTAACACCGTCGATGCCAGTCGCTCCATCCTTGCGGGTCAGCCGGTAGGCTTTCAGCATCCATTCCAGATCGATAACGTGGTGCAGCGAGAACAGCACCTTCTTCGGCTTCGCTCTCGCCAGTTCGGCTATCCATTGTCGTTTCGTGTACAGGTTCGCGAGGTTCATGTCCCCTCCCGTGTTTCCCGGCAATGGTTCTCTCTCACGACGCCTCCCTTCCCTCCATCGGGTCCCAGTGAGCCCAGTTCCCCGCTCTCGTCGGTACTATGAAGGCGCTACGACTTCCCACCCGCGTATCAACGGTCACTTATTGGTTCGCTCCCGCCGCCCACGCGATCCTCCTGGTTCGTGTCCCGCCGTGGCGCTCCTGAAGGAGCGGAGGTCTCCTCCAGGCCGGGGCTTTTGTTGCCGGCTGCCCTGCTCCGGTTCTCGCACGTGGACGCGAATGGGATCTCTCAGGTCTTCAGGCGATCCATCCCGTGCCTCTGCTCCGTTCCAGGACCCCGGTCGAACCAACGTGCCCTCGCCAGTGACGGCCACGTCGATGCTGCCCCCGCATTCCGGACTACGAAGGCTTCAGCGAAAATGATTTCGGGGCTAACCCGCAGCTTCAGCACCTGCTACCGTACGCTTCACGCGTGACGTTGCCGCACACGTGCAAGGCTCGCTTCCGGCTGGCGGGCTGCGCCTTTGCCGGGAGGGAGTTGAACCCTCTGGACCGCTACGAAAGGTTTCAGCTCGTTTTCACGATCGTCCTCCTCTCCTGCTCTCCTGACGCTACCGGAATCCATAACCACAGGCCGTGCAGTGATGAAAGTGGTTACGCTGCGGTGGCACACATTACTGCTTGGGGTTATGGATTCCGGGCTCGCAGGCAAATCGGCACGGCCGATTTTCCTGCGCCCCGGAATGACGTCGAGGGGCAACTTGTGACGCAGTACCACTAAGGCGCAGGGAGCTCTGCATGAGCGACACCCCCGGCTGGCACATCATTGGTGATTGGTTCGACAACTGCAGCTGCGCCGTCGCCTGCCCCTGCACCTTTGCCCAGGCGCCGGACAACGGCTTCTGCGAGTCGGTCCTGTTCTGGCACATCCGCAACGGCCATTATGGCGATATCAATCTCGACGGCCTGAGCTTCGTCCGCGTGGGGAGGTGGGAAGGCGATCTCTGGGCGGGCAAGGTCAAGGGAAGCGCCGGCATCTTCATTGACGATCGTGCCGATGCGCGCCAGGCCGAGGTGCTTCCCCGCATTTTCGGTGGCCAGGTCGGAGGATTTCCCGCTCAGGTCGCGGCGCTGTTCACCGAAGGCCGGCAGCTGCGAGGCCTGGAGCGCGCGCGGATCAGTTTCGAGGTCGCGCCCGACCGCTCCCAATGGGGAACGGAGATCGCCGGCAAGGTGAAGGCCTGGGCCAAGGCCCTGACCGGCCCGACCAGCCTGCCGGGAAAATATCCGCAGCTGATGAACCCGCCCGGCTCGGAGACCGGACCCGGACAGATCGTGACCTGGGGCAAGTCGACGCTCTGTTCCGTCGACGCGTTCGGCTTCAGCTTTCAATGGACGGTGAACTCGAGCAAACACATCCCGTTCGACTGGGCCGGTCCCTGATGAATGGTGTACAAATCTTCCTGGAACGCGTTCCGGTGATATCTGATCAGCGGCGCAGCAAACTCGGTCTGTTCCCTCTCCCCGTTCGCCGGGGTCCCCGCGACGCTTGCGTCGCGGGATAATTTAACGGGGAGAGGGGGCGGGCCAGCAAGGAGAGAGCGATGGCAGAGCAGGTTCAATGGCAGCTTTCCGGCGACTATTTCGAGAACTGCAATTGCAGCGTCGTGTGTCCGTGCCTGGTGTCGAAGGCCGCCCCCCTGACCTCGCGGCCGACCGAGGGTGTGTGCGACGTGCCGCTGGTCTTCCACATCGACAGCGGCCGGTATGGCGGCATCGCGCTCGACGGCCTCAACGTGGCGCTCGCAGTCCATACGCCCGGGCCGATGGCAGACGGAAACTGGTCGGTGGCCGCCTACATCGATCAACGCGCCGATGACCAGCAGACCGAGGCACTGGGCGCGATCTTTACCGGCGCTGCCGGCGGGCCGATGGCGGCGTTCGCGCCGCTGATCGGCAGCAACCTCGGGGTGAAGAAGGTCCCGATCACGTATCGGATCGAAGGCAGGAAGCGTTCCGCGGAAATCCCGGGCATCCTGCACCTGTCTGTTGATCCGCTGCCGACCGCGCATCCGAGCGGCGAGATGTGGGCGAACATCGGCCATCCCGTCAGCCCCGACAAGTTGGCGTTCGCCATGGGAGCGCCCGGGAATACCTTCAACGATCACGGCATGCGTTGGGATAATTCCGGCAAGAACGGCCACTATGCGCCGATCCGCTGGTCAAACCAGGCGTGATGCATTTTCGCGAAGCGGCCGCTCGGCAAGACCGGCGACATTCCTGACAAATGACCGACGGCGCCCTGGAAACGGTGCTGCGGCGAGATCGCCTGGTCGTTGCCGGCGCGCTGGCGGCGATCGCCGCGCTGGCGTGGGGCTACGTGCTCTGGCTCGCTGCCGACATGGACATGGGCGGCATGGACATGACCGCCTTCCGCATGATCCCGGCCGGCATCGGGATCATGGCGCCGACCAACGCGCCGTGGAAAGCGATCGAGTTCGCGTTCGTGTTCGTCATGTGGGCGGTGATGATGGTCGGCATGATGGCGCCCTCGGCGGCGCCGATGCTCCTCATCTACGCCCGCGTGGGTCGGCAGGCGAAGGCGCAGAGCAAGCCGTTCGCCGCGACCGGCTGGTTCGCCGCCGGCTATTTCCTCGCCTGGATCGGCTTTTCGCTCGCGGCGACCCTGGTTCAATGGGCGATCGAACGGGCGGCCTTGCTCAATTCGCAGATGGCAAGCGCCAGCAACGTGCTCGGGGGAGTCATTCTGATCGCGGCGGGGGTCTACCAATGGACCCCGCTCAAGGACGTCTGCCTCGCCAATTGCCAGTCGCCGTTCTGGTTCCTGATGCGCTACGGCGGCTTTCGCGGCGATGTGCCGGGCTGCCTGCTGCTGGGGCTTCGCCATGGCCTCTATTGCGTCGGCTGCTGCTGGGTTCTGATGGCGCTTTTGTTCGTGGGCGGGGTGATGAACGTGCTTTGGATCGCGCTCCTGGCGCTGCTTGTCCTGTTGGAGAAGGTTACCCCGTTCGGGCGCTGGATCGCACGCGCCGCCGGCGCCGCTTGCGTCGCGGCGGGCGCCTGGCTGCTGCTATCAGTTTAGGGGAAGTGCCCAGACGGACGTAACGCAGTTGCTCGATCTCGATCACGGCCAGGTCCCTGCCGGATGGTCCGGAATTGCGATCACTTGTAGGTCGCGCCGCAAGGGTGTCAACGCTGAGGCCTATTTCTTGGCCTCAGGCTGCTGCGCAAGCAGAGCGTCGAGCAAGCCCTGCCGATAATAGAAGGTCGTAGCCTTCAGGCGGGTGAAGGCCTCGACGAGATTTATCAGTCCGCGTCGCGCAGCGAGATCGAGCACGCCCAACGTACCAGTCACTGCGAAGCCTTGCGCGCGCGCAAAGGAGACCCCGTCGCGATCGTCCAGAAGAATCAAATGGGCGTCGATGTCGGCAGCGAGCGCAATCGCCTCGCGCTCGCCCTTGTCCAGAAGCGGCGACATGGCAACATTACTCTTCCGACCGGGATTTGGCTTGATCTCAAGCCAAGCTGGAGCTTGTGCGATCCAGTTGCGCACTGCCACTGGTGTACGTCGATTTCCAAGCTCATCGTGTACTGCGGCGGGCACGATGATCCGGCCGAATAGTTTCGGCAGCACGTCGACCGCGTTGATCTGGACCAGGTAATTCAGCGGGCCGGTGTCCGAGACGACGTCGACCTGCACGCGATTCAAAATCCCAGCCGTTGCAAATCTTGTCTATCTCGCTCCAGATCGGCGGCTGTGTAGGATCCGAAGACCTCATGGGCCTTGAAGAATGCATCGAGTTCGGCACGCGTCTCGAAACCAAGCAGGCGCCGTAGCTCAGGCTTGGTCAACCGACCGCGCTTGTATTCCTCGAGCGCAAGTGCTTCGAGCGCGCGGCGTGACAGATCATCTCCCGCGGCCGCGAGCCGCTGGGCCAGGTCATCGGGAATTTCAACGGTCAAGTTCATGCATTTACATTAGCGAGTGGTCGTTCCTCGATCAAGTTTCGGATAGTGCCGCTGGTGCCGCATATGATTCAGCTCTTGTCGAGACCCCGCGCTTCTTTCTTCCGACGCGCCGCAGCGGCGTGTCCCGGGCGACTTCCCACATTCTGATTGCGCTCCTCATGATGCGCTGCAGAACCGGGACCGCACAAAGCTCTGGCGGTTTCCCGCTCGAAGCTCGTGGCGGTCCCGGAACAACTGCCCGAAGCTCGATCGCGCCGGCGAGGCGATCGGTTTGAAATGTGAGCCCGATTATTGCCGGTCCTCTCTCCGGCCGGCGACGAGCGCTTCCAATGCAGCGATTAGCGGACCCAGATGGTTACGGAGCACGAGCCACACAAGATCGAGACGAACATCCGCATAGCCGTGGATAAGACGGTGTCGCATGCCCGTTATTTCGCGCCACGGGATTTCGGGATGGGCGGCCCGTGTGGCGACCGAGACCTTGCCCGCCGCCTCGCCGATCACCTCCAGTGACCGGATTGTCGCGTTCTGGTGCAGTGGACTCGCGAGGAAGGCGGCTTCATCGAGCCCTTCGGCAAAGGCCTGCGCGTCACGCCCCGCGAACAGCATATCGAGGAGAAGCGCCGCGTCTCGTTCCGGCAATTCAGCCATACACGGTTTCGGCCTCTCTCAGGATCGCCTGTCGCCGAATGAAATTCCGGCTCGCCTCGACTGCCTCGCGCTCGACAAGGTCGACTGGGCGCCCGAGAAGCTTCTCCAACGCGTCTTTCAGATCGGCGAAGGCGGCCAGATCGTTGCGTGCGTCAGGGGTGAAAGTGACAAGGAAATCAACATCGCTGCGGCTGGGAACGAATTCGGTATCGCGCGCAGCCGAGCCGAAGACCTCCAGCCGCGCCACGCCGTACCGGCGGCAGAGAGCCGCAAGAGCATCGCGCTTTTCCCTGATTTCAGCTCGCATGGCGTTGATCTCGCGCTATCTTGAGACGTGTTCTAGTACTGCCGTCTTGCGTTTTCATCAATCAGCCTCGTCCTGAGGAGCGCAAAGGCGCGTCTCGAAGGACGGGCACAAGCGAGATCGTGCAAGCGCCTCAATATCCCATCTTGAGCGCCTGGGCGTCTGCAGCGAGCTGATCGAGCACCTTGCGTCGCTCCGCATCTATGTTCTCCTTGAATCGCAGAACGTCCTCGAACCGGACGCGCCGGTGCGTCCCGACCAAGCGGAAGGGGAGCTTCTTCTGCTCAAGTAGCTGCACAAGGAACGGCCGTGACACGTTCAGAAAATCGGCCGCCTGCTGTGTGGTGAGCTCGGCGTTCTGCGGGACGATCGCGACCGCGCGGCCCAATGCCATATCCTCCAGAATAGCCTGAAGAAGTTTCACAGCTCCCGCTGGCAGCTCGATTGTCTTTTCCTCGCCGGCATCGCGGACATGCAGGGTCAGAGGCCGCCCGCGACGCGCCAAGGGGGCGAGCCGCTGCCCCGAGGCACGCGCCAGCTCGACGTCCTCCTTGGAAGGGCGGACACTCGTCGATGCTGCGGTGGCCATGTCTCGTTTCCTCGCAGTCCGATGCACCACTATTATGAGCATAGAAGCCGACAACCGCAATATCCGAAACAAACGAAATTTTCGAAACCGCTTCGGGGGATAAACCTGAAGGTGCCGGCCGCCGGTATCGCGCGCTGCTCGAGTTCTTCTTGCGCGCCGATGTGGTGATGGCGCCAGTCACGCCGTGCACCGCGCATCGCATCTGAGCTGAAGCTGCCGGCTCAGAAAATCACTTGGCAGCGGAAGGACAACCCGGAATTGTAAGCGACCGATCGCGGCCAAGGGCCTCTCGCTGCCTCGCACTGCAAGGTGACAAGGGGGTCAATTGACTGCGGCTGGGAACGAATTCGGTGTCGTGGGCAGCCGAGCCGAAGACCTCCAGCCTCAGGTTTAATCGTGAGCGGCAAACGCCGTCTTCCCGGCCGCCGCGAGCAGTACGCATCCGAGCAGCACTTTGAGGAACGCCACCGGCGCATAGGCCACCGCGAGGCCGCCCAGTGCTGCGCCAATGATCGAGCCCGCCGCCATCGCGGTTGTGATCCGCTGGGCACCCCGCCCGCGTGGGATCGCGTCAACGCGCCAGTAACGCCACAACCCGACCGAGACGACGCCGAGCGAAACAAGGATGCTCGCCGAGCCGGCGGTTTTGATGTCTGCGCCGAAGATCAGCACCAGCGCCGGGATCAGCAATTCGCCGCCGGCCACGCCGAGCACGCTGCTGACCAGTCCGACGCCGATCCCGATGGCGGTCCCGGCCGCCAGGTGCGCCGCTGTGCCCGCCGGCAGCAGGTCGCCCGATTGAAACGGCAGGACCGCCTCGGTCATCAACAGCAGCCCGAGCGCGCCCAGCAAAACCGCAATCAGCAGAACAAGCCGCCTGGTGCTCAGCCGGTTGACCAGCTGCGTGCCATAGGAGGCGCTCGCCATGCCGCCGGCGAGCAGCCCCGCCATTGCGGGCAGGTACGGGACCACGGCCGCGAGCGACACCGCGCCGCTGCGGATCGCCAGCGCGAAGCTCAGAGTGACAAGGCTGGTCAGGAGATTCAGCGGGACAGCAGCCCGCGGGTTGAAGCCGATCCCGTACATCAGGAGCGGCAGGCGGAACTCGCCGCCGCCCAATCCGATCAACCCGCCAAGGCAGCCGATCGGCACGCACCATCCGAACGCCCTGCGGAAATAGGGACAACCAACCGCGCTGATCATCCAGGACTCTCTAGCACGGCCGTTTCGAGGTTTGAATTATGTGGCCACATCACCCAACCTCGTCCTGAGGAGCGCGCGCTTTGTGCGCGCGTCTCGAAGCCTCGTCCTGAGGAGCGCCGAAGGCGCGTCTCGAAGCCTCGTCCTGGGGAGCGCCGAAGGCGCGTCTCGAAGCCTCGTCCTGAGGAGCGCCGAAGGCGCGTCTCGAAGGATGGCCACAAGCGACGGCAGCAATCACGTAGAGCCGTGGATGAGGCGGTGTCGCATGCCCCACCGCGGCAGGCACAACAATCCGGCTGAATAATACGGAAACAAGGCGACCGCTTGATCTGCACAGGTCATTCAGCGAACCGGTGTCCGCGAGACCTGCACAGGACTCAAAATCCTAACCGTTGCAAATCTTGTCTATCTCGCTCCAGATCGGCGGCTGTGTAGGATCCGAAGACCTCATGGGCCTTGAAGAATGCATCGAGTTCGGCACGCGTCTCGAAACCAAGCAGGCGCCGTAGCTCAGGCTTGGTCAACCGACCGCGCTTGTATTCCTCAAGCGCAAGTGCTTCGAGCACGCGGCGTGACAGATCACCTCCCGCGGCCGCGAGCCGGTGGGCCAGGTCATCGGGAATTTCAACGGTCAAGTTCATTCATTTACATTAGCGAGAGCTCGTTCCTCGATCAAGTTTCGGATAGTGTAGGTGGTGCAGCATGTGATTCAGCTCTTGTCGAGACCCCGTGCTTCTTTCTTGCGACGCGCCGCAGCGGCGTGTCCCGGGCGCAGTGCCGAGGGCCTGCACAAATTGTTGTAAGAACTTTCGCGCAGCCCGAACAGACACTTCTCCGCGGCGGATCGTTCTGATATCATTTATCGCTTCTGTGAGTTAATGAAGGGACGGATGCGCGAACAATGGGCATACTGTGGTTATTACCAGGAGCAGTATTGGGGATGCTCCTTTGGACTTTTATCCTACGTTGGCTAGCACTTCGGATCGTTCCGAGTTCAGTAGGCGCAAAAAACAAGCTAGTTTTTGCAAATGCTGGGTCCTTGCTGTTTATCATTTGTGTGTATGTGAGTGTCGCGATTAGTGACGACAGGATGATATTCCTGCCCTACTTCATTATTCCGATTGCAGCTGCATGTCAGGCGCTATGGTACTGGAAAGATGTGTCAAAACTTGCACCCGAACAACAAGTGGCAACTAAGGTTGATGAATCAAAGTCAGAGGGTCTCTTCAAAGGATTAATTCGACCCCTAGCAATGAACCCTGATAGCGCAGCCATGAGAGACAATGAAGCATTAAGAAACGATGTTGCGGACAGGTGGAATGCATTGGTCAGATATGACGAAGAGATTTCTACAGCTGCAGAACAATTACGGCCCTTCGGAGACGTGTGGATATCCAAGCTTGGCCAAGCGTACTTTGCATTGAATGAGGATAGAAAGTACCTACCTAATATTGTCGTCCGTCTAAAGGAGGAAGCCGAACGAGAGAAAGTTGAAAGCTGGGCAAATCGTTTCCGGTATACCTCCTCCGGGGAGCTTTGCACGGAGCAATCGTTAAAGATTATTCGAGAGGCCGAGGCTTCAGGATATACGCTCGACGTTCAGGAAAACAAAGTCGTCACCGCAAGTAAGAAAGGCGGTGGTACGTCTTATCTTCGCTCAAACAGTGACATCCAGCAGTTTGGGCAATACATGCTACGGCAACGACCTTCCAAGGAAAATTTATGAGCTAGCTCGTGCTTGGGTGCTTGGGGCGTGGGCCGCGAATATCATTTGCATCTTTGCATTCATATGGACAGGCCCAGGAGTCGCGCTGTATGGCAGCCATCTCTTGGCGCAACCACTCTACCTCTCTCGCTTGCTGCTCCATTCGCCGCTGCTGCGCGGTTTTCCGCTTTGCGCCGATGGTGCCGCAGCGGAAGGCGTGTGTGCGTCTGATCGTCTGATCGCTGGTGCCAGGTATCGACGCTAAGCTCGCTGCGTTTTAACGTTTTAACGCGCCCTGCTGGTCCTAGCCCCTCCCCGGCAACCCTCCTATAGGGGGCCGAGGGTCGAATGGGGGATATGGGGGGTCCCACTCAAAAATATCGGACAGAAATTTCCCATGACTACAGGGCACATTCTAATTTAGCCTTTCCAGGCGAGCTTTATTGACGCGTTCTTTCGAGGGCAATCAGCTTGCGTGCAAAGTCCATGTCCATAGCATCCATCTCCCTCAGATGGGGCTCCATGGTTGCATGGTATCCCCTGGGAATTGGATCAGTGATGGCTCGTCGGCGAGCTAACTGGAAGCTACTGCACCGAGCTATTACTGCTGTGGCTGCTGTCTCCAAATCTGTGTTTGTGCGCGCGATGGAATGAGCCTCGCGCTCTATGCAGTCGTTCAGTGCAGCTCCTGCGGCCCGACTTTCTTCTCGATTGGCTTGACTGACGCAAGCGCACAGACATAGACATAATAAGAGGCCCGACGCACGCATCACACCGCACCAATCCCTCGGATATCAATAATCCGAAGATTACACTATACTTTCCGATACCGATCCACTGGGGTTGTCAAGCAATCCACTTTGATTTTAGCAAAGACCGCAACTCTTGCTCTTTGCCGGATGTTTAGAACGGACGAATGTTTCTCCATCGCGGCGAGTTCCTCAAATAAGCAGGCCTATTTATAGCATTCAACCAGAACTGTAGACCGCACACCTCTTTCCGCTACGTCCGCTGGTTCTAATTTGGTAGTCGAATTAGCAGTCTCATATGCCACGCTCTTAGCCTCCAAAAACTCCCTTGCTATATTGCTTTTGATTGCGAAATTTATGTTTTGTGGAATGGTACCGGTGGCCTTTATCATCGTCGATGCACTTATCGTAGACATAACTATTGGACCAAGAGCGCGGGCAGCGAGCAGGTGACGAACGTAGCTCCCTTGTTGATTTGCTCTCAAAGTTTACTGAGATCGAATTAGTAGAGGGATCCGCTTCTGCTCAGTCACACGGAACGACTGTAACCCTGCAGGATGTCTCGCCTGAGCATGTAGCAAGATTGTCAAACAAAGATGAAGTGCACGCCTATCTGCTTTCTAATCTTCCGGTCGATTTTGATAATGATTTTCCATACGCTGAAATACTTCGAGAACACCTTAAGGACAATGTTCCTGGTTACCGCTCTGTTCGTGTAACGCTTCAGCTTCCAAACGAGAGGCCCGAACGAGTTGAACGCTACTCTCGAACCGGTAGTCAAGCGTTTCAGCTGTTTCCTCCCAAAGAGACCAGTCTTATTGATGACGCGGGAAATCCGATTGCGTACGTGTGGACTTGCATGAATAAGGGACGCCAAAGCATCGACCAATCTGCGGAAGGAGCTTCGTATGCAGGCCTTTTATATAAGATGAAGGGTTTTTCAATAGGAGGCCGGGATAAGCTACGCGCAGTCTTTGATACCAAGCCCCAGGTGTGCAATTGGTTTACGGGGGAGGTTTATATAATCGATCCAAAAATCGTCCCTAATGCGTTAGATTGGTATCTTGAAAGAAAAGAAGGTGAATATGAGCATCAACTAAAGATCGCGGTACCGCTTTTTCTTAAACATTATGCAGAGGCTGCGCATTTCAGCTGTACATTTCTGCCGCCAATAGGGTATGAAGGTTACGAAAGCGCTCACCTTGTACATTTCTTCTGTCTTTTCAAGGCAATACCGACTGTATTTCCAGCTCGAAGCTTGCAAAGCCCAGCCGACGTGTTGGCCTTGCCGCTAATTAAGTGTACCGAGGGGGTCTTAACGCTGTCCTCTGTTCAGCACCCCGAATTTTCGTTGGAACGATGTCGTCAGATATTAGTAGGATGTTGCGCAGAGATACGAGCCGTGCTTTCCACCGAGGCGATCCAACCGAGCCCTGCTTGTGATTGAGTTATGAGCTTACGATCGACAATTGAATGGACTGAAGCAACTTGGAATCCGGTCGCGGGTTGTTCTGTGATCTCTCCCGGATGCACCAATTGCTATGCAATGCGTTTAGCCGGGCGGCTATCGAGCATGGGCAGCGATAAATATGAGGGGACCACGCGGATCTCAGGCGGTCGGCACAAGTGGACTGGAGTCATCAAATTTGACGAGGGCGCCCTGGTGCAGCCTTTGCGTTGGAAAAAGGGACGCTTCGTGTTCGTTAACAGCATGTCTGATCTCTTTCATGAGGGCGTGACAATTGATTTTATCCATCGTGTTTTCGACGTGATAATCAGGACACCGCAGCATACGTATCAAATATTGACTAAACGAGCAGAAAGGCTAGCCGAACTTGCACCGAGGCTACCCTGGCCCCTCAATGTATGGATGGGCGTAAGCGTTGAAAGCAGAAACTACCTTTTTAGAGTTAAGCTGCTGCGAACAGTTCCAGCGAGCGTTAGATTTCTCAGCCTGGAGCCGTTGCTAGGTCCGTTGGATGGACTTTGTCTCGAACAGATTCAGTGGGTTATCGTTGGCGGTGAAAGCGGGCCAGACGCTAGGCCTATGAGATCAGAGTGGGTCAGATCAATTAGGGATGAGTGTATTCGAACAGGGGTAGCATTCCATTTCAAACAATGGGGCGGAACCAACAAGAAGCTAACTGGTCGAATTCTAGATGGAGTGGTATGGGATGAGCGCCCGAATAGGTCCAGCCGGGCCGAATTGGCGCTGCCAATTTAGAGTTCCTTTGGTTGTGCCACAAATTCGTAAGCCGTGGGTCGGCACGCTCCTGGCGAAATCCGCCTCGGCGCACTCGCCAACTTGGCTGAATTGCGTTGAAGGGACCCTCTGCGCGAGTTCCCTCGTTCCTACGCCTCCCGCCCCGGCACCGGCTGCATCTTGCCCGTGGCGCCCATCGGCAGCTCGGTCTCGGCGTGAAACTGCCGGCCGACGGCGGCAAGCATCGCGTCATCGCCGGCGCGCCCGATCAGGGTGACGCCGAACGGAATGCCGTCGGGCAGGATCGCGGCGGGGACCGACAGCGCGCAGAGATCGAGCAGATTGACGAAATTGGTGTAGGTGCCGAGCCGGCTGTTGAGTTCGATCGGGTCCGCGAGCATCTCGTCCACGCGATAGGCGCGCGGGATGGTGGGAAGCGCGAGCGCATGGATGCGCGCGAACGCGCGCTCGCAGGCGCGCCGCAGCTCCTGCAGCTGATAGAATGCGGCAAACGCGTCCGCCGCGCTGTATTGCGCGCCGCCGAGGATGATCTGCCGCGTGATCGGGTGGATGGATTGCGGCGCTGTCTCGATCACCGAGCGCGCGGCGATATAGCGCTCGGTCACCCATGGCCCTTCGTAGAGCAGCCGTGCGGTCCGGTAGAACGGCTCCATGTCGATCTCGGCACGAGGTCACCTCCTTTAGCCTTTAGGCTTCGGCGGGGGATATTGCGCGCCGGATACGTCAGCAACGCCAAGCCAAGCGCCTCCTGCGCCTGGGTCGTCGCATCAGCCTCACCTCTCCCCTCGGTGATCGCCTCTGGAACGTCCGGAAAACTCACCACAATCACGCCGCGCTTCTCACCGGGCTCGAAGCGGGCTCGATAAACAAAAGTCCTCATTGCACCTTCTCCAACGTCAGGGACAGCGCATCTAGTATTGCGTTCTCGAGGTTCGAATCATATCGACGCATCGATCAACCTCGTCCTGAGGAGCGCGCACCGATCTCGGGTTTACCCGAGATCGGCACATCAAATGCGCAAGTCGGCTATAGCCGACTTGCGCCGCGCGTCTCGAAGGACGGCCACAAGCGAGATCGTGCCAGCGGCCATCCTTCGAGACGGGCGCATGCAGGCATGCGCCCTCCTCAGGATGAGGTCTGCGGGTTTAAGCTCCAGCTGCTCGATTTCGATTGGTTTCATGGAATCAATACACCAGGTCTTCAATCAAGACCGAGCGCTTTCCTGATCTTCTTCGCCGTCTTCTTCGCCGTCCTGGGATCAATCTCCCTCGCCGGCAGCGTCGTTACCTTGTCGCCCACCCAAATCATCGCGTGGCCGCCCTTGCCGCGCAATTGGCGCGCCACGGTCGATGAAGATTGGCATTATTCGTTCGCCGTGGCGCTATGATGCTGGCCGCCAAGCTGCGCCTCAGCTCACGTGCAACGCCCAAACCACTCTTACATTCTACGACGGCAGCCGGCGCCAATCTTGATTTTTGGCATCGCCTCGCCCTTCGGGTTCGAGTAATGTCAGCCTCGAAAAACGGAGTGGCCAATCGCCATGACGGAGCATCCTCGTATTTCGCTCGCCCCCGACGTGCTTGCCGGCAAGCCGGTCATCCGCGGGACGCGGCTCTCTGTGGAATTCATGATCGGCCTGATGGCCGACGGATGGAGCGAGGCCGATATCCTTGGCAGTTACCCGGGTGTTGCACACGAAGACATCATCGCATGTCTCGCCTATGCGCGCGATATGCTGAGCTCGGAGAAAGTGTTCCCGAGCGCAGCTTGATATGCGCTTTCTCGCCAACGAGAATCTCCCAGGTACCGCGGTCGGCGCCCTTGAGGCAGCGGGGCACGACATCGTTTGGGTCAGGACGGCAGCGCCGGGCACGACCGATCCGAACGTGCTGGCGTGGGCGGCCCGCGAAGAGCGCATTCTGCTTACCTTCGACAAGGATTTCGGCGAGCTAGCCAGAGGATCACAGCTACCGCGAACGTGCGGTGTCGTCTTGCTGCGCATGCCGATGCCAAGGCCCGGCGATGTGGGACAGCGGCTCGCCGACCTGATAACGGCGCGTGACGATTGGGCGGGTCACTTCTCGGTCATCGAGCCCGGCCGCGTCCGCATGCGACCGCTCGGCGAGTAAAGGAAGGCTCTGGCGTAGCGACGGCTGCTCGACGGCTATTGTGGCGTACTCTGGCGTAGACTGGCGCGCCCAGGCGAGCCGATCGCAGCATGCCGTCGAGCTCACCTCGTGAGGCGAGCTCGGCCTTGAGACTGCCGATCTTAACAAGATTGTCGAGCTCCACTTTGCTCATAAGCCAACGTCCTTTTCAGAACCAAGAATGAAAATCTTTGGCTGAACACTCACCTTGCTGACGAACGAGTCCTTTTGAGCAGCTTTGCGCTTCCAATCGTGCGGAGAAAGAAAAATCGGGCTTACTTTACGATGCAACATGGTCTCTGCGTCATTCAGCGCGGTATAGAGCCCGGAATAATCCAGCTCATCGCCAATGACCATGACATCAACGTCACTCGATGCCGTATCCGTGCCTTTGGCTACCGATCCGAACACAAATGCCGCTCTAATCTTGTCGGAGTACGGCTCAAGCGATTTTCTGATCGGCTCTACTGATCCTATTGTCTTCTGCGAAAACGCCTTGCCGATGGCCTCTGCCATCCAAGAAGGCAACGCGGGGCGAAGCTGGAATGAGCGCCTGCTTGAACGGGTTGCGCGGAATGCCGTAGCCGGACGCCGGATCGTCCATTGGATCATCATAACCCTTGCCTGTAAGTCATCCATTGGAGTAGTATCCAGCATGTCGCGGCCTACTACCACAGCGACGCGATGCCGATCTTCGCCCTGACCGCCTACGCCAAGAACGAGCGGGCGGACCTCAGCCAGGCCGACCGCAACGACTTCCGCCGGCTGACCGCGCTCCTGGTCGAGCGTTACGCGAGGAGAACACGATGACGAGCAAAGTGGCCGAGAGCATCCGGCGCGGTCTGGAGGAGGCGCTGGCCTATGCCGAAGGCACGGCGGACACCAGCCGCTACGGCATTCACGTCCCGGCCGCTATCGACGTGAAGGCGATCCGGACCAAGCTCAACATGACCCAGCAAGAGTTCGCCGGGCGGTTCGGGTTCAGCATCAATACGCTGCGCCATTGGGAGCAGGGCCGCCGCGTGCCGGAGGGGCCGACCCGCGCCTATCTCCTGGTCATCGACCGCAACCCCAAGGCCGTCCAGAAGGCGCTGAGGGTGGCATGAGCGCCGTGCTTCCGCTTCGCGCCGCGCTCAGGGCTGGAAAGCCTGAGCGAGCCGCATGTGAAACACCTGGAAGGGAAGCTGTGGGAATTGCGGCTGACGGGCCGCGATGGAATAGCCCGCGCGCTCTAGGTCACGGCGATCGGCCGCCGGGTTGTCGTCGTTCGGGCATTCGTGAAGAAGACACAGAAGACACCGCGCGCCGAGATCGACCTTGCGCTGCGGCGAGCAAGGGAGATCACATGACAATCCCATTCGAGAAGCTCAAGGCTCGCCTGCTGGCCAACCCCAAGGTCAAGGCCGAGTATGACGCGTTCGCTCCGGAGTTCGAGATTTCTGCCGAATTGCTCAAAGCTCGTTTGCGGGCGGGCCTCTCGCAGTCCGAACTGGCTGCCCGCATGGGAACCAGCCAGTCCACCATTGCCCGACTGGAGAGCGGCCAGACGCTGCCGAGCACCAAGACGTTGTTGCGCTATGCCCAGGCGACCGGCAACAAGTTCCACGTGCGGCTCTCGGCTGCTTGATGCGGTATTCGCGAACGGCAGGCAACGATATCGTACAAAATCGCACAGTGGCGCGGCACGGTCGATGAAGATGGGTACTACGCGTTCGCCGTGGCGCTATGATGGACTATCCGACGCCGCGATAAACCGCGCCGGCGCAGCGGCGGATTATCGAAAGTACTGCGATGTGTCAGGCTGCGGCCCGTTTCGCGGCGCGTCGCGCCTGCTTGGGCGGTGGAATGAGAAGGTCGGCCGGCACGCGAAAACGCGCACGCAACCGCTGGACCATCGCCATGCTGAGTTCCTTCTTGCCCCGCAGAACTTCGCTCACTCGGCTCGGTGTTCCGAGGATTGGGACCAGGTCGGCTCGTGTTAGTCCATGCTGGTCCATGAGGTGCCGGATTAGTTCCGCCGTGCTCGGGCGGCGCCGCGGCCACTTACTCTCCTCATAGGCGGCAATGAGACGCGCCTGCGCCTGGAGCTGAGCGACATCGGCCGGGTTCTCTGAATTCCAGAGCCGATCGACGAGGGCTCGCGCGCGTGCAAGTTCTGCATGGCTGTCGATCAAAATCAGGGTCGCATCCATCACACGGTCTCCGCATCAATCCTGTCGTACTCTGCATGGCTGCCGAAGAATCGGATCGCGAGGGCCCCCGCCCGGTACTGGAGGGCCGCTACCAATCGGTAGTCGTTGCCCTTGACGTTGAACACAACGCGGCTGCCTGAGAATGCTTGCTTTCGGATACGACGCCTTGACATCCTCCGGGTTGCGCCAATTGGCGCGGGTTACAATGTCGAGCCAAGCCTCATATTGCGATCTGGCGGCCTTGATGCCCTTGTGGCCCGCGTGATCGGCCAGATAGCCTTCGACCACGTCCGTGCCGATTACGATCATCGACTAAAGATAGCACGGATTTCCAAAAATTGGAAGGAGCGTACCGGCGGGCGGGAGCGGGTGACCGGCGCCTCCCGGTCGTCGGAGCGTGCTCTGGCGTAAGTGGCGCGCCGGTCAGAATAAAACTGCGAACACCTATGTTATTGAGATTCCGTTGTAATTTCGTGCGATTGAAAGACGATTTGCAGCTCTTGAACGTTCCGCAGACCTGCGCGTCGCATGGCCCAAGCTACCGCGCGCATCCTCGACTCTACCTGCGCTGTCGAGCGGGGGCTTGGAGAATGAGCGGACTACTCCGCGTGCAACCTTTAGGAGAGGTCAATTAAGCCTGCAATCAAATGAGATTTTTGGCAGAACGAACCCAATTCCGGAGAGATCGCGTCGTCGTGCCAATTGCGCGCAAGCATTTGTTGCCGGACCCGCTGTTTTTCCGCTGTATTTTCAGCGGGCGGTCTCGTCGGAGTGAACGGCACGTCGCGGTGACGTTGTGCGAAGTTCTTCACCACGTTCCGAGTTGGACGAGCAACAACGCTTTCGTTGGCGGTGGTGATGTGCGTCCTGTCGGCGATTGGGGCGATAGTGAAAGTCATTCGCATTGATCCGGCGATGGTATTTACGCGATGACGGGGCCGCTCGCAGAGGCTGTCGACATCGTCAAGTTCTTGGGCCGCGGCGCGGGGCAGGTGCAGGCGCTCAAGGGCATAAGCCTGGCGCTCCCAGGAGGCGAATTGACCCTTCTCATGGGCCCATCGGGGAGCGGGAAGACCACTCTCCTCTCGATAATGGGATGCATGCTGCGGCCAACGGGCGGTGCTGTCAGGGTATGCGGAAAATCGACTGAAGGCCTCGGCCCCGAGGAGATGGCCAAGCTTCGGCGCGACCATATTGGGTTTGTCTTTCAGTCGTACCATCTTTTTCCCACGCTCACCGCTGCGGAGAATGTGCAGCTGGTCTTCGATGTTCGCGGCGAGAACTCTGCTCGTGCCTTGGCCAAGGCCAAAGACGCGTTGGCCACCGTCGGGCTTCCTCACAAGCTCAAGTCCTTTCCCCTCGAGCTCAGCGGCGGCGAGCAGCAGCGCGTCGCCATTGCGCGGGCAATTGTCGGGGATGCGTCCGTAATACTGGCGGATGAACCGACGGCTGCCTTGGACAGTGAGAATGGGCGGGCCATCATGGGCATTCTAGCCGACATTGCCAAGGAGCCGGGTCGCACGGTGCTGGTCGTCTCGCATGATCCGCGTATCTTGCCGTTCGCTAATCGCGTCGTTCATATGGAAGATGGCCGTATCGTAAGTGAAGAGCGAAGAGGTGCGGGGCTTTCCGTGAAAAGGGAGGTCGAAGTTGCTATCTTTGGCCGCGGTTAGAAATAAAATGGTCTTAATCGGTCTGGGTTTGATCCTTGGCTGCTCCATCGCGGCCACAACGGGGCTTCTGTAGAACTCGGCAACGGTTGCTCACCCCATGAGCCCTAGGCGCCGGAGCCAAACCATGTTGAGCCCGTCTGTATCGCCTAGGTACAGCCAATCCAGGGTCAGACCGGGCCATCTCTCAATGATCCGAAGAGCAACCTTCATGCCATCTGCGGCCAACGGGCGGTGCTGTCAGGGTATGCGGAAAATCGACTGAAGGCCTCGGCCCCGAGGAGATGGCCAAGCTTCGGCGCGACCATATTGGGTTTGTCTTTCAGTCGTACCATCTTTTTCCCACGCTCACCGCTGCGGAGAATGTGCAGCTGGTCTTCGATGTTCGCGGCGAGAACTCTGCTCGTGCCTTGGCCAAGGCCAAAGACGCGTTGGCCACCGTCGGGCTTCCTCACAAGCTCAAGTCCTTTCCCCTCGAGCTCAGCGGCGGCGAGCAGCAGCGCGTCGCCATTGCGCGGGCAATTGTCGGGGATGCGTCCGTAATACTGGCGGATGAACCGACGGCTGCCTTGGACAGTGAGAATGGGCGGGCCATCATGGGCATTCTAGCCGACATTGCCAAGGAGCCGGGTCGCACGGTGCTGGTCGTCTCGCATGATCCGCGTATCTTGCCGTTCGCTAATCGCGTCGTTCATATGGAAGATGGCCGTATCGTAAGTGAAGAGCGAAGAGGTGCGGGGCTTTCCGTGAAAAGGGAGGTCGAAGTTGCTATCTTTGGCCGCGGTTAGAAATAAAATGGTCTTAATCGGTCTGGGTTTGATCCTTGGCTGCTCCATCGCGGCCACAACGGGGCTTCTGTAGAACTCGGCAACGGTTGCTCACCCCATGAGCCCTAGGCGCCGGAGCCAAACCATGTTGAGCCCGTCTGTATCGCCTAGGTACAGCCAATCCAGGGTCAGACCGGGCCATCTCTCAATGATCCGAAGAGCAACCTTCATGCCAAGACCAGCCCGCCCCGTCTCCGACATCCACCAGCGCTGCAATTCGATCCCGAGGTCCTCGGCGAAGCGGGCCAAGCCGCCGTGGCCGGTGTAGCCGAGCGACTCGCGTAGCCGCCGTAGCCGCGCGGCCTGCTCGGGGAACCGATGTTCTTTCTCAGGCATGTTGCCTCAATGGTGGGCTGCACCGGCCGGTGCGGGCTCGGCGATGGCCTGCCCCGTTGCGGCGGCCAGGATCGCAGCGGCGATCGCGCGCAGATTTCTCAACTGGGATCACGAGCTTCGCAACGATAATAACGCGAGGGGCCGTCGTGCTCATCCACAGTGAAGCACAGACGGGGGGGCCCCCGCTGGCCGGCGATGATAAGGCCCGCGCGCCCAATCCAAGATCGACTTCGATGCGGCCCGCCGTGGCCCGCTCTCAGTTAAGAACTAAGACGGCGCCACTCACGCTTTTTGCTTTCGCTCCAGTACGCAGGACCAAAGCCTGGAACATTGTCCTCCATTTCCTGCTGCATCTGACGCCACTTTTGCTCATCCAACTCACGCTGTGCGGCTTAATTCTTTACGATCTCTCGCGCCGTAAAGTAAGGAATTGAGCCCAACACCAGTAAAATGAGAATGAGCGTGATCTCCATGTCCAACCCCCTGGTACTACCCTATGCGTTTCGGATTAAATTAAGGCCGCCTTCCAGGCGCTAGATGGAATGACCGGCACTTACGAACCTTGGGTGTGAACCGAATGAGCCTCGCTGTGTACACCGTTGACGATGTAGCCAAGCGTATTGGCAAATCCCGGCGCTGGGTATTGGATTATGTGCGCCGTCGGCCGATCGGCGGAAAGGCCGGCCGGACCAGACTGTTTACTGAAGAAGACCTTGCGGAAATTGCTGCGGAGCTTTTACGGCCGCGGAAGCCTTCTCAGAAAGTGATAGATGCGGCCATGTTACTGCCTAGAGCGTGCTCTCCAACCGAAAGTGTCATCTATTTTGCTGAGGCTGGCAACTACATCAAAATCGGATATTCGAAGAATTGGAAAGATCGCCTGCGAAGCTTATACGGCTCGTCCCCATTAACTATAAATGTGCTTCATGTTTCCCCCGGCACCCCCGCAAAGGAGCGGGCGCTGCATCGCAAATTTGCGCATTGTCGCGCTCATGGGGAATGGTTTCACAAGAGCCCCGATCTGCTTGCTTATATCGACGTCCTCAAACAGGACGGGGTGTGATGGAGGATCGCCCGCTTCGCTGGCAGCCTTGATGCGCAGCCCTTGCGCCTGCTGCACAATGCCCTCGGCGGAGATGCGGGTGGCCCCGGCCTGGATCTCCAGCCCTTGCGCCTTGAGACTGGCCGCGGTGTCGGCAGAGAGCCCGCTAAACAGATCCTGCACCGCGCCGGAAATATCGGAAAACGTGTTGCTGGTTGTGCTGCCGGAAATGGCCATGGCTCAGCCCTCTAGATCGGGACGCGGGTCAATGAGATGTAAAGCCCCTGTCGCACTCGCGTTGATGGCCATGGTTGTCCCTCAGTCAAACCGCGGCGAGCTGCTGCCGCGCCAGTGCCGCGGCCTCCCGCACCGCGCAGTGCTGGGCGTGCAACCGATCGCGCTCGCGTTGTATCGTCCGCAAGGGTGGCGGCGGTTCCTGTCGGCCTCCCGCTGGAGATGACTACCTCACGATCGGTTCTGTCCGTTGCGTAGTCGGGGAAGCGGGGATCTACCAGAAGGTCATCCTGGTCCCGGCCCAGGCGCGATCGACCACTCCCCGGATCGACGCGGTCTCGGAACAAGTCGAGCTCGGTCTGCCACAGCCGGTCGCCATGCTCGGCCTTCAGGTCGTCTATGACCGAAAGGTCGCGCACGGTCCCGGCGATGCGGTCGCCGCGCGGGAGCAACTGCTCGGTCATGATGCGGCCGAAGCCGCTGCTCACGCCGGTGATGAGCCAGTTTCTCTGGGGCATATATCGGTTCTCCGTTCGACTTTGAGGCAGGTGGTCAGAAGCGCTCGCCGACCAGTTCCTCGCTCCTGGACCAGAGCGCCTTGGCGTGCTCCGGATCGAGGGCGTAGGGCCTGACCCCGGGGCTCATGATTCCGCGCAAACTTGATCCCGTGCGGCAACAGGAATTCATCGCGACTTATGACAATCTGCTCAACACGCTCGGCGACGATGAAGCTGTGCTGTTTGCCGACGCGGTGCATCCCACGCACGAGGCGCGGCCGGCGGGCTGTTGGGCACCGAAGGACGCCAAGGTTGCGCTTGCACAGACCAGCGGCCGACAACGCTTGAACATTCATGCAATCGAACCACCAGCGACTAAGGCCACGAATAACCAAAAGAACATGTAGTAGAACCGGCGCTTGCGTGGGCTCATGGATAGCCGCAACCATATTCCGGGCCGCGCGCATCCTGCCAACGTCTCCTAAGCCTTGATAAGCTCGCTTTCGCGTGCGACGCGCTCATGCGGTTCGTTGGCGCTCTTGATGCGATACTCGCGCTCGCCGTTACCTGGAAGCTGCTTGGTCACTTCGAAAACACCACTTGGCACAAACCGACTAATTGCCGGGTTGATGACAACGATATCTCCAACCTTGAATTTGTGTGACGGCATCGGTCCTCGCCTTCCCTGGGAGGATACCGCTGGCAGTCACCTTAATTCAGTTGACGTGATTCTGATAGAGGACATTCGAGGCGGTGGCCACAAACCGATTTTTAGGGATGCACGGCGCTTTGTTGCCGCATCTGATGTATCAACTCACGTCATCTGGGGATGTCAGATGAGTTTCTTAAAGCTTGCTGGCGCTGGTCTGATTATAAACATCGCAAACTCGTGGGACATCGCCTCCGGGGATGGAACTTTTATAATCCGAGGGGGGGTCCGGGGGGGTTAGCTTTTGGGGCCACCAATGAGGGGGGGTCCCCTGGGGGGGACCAGTTCGAGACCAATCTAAATTCGCGCCGTTCTGGTTGGTTCAACTCGTGGGACATCGCCTCCGGGGATGGAACTTTTATAATCCGAGGGGGGTCGAGGGGGGGGTCAGCTTTTGGGGCCACCAATGAGGGGGGGTCCCTGGGGGGCGACCAGTCGAGACGTGTCCACGGGGGGGGGGTTGGGCATGATCACGCCGGCGCGCATTCCGCTGACACACGGGAGAGTGCGCGCGAGAATTCCGGCACGATACGCCTCGATTGGGGCGACATGGAAAGGCAGTACCTCAAACTGATGGACAAGATCGCGCCTTGATCGTCACCAATGGCCCACGCAGCACCATCAATCGCGATAGGGGGTGGCGTGTCGTTTCTCTGAAATCAACACGAAAAGCTGGGGCGGGCTTGGAGCGTGCGAGAGCGCGATGGAGCACTTGACAAGCTCGATCCTGAGAGTATCGGCGCGACACACGCTATGCAGGTAAAGCTCCACATGCAGCGCTCAGTGAGTGAACGACCAGACTTACCTGGTCGATGATCAGTTCTCGGCGCCCGCACGGGCGCGGCCCGGCCCGAGCGCAGCGCATACGTGGGGCAGGCAGGCACGCTATTAGCGGACTACCTCAGGAGAACGGACATGACCAAGAAGCTCGAAGGAAAAGTCGCATAATAACCGGAGCAACCTCGGGTATGGCATTGGCGACCGCCAAGCTGTTTGTCGAAGAAGGTGCTTACGTCTTTATCACTGGCCGCCGACAGGAACAGTTGGACGCCGCTGTGAAGGAAATCGGAAAGAATGTTACCGGCGTGCAGGGTGACGCCGGAAATCTCGCCGATCTCGACCGGCTATATGACGCGGTCAAGGCGAAGAAGGGTCATATCGACATTTTGTACGCCAGCGCTGGTCTCGGCGAATTCAACATTCCTCTCGGTGCCATCACGGAGGCAAATTTCGACAACACTTTCAACGTCAACGTCAGGGGGACCCTGTTCACGGTTCAGAAGGCACTGCCGCTGATGCGGGACGGCGGCTCGGTCATCATGACCGGCTCGATCGCTAGCGCGAAAGGTTTCCCGGGCCTCAGCGTCTATAACGCGAGCAAGGCAGCTATCGCACAGCTTCCAGAACGGAATAGTGGGCGTGAGGGTGCCAGGAGCTACGGCCCCCTCACGCTCTGCTGGTGCAAAGCGCTCCAGCCCCCGCGATCCCCCACAGGGACGCGCATTGTCCAACTGGAGCATGGCGAAAGCGAGCTGGAACCCACGGAGCGAGGCTGATGCGAGAGTAGCGGTCAGTCGAACACGGCGTCAGCATAGCGCGCCCTGAGCGGTTCATGAATTCCAGGGCGGGGCCATGTCCACTTTGATCTCATACCGATGGACAGCTGCAGCTACTAGGCTTCTGTCCATACCGCAGCTCTCATTGGCAGTAGCGACTGATAAGCGCTCGAACCTTCTGCCGATGTAGCGCTCTGACCAACGCCGGCTAGTCTGGCTTCCACAATCGGCTCAACGTCGCGTTAACCCGGGCACCGGCGCCAGCAATCGTTAGCTCATTGACGTACCGGAGCCTGTCTTTTGCCAGCTCGAGCACCTTGCGCAGTTGGTCTTGTCCATTAAAGTTGGGGAAGTCGACCACAATACGTGCGTCGTGAAAGTTCCTTCGCGCTCGTCAAGCGTCCAGGTGCCGAAATGTGCCAGCTTGCCAGCGGCGACCGCCTGTGCCTCTGTCGGTGGCCTCTTGCATGAGGCCGGAACTGTACCTGGGCAGATCGTCGCGCATGATGATATGTGAATACCAGCCGTTGGGCAGAATGCTAAATATGCCCTGCGGGTGCTCGCCGAACTGACTGTGGCGCTGGCCGTCAGGGAACTCAATATAGCTCGTTTCGTAACGCCACGCGCCGACCAAATCCTGCTTCTTAATCGATAGCGCATTGTCGCTGTTCTGGGCCAACGCTGGAACACTCAACGTTAACAACAGGATCGTCGGAATAACGGCTTTCATGAGCTTATTCATTACAGCAGGCGGCACTGAACAGCATTGTCATATTAGCCGCAGGCACCGTTGTTACGTCGTTTGTTACGTCGTTGTTACCTGGCTATTCCCGCCGAGAAGCTCGATGTAGCTCGTTTCGTAACGACTAATCCTGCTTCTTAATCGATAGCGCATTGTCACTGATGGCTGGTCCAGGGTCAGCAGCAAGCATAGCAACAATCGCTAGGGCATAGAAACAGCTATTCATTGCGGCGATGCCTCTTAACGACAGCACGCACCCTCGGGGACTAATGCGTGCCGCCATCGGTATAGCGCGGGATCAGATGGTCCAACGTGTTGCAAAAGTCACGGGGGACACATACAAATCGATCGTCTGCTGGTCCACGCCGTCCGGCAATAGCGGACGATCGTGCAGGGTGTTGCCCTCTTCGTCGCGCTCGTAGCCGAGAATATAGGGCCTGTCGGCCGCAGGCCAGCGCGGATGCAGGATTTCATCGCGGCCGATGAACTGCAGCTCTGCATAGTCAATCAAATGCCGCTTGCCTGGCGTTGGCCCACCCACGTCCTCGGCGTAGCGGTGGATCTTAAGAAGGCAGCTGCCGTTGAGCTCGTGGCGAACAATTGGTACGCCGCACATAGAAATTGTCGCCGATATAGACCGTCGGCTTGCCGTCGACCATTTTCGCGGTCGGCAACCAGGGAGCAAGGTACTCCGTCGATGGACCGATGGAGTTGAGCACAAAATCATAGCCGAGCGGGTAAGCAAAGAGGACTTCGACTGCAACGATCCCAACACACAGGCGGGCCAAGATCTTTTTCAATGATGCCGTCAGAGAGAAAAAAAAAAAAAAAAAAAAAAAAAAAGGGGGGTAATTTTGTCGGGCGCTAAAGCGGCCAGGACGTGTAATCAACATACGTTCTCGCGGAGGGTTCGCTCGACTGTGATAAATATCAGTCTGCGCTTTTTCCCCACGTCCGTGATCTTCTTGCCACGTCTTGCGGCAGGGCGATGGCCCCGTCAGTTAAGCCAGAAATGGCGGGAGTACTGGCCTCTAGGATGGGCGTTGGCGCGTTTTTGCAGGGTCAATGTTCGCGGGGAGCGGCGAGCTGATCGGCGATGCCGACGGCATCTATCATCCATCGCTGTTCGACGACCGCCTGCTGCTGGGCTCAAGGGCACCATGATCGCAACTCCACAGGGGGGCATATGGCCAATTACCTGACGACTGCCCATGCTCTGCCGTTCTTCGAGAAGGAGGCAGCGGAGCGGCGGGCGGCCTGGGCAGAAGGTGGGCGGAAAGAAAGCCGGGCGTGGGCACTGATCGGGTCGCATGGTTTCTCAGCTTGATGGTGGTGCTTTTGGCGGCACCAGATAACCCGTAAGTGCTCGCCCCTTTTTTGCGTATCCGGTTTGGTTCAGGCCCCGACCTGCGCTGCAGTGGGGCCAACCCCACCTTGGCCAACCTGCTCGGGCAGGGGTTCGACGTCGGGATCCGGCAGCTCAACTGCACCGCCTTCCTGGTAACGAAAGCGCGGATGGCGCTTGCCATAATCACGGGTGTTTGTCTTGGCTACCATGGGTACAGGCTCCTTTGGCTCGCGAGCGCGATGCTGTTGCGCCTTCATGGCATTATAGCATCACAGTTTGACGGTCTGTGGGTGCGATGCCGCTGCGCTTCACGAGGCGCTGCAACGCAGACAGCCCACATTTGTTACACGACTGTTACCGGTTTGGTGGCTGACATTCATTACGATGAACTGTAGTCTAATACTGCATTGCCACTAAAGGAGAGCAGCCCATGAAGGACCTGCAACTGTCCGTACACGTCGGCAGCTGTTTAGGATAACGGCTGTAAGTGCCGCAGCATTCCCATCCTTGCGTTGACCCGAAAATCTGCATCTGCACAACCTCCAACGGTGCCTCCGCTGACGCTGCCACCCGCACCCTGCTAGCCACACCATAGGCCACACCACTGCCTATTAAAGGGGACAAAGATTTCGACACCTTCGGGCGATCGTCTGGTGCAGGAACTGCAAATTGGAGATGAAGTTCAGACACTTGCCGGTCGTAAAACCATCAAGTGGATTGGCTACAACAAATTCACAAAGGAAGAAGGCAGGGTTTGGCAGGATAGCGTAATGCCGATCCGCGTGGCGCGCTTTGCGATCGATGATCATACACCTCACTGCGATCTCTATCTCTCGCCGCATCATTGCATCTTCTTCAACGAAGCGCTGATTCCAGTGATGTATCTGATCAACGAGACCAGCATCGCACAGGGCACGCCTTCAGATATGTCCGCAATTGAGTACTATCACATCGACCTTGATACGCATGAAGTGATCTACGCGGAAGGAGCTTTGGTCGAAAGTTTTTTTGAGGATGGTTCGAGCCGCGAGAATTTCTCGAATTTCGTCCAATACGAGCGACTTTATGGGGCCGAGCGTCAATCCAAGATGACACCGTTCGCACCGATTCTCAGATACCGTGGCCGGCGCCAGGAGTTGAAGGGCCTTGTAAGGTCTCTAATTTCCAACGTTGTCGACGTCCGCGATCCGATCCAAATCGCCTACGACCAGCTTGCCAAGCGAGCGGAAGCGATGCTCGTCTAAAAGTAGGTCCCGCGGCTGACAGTTGCATTACGTGCGGCGCTGGGTTTGGATTTGCAGTGCTCGGCAGGACCGTAATCAGCGGCCGCGGCCAGACGAATCGAAGAGCGAGATGGCGAGCGGGAGAAAAAATGAGGGGTGGGTAGCCACGGCGCAGGTGGGTAGCCACGGCCACGCTGCGGTGGAGTGCGTTGATGGTCCAATAGCTAATAGACCATCAGGTTTTGGCATCGGAAATCCACACAGCGATTGAAGATTGTGGGGCACCTCGGTGCCCCCTGCCCCCTCGCGAAATCATTCGTCTACAGGCATTAGTTTAGTTAGGATGGGGCCCGAAATCCAGGACGGATGTCCCTGGCCTGCGGGTAACGTAATGAAGCCCTTTATCGTCACCAGGTCTGCCGCAAACGACGCGTGCCTTCGCAGGAAGCTCAGGCGATCTTCTGTCGCCGTCGCCACCAGCCAAGCAAGCCACCGCACGCCACGATCAGGCCGTCCCGCACCTGCGATGGCGCCTGGGAGGGTCGGCCAATTAGCCATTGCAGTGCCTAATGCAAACGCGTGCTGACCCGGTGGAAGGCCAGCACGCCTGTAAGCTCGGCAGCAATAAGAGGAGGCAAATCCTTTCAGCTGACAAGCCGACGCCGACGCCTTGCAAGGCCGATCAGAGCCCCACAAGCGGCAATCAGGCCCGGCAATCCCGCACCCACAATCGGCCCCGGCTGTCGCGCGACAATCTGGATGAGAAGGATTAGCGGCGATCAGGGCGTGAAGCGGCGGCCGGTAGCGGCGTTATGATCTCCTTTGGTCTTCCGGTTCGCAAGCACTTTTTGCACGGCGCGATCTCCCTCGACGAGAGGCCATCTGATCGTCGATCGGCGTCAAATGTGCCTCGTTCGCAGAAGGCGAGCCCGTAGGAAGGCCGCTGGTGCGTTTTTTGAGGGGGGTCGGCATGTGTCAGTACCCCCCTTTTTGTGCCTTCCTTCAATTTCCCCCTGGTGCCGCTTTTTTGATTGTCGCTGAGCGTCAATCAGCCCCTGTCCTTGATTGTCGCGTGGGTTGGGGCCCGACCTCGGCCACGCTTGCGGTCGAGCGCGGCGCGGCGTCGATAGCTCTCGACGTTCATCTCGAGGATGGTTGAGTGGTGGACAAGGCGATCGATGGCTGCCAGCGTCATAGCTTGATCCGGGAACACCTTGCTCCATGCACCGAATGGCTGGTTTGCGGTGATCAGCATTGAGCGTCGCTCGTAGCGGGTTCCGATCAGCTCGAACAGCACGCTCGTTTCGGCTTGATCCTTGCTGACATAGGCGATGTCGTCGAGGATCAGCAGGTGATACTTGTCGAGCTTGGCGAGCGTGCTTTCGAGGGTGAGCTCGCGGCGCGCGATCTGCAGGCGCTGGACGAGATCGCTGGTGCGCATGAACAGCACCCGCCATCCGTGCTCGACGAGAGCGAGTCCGATGGCTGCCGCAAGATGGCTCTTGCCCGCGCCGGGCGGGCCGAACAACAAGAGATTGGCGCCCTTTTCGAGCCAGCTATCGCCTGCGGTCAGCGCCATCAC
>CAWJDY010000006.1:0-31634 GCA_963841705.1 uncultured Alphaproteobacteria bacterium
GAGGCCACCAAGTTCACCGAGGTCGGGTATGTCGGGAGCGACGTCGAGCAGATCGTGCGAGATATCGTCGAGGTCGCCATCATTCAGGCGCGGGAGCGCAAGCGCAAGGACGTGCAAGCGCGTGCCCAGCTCGCGGCCAAGGAGCGCCGTGGTCAACGCGCTGGCGACCAGAAGGCGAGCCTTCGAACAAGGACGTGTTCCGGCGCAAACTGCGCGCCGGCGAGCTCGACGACAAGGAAATCGAGATCGAGGTGCAGGCGAGCAACGGCGACATGCCGGTGTTCGAAATCCGGGGATGCCCGGCGCCCCATCGGCGATCCATCGGCGATATTTTCGAAACTCGTCGGCGGCCGTACCAAAACCCGGCGGGTCACGGTGGCGGAATCCCATGACATCCTGATCAATGAGGAATCCGACAAGCTGCTCGACAACGATCAGCTGGTGCAGGAGGCGATCCACGCCGTCGAGCAGAACGGCATCGTGTTCCTCGACGAGCTCGACAAGATCGCCGGGCGCGAGGGACGCATCGGCGCCGATGTCTCACGCGAAGGCGTGCAGCGCGATCTCCTGCCGCTGATTGAAGGCACCACGGTGTCGACCAAGCACGGCGCGGTGAAGACCGATCATGTCCTCTTCATAGCGTCCGGGGCATTTCACCTGTCGAAGCCCTCGGATCTTCTCCCCGAGCTGCAGGGGCGTCTGCCCATCCGGGTCGAGCTGCGGCCGCTCACCCGCGATGATTTCATTCGGATCCTCACCGAGACCGAGGTCTCCCTCATCAAGCAGTACGTCGCTCTGATGGGCACCGAAGGGGTGACGCTCGATTTCAAGCCGGATGCGATCGATGCGATCGCCGACGTGGCCGTCGCCGTCAACTCGAGCGTGGAAAATATCGGCGCGCGCCGTTTGCACACGGTGATGGAGCGCGTGCTCGACGAGATCTCGTTCGCGGCGTCCGACCGCTCCGGGGAAACCGTCGAGATCGACGCGGCCTATGTGCACAAGCACATCGGCGATCTCGCCAAGAATGCCGACTTGAGCCGGTTCATTCTGTAGGGTTCACGAGGACACGGGGCTGGCTCGATCGCCTGCGCGCTGCGACGCGTCTCTCGAAGCATGGCGAGCGCAAATGCAAGCATGCGCCCTCCTCAAGGATGAGGCGGAAGGAAGGCGCCGTTGCTTCAACTTGAGCGAGTGCGCTGTTGGTGCCGAGCCGCTTTTGTTGCCGGACGTGTTGTGAGATGATCGCCACAAATGCGGGAGGGGCTGGCCACTGGGAGGATGAAAAAAATGCATGAACGCTGGTTGCTCTCTCGCCGCAAGTTTCTGCACACCCTGGTCGGCTCGGGCGTCATCGCCGCGGCGGATCTCGCCTGGTGGGAAGCGCCGCTCATCTCGCCGCGCAAGGCGTGGGGCGCGGAGCCGGTGCGATTCCAGTTCAGCGTCCCCGAGCCTACGCAAATCACGCTCGTTACCTCGCTGGTGCAACGCTTTAACCAGTCGCAGAAGGATTTCGAGGTCAAGGTCGAGTTTGTCCCGCAGGCGCAGGCGCGCCAGAAGCTGATCAGCGCAGTCACCGCAGGCAGCCCGCCCGATGTCTGCCAAATCTGGGACAACTGGTTGGGCCAGTTCCAGGCCATGGGCGCGGTCGAGGACCTCACCAGCCGCGCGAAGGCGTGGAGGCACCACGAGGACGTGCAGGATACCGCGTGGCAGACAGTGACCGTGGGCAATCAGATCGTCTCGCTGCCGCTGGCGCTGACGCTCGATGCGATCTTCTACCGGACCGATCGCCTCAAGGCGCTCGGCCTCAAGGTGCCGACCCCCGACTGGACCTGGGACGATTTTCTCGCCATCGCGAAAGCATTCACCAAGCCGGAGGCGAACCAGTACGGCTACGGCATGCGCGGCGCCGGCACCTGGGCGGTGCTTTATCCGAGCGAATTTGCCTACGCCAACGGCGCGCAGGTCCTCAAGGACGGCAAGGTGGCGATCAACTCGAAAGAGGCGGTCGAGGCGCTGGCCTGGTACCTCGACCTTGCGCTCAAGCACAAGGTCATCCCGCCCAGCGCGCCAACCGACGGCTTTGTCGAGATCGTCGAGACCTTCGGCCGCGGCGTCACCAGCATGTACCAGCACAATTCCGGCTCCGGCGGCCAGCAGAAGAAGAACGTAGGAGCGGCGAACTTCGCCACGGTGCCGCTGCCGGTCGGTCCGGCAAACAAGCGCGCCACTTTTTATTTCTCCGAGACGCTCACCGCGTTCAAGGCCAGTCGCAACAAGGAAGGCGGGTGGCAATTCATGAGCTTCATGCTCGATGACGAGCCCTGCCTGATGTACGGCAAGACCCTTGGGCTGCTGCCGCCGCGCAAGTCCATCCTGTCGAAGCCGGAGTTTGGAGACGATCCGGCGCTGAGCGGCTTCGTCAAGTCGTTCCCGTTCGCGATCGTGAGCCCCTACCTCGTCCATCCGGGCTGGGGCGGCAGGATCAACTCCGATGGCGTGCCGCTCATTCAGCAGGCCATCGTGGGAAAAATCTCGGCGCAGCAATGTCTCGACCGCTTCGCGGATGTTCTGAAGAAAGAGATGACTTGACCGCCCGGCACGTTTGCGCGCAGGCGTGGCGCATGACCCCTGGGTCCCGATGCTTCGTGTCAGCGGCCCGGGTGTGCCGCGCTGCCGGTTGCTGCTCACCGAAACGCGGCTAAGCATGACCGCGGTCGTCGCCCTCGGAAATCGCCGCACCCGCCCGCTGGTCAGCCTGCGGGTGCGTCAGTTGATGGTCGGCTATTCCTATCTGCTGCCGGCCGCGCTGTGCATGCTCGCGACCGTGGTCGTGCCGATCGCGCTGGCGATCAAGATGAGCCTCTACAACGACATCCTGTACAAGCCGCAGGACTATCGCTTCATCGCGCTGGGCAACTACATGCGGCTTGCCGAGGACCCCGTGTTCTGGCTCAGCCTGTGGAACTCGTTCGTCTGGGTGTTCGGCTCGGTGGTGTTGCAGTTCGTCGCCGGATTTGCGGCGGCGCTGCTGCTGCACCAGGCCTTCAGGGGACGCGCCGTCGTGCGTACCCTCACCTTGCTGCCCTGGATCATCCCCGGCGTTGTCGTCGGGCTCATCTGGGAGTGGCTCTATCAGCCGAATTACGGGGTGATCAACGACCTGTTGATGAAGGCCGGCTTGCTGCATGATCGTATCGCCTGGCTGTCGAGCCCGGACCTCGCCATGGCGGCGGTCGTGTTCACCAACGTCTGGCGCGGCATTCCGTTCTTCGCGATCATGTTGCTGGCTGGGCTGCAGGCGATACCGGGCGAGCTCTACGAGGCCGCACACGTCGATGGCGCCGGCGTGCTGGCCCGCTTTCGACACATCACCTTGCCGCTGCTGCGGCCCATCATCGTCGTCGCGACCGCGACCCGCATCATCTGGACCTTCAACTACGCCGACCTGATCTTTGTGATGACCAGCGGCGGGCCGGCCAATGCCACGCAGATCACGTCGACCTATACGCTGCTGCAGGCCTATTCCAACCTCGACTTCGGCTATGCCGCGGCGCTGTCGGTGGTCCTGCTCATCGTCATGCTGGCATTTACCGCCGCCTATCTGCGGCTGACCCGCGGCGTCGAGGAGGTCGGATGATGCCTCGGCGCGCCCAGGGAGACCTTGCCGAGCGGCTGTTGCGCGGGCCGGTTCTCTGGTCGGGCCTCGCGGCGCTGAGCGCCTTTGCCCTGGGCCCGTTCATCTGGATGCTGCTCACGTCGTTGAAGAACCGGGAGGAGCTCTACGCGACGCCGCTGCAGTACCTGCCTACGCATCCCACGTTGGAGAATTACCTCGAGGCCTGGACCTCTCCGGTCACGCCGTTCAGCCGCTTCTTCTTCAACAGCCTGTGGGTGTGCTCGGTCACCATGGTGGCCACGACGGCGGTATCGGTTCTCGCCGGTTATGCCATCGCCCGCTTCCGCTTTGCCGGGCGCGACGCGCTCCTTCTCATCTTTCTCGCCACCCAGATGTTTCCCAGCGTGCTGCTGATCGCGCCGCTGCTGACGCAATGGCGCGCGCTCGGCCTGATCGACACCTACCAGGCGCTGATCTACTCGAATTTCTCATTCACGGTGCCGTTCACGGTGTGGATGATGGTGGGCTATTTCAGCTCGATCCCGCGCGACCTCGAGGAGAGCGCGATGATCGACGGCTGCAACCATTTCGGCGCGCTCTGCCGCGTGGTCCTGCCGCTCGCCGCGCCCGGTATCGCTGCCACGGCCATTTTCGCCTTCGTCGTGTCGTGGAGCGAACTCCTGTTCGCGATCTCGTTCACCACCGAGACCGACATGCGCACGCTCTCAGCAGGCCTCCTCTACATGGTCGGGCAATACGAGGTGCAGTGGGGACCGTTATCCGCCGGCGTGATCATGAGCACGGTGCCGGTGGCGATCCTGTTCGTGTTCCTGCAGCGCCATCTGATCCACGGGCTTACCGCCGGCGCGGTCAAGGGCTGAGCAGGGTCTAAGCTCGTAGATGGGCAAAGGCGCGCGTTTCGCATGTTAACCCACGGACCTCATCCTTGCGGGGGGTGCATGCTTGCATGTGCGTCTCGAGGGATGGCCGCTAACGCGATCTCGCTTGTCGCCGTATGATCGGGCGCCCGCGATAATGGCCGATCTTGTCAGTCGCCGTGTGAGTGTAATCGCCGCGCCCAGCCACGCGCCCTCGCTCGCAGCCAAAGCCGCAACAGCGACGATCCCAATCGTTTTCGGTGTCGGCGACGACCCCGTCAAGCTTGGTCTCGTCGCCAGCCTGGCCCGCCCTGGTGGCAACGCGACAGGCATCAATTTTTTTCTCCATGAGGTGACTGCCAAGAGGATGCGCCTGCTGCACGATTTGGCGCCCAATGCCATTCGTGTTGCCGTGCTGCTTAATCCGGCCAATGTTTCGAACGCCGAGAAAGCATTGCCGGAGATCCAGGAAGCCGCCTCCATGGGGGGTGAACTCAATCCGTTCTTCAGGTTGCCGTAATAGCTAAACTGGTCTAAAATTAATCATCGAATGTTGCGAGCACGCTGCCTCGACGCGGGCTATTTTGATTGAAACTGCAACGACAGCCAAGATTGCTGGGAGGAAGCGCATGACAGCTAACCGCTTGTGGGCATTGTCCTTAGTCGCTGTTGCGTACCTAACTATGTTTTCGTCGGCCTCGGAGGCTCAGCAGCCGGTCATCGGATTTCTCAACAGCGCTTCGGCAGCCGCCTTCACGCACCTAGTTGGAGCCTATCGCAAGGGGCTCGAACAAGCGGGTTACGCCGAAGGCAAAAATATGCGAATTGAATACCGATGGGCAGAAAACAGAACGGAACGCCTGCCAGATCTCGCCAATGATTTGGTACAACAAAAGGTCGCGGTAATAACTGCAGCGGGTGGCACCGTGTCGGCCAAAGCTGCCAAAACAGCAACTTCCACTATCCCTGTGGTTTTCGTTATCGGAGACGACCCTGTTCAGTTTGAACTCGTAAAGAGCATGAGTCGCCCCGGCGGCAACGTCACAGGGGTGACCGTGATTGCCAGCCAGCTTGAGGCGAAGCGCCTCGAGCTGATGAAGAACGTTGTCCCTGACGCCAACATCATTGCAATGCTGGTCAATTCATCAAATCCCAATTCGGCCGGACAGATCAAAGAAGCACAAGAGGCTGCACAAATTCTGGGCCAGCAACTCGTCGTTGTCTCGGTACCTGGGGACAGCGACCTAAAAGTCGCTTTCTCGACCATTGTCGACAAACATGCGAAGGGGCTGCTGGTGAATGCGGACCCAGTCTTTAATAGCCGCCGCACAGAAATCGCGACGCTAACGATACAGCACTCGTTGCCAGCTGTTTTTGAGTGGCGCGAATTCGTGGCCGCCGGAGGACTGATGAGTTTTGGTACCAGTATTGCGGACGCCTATCAGCAGGCGGGCGTTTACACAGGGCGCATTCTAAAAGGCGCTAGCCCAGCCGAGCTTCCAGTCGCTGAACCCACGAAATTCGAATTGGTGATTAATTTGAAAGCCGCAAAAGCCTTAGGAGTATCTTTTTCCCCCGAATTGCTGGCCCGCGCGGATGACGTCTTACATTAGTCGCGGGAACTAAACCATAGAAATGTCAAGCGGGAACTGGCAACAACCAAAATATCAAACAGGTCTGTTCACCCGCCATGCCTCACTGTTTGTAGCCGTTGTCAGCGTCGCGCTGCTGGCCAACAGTGCTTCAGATTTCTGGTTTTCGTTTCAGGATCATAAACAGACGCTTGTGCGCGCGCAGCGCGAACAGGTCGAAGCCGCAGCGTCGAAGATCGAGCAGTTCATTCAAAGCATTGTCGAGCAGCTAGGCTGGACAATTCAGTTGCCGATTACGTCTTCGACCAGAAAACAGCATCAGTTCGATGCGGAGCGGCTCATGCGCCAAGTACCCGCCATCATGAAGGTACAGGCGATAGACGCTGCTGGTCGAGAGCAATTGAGCATATCACGCCTTACACTCGATGTAATCGGAAGCAACACGGATGTGTCAGGCGATCCGAGCTTCACCGAAGCGCTCACGAAGCGTGTTTATTACGGGCCGGTGTACTTCCGCCGACAGTCAGAGCCTGACATGATCATCTCGCTCGCTGGTCGGGGGGCCGATCCGGGGGTTGTGGTAGCGGAAGTCAATCTAAAGCTAATTTACGATGTGATTTCCTCGATCAAAGTGGGAAAAAGCGGCAAGGCGTATGTCGTCGATCGTGACGGTCGCCTGATTGCAGATCCAGATATCAATGCAGTGCTCCGGCAAACGGACCTGTCGCATCTTCCACAGGTCCGGGCCGCTCTCGCTGGCGATGATCCAGCTGACGGGGTCATGACTGCCGTGGGCCTCGAGGGCTACCAGGTTCTCGCCTCCTACGCGAGGGTGCCTTTTCTGGACTGGTTAGTTTTTGTCGAAATGCCAACTAGCGAAGCCAATGCGCCGCTCCTTGAGCTGGTTTACCGCAGTGGCCTTATCCTTCTCGCCGCACTGGTGTTTGCGGTCCTTGCCGGGCTCTTCTTAGCACAAAGAATTGTGGTACCGGTCCGGATATTAGGAATGGGTGCTCACCGCATGGCTACTGGCGACCTGAAGCAGCGGATCGAAGTAAAGGGCGGCCGTGAGTTGCAGGTGCTGGCCGAGCAATTCAACAATATGGCTGAGCGGTTACGTGAGTCGTATCAAGATCTGGAAGAGAAGGTTGAGCGGCGGACGGAAGAGCTTCGACGATCCGTTAATGAGCTACGCGTGCTGGCCGATATTTCGCAGGCTGTTAATTCCACTTTGGAATTGACAATCGTGCTCTCGACGATCGTCGCCAAGGCCGTAGAGCTTTGCGGAACCGATGCTGGTTCGATCTACATTTTTGATTCTTCCTCTCAGACATTTCAACTACACGCCACATTCGGAATGGCCGACGAGTTCATCGCGGGGATGGCCAAACAGCATATTGGCGTGGATGATCAGGAGTTCGCTCCTGCAATTTCCCAGCGCAAGCCGGTTGGAGTGCCGGATCTGCGCGACTGCCCCGCAACCGCGGTGAACCAAGTGGTGCTGCAGGCTGGATTTCGAGCCTTGTTGATCGCGCCGCTGCTGCGGATGACTGAGGTGCTTGGCATCCTGATTGTTCGGCGCAGGCAACCTGGCCCGTTTCCCAAGTGGATGGTGGATTTGATCGATGCGTTTGCAACCCAATCGGCACTTGCGATTTTCAATGCGCGAATGTTTGCCAATCTCGAGGAAAGAACGCGGCAGTTAGAATTAGCGAGCCAGCACAAGTCGCAGTTCCTCGCCAGCATGAGCCACGAAATCCGCACTCCGATGAATGCCATCATCGGTATGAGCAGCCTTTTGCTCGATACCGGGCTCAGTGAGGAGCAGCGCGACTATGCCAGCACTATCCGCGATTCCAGCGAGGTATTGCTCGCAATCATCAATGATATTCTCGACTTTTCGAAAATCGAAGCGGGGCGCATGGACATCGAAGCACAGCCGTTCGATCTCCGTGACTGTGTGGAGTCGGCGCTCGACCTCGTCAGCAATCGTGCCGCCAAGAAGGACCTGGACATCGCCTATTTGTTCGAGGGTGAAGTGCCGCCGGCTATCCAGGGCGATGTCACTCGCCTGCGTCAGATCCTCCTGAATCTACTAAGCAACGCGGTCAAGTTCACCGACCAGGGCGAAGTGGTGCTGACCGTCACAATGAAGGGCGAGCAGTTGGAGTTCGCCGTGCGCGACACCGGCATCGGGTTAGGTGAAAAGGCCCAGACTCGCCTTTTCCAGTCGTTCTCCCAGGGCAACTCCAGCACCACACGCAAATACGGCGGCACCGGGTTGGGATTGGCGATTAGTAAGAAGCTTGCGGAACTCATGGGAGGTACAATGTGGGTGGAAAGCGCTGGCCCGGGGCATGGAAGCACTTTCCATTTCACAATCCGGGGCGAGCGTGCCGATTTACCGCAGGGCACGAGGCGCGACTTCGTCGGCGCACAGCCGGCGTTGCAGGGCAAGCGCATCCTGGTGGTTGATGACAATGCCACCAACCGTAGGATCCTGGCACTGCAGGCTGCCAAATGGGGGATGGCGGTTCACGATACCGAAGCGCCCGAGCAAGCGCTAGAAGTTCTCATGCGCGATTCCTTCGATCTAGCCATCCTCGACATGCACATGCCCGGCATGGACGGCGCCAGGCTGGCTGCACGCATTCGCGAAGCCGGCCACAGCCTGCCGCTCGTGCAATTCAGCTCAGCTGGCAGCAGGGAGTTTAGCGATGGTCTTTTTGCCGCCAGGTTGGCAAAACCGCTGCGGCAGAGCCAGCTCTTCGACATGCTGGTAACGCTGCTGGCGCACGCGGGCGCGCCCACGCACGCTGCCGCACCGGCCCACCCCCGCATCGATCCCCACATCGCCTCCCGCCATGCGCTTCGCATTCTTCTGGCCGAGGACAATGTGGTGAATCAAAAGCTCGCGCTTCGACTGCTGCAACAGATGGGCTACCGCGCCGACCTCGCCGGCAATGGACTTGAGGCGATCGAGTGCGTCGCTCGCCAGACCTATGATGTGGTGCTGATGGACGTGCAGATGCCGGAGATGGATGGCTTTGAGGCCTCGCGCCATATCACCGCGAGGTGGCCCGCAGATCAGCGACCGCGCATCATAGCGATGACCGCCAACGCCATGCGGGGCGACCGCGAACGGTGCCTGGCAGCGGGCATGGACGATTACGTGAGCAAACCAATCCGGGTGGATGAGCTGGTCACAGCCTTGATGTCTGTGCCGACACGTCAGCAATGAGGATAACATGGACGAATCAGTCATTGACCGGACTGTTTACGCCGAGCTGCGGGACACAACCGGTGCTGAATTCGTGGCCGAACTTGTTGACACGTTCATTGAAGAGGGGCCTGGCATGCTTGCGGAGCTGCGCGCTGCCCGCAGTGAGGGCAACGCCGAACGCTTCCGCCGCGCAGCGCACTCACTCAAATCCAACGGGAGGGCCTTTGGCGCAGTGAAATTGACGGCGCTGGCGCGCGAGTTCGAGGTCAAAGGACTGGATGCTGATCCAGCCCGCGACGTAGCCGGCCTTGCGGCGCTGGAAGCAGAGTACGCCCGCGTCGCCGCCGAATTGAAGGCCCTATGTAATGGCTGAAGACAGTTCTCGTGTGCTGATCACCGACGACAACAAGGTCAATCGCCTGCTGCTGTCGCGCAGCGTTGAGCTGCTGGGGCACCGCGTCTCGCTCGCCGAGAACGGCCGCATCGCGTTGGAGAAGTTGCGAACGGAACCATTCGACTTGCTGCTGCTCGACATTGAAATGCCCGAACTCGACGGTTTCGCGGTGCTTGAGCAGCTCAAGGCTGACCCACGATTGCGTGAAATGCCGGTCATCGTCACCTCGTCGGTCGAAGGGCTGGACAATGTCGTCCGCTGTATCAACCTGGGCGCCGAGGACTATTTACACAAGCCGGTAAACCAGGTGCTCCTGAAAGCACGCATCAGCTCCAGTATCGGGAAGAAGCGCATGCGTGATCAGCAGAAGGCAATGGTACGACGCTTTGTCACCTCCGAGGTGGCGGATGACATGCTGCAGTCGGGCTTCGCGCTAGGTGGGAAACGCATTCACGCATCGGTGTTGTTTTCCGACATCCGTGGGTTCACGGCGTTGGTCGAGAGCCAGGGGCCGGAGGAAACGATCGATCTGCTCAACACGTATTACATGCTGATGTTCGACGCCATCGGTAGCCATGGCGGCGTGGTCAACAACATGATCGGCGACGGCCTGATGGCGCTGTTCGGCGCACCGCTGCCACTCGACGATTGTGCCGGCAGTGCTGTGGCGGCAGGGCTGGAAATGGTCGAGCTGATTGAGCAATTCAACCATGAGCGTCGCGCAGTGAACAAGCCAGCGATCCGTATCGGCATCGGCGTCGCGACCGGCGACGTCGTGGCCGGCTACACAGGAACCCAGCAGCGTGCCACGTATACATGCATTGGCGACACAGTGAACCTGGCGGCACGGCTGGAGACGCATACCAAAGTGGCTGGCTGCGCCATGCTTATTGATGACGCTACACAACGTGCCCTGAACGGCAGTGTGCCGATGCAGTCGTTGGGCGAGGTGCTGTTCGAGGGCAAGGTCGCTGCCGTCGAGGTTTTCGCAGTAATGGCCCATTAGCAATGAGGAACTGAGCGCATCTCCATTTTGGTATACTCAAAAGCAAAAAGCTTGGTCGTAAGAATGCTGCAGCGCCGCTCGTCCGAGGCTATCGTCCACGCTCGACGAAGTTATCGACTAATCTGGCTTGTTTATATTCAAGTTTGCTGCAGTTGCTCACGTCTGCAAATGGGCACTTCTCGGGCATTAGCCCCGCCATGGACGGCTAGACCGGAGTTGGACCAACACCGGACCTGAGCTCCTGAACTAAACCAAATCACACTTGATCCCTTGATCCTGCAGGGCGCACGCGCCGGCATGGATTCCATGACGGCGCGACATTAGCCGTGAAAGATCAAGCAGCCGGGGCGTACCGCAGCACCGCAGTGCCGCTAGTCACCTGTTCAATGTCTGGCTACGAGAAGCAGTGGGGGACCCGCTTACCGCACTGCTCGCGCCCCGCGTACGCTTCGCGGTCGCGGCCGGGTTCGTTGGTGCGGGTGCCCCATGCACCCCACTGGCTTCCCCTGCCTGTAAATCCCTGTAAAGGGGGCGGGGCAACAGCCGAAATCTGCAGAAAAGTGAGTATAAACAAGGACATCTGCCGAAATGGCAGGATCAGGAACAGGGAAGAACAGGGAAATAACAGGGAAATAACCGGTGATTCATGATGGAAAGTCGCCATCTCGCAAAACAGGGGCTCGTTCCTATGCGTGGGCAGGAGCGGCTCCAGGCACAGCCGAAGGGCCGCGATATTGCCGGCCATGGCCATCTCGACGGCCTTGTTGAAGAGCGCCTCCGCACTTTGCTCGAGCATCTCCTGCAGTCGAACGGAGGCCTTGTTTCGCGCTCCTCGCGCTCGGCCCGCCGGGTTGCCGCTTTGGCCTTTTTGGAACTGCATGCATTGTCCTCCTTTTGCGAAGCGAACGACAGCAGACGGACGGTTGGCCAAACAAAAATGGCCAAACAAAAAACCCGGCGCGGGAGACCGGGCCGGGCTTCTCTCACAGCTTTCTAAGATTAGCGACTCATAGCAGACTTTCGTTACAACGTCTAGATATCAAAGGTTGTGTATCAAGCAAAATTTGTGTCGATAGCACACGAGCTGTCCGGGTTTCTGCCTCCTTGCAGCATTCGAAGGGTGGGCAAAGGCGCGCCTGACCTATCCTCAGCGTTGTCCCGATCTTGCGCGCCGTGCCCACCAGCGGCGGGCGTCCGCGTTGGCAAAACGCCATGAAACTGCGCAGCGCTGTTCGAACGTGCAAGCGATTTTGCCCGCCCTGCAGCGCAGGCATTCTACTCCGACGTGCTGCGCGATCGCGAGCGCCACTCCCGCCACACGCCCCATTCCGCAATCCCTGCCAGGACAAAGGAGATCAGCGCGTTATAGCCGGCAAGGGAAAGCCCGAGGAAGCGCCAGGCGGCCTCGTCGCAGCGCACGACGCTGAAGGATCGCAGCCTCGCCGCGAGATCGCGGGCGGAGCCGAGATCGCCCGGGGTGCCCGAGCATTCCTGCGGTCCCGGCCACCATCCCCATTCCACCCCGGAATGATAGATGCCGAGGCCGGTATTCCAGAGCATTCCGAGCGCAATGGCGGCGAGCGCGGCCATCAGCACCTTGCGCGAGGCGCCGGTGTGATCCCCGAGCATGACCATGACCGCGAGCGGCACGGCAAAATAATAGGCATAGCGCTGCTCCAGGCAGAGCGGGCAGGGTTTGAACCCCAGCGCGTACTGGAACAGCCACGCGCCCAGAATGGTCGCGGCGCCCACGACGGCGATCGTGGTTGCGGCGGCGAGGACGGGTCGCGACGTGATGATGCTCGAAGACGAACGGGGCATGGGGGAATGCTGGTGCACCTCAACGACGCAGACGTTGAATTTTGATTTTGCGGTAATACAAGCTCACAGCTATATGGATATAGTATGCCCGTGTGGCGGAATTGGTAGACGCGCACGACTCAAAATCGTGTTCCGCAAGGAGTGGGGGTTCGATTCCCTCCACGGGCACTCGGACTTTTGTACTCACAACATGGCGGTGATTCGGTTCCCAATCACGCACAAGATGTAGCGGGTTGCATCGGCACATTTCGGCACATCACGCCACAATGTGAGTAGAAATGTGAGTAACGGTCTTTCTCTCAGATCGGCTTACTCACACAAAAGGGGTGGAGGTTCGATTCCCCATTTGACAGCACTCGAATCTTGTTGCAGCCGCGAAGACAATGAGGGAGGACGTAACATGGACGACCTGCGGGCTTGGTGTCTGTCGGTAGCGGAGATTTACGACAAGTTGCACGATATCTTAGGTGCGCTTGAGGATAAAGAGTTGGACTGCGAGCAAACGATGGAGAAGGTAAAGGAAGCGGCACTTAGGGCGTTAAACCACGCAGACATGATGAGGCGGCATTTAGCTAAAGAGAGGGCTGTTGATTGCTGACCTTGCGCGGCTGCCATTTGTGATTTAATGAGGACATATTAGATAACGATCATTGCTATGGCTCCATTGCCAACAGTCGGACGCATCGTTCATTACAAGGCCCCCCGCTAATGACGAGTGGCCGCCGCCTACCCTCGCGGCATTGATTACTGGAGTAAACGAAGATGGGACAGTAAACCTGTGCTGCTTTGGGCCAGCAGGTCTCGGCTTCCGCCGAAATATAAAAGAGGGTAATAAAGACAGCACTTGGTCATGGCCGCCTCGCGTATGACGCAGTCCGAGGAAAGCAAGTGCGTGAACAAATTCTAAGTGAGATACGACGCCTTGCGAAAGCTAACGGTGGTAAACCGCCGGGCAGAGATTTCTTTGAGCGTGAGACTGGTATCCGCTCCTCAGAGTGGATGGCTCGATATTGGACGCGCTGGGGAGACGCAGTGATCGAAGCGGGATTTGCGCCGAACAGCCTCCAGTCGAAAGCTGACACAAACTTCATCCTTCGGAAGCTGGCAGAGGCAGCGCGGTCTTACGGAAAAATGCCGACTTCGGGGGAGTTACGAATGTACGCTCGCGCCAATCCCGGCTTCCCTAGCCATACTACCCTTTTCAATCACTTCCGCAGCAAGACAGAAATGCTCGCACAATTGCGCGACTGGGCATTTGCCCATAGTGAATACAGCGATGTTGCGGCATTGCTTCCCGACATCCCAGTCGGCACACCATCAGCAAAAGCGCCGCGTCCCAAGGAAGGACTCGTCTATCTCATCAAGTCCGGTGCTCATTACAAGATCGGCCGCAGCGAAGAACTCGAACGCCGCGTCAAGGAAATCCGTATCGCTCTGCCGGAAGCAGCCTCGCTCGTACACTCAATTCGCACCGATGATCCGGCCGGTATCGAAGCCTATTGGCACCGGCGTTTCGCCGACCGCCGAGCCAACGGTGAATGGTTCAAGCTAACTAGCCCGGACGTAGCGGCCTTCAAGCGACGCAAGTACCAGTGACGTCTCGCCCCATTGTGCCGCAAACCGAACGTGTGAGTAACGGTGTGAGTAACGCTTTTGCCGTTTAGAAAACTCCTGTTTGTTATCAAATTGATATCTCGCCAGTGAGATTCCCTCCACGGGCACCAGCACAGCGATGGTGGCCCGGGATCCGGTGAGTGGTTGCCCCAATTTGGCGAGCTGTCATTCGGCACAGTGGCCGAGAAGCATTTGCGATGCGCAATCAGTGCTCGAAGATCAAGCACGTGCTCGTGCCGTGCGCGAGGATGCGCCCACCTTCGTCGGTGAGCCTTGCATCGGCCGTGGCGACGCGGCGTCCGCAGGCGAGGACTTTGCCTTCAGCCTTCACCACGCCCGTCTCCGGCGTGATCGGCCGGACGAAGGAGATTTTGAATTCAAGCGTAATTTGCGCAAATCCCTTGGCTAGCACGGACTGGACAGCGAGTCCCATGCAGCTATCGAGCAACGTTGCGGCAAGCCCGCCATGAACTGTGCCGGCTGGATTGAAATGTCCGTCATGAGCTTTCGCCGCCGCGACAACGCGTCCCTTCGAAACTTCGATGATGTCATAGCCGAGCGTCCCTGCCATGGTATTGAGCGGCAAGCTGCCGTCGACCAGCCCCCGCACGAATTCGAGACCGCTCAGTGCTCGTTGCTGCTCCGCATCAATGATGCCAAAGTATTTTGCAACAATTGCTTCCGTCATTAATTGCACTCCGGGTTCCCGTGAAGCGCGATTGGCCACATGCAGCGATCTGCGTCCACGCTGCCACGGGAGGATCACCCGTCGGGGAGATGAAAGCACTTCGTTTTTTGCGCTCGAAATGAAGGGCCACCAGTCCTGTCTCGCGGCAAACCGCAAGGGTTGCGTTCGATTGCCGAGGAAGCTCGAGCTGGGCTTAATTGCAAACGGTGCAGGCGTTTGGTCTGAGGATAATGCTTTTGGTGATTGCGCGCGCATTAGAAGATCGCGAGAATAGTTGCGTTCTGAAAAGGGAGCGCATGCGACGGGCGCTGTCACGCGAGTCGACAGGGTAATGGAGTGAGGCGGAGGGATTTCTTTGGTGCACTTGGCGCCGCGGCGGCGTGGCCGATGGCCGCGCGCGCGCAGCAACCGGCGATGCCGGTGATTGGTTTCATGAGCGGCAGGTCGATCGCAGACGCTGGTTATCTGGCAGATGCATTTCGGCAAGGGCTGCGCGAGAGCGGCTACGTGGAAGGCGAAAGCGTCGCCATCGAGTACCGTTGGGCGGGTGAGGGGCACAGCCTATCGGGTTGAACTCCACCCCTCACCCCACCCTCTCCCCGTAAGAACGGGGAGAGGGAGTCCGACCGGGTCTGTGGCGCCAGTGTGTGTAGAATGCGCGATGAGCGGAGGCGGGTACGCCATCGCAGGCAGGCAAGCCGGCTTTGACGGCGAAGGCGCCCTCCATGACCAATGTCACAGCGGCTCAGTGCTCGGGTTCGTTTGGCCAAGATCGCACGCGCCCGCTGACATGGCGCTGGAGTCTTTGGGCGAGCGCGGCGACAATTTCCCTCGGGTTGCGTTCGGTCGGTCAAACCAACCGGGTCGTCCTTTGCCGTGGGTCGTTGGTTCAAGACGGTGTTGCCTGTCTGGGACACGCCCAGGTTCGTTTGGCCGAGATGCTTGTCGGATGAGAACGCCTCGGGTTCGTTCGGCGCGATGCCGGCATGACGGGACCGGCTTGGGTTCGTTTGGCCGAGATCGTGCACACGGGGCTGCGCCGCCTCGGGTTCATTCGGCCGGATCGTGGTGAGGCGACCGCAACGCGCCGGGTATCGGCTGAAGCCAGAAAGCTTCAGGGTCATGGCAACACACCCATTCAGATGCCAGAAATAACGCCTGATGGTCGAAGATTGGAACTAAAGCTAAAGCGTCCTACCTTCGGTGCTAACTATCAGATTTTTTGGACTTGGTAATGCCGACCTTGCGTGATCTAGGTACACTCATCTTTCGCAACGTCTGCTGAAACCGCTCTTCGGATTCGTCGCAGCCGAGTTCGCGAGCGGCCTTGCGGAATTCCCTTACTTGATCGTCAGCCTGCTTTGGCTCTCGCCGCTTGTCCACAATATCCCTCTAATCCACAGTGATATGGGGATTTTCCGCTACTACCGCTTGTGTAGCCTTTCCGATGCTCCATAGTGAAGCGCCCCGCCGAAGATGATTCGACGGGACGCCGCTCCTATGGGGGCGTGGCGAAAGTGGTAGACGCAGCGGTCTTTAAAACCGCTTCCTTCCCGGAATGTGGGTTCGAGTCCCACCGCCCCCACATCACCACACACCCGACCCTCCGTTTTTGGGAGGGCCGTTTTCATTATGCGCAACGAATTGGCAGAGTCGAATCTCGCATAATCCGACTCGCCCAGCAAGGAGAATTTTGTCAAAATCCTCCAAGCTGAGGATAGGGCCATGGCCGCGCGTGAGTTTAGGTGGCAGTTGTCTGAGCGCCAGTGGGCCTATTTGGGATGGCTAGTGCGAAACACGGGCCTAGGACGAACGGAAAAGGACGTTGCCCAATACCTGTTAAACCAAAAAATTCAGGAAATGCGTCTCGCGCACTACGCTGAACCGCACCCGGAAGGTTCTGAGATCAGCACTGGCGACGCCACGGAAACCCAGGGAGGGTGAGTTGCCGCCATCGGCGGCGATGTTGCGCCATAACTTAGGCCCGATAGGTCAACCTCTTGCCAACGATGCCTTTGAGCGCCATCGCTGTACGTGTCGTGTCGTCAATTCCGAGCCTGATCCGGTCGTTGTAGCGGAAATCAAACTCTGCCAAGTAGCGATGCAAGTGCTTTTCGGCGCAATGCTGGTAGATGCCCTTCATGCCGCGCTTGAAAATCGAGTAGTAACCCTCGACTGTGTTGGTGTGGATCGTGCGGCTTCCTTCGTAGCGCACGTATTCTTGCTTTGAATGCTCAACCCTGTCGTGGCTGGCAAACTCGCGTCCGATCCATTTGTACCAACTTGCTTCGTCGGTCATGACTGCGGTTTCGCGTTGGATATTGACGCAAATGATCGGTAGCAATTGCCCGACTGCGGTGGCCTCGACATGAAAGCTGTGGGCGGAACCGCCGCGCGTAACCAGCGTCAGGACAGTGTTGCGGAACTGGCCGGCGTGGCGCTGGGTCTTTGAGTTTGCGCCCGCCTCAAAGCCGAACTTGTTTCGTCGATCTCGACGGTGCTGCCAGCTCCACCCATCGGGGCAAGCGCGCCATCCCGCATGGCCTCACGGATGCGGTGCGAAAGGAACCAGGCCGACTTGTATTGGATTTGAAGGATGCGGTGGAGCTGGTGCGAGCTGATGCCTTTCTTGGAGCAGCACAGGAGGTAGACGGCTTGCAGCATCTTATGAAGCGGGATGCGACACCAAGGATGGACGCTCGCACGATCTCGCTTGTGGCCGTCCTTCGAGACGCGCCGCCGGAGGCGGCGCTCCTTCAGGACGAGGCTGCGAGACCCGCGTAAGCGCGCTCCTCAGGACGAGGTTGATTGATGCGGCGATATGATTCGAACCGGGAAACCGCCGTAGCAGCCATGGCCAACGCGGTACTCGAGCAGGAAACGTTTGCGGCATCGCTGTTCGACGCCTTGCAGCAGGGTACCGGCAGAGGACGGGGCATCTGCCGCGATGCCTACGGCGCCGGAGAAAACTTCGCCCATTGTTTGTTGGCGAAGACCGGCCGCGATCTCGGATTTCTCGTCGATCAAGACGCTGCCGCCAACACCTACGTGACCTTTGCCGGCCGCGATCGCATGCAGCCTCGCGTCATCGTCGGCTCCCACCTCGATTCCGTCGCCGATGGCGGCAACTTCGATGGCGCAGCGGGCGTAGTGGCCGGTCTGACCGCAATCAAGGCGCTCAGGGAAAGCGGATTTGCGCCGCGCTGCGACATCACCGTGATGGGTGTTCGGGCGGAAGAAAGCGTGTGGTTCACCACGACGTTCTTCGGCAGCTCGGCAGCCCTCGGCAAGCTTGCGCCTGATGTGTTGGAGAGAACCCGTGTCGACACCGGCAAGACGCTCTCGGAGCACCTGCGCGGCTGCGGCGGGGATCCCGATCGCTTGCGATCGGGCGAGCCCTATCTCACGCCATCCAACGTCGCCGCATTCCTGGAGCTGCATATCGAGCAGGGACCCGTGCTTGAAGCGGAGCAGCTTCCCGTCGGGATCGTCACCGGCATACGCGGCAACTGGCGGCTTCCCGCAGCGCGCATCATCGGCAAATACGACCACTGCGGCGGCGTGCCGCGCAGCTGGCGCCACGACAGCGTCGTGGCCGGCGCCGATCTCGTCCATGCCCTGGATGCGCTCTGGCGCGAATGGGACGCCGCCGGCAGGGACATGGCATTCACCATCGGCAAATTCTTCACCGACCCGCAACAACATGCCTTGACCAAAATCTCCGGCGAGGTGTCGTTCAGCCTCGATGCCCGCAGCCTGGATGCGCAGTCGCTCGCCGAGCTGGAGGAACGCGTCCATGCCATCGCACGCGAGATCGCCGCGCGCCGCGGCGTGACATTCGACCTCGGCGCTGCAACACGGGCGCCTGTCGCGGCCGTGGCGCCTGCGATCCGCGCGAGCTTCGAGGCGGGGGCGGCGGAACTCGGCATCACCACCCGGCTGATCGGCAGCGGCGCCTCGCATGATGCCGCCGCTTTCGCCCAGGCCGGCATTCCCACGGCAATGCTGTTTGTTCGCAACGCCAACGGCAGCCACAATCCGTCCGAGCATATGGAGCTCGCGGACTTCATTCAGGCCGCGCGGCTGCTGACGTGGTGGCTGGCGAAGCACTGCGGCGAATGACTCGACCGACGGTCTGTTGAGGATGTGAGCAATATTGTTTTTCACGAATTATGCATTTACCTAATCGTTTTTCACCGATATAATGCTTTCGGCCTTCAGCCGCAGAGCAAATTGCATTCCGATGGACGCGTTCTTCATGAGCGAGCCGAATCCAAATCGTTTTTCAGGGCCGGTCACGGTTTTTCACGAGCGCTCCCTGCCCGAACGAGCCACCCCGGCAGGCTACGCAGCCCTGATCGACGCCTTTCTTGCCGCCCCTTCCGGGCCTTCCGTGCCACTGCCTCGCCGACTCTCGGGCATTGGCGGTCGCCACCGGGCCGTCGATGCGCCTGAGTGGCGTCTTTACTCGCCCCGCTATGAACCCCAGCCCTCGCTCGAAGGGCATCTCACTTTCGCACTGAAGTATGAGGGGCTGGACCTCGCCGTACTGAAGCGCCTCTTCCTCGGCGTCGGCCCTGCCAACGTGGAGGCGATTGTCCGCGCGCGGCCTACTGGGAGCTACGCCCGTCGCATCTGGTTCCTTTACGAATGGCTCACGGGACAGAAGCTCGACGTTCCTTCCGCCGAAATGGGCAGCTACGTTCCTGCGCTTGATCCGGCCCAACAATGGGGAGCCGAGGGAGAAAATTCACCGCGCCACCGCGTCCGAAACAACCTGCCGGGCACCCCTGCTTTCTGCCCCCTCGTTTTCCGAACGCCGACGATCGAGCAATTCATGGCCATGAATTTGGCCGAACGCGCGCGCGAGGTGGTCAATCGCGTGCCCCGCGATCTTCTCGCCCGCACGGCAGCCTTCCTCCTGCTCAAGGATTCAAAGGCCAGCTACGTCATCGAAGGAGAACGGCCGCCGCAAGATCGCGTTCAGCGCTGGGGGCGCGCCATCGGCGAGGCAGGACGCGCGCCGCTCACACTGGACAAATTGTTGCGGCTCCAGCGCATTGTGATCGGAGACGAACGATTTGTGCGCCTGGGCTTGCGCCAGGAAGGCGGATTCGTGGGCGAGCATGATCGCCAAAGCCACGCTCCGATCCCGGACCATATCAGCGCGCGTCCCGAGGACCTTTCATCGCTTGTCGAAGGAATGATTGCCTTCGACCAAGGTGCCGAGGAACGGCTGGATGCGGTGATTGCCGCCGCAATGCTCGCCTTTGGATTTGTCTACATTCACCCGTTTGAGGACGGCAATGGGCGAATTCATCGCTACCTGATACATCATGTCCTTGCACGGCGCGGATATAATCCGCCTGTCGTTCACTTCCCGGTATCCGCAGCGATCCTTGGGAGGATGGACGAATACCGAGCGGCGCTTGAGAGCTATTCCCGCAGGCTCTTGCCGGTCATTCAATGGCAACCGACCGACAATAATAATGTCCGCGTTTTGAATGACACCACGGATTTTTACCGCTTTTTCGATGCCACGCCTCATGCCGAATTCCTCTATGCCTGCGTACGGCAGACGATTGAGCACGATTTGCCGGACGAGATGAAGTTTTTGGAAAACTTTGACCGCTTCCGCGCGCGCGTCGAATCGATCGTCGATATGCCCCACAGAACGCTCAATAATTTGTTTGGCTTCCTGAGGCAAAACCGCGGGCGCCTATCCGGGCGCGCACGCAGCAAGGAGTTCGCGGCCTTGACCGACGACGAAACGCGCCGCATCGAACAAGCCTATGTCGATCTGTTTGGCCCTGTGGCAGGCGATGAGATCGCCTAGTGCAAGCCGAAAATAAGCTCGGAACATCGAGATGCGGATAATCCGCCCTGCGACCGGGTGCCCCGCTTGAAGCCGGGCATGACAACGGAGAGATTGGCGGCCTGGAGGAGAACATGGCGCAACTCGATGTGCTCATTCGCAACGGAACCGTCGCCACGGCGGCGGATGTGTCGCAATGCGATGTCGCCATCAGCAGCGGCAAGGTCGTTGCGCTCGGCCGCGATCTCGGCGAGGCGAGGCGCACGATCGATGCCAGCGACATGCTGGTCCTGCCCGGCGGCGTCGAGGGCCATTGCCATATCGAGCAGATGGGCTCGCTCGGGGTGATGACCGCCGATGACTTCTACACCGGTACTGTTTCCGCGGTTTTCGGCGGCACGACCTCGATCCTCTCCTTTGCCGCGCAGCATCGCGGCCAATCCCTGCGCAAGACCGTGGACGATTACATGGCACGCGCCGTGCCCAAGGCGGTGATCGACTACGGCTTTCACCTGATCATTTCCGATCCCACGCCGCAGGTGCTGGGGCAGGAGCTGCCGGCGCTCATCAAGGACGGGCTCTCCTCCTTCAAGATCTACATGACCTACGACAAGCTGGCGCTGGCCGACATTCAGATCCTGGAAGTGCTCTCGGTCGCGCGGCGCCATGGCGCCTTCGTGCTGGTCCATGCCGAGAACCACGACATGATCAAGTGGCTGCGCCAGCGCCTGGTCGAGCGGGGTCACGTCGAGCCGCGCTATCATGCGATCAGCCATCCCCGGATCGGGGAAGGCGAAGCGACCAATCGGGTCATCGCCCTGTCCCGGCTGGCCGATGTTCCGATCCTGATCGTTCATGTCTCGACCGAGAACGCGATGGCGGAGATTCGGGACGCGCAAACCGCCGGATTCAAGATCTTCGCCGAGACCTGCCCGCAATATCTGCTGCTTACCGCCAACGACCTCGATCGGGAAAACATGGAGGGCGCCAAGTTCTGCTGCAGTCCGCCGCCGCGGGACAAGCAGTCGCAGGAGGCCATGTGGCGCGGAATTCGCAACGGCACGTTCCAGATCTTTTCATCCGACCACGCTCCCTACAGCATGGACGAGCACGGCAAGCTGAGCGCCGGGCCAAAACCGACGTTCATTCAGATCCCCAACGGGCTGCCGGGAATCGAGCTGCGGGCGCCGCTGCTGTTCTCGGAAGGCGTGAGCAAGGGCAGGATCGACCTCAATCAATTCGTCGCATTGACCGCCACCAATCCCGCCAAGCTCTACGGCATGTATCCGCGCAAGGGGACGATCGCGGTCGGCAGCGACGCCGACATCGCGATCTGGGACCCGCGCCAGGAGATCACGGTCACCTACGGCATGCTGCATGACGCCAGCGGCTATACGCCTTACGAGGGCATGAAGGTGAAGGGCTGGCCGGTGATGGTGCTCAGCCGCGGCCGGGTCGCGGTCGAGAATGGGGAGCTGAAGGTCGAACGCGGCGGCGGCCAGTTCCTCGCGCGCGACCTGTCGGATGCGGCGCGCCCGCTCGGCGCGCTGGAAACGGAGATCGATCCACGGACGAATTTCGGCACCGCCCTCGCCACCGATCGGCTCGACGGTTAGCGCGGGTTGCTGCAGCGCTTCCCGCTCATATTGAATCTCGGTCGTCATTGCCGGGCCGAACACGATGAATGCGCGGGGCAAGCGGCTAGGCGCGAGAGCTTAAGCTGTAATCGCCAACCTCTCGGTTGTCATGCCCCGCTTTAAGCGGGGCATCCAGTAATCCCCGCCGTACCGAGTGAGGCAAGCGTGCCAAACCCAACTTTCCTAATTACGGGATCGTCCGCATACGCGGACGATGACAACCGCGACTATGATGGGCACCCGTGTAACGACTGCGCCTATTTCCCCTCAACAATCTGCCGCACCCGCTCCTTCGAGATCCCGACCGCGTCTCCTATCGCCTGGAGCGTCGCACCCGCTTTCCGCGCCTTCGCAATCGCCTGGTTGCGATCAACGCCCCGCGCAATCTCCTGCCGCATCTTGGCCATCGCCGAACTCGCGATCCGCGCGCGCGCTTTGATGCGCACCGCTGCCCTCGCACGCGCCTCCTTCTCTAGTCGGATATACGCGGGAAACGTAAGCGCAGCGCCCGAAAGCCGCTGCAATCGCCCCCAGACCGCTATCCGGTTAGTCCCGAGCTTCTCCGCAATCTCCCTCGCCGATAAACCCTCAGCCTTTAAACGCCGCAGCCGCTCATCCCGCTCCGGCGTCCAAAAGCTCCCGCCAATCCTCCGCATCTTCCTCTTCCTCATTCAATCACCTCGTCCGCTGAAAATGTCCAACCCACACCACGAGGCCTGAGAATACGACCACCCCAGCCTCCACCAGCAAGACCACGACGCCGATCGTCACATCGAGCAACGTCCACGGTTCTCCATCAAAGAACTCTCGGACGTTTCGCAGCAACAGCGCAAAGCTTCCGATCCCGACGTAGAGAAATGCATACGTCGCCAGCCGATCTCGCCAGCTCATCTCGCGGTGCCGCCGCAGTGCCTCCCGCCACACGCTCACCGCGCGCCCGGATCCTCGCCCACGGTCTCCTCCACTGTTCGATTTCCATTCTTCCACACTCGCGCAACCACGAAAACCCCGATCGCAAACACCAAAACCCGGCTCAAAACCAAGCACGCAACTGCCGCTCAACCCCGCCGTACCCCCCTATTCAGATTTTGCAAATGGCCGCGATGCTACGCCATAGCGAATACTGAAAAGCCCTCCCAAGCCTCGCTCTGAAATGAAATGAAGCTTGGGAAACTCGCGAAAGCGCCAACCTCTCGGTTGTCATGCCCCGCTTTAAGCGGGGCATCCAGTAATCCCCGCCCGGCCGAGTGAGGCAAGCGTGCGAAACGCAACTTTTCCTGATTACTGGATCGTCCGCATACGCGAACGATGACAACCGCGAGTATGATGGGCATCCTAGGTTAGCGCGCGCGGGTCAACGGGGTGCCCGTCCCGCGCATGACGGAGTAAGCGATGAGCGGTGATGACAAGCCGATCCGGTTCGGCGTGAATTTCCTGCCCAACCACGCCATGGATTCTCTGGACTGGGTCAAGATGGCGGAGGAGACCGGGTTCGCCATCGCCGGGATCGCCAATTCCCAGTCGCTCTATCGCGATGTCTACGTCATCGAGGCGCTGGTTGCCACCAACACGCGGACCATCCGTTTCGGCTCGCGCGTGATCAACCCGATGACCAGGCACCCGGCCGTGGCGGCAAGCGCTGCTGCCACGATCGAGGAGCTGGCGCCGGGGCGGACCATGATCGGCATCGGCACCGGCGACAGCTCGGTCGACAATATCGGCGTGCGGCCGGCAAAGCACGCGGAGCTCGCCGCCTACGTCAGGGCCATCCGCGAGCTCCTGCAAACCGGCGAGTCGATCTACAACGGCGGCCCGTGCAAGCTGACCTGGTTCCGCGGCCGGATCCCGATCTATCTCGCCGCCTCCGGACCGAAGACGCTGCAGCTCGCGGGCGAGATCGCCGACGGCGTCGTCATCAATACCGGTCTCACCCCGGACATCATCCGCAACTCGATCGCGCAGGTGAAGATCGGCTGCGCGCGGGCCGGCCGAAAGATCGAGGACGTGGACATGTGGTGGCTGCCGCTCACCAATGTCGGGCCCGACCGGGGGAAGGCCGTCGATGAGATTGCGATGACGCTTGCTTCCGCCGGCAGTCATCTCTCGCGGTTCACGGTCGAGGGCAAGCACATCCCGGAGCATCTCATGGATAAGGTGAAGAGGCTCGGCGCGCGCTACAATCCCGCCCAGCACGACAAGCCGGACAGCAGCAACCGCGAGCTGATCAAGGAGCTGGGTTTGCTCGACTATCTGGCGGAGCGCTTCGCCGTCGCCGGGACCCCCAAGGACTGCATCGCCAAGCTCGAAGCCGCCGTCGACGCCGGGGCGCGCCAGTTCTGGATGAGCATCCACTTCGACGACAAGGCGCGTTTCATGCGGGATTGGGCGCGAGACCTCATGCCAGCCTTCCGGTGAGCGCACATCTGTCATTCCGGCCGAGGGAGCCGGGCTTCGCCCGGCGACGAGAGCCGGAATCCAGTAATCACGGCGGTTCGCGCATTCACGCCGGCCATCGATTACTGGGTCCCGGCTCGCTTGGCCGGGACGACGACCGATATGGGACGGCCTGCTGCACAATCTAAACGGCAGTTCCTGAACATTTCACTCCGAGGAAATCTACGCTAGTTTCTCAAACCGTCTTCACACGGAGAGCGAGATGACCCTGCGGGTTGTGGTTGCTGCAATCGCCGTTGCCCTGAGCGCGGCGCCGTTTGCATCCGCGCAGGAGCCGCCGCTGCGCAGCGGCATCGACGCGACCTTCGCGCCGCACGCGATGCCGACCATGAGCGGAGGCGTCGAGGGCTTCAATGTGGACCTCGCCAACGAGATCGCCCGAAGGCTCGGGCGCAAGCTCCAGCTCGACGCGGGGCAGTTCTCGGGGCTGGTGCCGGCGCTGCAGGCAGGGACCTACGATTTTCTCGCCGCCGCCATGACGGTGACCAAGGAGCGGGCGGAGAACATGCTGTTCACCGAAGGCTACGTCGACACCGACTACCAATTCGTCGTCAAGAAGGAGACGCCCGAGCTCAAGTCGCTGGAGGATCTCAAGGGCAAGACGATCTCGGTCAACAAAGGCTCCATCTACGATCAATGGGCCCGCGATCGCGCCGACAAGATGGGATGGACGGTCGAGTCCTACGGTACCACGACGGATGCGGTGCAAGCCGTCATGTCGGCGCGCGCCGATACCATCCTGCTCGGCAACACGGCGGCGGCCTGGGCGGTGAAGAACAATCCCGCGCTCAAGCTCTCCCTGGTGCAGTCGACCGGGCTCGTCTTTGCCGTCCCGGTGCGCAAGGACAACGTGGCCCTGCGCAACAAGATCGAGATCGCGATCGAGTGCATGAAAAAGGACGGCACCATCCCCAAGCTGCATGAGAAATGGTTCGGGCTCGCGCCCGCACCACCATCGGCAGCGGTGCGAATCTTTCCGGGTTTCGGCGTTCCGGGCATGCCGGGCTACGATCCCAGCGAGCACGCGCTGACCTGCAGCTGATGCGGCGCCGATGGCGCACCTCCGGTCTGCGTCTGGCGGCGGATATCGGCGGCACATTTACCGACGTGGCCGTATTCGATGACCGCAGCGGCGAGCTCCGGTTCGGCAAGGTTCTCTCAACCTCGCAGCATCTTCCCGACGGCATTGCCGAGGGCGTGGGGAAGGCCGGCTGCGATGTTTCGGCAACAGACAAACTTCGGGCGAAGCTGGCATTAAAAATCGCAAGGCTGAGAGTGTTGGCCGTTTGACAAGGTCTGGTCGTTTGGCCCCTGGATCCCGGCTCTCGTTTCGGACGCAGTCAAGCTTGCGCAGACTGCGTAAACTTGTCTGCGCGGGCGAAGACGCCCTCACTGCACTCGACCGGGACACGAGGTCTTTCGTGTCCCGGACGAGCAAGCCCGGCTTGTCCGGGCGCGCGAAGATCCCGGACCCAGGGGCCACGTGATAGACGTGCTGAAACCGGATTCGACCATCGGCATTCTCGGCGGCGGGCAGCTTGGCCGCATGCTTGCCGTCGCCGCCGCCCGGCTCGGCTTCAAGTGCCACGTGCTCGCGCCCAGCCCGGATGCATGCGCTTTCGATGTCGTGCACCGTGTCACCTGCGCCGACTACAGCGACGTCGAGGCGCTCGACCGCTTTGCCAACGATGTGGAAGTCATCACCTACGAATTCGAGAACGTGCCGGCGCAGACCGCAACCTTTCTCTCCGCGCGCAGGCCGGTGCTGCCCGACCCAGGCATCCTGGCAACGACGCAGGATCGGCTGAGCGACAAGAATTTCATCCGCTCGCTCGGCATCCCCACGGCTGCTTTCAGGGACGTGTCTTCGCTGCAGGCGCTGCTGCGCGCGCTCGAGGATATCGGCCGACCGGCCATCCTGAAGACGCGGCGCTTCGGCTATGACGGCAAGGGCCAGATCAGCATCGGCAACGGCACGGATCCCGCAGCGGCATGGCACGCCATCGGCGAGCAGCCCGCGATCCTGGAAGCTCTCATCCCGTTCGAACGCGAGGTATCCATCGTTGCCGCGCGCAGCCGCGATGGGCAGGTCGAGTGCTTCGACCTGATCGAGAACGAGCACCGCGACCACATCCTCAAGACCTCACGCGTTCCGGCGGATGTTCCGCAGTTGGTGAGGGTCGAGGCGAAACGCATTGCCGAGAGCATTGCGGCAGGGTTCGCTTATGTCGGCGTGCTCGCGGTGGAAATGTTCGTTCTCGCCGATGGCCGCCAGCACCGGCTGCTGGTCAACGAGATCGCGCCACGCGTCCACAACTCCGGGCACTGGACCATCGACGGCGCGAGCGTCTCGCAATTCGAGCAGCACGTGCGCGCCATCGCCGGCTGGCCCCTGGTCAAGCCGCTGCGTCACGGCCGCATCGAGATGATCAACCTGATCGGCAGCGAGATCGACGACTATGCGACCTGGCTGCCCCAGCCCGGTGTGAGCGTTCATCTCTACGGCAAGGGGGTCGCGCGCCCTGGCCGCAAGATGGGGCACGTCACCCGGGTCGTGCACGATCCGCAGCCGCGCTCGGCGCAACGCAATGTAATAGACTCCTAAGCCCGATTCTGCTACATGCCCGCGCAACAGAGGGCCCGCACGACCACGCTTCGGCGGCAGGTCGGCGGGCTTCGATGCATTCCCGGATCATCCAGGAGCACACAGGACCACAGCAGAAGGAAAGACGCGTGCAGGTTCTTGTCCGTGACAACAATGTCGATCAGGCCCTCAAGGCGCTCAAGAAAAAGATGCAGCGCGAGGGCATCTTCCGCGAGATGAAGCTACGCGGCCACTACGAAAAACCCTCCGAACGGAAAGCGCGCGAGAAGGCGGAGGCGATTTGCCGGGCGCGCAAGCTCGCCCGCAAGCGCCTGCAGCGCGAGGGCCTCTTGCCGATGAAACCTCGGCCCACCCCGGGCGCACCCGGTTCAGGGCCCGGGCGTCCGCCGCGCCGCCCCGCGTTCTGAGACCAGATGGCGGATGTCAGATGTCAGAGGGCTGCGCGTACGTGCCTCTCCTCTGCTCTCTGACATCTGCTCTCTGACATCCGATCTCTGACATCCGACATCCATGCTTCGAGATCAGCACGGACTGATCATCTCCACATCCTCGCCGGAAGCCGCTGCCGGCTTTGAACGCACGCTCGCTGCCTATCTGAAATACCGCGTGGATGCCCCGCAGCATCTCGCCCAGACGCTTGCTGCCGATCCCGAGTTTGGCCTCGCGCACTGTCTTGGCGGCTATTTCGCCATGCTCTCCTACAAGCTCGTCAACGTCCCGGTCGCTGCCCAGCACGCCCGCACCGCACGTGCCAACACAGTGAACGCCACCGCACGGGAACGCGCCCACGTGGACGCGCTGGATGCCTGGATCGCAGGAGACATCGAGCGAAGCCTCGCGATCTGGGAGGATATCGTCGCCGAGCATCCGATGGACCTGCTCGCCTTCCGGCTCGCCCATTTCAACAATTTCTGGCTGGGCCGACCCGAGGCCATGCGTGCTTCCGCCGAGCAGGTCTTTCCGAAATGGAATCGGGCCATGCCCGGCTATGGCACCGTTCTCTCCTGTCGCGCTTTCGCCAACGAGGAGTGCGGCAACTATGCGGTGGCGGAGCCGGCCGGATGGGAGGCCCTGGAGATCGATCCCGCGGACTTCTGGGGCATCCACGCCGTCGCTCACGTCATGGAGATGCAAGGCCGTCAGAGCGAAGGCATCGCGCTCCTGGACAGGCACGAGCGATACTTCGCCGGCGGCAACAACCTGATCCATCACCTCTGGTGGCATCGCGCCCTGTTCCATCTGGAGATGCGCGAGCTCGACGCGGTTCTCGATCTCTACGACCGGCGCTTTCGCAATCTCGCTTCGCCGCTCACGCAGAAGCTGCCCGATCTCTACATCGATGTGCAGAATGCGGCCTCGATGCTGTTTCGGCTCGAGCGTCATGGCATCGACGTGGGGGATCGCTGGAGCGAGATCGCCGAGAAGGCCGAGCAGCGCATCGGCGATTGCCTCTCGGTGTTCACGCAGCCGCATTGGATGATGGCGCTGGCGGCGACGCGGCGCGAGGAGGCCGCGCAACGCATGCTGGCAGCGATGCGCGCGGCAGGTGAGGGCACCGGAGCCGCCGCGCGGGTTATCTGCAGCGTCGCATTGCCGGTGTGCGAGGCAGTGCTGGCGCATCGGCGAGGAGAATACGACCGTGCCGTGGAGCTGATGAAGCCGGTGCTGGAAGAGATGTCTCGCCTCGGCGGCAGTCACGCGCAGCAGGACGTCCTGGAGCAGCTCTTTCTGGACTCGGCCGTGCGGGCAAACCGCGGCGATGATGTTCGCGCGTTGCTCGCTCGCGTCGCTGCCAAGTATCCGAGGCCGCCCGAGCTTCGGATCGGGTATGCCGAGGCAGCACGGCAGTCGACACTGATGCGCAAAGGGAAGCAGCAAGGACCCAAGCGGGGCCGGCGCGCCGGGGTGACCACAACCGCAATGGCGACACCGGGCGGCGACATCTCCGGCGGCGCGCTTTCGCTGCGTCAGCTGTTCGAGCAGCAGACCCGACGCATGCTCGATCGAACCGATCTCGACGAGGAGCAGAAGCAAAGTGTGCTGCTGGCCATGAGCTGCCCCTGCTGCGGGGCGGGAGCAATGTCGTACACGGTAAAGCTCAAGCGGGAATGACAGCTCTCAATCGGCTGTGCCTGGCGCCGTAACGCGCCCAGAGATTGCCCATGCGAAGTGCCTACAACGCGCTCCGGTGATGTGGAATCAGCAGCGCGGCAAAATCGGTCTCTCTCCCTCTCCCGGGTCTTACGCGGAGAGGGAGCCGTCCGGCGATTTGAGCATCAATTCGCGGTCGCGGGATACTGCGGCGGCGCCTGCACGCTGGGTGCTGCGGCGGCGAGGATATCCTCAGCTCTGCCGGACCGCGGCGGATAGATGCGCTTTTGATTGATAGTTTGCTTTATCACCTTCGCCTCGGATCCGGTCGAGAATACCTGGCGGTCCCAGCCGACGGTGTACAGGGCACCCGAGGTGCCGAGATCGAGGACCGTCACATACCAGTCGATCCGCAGCGGAAGCATGGGTCGGGCGAACAGGTCGGCGATCACGTTATGGCCGGCGAAACGACCCATCGGGCGCGCGAACTGACAGGACATGACCGTGGAATGCACGCCATCGACCAGGCTCGCGGCGACGTCGCCCGCAGCGAAGACATTGGCCACGCCGGCGACCCGCATGAAGGAATCCACGGCGAGGCGGCCCAGCCGGTCACGCGTGGCCGGCAATGCCGATGCCAGCGGACTTGCACGCATCCCCGCGCACCACACGAGGGTATGCGCGGGAATGATCTCGCCGCAAGCAAGCACGAGCCCGCTCGCGTCCACCGCACTGACTTTGGCCCCGAGCCGTGTCTCGATGCCACCCGACGCGAGCGCGTCGCAAATCACCGGGCGCGCATGATCCCCGATCGTGGTCCCGACTGCGGGATTGGGATCAATCAGGATCACGCGGCGCTCACCGTTCGCCAACGCCCGGTCAAGCTTGCCTGGCATCTCCGTCGCGACCTCGATGCCGGTAAAACCGGCACCCACGACCACCACGGTTGAACGTCCGGGCGAGGCTGGGCGCCTGCCGAGTGCCGCGATATGGGCGTTAAGCCGAACCGCGGCCGCATAGGTGTCGACGTCAAAACCGTGCGCCGCGAGACCGGGAACCTGCGGCCGCAACAATTCACTGCCCAGGGCCAGAACGAGCCTGTCGTAGGCCAAAGCTTCCCGCCCGTGCGGTGCGACGACGACGACCTGCTGCTTTGCAACGTCAATGACCTCGACCTCGGCCACCAGATGCTTGACGCCGATCGGATCGAGCACCTCCGCGAGCGCAATGGCCACGTTGCCGAGGTCGGGCTCGTAGTTGCGCACGCGGATGCCGTGATAGGGATTGCGGTCGACGACCAGAATCTCCACCTGCCCCGGCGCAATACCGAGCTCGGCAAGCTTGCGCGCCGCGCCCGCGGCCCACAAACCGGCGAACCCGGCACCGAGCACAAGGATGCGCGCCATGCCCGACGATAGCACGCATCATCTCGTGATCCCATTCGATCTCCTCGCCGCAGCTGTCCTCTCGGCGCGCTCAGACGCCATCGTCGCCGCGGACCGCGAAGAAATCATCTCCTTTTGGAATTCCGGACTGAACGCATCCTTGGTTACTCCGCATCGGAAGCCGTCGGCCGTTCGCTCGATCTCATCATCCCTGAGCGGCTGCGCCAGCGGCATTGGGCCGGTTACAGCGCCGTGATTGAGAGCGGCAAAAGCCGGTATGGGGAAAGCGACGTGCTCTCGGTTCCGGCCGTGCGCAAGGACGGCGCCAGCATCTCGGTCGAATTCACCGTAGTGCCGCTGCAGACGGCGGGCCGCATGGTCGGCATGGCCGCGGTGATGCGCAACGTGACGGCGCGTTTCAACGAGCTGCGCGCCTTGAAGCAAATGCTGCGCGAGAAGGAGATGACGCCGCCCCGGGAGACCTGACGGATCTGTTTAAACGGCGGGCGCGGCGGGAAGGATGCGTCGGGCAGCGTGCGACACGATCGCTGCAAGGAGCGCAAGCGCCTCTTGCGTGCCGTCGCGTGCGCCCTTTTCAAAATCATGCTGGGTCTGACCCATGGTGTTGGTGACATGGGCGGGACCGAAGACTGCCGACCCCGACGCGCGCGCGAACGCATAGAGCGCGGCGGCTTCCATCTCCACCGCCAGCATGCCCTTCGCCTTGGCAGCCGCGATCGCGTCCGCGGTTTCGCGAAAGGGGGCATCGGTGGTCCAGGTAGGTCCGACGAGCGGCTCCAGCCCGGCTT
>CAWJDY010000007.1:0-32374 GCA_963841705.1 uncultured Alphaproteobacteria bacterium
CCCGTGGAGGGATTTTGAACCCCCACTCCTTGCGGAACACGATTTTGAGTTGTGCGCGTCTACCAATTCCGCCACACGGGCATACTATATCCATATAGCTGTGAGCTTGTATTACCGCAAAATCAAAATTCAACGTCTGCGTCGTTGAGGTGCACCAGCATTCCCCCATGCCCCGTTCGTCTTCGAGACGATCACGTCGCGACCCGTCCTCGCCGCCGCAACCACGATCGCCGTCGTGGGCGCCGCGACCATTCTGGGCGCGTGGCTGTTCCAGTACGCGCTGGGGTTCAAACCCTGCCCGCTCTGCCTGGAGCAGCGCTATGCCTATTATTTTGCCGTGCCGCTCGCGGTCATGGTCATGCTCGGGGATCACACCGGCGCCTCGCGCAAGGTGCTGATGGCCGCGCTCGCCGCCATTGCGCTCGGAATGCTCTGGAATACCGGCCTCGGCATCTATCATTCCGGGGTGGAATGGGGATGGTGGCCGGGACCGCAGGAATGCTCGGGCACCCCGGGCGATCTCGGCTCCGCCCGCGATCTCGCGGCGAGGCTGCGATCCTTCAGCGTCGTGCGCTGCGACGAGGCCGCCTGGCGCTTCCTCGGGCTTTCCCTTGCCGGCTATAACGCGCTGATCTCCTTTGTCCTGGCAGGGATTGCGGAATGGGGCGTGTGGCGGGAGTGGCGCTCGCGATCGCGCAGCACGTCGGAGTAGAATGCCTGCGCTGCAGGGCGGGCAAAATCGCTTGCACGTTCGAACAGCGCTGCGCAGTTTCATGGCGTTTTGCCAACGCGGACGCCCGCCGCTGGTGGGCACGGCGCGCAAGATCGGGACAACGCTGAGGATAGGTCAGGCGCGCCTTTGCCCACCCTTCGAATGCTGCAAGGAGGCAGAAACCCGGACAGCTCGTGTGCTATCGACACAAATTTTGCTTGATACACAACCTTTGATATCTAGACGTTGTAACGAAAGTCTGCTATGAGTTGCTAATCTTAGAAAGCTGTGAGAGAAGCCCGGCCCGGTCTCCCGCGCCGGGTTTTTTGTTTGGCCATTTTTGTTTGGCCAACCGTCCGTCTGCTGTCGTTCGCTTCGCAAAAGGAGGACAATGCATGCAGTTCCAAAAAGGCCAAAGCGGCAACCCGGCGGGCCGAGCGCGAGGAGCGCGAAACAAGGCCTCCGTTCGACTGCAGGAGATGCTCGAGCAAAGTGCGGAGGCGCTCTTCAACAAGGCCGTCGAGATGGCCATGGCCGGCAATATCGCGGCCCTTCGGCTGTGCCTGGAGCCGCTCCTGCCCACGCATAGGAACGAGCCCCTGTTTTGCGAGATGGCGACTTTCCATCATGAATTACCGGTTATTTCCCTGTTATTTCCCTGTTCTTCCCTGTTCCTGATCCTGCCATTTCGGCAGATGTCCTTGTTTATACTCACTTTTCTGCAGATTTCGGCTGTTGCCCCGCCCCCTTTACAGGGATTTACAGGCAGGGGAAGCCAGTGGGGTGCATGGGGCACCCGCACCAACGAACCCGGCCGCGACCGCGAAGCGTACGCGGGGCGCGAGCAGTGCGGTAAGCGGGTCCCCCACTGCTTCTCGTAGCCAGACATTGAACAGGTGACTAGCGGCACTGCGGTGCTGCGGTACGCCCCGGCTGCTTGATCTTTCACGGCTAATGTCGCGCCGTCATGGAATCCATGCCGGCGCGTGCGCCCTGCAGGATCAAGGGATCAAGTGTGATTTGGTTTAGTTCAGGAGCTCAGGTCCGGTGTTGGTCCAACTCCGGTCTAGCCGTCCATGGCGGGGCTAATGCCCGAGAAGTGCCCATTTGCAGACGTGAGCAACTGCAGCAAACTTGAATATAAACAAGCCAGATTAGTCGATAACTTCGTCGAGCGTGGACGATAGCCTCGGACGAGCGGCGCTGCAGCATTCTTACGACCAAGCTTTTTGCTTTTGAGTATACCAAAATGGAGATGCGCTCAGTTCCTCATTGCTAATGGGCCATTACTGCGAAAACCTCGACGGCAGCGACCTTGCCCTCGAACAGCACTCGCCCAACGACTGCATCGGCACACTGCCGTTCAGGGCACGTTGTGTAGCGTCATCAATAAGCATGGCGCAGCCAGCCACTTTGGTATGCGTCTCCAGCCGTGCCGCCAGGTTCACTGTGTCGCCAATGCATGTATACGTGGCACGCTGCTGGGTTCCTGTGTAGCCGGCCACGACGTCGCCGGTCGCGACGCCGATGCCGATACGGATCGCTGGCTTGTTCACTGCGCGACGCTCATGGTTGAATTGCTCAATCAGCTCGACCATTTCCAGCCCTGCCGCCACAGCACTGCCGGCACAATCGTCGAGTGGCAGCGGTGCGCCGAACAGCGCCATCAGGCCGTCGCCGATCATGTTGTTGACCACGCCGCCATGGCTACCGATGGCGTCGAACATCAGCATGTAATACGTGTTGAGCAGATCGATCGTTTCCTCCGGCCCCTGGCTCTCGACCAACGCCGTGAACCCACGGATGTCGGAAAACAACACCGATGCGTGAATGCGTTTCCCACCTAGCGCGAAGCCCGACTGCAGCATGTCATCCGCCACCTCGGAGGTGACAAAGCGTCGTACCATTGCCTTCTGCTGATCACGCATGCGCTTCTTCCCGATACTGGAGCTGATGCGTGCTTTCAGGAGCACCTGGTTTACCGGCTTGTGTAAATAGTCCTCGGCGCCCAGGTTGATACAGCGGACGACATTGTCCAGCCCTTCGACCGACGAGGTGACGATGACCGGCATTTCACGCAATCGTGGGTCAGCCTTGAGCTGCTCAAGCACCGCGAAACCGTCGAGTTCGGGCATTTCAATGTCGAGCAGCAGCAAGTCGAATGGTTCCGTTCGCAACTTCTCCAACGCGATGCGGCCGTTCTCGGCGAGCGAGACGCGGTGCCCCAGCAGCTCAACGCTGCGCGACAGCAGCAGGCGATTGACCTTGTTGTCGTCGGTGATCAGCACACGAGAACTGTCTTCAGCCATTACATAGGGCCTTCAATTCGGCGGCGACGCGGGCGTACTCTGCTTCCAGCGCCGCAAGGCCGGCTACGTCGCGGGCTGGATCAGCATCCAGTCCTTTGACCTCGAACTCGCGCGCCAGCGCCGTCAATTTCACTGCGCCAAAGGCCCTCCCGTTGGATTTGAGTGAGTGCGCTGCGCGGCGGAAGCGTTCGGCGTTGCCCTCACTGCGGGCAGCGCGCAGCTCCGCAAGCATGCCAGGCCCCTCTTCAATGAACGTGTCAACAAGTTCGGCCACGAATTCAGCACCGGTTGTGTCCCGCAGCTCGGCGTAAACAGTCCGGTCAATGACTGATTCGTCCATGTTATCCTCATTGCTGACGTGTCGGCACAGACATCAAGGCTGTGACCAGCTCATCCACCCGGATTGGTTTGCTCACGTAATCGTCCATGCCCGCTGCCAGGCACCGTTCGCGGTCGCCCCGCATGGCGTTGGCGGTCATCGCTATGATGCGCGGTCGCTGATCTGCGGGCCACCTCGCGGTGATATGGCGCGAGGCCTCAAAGCCATCCATCTCCGGCATCTGCACGTCCATCAGCACCACATCATAGGTCTGGCGAGCGACGCACTCGATCGCCTCAAGTCCATTGCCGGCGAGGTCGGCGCGGTAGCCCATCTGTTGCAGCAGTCGAAGCGCGAGCTTTTGATTCACCACATTGTCCTCGGCCAGAAGAATGCGAAGCGCATGGCGGGAGGCGATGTGGGGATCGATGCGGGGGTGGGCCGGTGCGGCAGCGTGCGTGGGCGCGCCCGCGTGCGCCAGCAGCGTTACCAGCATGTCGAAGAGCTGGCTCTGCCGCAGCGGTTTTGCCAACCTGGCGGCAAAAAGACCATCGCTAGACTCCCTGCTGCCAGCTGAGCTGAATTGCACGAGCGGCAGGCTGTGGCCGGCTTCGCGAATGCGTGCAGCCAGCCTGGCGCCGTCCATGCCGGGCATGTGCATGTCGAGGATGGCTAGATCGAAGGAATCGCGCATGAGAACTTCTAGCGCTTGCTCGGGCGCTTCGGTATCGTGAACCGCCATCCCCCATTTGGCAGCCTGCAGTGCCAGGATCCTACGGTTGGTGGCATTGTCATCAACCACCAGGATGCGCTTGCCCTGCAACGCCGGCTGTGCGCCGACGAAGTCGCGCCTCGTGCCCTGCGGTAAATCGGCACGCTCGCCCCGGATTGTGAAATGGAAAGTGCTTCCATGCCCCGGGCCAGCGCTTTCCACCCACATTGTACCTCCCATGAGTTCCGCAAGCTTCTTACTAATCGCCAATCCCAACCCGGTGCCGCCGTATTTGCGTGTGGTGCTGGAGTCGCCCTGGGAGAACGACTGGAAAAGGCGAGTCTGGGCCTTTTCACCTAACCCGATGCCGGTGTCGCGCACGGCGAACTCCAACTGCTCGCCCTTCATTGTGACGGTCAGCACCACTTCGCCCTGGTCGGTGAACTTGACCGCGTTGCTTAGTAGATTCAGGAGGATCTGACGCAGGCGAGTGACATCGCCCTGGATAGCCGGCGGCACTTCACCCTCGAACAAATAGGCGATGTCCAGGTCCTTCTTGGCGGCACGATTGCTGACGAGGTCGAGCGCCAACTCCACACAGTCACGGAGATCGAACGGCTGTGCTTCGATGTCCATGCGCCCCGCTTCGATTTTCGAAAAGTCGAGAATATCATTGATGATTGCGAGCAATACCTCGCTGAAATCGCGGATAGTGCTGGCATAGTCGCGCTGCTCCTCACTGAGCCCGGTATCGAGCAAAAGGCTGCTCATACCGATGATGGCATTCATCGGAGTGCGGATTTCGTGGCTCATGCTGGCGAGGAACTGCGACTTGTGCTGGCTCGCTAATTCTAACTGCCGCGTTCTTTCCTCGAGATTGGCAAACATTCGCGCATTGAAAATCGCAAGTGCCGATTGGGTTGCAAACGCATCGATCAAATCCACCATCCACTTGGGAAACGGGCCAGGTTGCCTGCGCCGAACAATCAGGATGCCAAGCACCTCAGTCATCCGCAGCAGCGGCGCGATCAACAAGGCTCGAAATCCAGCCTGCAGCACCACTTGGTTCACCGCGGTTGCGGGGCAGTCGCGCAGATCCGGCACTCCAACCGGCTTGCGCTGGGAAATTGCAGGAGCGAACTCCTGATCATCCACGCCAATATGCTGTTTGGCCATCCCCGCGATGAACTCGTCGGCCATTCCGAATGTGGCGTGTAGTTGAAATGTCTGAGAGGAAGAATCAAAAATGTAGATCGAACCAGCATCGGTTCCGCAAAGCTCTACAGCCTTGGCGACGATCGTCGAGAGCACGATTGTCAATTCCAAAGTGGAATTAACAGCCTGCGAAATATCGGCCAGCACGCGTAGCTCATTAACGGATCGTCGAAGCTCTTCCGTCCGCCGCTCAACCTTCTCTTCCAGATCTTGATACAACTCACGTAACCGCTCAGCCATATTGTTGAATTGCTCGGCCAGCACCTGCAACTCACGGCCGCCCTTTACTTCGATCCGCTGCTTCAGGTCGCCAGTAGCCATGCGGTGAGCACCCATTCCTAATATCCGGACCGGTACCACAATTCTTTGTGCTAAGAAGAGCCCGGCAAGGACCGCAAACACCAGTGCGGCGAGAAGGATAAGGCCACTGCGGTAAACCAGCTCAAGGAGCGGCGCATTGGCTTCGCTAGTTGGCATTTCGACAAAAACTAACCAGTCCAGAAAAGGCACCCTCGCGTAGGAGGCGAGAACCTGGTAGCCCTCGAGGCCCACGGCAGTCATGACCCCGTCAGCTGGATCATCGCCAGCGAGAGCGGCCCGGACCTGTGGAAGATGCGACAGGTCCGTTTGCCGGAGCACTGCATTGATATCTGGATCTGCAATCAGGCGACCGTCACGATCGACGACATACGCCTTGCCGCTTTTTCCCACTTTGATCGAGGAAATCACATCGTAAATTAGCTTTAGATTGACTTCCGCTACCACAACCCCCGGATCGGCCCCCCGACCAGCGAGCGAGATGATCATGTCAGGCTCTGACTGTCGGCGGAAGTACACCGGCCCGTAATAAACACGCTTCGTGAGCGCTTCGGTGAAGCTCGGATCGCCTGACACATCCGTGTTGCTTCCGATTACATCGAGTGTAAGGCGTGATATGCTCAATTGCTCTCGACCAGCAGCGTCTATCGCCTGTACCTTCATGATGGCGGGTACTTGGCGCATGAGCCGCTCCGCATCGAACTGATGCTGTTTTCTGGTCGAAGACGTAATCGGCAACTGAATTGTCCAGCCTAGCTGCTCGACAATGCTTTGAATGAACTGCTCGATCTTCGACGCTGCGGCTTCGACCTGTTCGCGCTGCGCGCGCACAAGCGTCTGTTTATGATCCTGAAACGAAAACCAGAAATCTGAAGCACTGTTGGCCAGCAGCGCGACGCTGACAACGGCTACAAACAGTGAGGCATGGCGGGTGAACAGACCTGTTTGATATTTTGGTTGTTGCCAGTTCCCGCTTGACATTTCTATGGTTTAGTTCCCGCGACTAATGTAAGACGTCATCCGCGCGGGCCAGCAATTCGGGGGAAAAAGATACTCCTAAGGCTTTTGCGGCTTTCAAATTAATCACCAATTCGAATTTCGTGGGTTCAGCGACTGGAAGCTCGGCTGGGCTAGCGCCTTTTAGAATGCGCCCTGTGTAAACGCCCGCCTGCTGATAGGCGTCCGCAATACTGGTACCAAAACTCATCAGTCCTCCGGCGGCCACGAATTCGCGCCACTCAAAAACAGCTGGCAACGAGTGCTGTATCGTTAGCGTCGCGATTTCTGTGCGGCGGCTATTAAAGACTGGGTCCGCATTCACCAGCAGCCCCTTCGCATGTTTGTCGACAATGGTCGAGAAAGCGACTTTTAGGTCGCTGTCCCCAGGTACCGAGACAACGACGAGTTGCTGGCCCAGAATCTGTGCAGCCTCTTGTGCTTCTTTGATCTGTCCGGCCGAATTGGGATTTGATGAATTGACCAGCATTGCAATGATGTTGGCGTCAGGGACAACGTTCTTCATCAGCTCGAGGCGCTTCGCCTCAAGCTGGCTGGCAATCACGGTCACCCCTGTGACGTTGCCGCCGGGGCAACTCATGCTCTTTACGAGTCCAAACTGAACAGGGTCGTCTCCGATAACGAAAACCACAGGGATAGTGGAAGTTGCTGTTTTGGCAGCTTTGGCCGACACGGTGCCACCCGCTGCAGTTATTACCGCGACCTTTTGTTGTACCAAATCATTGGCGAGATCTGGCAGGCGTTCCGTTCTGTTTTCTGCCCATCGGTATTCAATTCGCATATTTTTGCCTTCGGCGTAACCCGCTTGTTCGAGCCCCTTGCGATAGGCTCCAACACACCGTCCGACCGATAATCGCCCCCCCTAGGTGCGTGAAGGCGGCTGCCGAAGCGCTGTTGAGAAATCCGATGACCGGCTGCTGAGCCTCCGAGGCCGACGAAAACATAGCTAGGTACGCAACAGCGACTAAGGACAATGCCCACAAGCGGTTAGCTGTCATGCGCTTCCTCCCAGCAATCTTGGCTGTCGTTGCAGTTTCAATCAAAATAGCCCGCGTCGAGGCAGCGTGCTCGCAACATTCGATGATTAATTTTAGACCAGTTTAGCTATTACGGCAACCTGAAGAACGGATTGAGTTCACCCCCCATGGAGGCGGCTTCCTGGATCTCCGGCAATGCTTTCTCGGCGTTCGAAACATTGGCCGGATTAAGCAGCACGGCAACACGAATGGCATTGGGCGCCAAATCGTGCAGCAGGCGCATCCTCTTGGCAGTCACCTCATGGAGAAAAAAATTGATGCCTGTCGCGTTGCCACCAGGGCGGGCCAGGCTGGCGACGAGACCAAGCTTGACGGGGTCGTCGCCGACACCGAAAACGATTGGGATCGTCGCTGTTGCGGCTTTGGCTGCGAGCGAGGGCGCGTGGCTGGGCGCGGCGATTACACTCACACGGCGACTGACAAGATCGGCCATTATCGCGGGCGCCCGATCATACGGCGACAAGCGAGATCGCGTTAGCGGCCATCCCTCGAGACGCACATGCAAGCATGCACCCCCCGCAAGGATGAGGTCCGTGGGTTAACATGCGAAACGCGCGCCTTTGCCCATCTACGAGCTTAGACCCTGCTCAGCCCTTGACCGCGCCGGCGGTAAGCCCGTGGATCAGATGGCGCTGCAGGAACACGAACAGGATCGCCACCGGCACCGTGCTCATGATCACGCCGGCGGATAACGGTCCCCACTGCACCTCGTATTGCCCGACCATGTAGAGGAGGCCTGCTGAGAGCGTGCGCATGTCGGTCTCGGTGGTGAACGAGATCGCGAACAGGAGTTCGCTCCACGACACGACGAAGGCGAAAATGGCCGTGGCAGCGATACCGGGCGCGGCGAGCGGCAGGACCACGCGGCAGAGCGCGCCGAAATGGTTGCAGCCGTCGATCATCGCGCTCTCCTCAAGGTCGCGCGGGATCGAGCTGAAATAGCCCACCATCATCCACACCGTGAACGGCACCGTGAATGAGAAATTCGAGTAGATCAGCGCCTGGTAGGTGTCGATCAGGCCGAGCGCGCGCCATTGCGTCAGCAGCGGCGCGATCAGCAGCACGCTGGGAAACATCTGGGTGGCGAGAAAGATGAGAAGGAGCGCGTCGCGCCCGGCAAAGCGGAAGCGGGCGATGGCATAACCGGCGAGAACCGATACCGCCGTCGTGGCCACCATGGTGACCGAGCACACCCACAGGCTGTTGAAGAAGAAGCGGCTGAACGGCGTGACCGGAGAGGTCCAGGCCTCGAGGTAATTCTCCAACGTGGGATGCGTAGGCAGGTACTGCAGCGGCGTCGCGTAGAGCTCCTCCCGGTTCTTCAACGACGTGAGCAGCATCCAGATGAACGGGCCCAGGGCAAAGGCGCTCAGCGCCGCGAGGCCCGACCAGAGAACCGGCCCGCGCAACAGCCGCTCGGCAAGGTCTCCCTGGGCGCGCCGAGGCATCATCCGACCTCCTCGACGCCGCGGGTCAGCCGCAGATAGGCGGCGGTAAATGCCAGCATGACGATGAGCAGGACCACCGACAGCGCCGCGGCATAGCCGAAGTCGAGGTTGGAATAGGCCTGCAGCAGCGTATAGGTCGACGTGATCTGCGTGGCATTGGCCGGCCCGCCGCTGGTCATCACAAAGATCAGGTCGGCGTAGTTGAAGGTCCAGATGATGCGGGTCGCGGTCGCGACGACGATGATGGGCCGCAGCAGCGGCAAGGTGATGTGTCGAAAGCGGGCCAGCACGCCGGCGCCATCGACGTGTGCGGCCTCGTAGAGCTCGCCCGGTATCGCCTGCAGCCCAGCCAGCAACATGATCGCGAAGAACGGAATGCCGCGCCAGACGTTGGTGAACACGACCGCCGCCATGGCGAGGTCCGGGCTCGACAGCCAGGCGATACGATCATGCAGCAAGCCGGCCTTCATCAACAGGTCGTTGATCACCCCGTAATTCGGCTGATAGAGCCACTCCCAGATGAGCCCGACGACAACGCCGGGGATGATCCAGGGCAGCAAGGTGAGGGTACGCACGACGGCGCGTCCCCTGAAGGCCTGGTGCAGCAGCAGCGCCGCCGCAAATCCGGCGACGAACTGCAACACCACCGAGCCGAACACCCAGACGAACGAGTTCCACAGGCTGAGCCAGAACACGGGGTCCTCGGCAAGCCGCATGTAGTTGCCCAGCGCGATGAAGCGATAGTCCTGCGGCTTGTACAGGATGTCGTTGTAGAGGCTCATCTTGATCGCCAGCGCGATCGGCACGACCACGGTCGCGAGCATGCACAGCGCGGCCGGCAGCAGATAGGAATAGCCGACCATCAACTGACGCACCCGCAGGCTGACCAGCGGGCGGGTGCGGCGATTTCCGAGGGCGACGACCGCGGTCATGCTTAGCCGCGTTTCGGTGAGCAGCAACCGGCAGCGCGGCACACCCGGGCCGCTGACACGAAGCATCGGGACCCAGGGGTCATGCGCCACGCCTGCGCGCAAACGTGCCGGGCGGTCAAGTCATCTCTTTCTTCAGAACATCCGCGAAGCGGTCGAGACATTGCTGCGCCGAGATTTTTCCCACGATGGCCTGCTGAATGAGCGGCACGCCATCGGAGTCGATCCTGCCGCCCCAGCCCGGATGGACGAGGTAGGGGCTCACGATCGCGAACGGGAACAACTCGACGAAGCCGCTCAGCGCCGGATCGTCTCCAAACTCCGGCTTCGACAGGATGGACTTGCGCGGCGGCAGCAGCCCAAGGGTCTTGCCGTACATCAGGCAGGGCTCGTCATCGAGCATGAAGCTCATGAATTGCCACCCGCCTTCCTTGTTGCGACTGGCCTTGAACGCGGTGAGGGTCTCGGAGAAATAAAAAGTGGCGCGCTTGTTTGCCGGACCGACCGGCAGCGGCACCGTGGCGAAGTTCGCCGCTCCTACGTTCTTCTTCTGCTGGCCGACCGAGCCGGAATTGTGCTGGTACATGCTGGTGACGCCGCGGCCGAAGGTCTCGACGATCTCGACAAAGCCGTCGGTTGGCGCGCTGGGCGGGACGACCTTGTGCTTGAGCGCAAGGTCGAGGTACCAGGCCAGCGCCTCGACCGCCTCTTTCGAGTTGATCGCCAGCTTGCCGTCCTTGAGGACCTGCGCGCCGTTGGCGTAGGCAAATTCGCTCGGATAAAGCACCGCCCAGGTGCCGGCGCCGCGCATGCCGTAGCCGTACTGGTTCGCCTCCGGCTTGGTGAATGCTTTCGCGATGGCGAGAAAATCGTCCCAGGTCCAGTCGGGGGTCGGCACCTTGAGGCCGAGCGCCTTGAGGCGATCGGTCCGGTAGAAGATCGCATCGAGCGTCAGCGCCAGCGGCAGCGAGACGATCTGATTGCCCACGGTCACTGTCTGCCACGCGGTATCCTGCACGTCCTCGTGGTGCCTCCACGCCTTCGCGCGGCTGGTGAGGTCCTCGACCGCGCCCATGGCCTGGAACTGGCCCAACCAGTTGTCCCAGATTTGGCAGACATCGGGCGGGCTGCCTGCGGTGACTGCGCTGATCAGCTTCTGGCGCGCCTGCGCCTGCGGGACAAACTCGACCTTGACCTCGAAATCCTTCTGCGACTGGTTAAAGCGTTGCACCAGCGAGGTAACGAGCGTGATTTGCGTAGGCTCGGGGACGCTGAACTGGAATCGCACCGGCTCCGCGCCCCACGCCTTGCGCGGCGAGATGAGCGGCGCTTCCCACCAGGCGAGATCCGCCGCGGCGATGACGCCCGAGCCGACCAGGGTGTGCAGAAACTTGCGGCGAGAGAGCAACCAGCGTTCATGCATTTTTTTCATCCTCCCAGTGGCCAGCCCCTCCCGCATTTGTGGCGATCATCTCACAACACGTCCGGCAACAAAAGCGGCTCGGCACCAACAGCGCACTCGCTCAAGTTGAAGCAACGGCGCCTTCCTTCCGCCTCATCCTTGAGGAGGGCGCATGCTTGCATTTGCGCTCGCCATGCTTCGAGAGACGCGTCGCAGCGCGCAGGCGATCGGGCCAGCCCCGTGTCCTCGTGAACCCTACAGAATGAACCGGCTCAAGTCGGCATTCTTGGCGAGATCGCCGATGTGCTTGTGCACATAGGCCGCGTCGATCTCGACGGTTTCCCCGGAGCGGTCGGACGCCGCGAACGAGATCTCGTCGAGCACGCGCTCCATCACCGTGTGCAAACGGCGCGCGCCGATATTTTCCACGCTCGAGTTGACGGCGACGGCCACGTCGGCGATCGCATCGATCGCATCCGGCTTGAAATCGAGCGTCACCCCTTCGGTGCCCATCAGAGCGACGTACTGCTTGATGAGGGAGACCTCGGTCTCGGTGAGGATCCGAATGAAATCATCGCGGGTGAGCGGCCGCAGCTCGACCCGGATGGGCAGACGCCCCTGCAGCTCGGGGAGAAGATCCGAGGGCTTCGACAGGTGAAATGCCCCGGACGCTATGAAGAGGACATGATCGGTCTTCACCGCGCCGTGCTTGGTCGACACCGTGGTGCCTTCAATCAGCGGCAGGAGATCGCGCTGCACGCCTTCGCGTGAGACATCGGCGCCGATGCGTCCCTCGCGCCCGGCGATCTTGTCGAGCTCGTCGAGGAACACGATGCCGTTCTGCTCGACGGCGTGGATCGCCTCCTGCACCAGCTGATCGTTGTCGAGCAGCTTGTCGGATTCCTCATTGATCAGGATGTCATGGGATTCCGCCACCGTGACCCGCCGGGTTTTGGTACGGCCGCCGCCGAGCTTGTTGAAAATATCGCCGATGGAGATCGCGCCCATGTGGGCGCCGGGCATCCCCGGAATTTCGAACAGCGGCATGCCGCCGCCGCTCGCCTGCACCTCGATCTCGATTTCCTTGTCGTTGAGCTCGCCGGCGCGCAGCTTGCGCCGGAACACGTCCTTGGTCGAAGCGCTCGCATTCTCGCCGACCAGCGCGTTGACCACGCGCTCCTCGGCCGCGAGCTGGGCACGCGCTTGCACGTCCTTGCGCTTGCGCTCCCGCGTCTGAATGATGGCGACCTCGACGAGATCGCGCACGATCTGCTCGACGTCGCGCCCGACATACCCGACCTCGGTGAACTTGGTGGCCTCGACTTTCAGGAACGGCGCGCCCGCGAGCCTGGCCAGCCGGCGGGAGATCTCGGTCTTGCCCACGCCGGTCGGCCCGATCATGAGGATGTTCTTCGGCAGCACTTCCTCGCGCAGCTTCTCGTCGAGCTGCAGCCGCCGCCAGCGGTTGCGCAATGCGACCGCCACCGCGCGCTTGGCATCGGATTGCCCGATGATGAAGCGATCAAGCTCGGAGACGATCTCGCGCGGGGAAAACTCGCTCATGGACTGCTCAAAGCTTCTCCAGGGTGATGTTGCGGTTGGTGTAGACGCAAATATCGGCGGCGATGTCCATGGCCTTGCGCACGATGGCTTCGGCATCGAGCGGCCCGTCCAGCAAGGCACGCGCCGCGGCCAAAGCGTAATTTCCGCCGGAGCCTATTCCCATGACGCCGCCCTCGGGCTCGAGCACGTCACCTGTGCCGGTAAGAACGAGCGATACCTGGACATCGGCCACGATCATCATGGCTTCGAGCCGGCGCAAATAGCGATCGGTGCGCCAGTCCTTGGCGAGCTCGACCGCGGCGCGGGTGAGCTGCCCGGGATATTGCTCGAGCTTGCCTTCAAGCCGCTCGAACAGCGTGAACGCATCGGCGGTGGCCCCGGCAAACCCGCCGATCACGTCACCCTTGCCGAGGCGGCGGACCTTCTTCGCATTCGCCTTGACTACGGTCTGCCCGATCGAGACCTGGCCGTCGCCGCCGATCACGACGCTGCCCTGCTTGCGGACGGTCAGAATGGTGGTGCCGTGCCAGAGATCGGGAGAAGACGGTTGCATGCGGGGTCCGGGCCTGCGAGGGCATGTAGGCATTGCGCGGGGAAGGCGCAATTTGGCCGCAAGCGCGAGTGGCGATCCGCGGAGACCCTTGATAAAAGGCGCGCGTTTCTACCGCGGAAAGAGCATGCGCAAAGGATTGGTCAAACGCGCCACCAAGGAGACCGAAGTCGAGGTCGAGCTCGATCTCGACGGACGCGGCTCATCGAGCATCTCGACCGGCATTGGCTTCCTCGATCATATGCTGGAATTGCTGGCGCGCCATTCCCGCATCGACCTCGCCGTGCGGGCAAAAGGCGACCTGCACGTGGATCATCATCACACCACCGAGGACGTCGGCATCGCGTTGGGCCAGGCGGTGAAGCAGGCGCTCGGCGACATGAAGGGCATCACCCGCTATGCCGACGTGCACATGCCGATGGACGAGACCCTCACGCGTGTTGCCCTCGACATCTCCGGCCGGCCGGTTCTGGTGTTCAAGACCGAGTTCGTGCGCGACAAGGTCGGCAGCTTCGATACCGAATTGGTACGGGAATGGTTCCAGGCTTTCGCCATGAACAGCGGCCTTACCCTGCATGTGACTACGCTATATGGCAGCAATGATCATCATATCGCCAAATCCTGCTTCAAAGGATTGGCGCGCGCCCTGCGTGCCGCGGTCACCATCGATCCGCTCGCGGCGAACGAGGTCCCCTCGACCAAGGGCTCGCTCGGCGGCTGATCGCTTCCCGCGAGGGAAGAAGCATAGAAAGAGTACGAACATGTCGGTCTACACCGTGCACCTGCCGCCCTCGACCGCGAAGCAATCCGCCTCCGGACCCGAGCGCTTCGTGTTCGTGCGTGACGGGTTCTCGTTCTGGGCCTTCCTGCTCGCGCCGCTCTGGATGTTGTGGCACCGGCTATGGCTGGTATTCGTGGCCTATTGCGTGCTCGCGATTGCGCTTCAGGCCGCCTTGCAAGCCATAGGCGGTTCGTTCGGAATGCGCCTCACGGCTGGCGCGCTGCTCGCACTGCTGGTCGGACTGGAGGCGGCGACGCTGCGCCGCCTTACCCTTGCGCGGCGGGGCTGGACCAACGCCGGTATCGTGGTCGGGGATGACATCGAATCCGCCGAGCAGCGGTTCTTTGACCGCTGGACCAAACAGAACCCGCATGGATCGGCGCACCCCAGCGCCGCGCCAAGACCGCTGACCGCGAGGGTGCCCGCACCCAACGCATCGGGTTCCGAGATCGTCGGTCTCTTTCCCGAACCGGGAGGCGCCCGGTGAACGTCGCCATTGTCGATTACGGCTCCGGTAACCTGCATTCGGCCGCGAAAGCGTTCGAACGCGCTGGACGCGAGGCCGGCCTCGCGACGCAAATCACCGTGACCAGCGATCCAGACCGGGTTGCGCGTGCCGACCGTGTCGTGCTTCCGGGGGTGGGAGCCTTTGCGGACTGCCGGCGCGGCTTGGCCGCGGTCGACGGGATGGTGGAGGCGCTCAATGAATCCGTGCGGGTGCACGGGCGTCCGTTTCTCGGCATCTGCGTCGGCATGCAGCTCATGGCAGAGCGCGGATGCGAGTACGAGGTGACGGAAGGTCTGGGTTGGATCAAAGGCGACGTCACGCGCATTGCGCCCACCGATCCCGATCTCAAGATCCCGCACATGGGCTGGAATACGCTCAACCAGCGCCGGCCCCATCCCCTGCTCGACGGCATTGCGCTCGGGTCCGGCGGCCTGCATGCATATTTCGTGCACTCGTACCATCTGTCGGCGTCGGAGCCGTCCGCTCTTCTCGCCGACGCCGAGTACGGTGGACCTGTCACCGCCGTCGTTGCCCACGACACCGCTGTCGGGACTCAGTTCCACCCGGAGAAGAGTCAGCGGCTCGGTCTGCGCCTGATCGCAAACTTCCTGCAATGGCAGCCATGATGATGCGCCAACCGTCCACGCCTTGGCTGCCGCACAAAGACCTGGATGCTCGCGACAAGCGCGGGCATGACGGTGAGGATGATGACTCAACGTATTCTGAATCATTCTCATATCTACTTTCGTGATTCTGTTTCCAGCCATTGATCTCAAGGATGGCAAATGCGTCCGGCTCGTTCAGGGCGATATGGCGCGTGCGACTGTGTTCCACGACGATCCCGCGGCGCAGGCTGCTGCTTTCCAAAGCGAGGGGTTCGAGTATCTGCACATCGTCGATCTCGACGGCGCGATTGCCGGCAGGCCGGTCAATACGACGGCGGTCGAGCGTATCCGCGCGGCGGTGAGGATGCCGATTCAGCTGGGCGGCGGCATCCGCGATAACGCAACTCTGGAAGCGTGGCTCGGCAAGGGTATCGATCGCGTCATCATCGGGACTGCGGCGGTGCGCGATCCGGCGTTTGTGCGACAGGCGACGCAGGCTTTCCCCGGCCGCATTGCCATCGGGCTCGATTCCCGCGACGGCAGGGTTGCGGTTGAAGGCTGGGCCCACACCACAGAGCTTGCGGCAACCGAGCTGGCGAAGCGTTTCGAGGATGCCGGGGTTGCTGCCATCATCCATACCGATATCGCCCGCGACGGGTTGCTCAAAGGCCTCAATCTCGAAGCTACGCTCGCACTGGCAGAAGCGATCAGCACTCCTGTGATCGCATCGGGGGGACTGGCGTCGATCGACGACATCAAGGCGCTGCTGCAGCCTCGCGCGAGCAAGCTTGCAGGCGCGATTGCGGGACGCGCACTCTATGACGGCCGCCTCGACGGCAGCGAAGCGTTGCGGCTCATACGAGCAGCGAGAGCGGGTAGATCCTGATGTTCAAGGTCCGCGTCATTCCCTGTCTCGACGTCAAGGACGGTCGCGTGGTCAAAGGGATCAAGTTCCTCAATCTGCGCGACGCCGGCGATCCGGTCGAGGCAGCGGTCGGCTATGATTCCGCCGGCGCCGACGAGCTGACCTTTCTCGATATCACCGCAAGCCACGAGAACCGCGACATCATATTGGATGTGGTGCGCCGCACCGCCGAAGCCTGCTTTATGCCGCTGACCGTCGGGGGTGGCGTGCGCACGACCGAGGACATTCGCAAGCTCCTGGCGTCGGGCGCCGACAAGGTGTCCATCAACACTGCCGCGGTGGCGCGCCGCGCCTTCGTGAAGGAAGCAGCGAAGAAATTCGGCGACCAGTGCATCGTGGTGGCAATCGACGCCAAGAGAGTATCGCGGCCGGGCGAAGCCGATCGCTGGGAAATCTTCACCCATGGAGGACGCAACCCGACCGGTCTTGATGCGGTAGATTACGCGCGCGAAGTGGTCGCCCTGGGGGCGGGCGAGATCCTGCTCACGTCAATGGACCGTGACGGCACCCGGCAAGGGTTCGACATTCCGCTCACCCGCGCGGTGGCCGATGCGGTCACGGTTCCGGTGATCGCTTCGGGCGGGGTGGGCACGCTGGACCATCTCGTCGAAGGCATTCGCGACGGTCATGCGACCGCCGTGCTCGCAGCCTCGATCTTTCATTTCGGCGAGTACTCGATCCGCCAGGCAAAGACCCATATGGCTGCCGCCGGGCTGCCGATGCGGCTCGATCCCTGAACCGGAGCGTCAGGGCGAGGCAGTGCCCCGACATTCTCTACCCACTATTGTTGCGTGAGTGGCGCGTTGCGGTCCAGGATCCGCAGCACCTCGTCGCGCGGCAGGTCCGGGGCTTCGAGGAGGACGCGGTCAATGCCGGCTTCGCGATAAGCTGCCAGCGCTGCCGCGTCGGCAGGCGCAGCAAAAACGGTGATCGTCAGCGTGGCCGGATCGCGTCCGGCGGCGGTAGCGGCCTGGCGTAGCCGCGCCGCAGCGCTCCTGGGCTCGAACTCGCCCCGCGCGCGCGGGAACCAGCCATCGCAGAACTCCACCACCCGCTTGATGCTGTGATCGCTCTCACCCCCAAGCAGGATCGGTGGATGCGGCTTCTGCTTGGGCTTTGGGTAGAGCCACACCGGATCGAAACTAACAAGCTCGCCGTGGAATTCGGCTTCATCCTGCGTCCACAGCGCGTTCATCGCCAGAACGCGTTCCCGCAGCAGCTTGAAGCGGGTGTCGTAGCGGGCGCCGTGGTTCTCCATCTCCTCCACGTTCCATCCGCCGCCGATCGCGAGGATGAAGCGGCCGCCGGAGAGCTGATCGAGGCTCGCCACCGACTTTGCGGTGATGATCGGGTCGCGCTGCGGAATAAGCGCAATGCCGGTGCCGATTTTGAGGGTGCGCGTGGCCGCCGCGGCGAAGGACAAGGCGACGAACGGATCATGCGTATGCGCGTAGCGCTTGGGCAATTCGCCGCCGCCGGCAAATGGCGTGCGCCGGCTCACCGGGATGTGCGTGTGCTCGCAGACGAACAGCAATTCGAAACCGCGCGCCTCGAGGGCGCTCGCGAGCTCGGGAACCTCGATGCCGTAATCGGTCGGAAAGTGAAAGACGCCAACGTGCATGCTTAACCTCCCTCGCCAACGGACAGGTTGCCCCAGCTGGTCGTGCGTTCGATCCTGACAGCGATGACCGGGCGCTGCGCGATATCCATCTTTGCAAGCTGAGGATATCGCGCGCGGAGAAGCGCCTGGGCGTGCTGATGTTCCGTTCCTCCGGTATGGATTTCCGCCCGGCCGCGCAGCATGACCCAGCCGAGCCGTGCCCAGTCCTCGTCGTAACGGTCGACTACGACGGCAACCGCCGGGTTCTCGGCAATGTTGCGCAGGCGCTTGAGCGCGGTGAAGGTTGTTTTCGGCTTATCGTCAATCGTGATGTACAGCATATGGCCGGAGATGGCGAAGCATACCGGTATCACGTGCGGGATCCCACGTGTGTCAGCGGTGGCGAGATGGGCAACTCCTTGATGCAGCACGAATGCCTGCTCGCGCTCGGACAACGTGCCGGTTCCATGCATGCTCGGCGTTGGGCGGGGCATTATTGGTCGATGCCGCGCTTCGCGCCATCAGCGGAAATCGCCGGAAGCTTGATCGGACACATCGCCTCGAACGCGCGCGCAACGCGCAGAACAAGGCTGTCCTGATACTTCGCCGCGACGATTTGCAGTCCCACCGGCAGGCCGGCGCTGGTAAAGCCGCAGGGAATTGATGCGGCGGGCTGCTGCGTCAAGTTGAAGGGGAAGCTGAACGGGGTCCAGTGGGTCCAGTTTGTTTGATCGGTGCCCGCGGGCGCCAGGCAGCCTGCCTCGAAAGCGGTGAGCGGCAAGGTCGGGGTGAGCAGGACGTCGAATTCGCCATGAAACTGCGCCATGGCCAATCCAAGCTCGGCGCGCTTGTTGACCGATTGGACATAATCCATGTGTCCAATGCTTTCTCCCAGAGCGGCTATGCGGTCGAAACCGGGATCGAGCAGCGGCCAGCGCTCGCGCGGGATTGCAGAGCGGACGCTGGCGGCTCCGGTGAACCAATGCGCGTTGAACATCTCGAACGGGTCCAGGAAACCCGGATCGCGGCGCTCGATCGTCGCGCCGGCTTCGGTAAACCTTTGCGCGGCGGCCTCCACCAGGGCACCGATCTCCGGATCGATTTTCGCGTATCCGAGATCGAGGCTCAGCGCCATTCGCAGGCCGCGCACCCCCTGCTCAAGCCCAACGGTAAAGTCGCAGGGACGATAAGGCAGGCTGTACCAGTCGCGCGCGTCGGGCTGCGTCAGCACGGTCAGCATGCGCGCCGCATCGTCCACCGTCGCAGTGATCGGACCGAGATGCGCGATCGTGCCGAACGGACTGAGCGGATAAGCCGGCACCAGGCCGAATGTCGGCTTGATGCCGAAGACTCCGGTGAATGCCGATGGAATGCGGATGGAGCCGCCCCCGTCCGTGCCGAGATGCAGACGACCCATATGCACGGCGGCGGCGACCGCCGCGCCGCCGCTGGACCCGCCGGATGTCTTGCGGTCGTCCCAGGGATTGCGCGTAATCCCGGTAAGCGGAGAATCGCAGACGGCCTTCCATCCGAATTCGGGGGTCGTCGTCTTGCCCAGAAGAACTGCCCCGGCCTCGCGCAGGCGCGCGACTGCTGGTGCATCCTCGTTCCATTGCTGCGCGGGGTCGACTGTCCTGGATCCGCGCAGCGTCGGCCAGCCGCGGGTAAGAATGATATCCTTGATGCTCGCCGGTACTCCGTCGATATAGCTTCGCGGCTCGCCCTTGCGCCAACGCTCTTCCGATGCCGCCGCTGCTGCGAGCGCATGCTCGGGATCAATCAGGCAAAACGCGTTGAAGCGGCCATTGCAGCGTTCGATTCGCGCGAGGGCTGCACGGGTGACCTCGACTGGCGATGCCTCGCCGCGGCGAAAAAGCCGCACCAGCTCGCTCGCACCCAATTCAGCAAGATCAAGCGGCCCCATCAATATTGTCTTTCCATATCGATGATGTTCTTCATCGGGCAGCCGTTCAGGAATGCCGAGTAGTTCCGGAGGAAGTGCGGCACCACATCCTCCGGCACGAGCGGCCCGCAGATATGCGGAGTGACGGTGACGTGGGGATGCCCCCAGAGCGGATGCTCGGGCGCAAGCGGCTCGTTCGCAAATACGTCCAGCGTGGCATGGCCGAGGAGGCGGCTATCAAGCGCATCGAGCAGCGCGGCCTCGTCGATCACGCCGCCCCTGCCGACGTTTATGACGTGCGTTCCGCGCCGGCAGCAAGCAAATAGATCCGTCCCGAAAAGGCCTTTCGTTTCCCGTGTCAGCGGCAATACCAGGACGAGCACGTCACAGCTGCCGACAAAGCGCGGCAAGGCGGCGGTGCCGGCGAAGACCTCTTCGACGAAGGTGCAAGCGCGCTCCGAGCGGCGCCATCCGATCACGCGCGCGCCAAGCCCTCGCACGGCTCGCGCCACAGCCGAGCCGATCTCTCCCAGCCCGGCGATGCCGATCGTGAGGTTTCGTATGGTGCCAACCTCGTAATAGGACCAATAGCGTTGCTGCTGCTGAGAGCGCGCGGTGGCGAGGTCCAGCGTCTGGTCAAGGATGGCAGCCAGCACGTATTCGGTCATGCGCGGCGCGATCAGCTCGCCGGCGGTGCGGGTCAACAACACCTCGGGGCCGAACGGCCAATCCTCAATGATCTCGTCGACGCCTGCGCCCATTTTTTGCACCCAGCGCAGCCGCGGCATGTTTTTGAGCATCTCCGGAGGGAAGCCCCAGCCGTAAAGAATTTCAGCCTCGGGGAGGTGAGGCGATGCCTCTTGCGGCGAGGTCGCACAATGAATGGCAACATCGGGGAGGGCGCGAGCTAATAGATCTCCGAATCGGGCAATGTCCGACCGATAGATGGAGTAGACGAGTATGGCGCCTCCCTGCCGCATTGCACGAGCGGCTATGACAAGCCGATCTTGCGCACGATCTTGAGCAGGCGTTCGGTGTCGGTTTGCAGGAACGTCGCGAACTCCGGCCCATCCAGGTAGGAAACCTGGCTACCGGCCTGCTCCAGCCGTTCCACTGCGTTCGTGTCGTGCATGAACGCGCGGATGGCATTGCGCAGTATACCTACGACCTGCGCGGGCGTTTTTCTTGGCGCGAATACCCCCGTCCACAGGATGTAGACCACGTCCGGGTATCCGGCCTCCTGGAGGGTCGGAACATGCGGCAAGCTCGGCAGCCGTTCGGTTCCCCATTGCGCCAGCACGCGGATGTTGCCCGCATCGAGCTGCCCCTTTGCGGTGGAGACGAGCGTCGGTACGATCGGCACCTGCCCGGAAAGGAGCGCGCTGAACGAGGGGCCGCCACCCTGATATGGCACATGCACCATCTTCAGCTGCGCGGCGACGAGAAACATCTCCATGGCGAGATGCACGGTGCCGAGGTGTCCGGAAGTGCCGTACGGGATTTCGCCGGGCTTGTTGCGGACGTCAGCAATCAACTCGTTGAGGGAGCTCCACGGCGCCGACTTGTGCACGGCGAGAATGGCGGGATCCGCCAGCAGGCGTGCAAGCGGGACGAATTGCTCCACCTCATACGTGACCGCCTTGCCGGCCAGGTGGTTCGCTTCCGGGATGACCGCGAGGGAGGGAAGTGCGGTCATGATGGTGTAGCCGTCGGGCTCCGCACGCGCGACATAGGCGTGACCGATGCCGCCTCCCGCTCCCCCCTTGTTCTCGACCACGACGTTCTTTCCCAATGTCTCGGACAGAAACGCCGCGAGCGGACGGGCGGCGTAGTCGGCAACTCCGCCCGGCGGAAAAGGGACAACGAGGGTGATGGTGCGCGCCGGCCAAGGTTCTTCGGCGTGCAAGCTCGGCGTTCCTGCCGCCACCGGGAGCGCCAGCGCGCCCTGCATGAATTTCCGGCGATCCGTCATGCGTTCCTCCCTGTCTCCTTCGGCAACCGTCGTGGTACCGAGCAAGTAAGCCGCGGCGGTTCACGACACGCCAAGCGCAAGCTTGCAACGCTCTCCCGCAGTTGGTCCAGAGGTGATATGCAGCGCGGTCAGAGCAGGGTCATGTCCAATTTCAAGCTGCAGGACCTCGAGAGCCGGATCGAAGAACGCGCCCGCGCAAGCGCGGACGTCTCCTACACGCGCCGGCTGCTCGATGGTGGAGCGGAATACTGCGCCCGGAAGCTTGGCGAGGAGTCGATCGAGACCGTGCTTGCAGCCGTCGGCGAAGACCGCGAGCGGTTGATCGCCGAGGCCGCGGATCTCATCTATCACTTGCTGGTGGTGCTCAGGGCGCGCGGCATCGCACTGTCAGAGGTTGAGGCGGCGCTGGGCGCGCGCACCGGGCAGAGCGGCCTGCAGGAAAAGATGTCGCGCCAGCGCGGCTGAGAAGGTCGATGGAGCAACGGACCGAGGACGGCGTCTCTCCCTACCGTATCTTCCCGCGGGCGGAATGGGCGGAGCGTCGCGAAGACACGCCGATGACGCTCACCCCGGACGAAGTCACCCGGGTGCGTTCATTGCATGATCGCCTGGATATCCAGGAGGTCGAGGAAATCTACCTGCCGCTCTCGCGCCTGCTTTCCCTCTACGTCGCGGCAACCCAGCGCCTGTTCCGCGCGCAGCAGGACTTCCTGGGCACCACGGACAGCAAGATGCCGTACATCATCGGGGTTGGCGGCTCCGTGGCGGTGGGCAAGTCGACCACCGCGCGGGTGCTGCAGGCGCTGCTCGCGCGCTGGCCCAACGTTCCCAAGGTCGACCTCGTCACCACCGACGGCTTTCTCTACCCCAACGCCATCCTCACCCGCGAAGGGCTGATGGAACGAAAAGGCTTTCCGGAAAGCTACGACCTGCCGGCGCTGCTGCGCTTTCTCTCCGACGTGAAGGCTGGCCGCCGTCCGACGCGGGCGCCCATCTATTCCCATCTCGTCTACGACGTGATGCCGAACCATTGGGTGGAGATTGATCGACCGGACATTCTGATCGTCGAGGGCCTCAACGTGCTCCAGACCGGGCTTCCGCCCAAGGACGGCAAGGCCATCCCTTATGTCTCGGACTACTTCGATTTCTCGGTCTATCTCGACGCCGACGAGGAGGTGTTGCGCACCTGGTATGTTGACCGGTTTCTCACGCTGCGCGGCACAGCCTTCAGCGATCCCAAATCCTATTTCCACCGCTATGCCACTCTGTCGGATGAGGACGCGACCAAAACGGCGACGTCCATCTGGTGCCGCATCAACCTGCTTAATCTGCATGAGAACATCCTGCCCACGCGGCAGCGCGCCGACCTTATCCTGAAGAAAGGCGAGAGCCACCAGGTCGAAGAGGTGGCGCTGCGGAAGCTGTGAAGGGCTCGAGCCTTTCACGCTGCAAGCGGGCTTGCGGCCCCCACCCGGGCGAGAAGCTCGACGAGAGCGCGGCGCTTGAGCGGCTTGACCAGGAAACCGTCCATCCCAGCGGCAAGAGCCGCGATGCGATCCTCCTCGTAAGCATCGTCGGTGAGGGCAAAGACCGGAAGGCGCCGGCCGCCACCTTCCCTCTCCATCGCGCGAATCCGGTGCACGGTCTCGATCCCGTCCCCGTCGGGCATGTGCAAATCCATGAGCAACAAATCGTACGGGGTGCCGCCCGCCTGTGCCGCCGAGCAGGCAGCAAATGCAGCCTGACCGGAACTCACGACGCTGGGACGATGGCCGAGCCGGCTCAGCAGCGACTGCACCAGGAGGGCATTGATCTCGTTGTCCTCGCCAACAAGGACGGTGAGCCCCCGTTTTGCCGCCCCTGAAACTGCCGCTTGCGCCGGGGCTGGCGGATTTTCAGGGGCATCATAGTCCGATGCTGCTTCTCCCAGCATCTGCGTCGCCAGGGAATCTCGTCGGACCGGCTTTATGAGATAGCCGGAGCATCCGGCTTGCCTCAGAGCTCCAATCTCTGCCCGCTCGCCCGGCGTGAGCAACACGATCCGCCGCTCGATCGCGCATGCTGCCTGCAGCAAGCAACTCGCCCGCCGCTTGCCCGGCTCAGTACCGCTGGCGAATAATCCTCGCACTTCCGGCGCCGATCGCGCGGGGCGGTTGGGACGCGCCGCTGCGGCGCGTTCTTTCCGCCTCAATGTTTGGTGGAGACTTTGCCGCGCAACGTTTTGCTGTTTCGTTGCGGCTCGCTGCGCGGGAGCGCGCTTCGGGGAAACAGGGTTGATGCGATGCTAACCGTCACCCCAGGGCGTCTTGGGCTTCCGCATCGAGTAGCGCACGACCCGCTAAGACAAGATTAGCCTTAACCCGGAGGTGGACGCTTTGCGGGTCAGGCGGCTCGCCTGATCTCGTCTGTCAGCATGCGGTAGGAAAGGGCCTCCGCAAGGTGCACGCGGCCCATTTTTTCCGCGCCGTCGAGGTCGGCGAGCGTGCGGGCGACCCGCAACACGCGATGATAGCCCCGCGCGGAGAGCCGCATGGCGTCCGCCGCATCGCGCAGAAGCGCAAGCCCGCCCGCATCCGGGCGCGCCACATCTTCGAGTACCGAGCCTTGCGCGGTGGCGTTGGTGCGGGTGTGCGCAAGCCCGATCGCGGCATAGCGCTGCGCCTGCATCTCTCGCGCGCGCAGAACGCGCTCTGCCACTTCGCGGCTTCCTTCCGACGGCGGCGGCAGGATGAGATCGGCCGCGGTGACCGCCGGTACCTCGATGTGCAGATCGATACGGTCCAGGAGCGGCCCCGAAAGCCGCGCTTGGTAGTCGGCGGCGCAGCGCGCGTTCGGTCCTCGCCTGCAGGTAAACCCGGGCTCGCTGGCGCGTCCGCAACGGCACGGGTTCATGGCGGCAACCAGCATGAACCGCGCTGGATAGGTTACGCGATGGTTCACCCGAGCGATCGCGACTTCGCCGGTCTCGAGCGGCTGGCGCAAGGCATCGAGAGCATGCGCTTGAAATTCCGGCAGCTCGTCGAGGAACAGCACGCCATTATGTGCGAGCGAGACCTCCCCGGGGCGCGCACGCAGGCCGCCTCCGACCAGGGCCGGCATGCTGGCGGAATGATGCGGCGCGCGAAACGGACGGCGATTGGTCAGAGCACCGCCTTCGATCTCGCCGGCAACCGAGGCGATCATCGACACTTCGAGCAATTCGGCCGGGGTGAGAGGCGGAAGAATGGTGGGTAGCCGCGCCGCCAGCATTGACTTGCCCGCGCCCGGCGGCCCGACGAGCAGAAGGTTGTGCCCGCCCGCGGCAGCGACTTCCAGCGCGCGCTTGGCGCTCTCCTGGCCCTTGATGTCCTTGAGGTCCACCATCGGCTCGGTGAATTCGCGAATCCTCGGTTGGGGGCGGGAAAGCACCTGGGTGCCGCGGACATGGTTGGCGAGCTGGATCAGGGAAGCGGCGGCAACGATCTCCATCTCCGGGCTGGCCCAAGCGGCTTCCGAGCCGCCCGCAGCCGGACAAACGAGACCTTCGCCACGCGCATTGGCGCCGATGGCAGCCGGCAGCACCCCCGCGACTGCTGCAATGGAGCCGTCTAGTCCAAGCTCTCCGAGAACCGTGAACCCCGAGAGCGCATCGGTAGGAATGGCCCCGATGGCCGCCATTAGCCCAAGCGCAATAGGAAGGTCGTAGTGGCTCCCTTCCTTCGGGAGTTACAGTAAGAATTAGTGGCTGATTCTGCTCAGTTTTTTTCCGAAAAAGTCTCACCGGCAACCTCGGTGGGACTTGATTCTGTTCTCATTCGTTCCGCAGCCTCAATCAGGTGCATTGAGCCATCGGCTAGTCGCTTCTGATCTGCGGCTTGCGTGTAACGCTCCGCCATTCCGATGGTGCTCCAACCAAAAATGGCCATGAGTTGGTGCGCGGTGGCACCGGCCTCTGCCGCGATGGTCGCGCCCGCCTTGCGTAGACCGTGGGCGGTGCAATGGGGCAGGTTCGCTTGGTCGCACCAAGCTCGAAATTTGTTGCCGAAGCTCTTGTCAGGAAATGGACGCCCCCGGTGGTTAACAAGGAAGGTCAGGTCGCCGCAGGGCGAGGCATCGATGACACGTTGCAGGGCCGGAAGGATAGGGAGGCTGAGTCGCTTAGGCTTCTTATTGCGGCCCTTGAACTGGGTGAAGATCAGCCGACCAGCCTGAATGTGCTGCCGACCCAAGCGGATGATGTCAGAGCGTCTCTGTCCGGTAAGCAACAAGAGTTCAAACGCCAACCGTGCCTTAATGCCGATTGGATGTCGCGCCTGGAATTGCTGAACCTCTTCGAGGGTCCAAGTATGATACCCAGTCGAGCCGGTCTTAAGATAAGGAACGTCGCGTGCTGGGTTGCTTGGCGCGAGCTTCTTTTTCACCCCCCACTTGAATACTTGCCGGATGGCTTTCACCCGGCCATTCCCGGCCTCTGGTGCGGCAAGCTTCCGGTCCCGCAAGACCTCAATCGCGTCTGTGGTCATCCTGGAAAGCGGGAAATCACGAAAGAGCTTGGGAGAGTTGGGCGCTATCGGTTCATCATAGGTGGCTTCCAATATCCACCGGCGAATGCGCTGCGTCTTCTCGTCCAGGAGCTTGTAATCGGTGCATTCGGCAAAATACTTGACGCAGAGCCAGCGCCATGTGCCCGGATTGATTCCTTTGCGCAATGAGGGCGCAGTCTCGGCCTTGGCCGCCTCGTATGCTGCCATGAATTCCGCAGTCCAAGGCGTGCCACGAAGCCGGACTTTGGGCTTCCGCTTGGCGCGATAGTAGATGCGGATATTGCCGTGCCGGTCACGGTCCTCGACACAGCCGGGTGGGAGGCGGCGGGGCATGGCTGAGGATGCTAACGCGCTCAAACGGCCACCGTCCAGTCTCCGGGATCGCCTTCCAGCGGGGAGGCGTCGAACGTCTCGTCCAAGTCCCGCGTATCCCAGACCTTGCGGCCACCGATGATGTGTGCCGGACCGACGCGGCCATCCTTCCGCAACTCGTCGAACTTGCTCGGCGAGATTCCAAGATAGAGCGCAGCCTCAACGCGGGAGAGTCCTCGCCGAGGGCACGGCCTCACGTCCGATGCCGGGCGACTGGTCATGGCGGCACCCGGTTGATGACGGCGCCGTCGCGCCCGCTGGTGCCGACTTTGGCCCACACGCTGGCGAGATCCTGGTCGGGTATCGGATCGAGCATGAAGACTTCGCGCCGCGGCCCTGCTGCAGTCATCGACCCGTCCGGAAACGCAATCGCGGCGGCCATCCCAAGCCGGAGCGGGGTATCCGGGGTGACTTGGTCTGGAGACGGTATGGCGGCGACAGCGCAGCACATGATATCGTGTCACCTCGCTTCCCTGTTAGATAAAGTGCGGCGGAATGGCCAGCACGCGTACATCACAGCGTCCGAGCGTTCCTTAGTTACGACCCCATAGCGCCAAGTAAATTACGGTATCGCACGGCGTCCTGAAGTGTCACTGGGACCAATAAATCGGCAACCAGCTTGACATAGTCGCGCGGCAGCAACATTTAGATGCAGCATTCCACGCCGTTCTTCGGAAACAGATGGCCACGCCTCGTGAGGTACGGATCGACTTGTCCTGTGCATTTCCTTCCAGGGCGGGCGCACAGTTTCTTTCCGCGATAGCCTACCCCCATCCAGCTGATGGTGCGCAGCGCGAGCGGTTTGCTAGGACTTTAGGTCGCCGAGAGGTCGTTACGCGCGCCGCAGATGACGAGAGTTATGCACAGACGGTCCAAGATATTCCGCCTGCTATTCTTGAGGGTGATTATGATGCCTTCTCGGACTCGTACTCAGTTAACCAGGGTCTCGATAACGTGACCAAGCAAATTGTTGCAAGCGCATTCGTTCTGGTGCCGTATCTGCGAGAGCCAATGGGTTCGACCGACGAACATAACATAAAGAAGCTCTGCGAAACTGGTGCGGTGGCTTTTGGCTATAGTGCTGGCAGCCGAACAAATTTCATTGATGAGGTGTGGACCAATACTAAGCGGGTTCCACACGCTACCCTCGCATGGTGTGGCTTCGATAGTACGAGGTCTGCGCAAAGTCTGAAGTGTTTTTTGGAGCAAGTCCGAGATAGTAGCTTCAGTCCCGAAACCATCAAGGCGGAGATTCAGGATAGGTTTTGTTTGAGGATTGAAAAATTTCTGAAAGACCCACTCTTAATCCGATCCGTAGTTGAGTTGGCAGAGCAATTGCGTCCGCAACTTGCGACAATTGAGCGCCACGGCAAGCTCGTCTTCAGAGCAGACGAGTTGATTAAGTTTCAGTTGTATGATTATAGATAATGGCCATCCCCCACTTACTTAGCTACATGGGACCCCCACTTACTTAGCTACATGGGAATGATCGACGTGCCCCTTGAGGCAGTTCTGATTTCGCTAAACCCATCGTTTGCGCCTGAACCGGCTGCCACTTTCCTTTCGAGCATCGCTTATCCGCTCCCACAAGAACTAGAAGATCGAAACACATTTCGGCACGCACTTTGCCGTTGGGCAATTCACAAGCAGAGCAAGGCGGATCCCGAGTGGGCAGCAAAACCGCAGCCGCTCAAACTCGCATTCTTCTTACACTGCACTAAAGAGTGGCCTGCAATTGTCGAGCGGGGTATTCAAAAGATAAACGAAGTGTTTATAAGTACCCAACTAATCGTCCTCCCACACTACATCGCATTGCGTACTGGAGGACAACCCAAATCGGTAATACCGGGTTATTATAAGCCGACCTCCAAGGATATGAGCTATTTCTGCGTGAACGTCAGCGGCATGCTCGAATTTAGAGATTGGAAGGAGAACGAGGCTCCGGATACTGGAAACTTTTCAAATCGGCAATGGAAGCATACGCGTGTAGTTGCTCATGCACTTTTAGCCTTGTTGGCTTGCCGCCATAGGCTTGCTCAAGGGCTGAAGATACAGAGAAATCTTCTTCTCGGCATGGTCGGATGCTTCCTCTTTCCAGAGACTATGAGACCGCTCATTCTTAGGTCCGAAATACTTAGGAAACATCTCACCTCGATCAGGAAGTTCAAAATAGAGGAGAACCAGACTATCGCGTTTTATTTTGACCTTGGGGGGTGCCGTCCGGAATGTGGTTGGAATTTGTCCGGCGCGGCGCCATGCAACTGTGATCGCTTGCTCAGGCCACTCCCGCTTGGAAATGCAATATCAGACTTGCATTCAAAGTTGGATGGTTCGGGCTTGACGTGAGTGCTAGTCTTGCCGTCGAGGTTGTATTTTCGCCCTACGGGACTCCTTTTCAAGGCCTCTGCCCTGAGACACGTTTGCGCTGGGACCATCCACCGGCGGGAGAATATGGTCAACTTCCGCCATCGTCCAACAGCTGGGCAGGGCCTCGGCCGCGAAATAAACTCGGTCGCCGACCTTATGCTGGAGCTGGTCGCCGATTTTCTGCGGTGAGTGACAACTGTCCTCGGGTGACATCTCTGTAAAGGAAGACCCAATCCCACCATCCAACGGAGGTTAGGGCATTGGGCAAAGATAAAACGATTAGCCTGTCTGAGATTAGCAGTGTCCGCCGGGACACTGGTCGGAACGAAGACGTCGAACAGGGAACCGAACCCACAGAGTTCGCCTACAGTTCTGCCGAGCGCGCAGCCATCGATGAGAGGGAGTGAAACACCGTGCGAGCATCATTTGGTGTATGGAGACGCGGTCGTGCTCTCCCTCTCCCCGTTCTTTACGGGGAGAGGGTGGGGTGAGGGGCGAGCTCATATGATTCGAAACATGGAAACGCTTGTCTAGTCGCAAATTGCGCCTGTTCGTCTTGCGCGCTCCAAAGCTACTGCGCGATCATCCGCTGAACCGGAGTGTCAATCGGCGCCCGAACGGGACCCCAGATCGGCATCCAAAAGGGACCCCCTCGTTCTACGTTTTGACCGCGGGTTGGCGTGTGATCATCATCCCTGCTCATGAAGCGCCAGCTGTCGTTTCCGGTCTCAATGATGTCGCAGTGGTGGGTCAGCCGATCGAGTAGCGCGGTCGTCATTTTGGCATCACTGAAGACGCTCGGCCATTCCCCGAAGGCGATCGAGGTGCGCTCGTAAAGGCGGCTGACGAGGTGGAACAAGAGCTGGCCACCGGATTGGGCGAAGGGCAGATAGCCGAGTTCGTCGAGGATGACGAAGTCCATCCGGGTCAGATGATCAGCGAGCCGACCCTGTCGTGCGTTGCGGGCCTCGGTCTCGAGCCGGTTGACGAGATCGACCACATTGTAGAAGCGGCCACGGGCGCCGGAACGGATGCAGCTTCTGGCGATGGCGATGGCAAGATGGGTCTTGCCGGTGCCGGTCCGCCGACCAGCTGTCGTCCCTGATAGGACATACCAAATCACCGGCAAGACTGGTTGGCACGGCAAATCGTTCGTCTTGCCCGACATCACGATCGGGCCAGACGCCGATACCCTGATCCATGCGAGCAGAAAGTCTTCCAAGCCGTTTGAACTGCCGACTCAAGGCAGCCTGGACGGCTGGCTCGATGGATTGAAGGTCCCATGCCGAGCCTCATCTTATCTGACGTTCGGAATTGGACTCGCCTTTGCCGGTCCATTGCTACACCTCGTTGGCCAGGACGAGGGCGCGATCTTCTATCTCGCTGGTGAAAGCTCAACGGGAAAGACCCTGACCGAACTCGCCGCGCAGTCGGTAATCGAACGAGCCGTTCGCGGTGAACTCCTAACCCACGACGTGAGCAACCGCGCAATTGAGGAAGCGTGTGCCGCGCACAATGATCTTACTCTGGTAATCGAAGAGATTGCCCGACGCATGGGATCGCAAGCGGAAATTCGGAAACAGCTTCGGGAATTGGCCCACAAAGTCGTAGGAGGCGGCGGGAGCCGACGATCAGCAAAAGCAAAGCAGGACCCTGACCTAGCTGATTTACGCTGGCGGCTGATGTCCCTTTGGTCAGGCGAAAGGTCGCTCGATCCGGAGTTCTTGGGTGGTGCCCGAGAACGAGGAGAGTTGGTCCGCTTGATCGAAGTAGCAGTGCCACTCCGTGCCAAAAACGGGATTTTCGACCGGCTCAAGGATGCGAGGCTTCCACCAGCCGAGTTGGCGAAGATGGCCGAGGCTGCTGTGAGGGAAAACTATGGGCACCCGATCCGGGAGTTTATCGAACGGCTAGTATCAGATCCGGATGCCCATACTCGACGGGCCACTGAATTGATCGACAGATTTCTTCAGAAAGCCAAGGTCGGGAGCGATCCATGGAGCCGTCGGTTTGCGATGAAATTCGCCGTCGTTTACGCTGCTGCCCGGCTCGCTGCGGAGTTGAAGGTCGCTCCGTGGCCAAAAAGCCATCCACTCAAGTGTGTTCTGCGGCTCTATAAACGGGCACAGGCGCTCGTCGTCACGCCGGAGGAGGCGGCTGAGCATCTCCTTGAGCTGTTGGCGAAGAATGCCTGCTCGCGACGCTTCCCGGAATTTGGCAAGGGCGACAGTCTGCCCACTCGTGTGACACGACGGGCATGGGGTATCCGAACCGAAGCGCGCGATGGGACGGCTTTCCTGGCAATCCACTCCGATAAATTCGATGGCTTGGTGAAGCCCGCGCATCACGCAGCCCGCGTTCGGAAGCTGGAGGAGCTATGCGTCGAGGCAGAGACTGTCGCAAGAAAGTCAAAGAAGCGGGACGCGGGTAGGTGCCTGAGTGAATCGGCTGCCCAGCACTCGGCTCAACACCAGCGGATTCCGATAACAAAGCGCCGGAAGACCCAATGACGGTTGAAGGCGAATCAGAGAATGTCCTCAAGACCCCTCCAAAGAAAGAGTAAATCATGGCGCATGATTATTTGGCTGACCTGAACCAGGAGCAACGGCGTGCCGTCAAGCACGGCGTGAAGGATGGGTCTGCCCTCGACGCGAGGCCACTGCTGGTGATTGCCGGTGCCGGTTCAGGTAAGACCAAGACCCTGGCCCACCGGGTCGCCCACCTGGTCGTTAACGGCATCGATCCACACCGGATTCTGCTGCTGACGTTCTCCCGCCGAGCCGCTCTCGATATGACCGGCCGTGTCAAACGCATCACCGGTGCAGCCATGGGCATAGGCCAGGTCGACCTGCCATGGGCTGGCACCTTCCACGCTGTCGGCGCTCGTATCCTGCGGGAGTATGCCGACCGCATCGGCCTCAAGCCGTCGTTCACGATCCTCGACAGGTCGGATGCTGCGGATCTGATGGATGTGGTCCGGCATGACCTGGGTTTGTCCAAGAAGGAGTCGCGGTTCCCAGGCAAGGATACCTGCTTGGCGATCTACTCGTTCGCGATCAACTCCGGAGGCTCGATCAAGGCGACCCTCCGAGACAAATTTCCGTGGTGTATCGATTGGAAAGGCGACCTGCGAAAGTTGTTTGCAGAATACGTCGCGGCTAAGCAGCGGCAAAACGTCATGGATTACGACGACCTGCTGCTGGCCTGGGCAGAGATGATGAATGACGCCGACCTCGCCGCCGAGCTAGGCAGTCGGTTCGATCATGTCCTGGTCGACGAATACCAGG
>CAWJDY010000008.1:0-40410 GCA_963841705.1 uncultured Alphaproteobacteria bacterium
ATACGTCCGGCGTGAGCCGGACCGATCCGCATGGGTCTGCGCATCGTCACATGGAGGAAGGAGAACAATGACCGGACGTGAAAAACAGACATTGCTTGGCTCCAACGCCGTCTTAGGCGGCGATCAGGCGTGCGCGAACAGCTTCGCGGCTGCACGCGCTCGCAAGCTATCTGGAAAGGCTCGCTGGTATCGCCTTGCAGCCCACGAAGCCGGGCATGCAGTCATAAGCGTTGTATCCACGCGCGCGCTCAACGAATGCATCACCTCCGGCGTTCCGTCGCGTCCAAATCCAACGCGACCGACGAAAGCCAATGCTCACAGAGTGGGGCCCAAGAAAGGATATTGGCGGTATCTGTGAGGGGCCGAATTTATGGAACCCAGGTTGTACAGATTGACTTGGGGCTTGAGCCAAATACACCGTTGTCAGCTTCACTACTAGAGGCAACGCCATGGCCGCTCGCTTATGTATGCGCTTGCATCGAGTGGCAAATTAGGCGCGATCTTGCTGGAGGCATGGCTGAGATTGTCTCCGCCGGAGAGCGCCGGAAGACGGAGCTCGAATATGCTTGGCTCTATGTTCATGTTCTTGGAATGGAGGCGGATTACCAAAGCGCCGAAAGGTGTCTGGAGGATCTGCGGCAGCTGAAGCGACGCCATTACGGGCTTCGAAGGTTCGAGATGGAGACCGCAAATCTCGTTCTGCGTGCATGGCCTGCAATTGAGGCGTTGGCCCGTGCGCTAGTCGATGCTGGCACCCTTGAATTTGAAGCGGCCTACGACATCATTGCCCGGCACTTGCCCTAGGCGTGGCTGCGGTCCGCTCGGGTCTCGGCACAGAATGGTGAAGCGCTTACGCTCTCTCACGCGCCAACGCTGCGCGCCGTCTTACCCGGTGACCCTGTCACCTTACTACCATTGTCTGATGCTCGCATTCGGCCCTACGCCCTCCCCTCATGGAGTGCGAACATGACCGCGCGGGTTATCAGATCGGAGGACAACGGTCAGCCGGGCGGGGCTTTTCCATTGACCAGCGATTAGGCGCTGCGATGGCCGGTTATCGCGTCTCTTTTTCTGAGTTTGTGCAGCTTAAGCGCGTTATGCAGTGCGCTTGGTCAGCCATTCCCAGAAGCGGAAATAAATGTGCCTTAGATCTCGCTTGTGCTTGGGCTTTTTTGCCGTGCGGAACAAAGTGATAGCGGCATTTCGAGCCGCGCGATTGGCGGCGACGAAATCACCGGGATAGGCCATAGCGTCCTCATGGCGGTTAGTTTGCTCTCCCCAATCCCACAACATTATAAATGGCTTGGCTGTGGACTACGTGATGCCTCAGCGGTTATCCAAAGAAAAAAACCGTTGGCGGTTTGAAATGCCTAAAAACGCGGCAAATGGGATTTAGGGTTCCAACGTGATGATCCGCAGATTATGGACCTGCGCGAGCGGCAGAAACGGGGAGGGCACATGCGGCAGTTCTGGCTGGGGCGTGCTGGTCAGCAGGTCAGCATTGTGGTCGGCCGCTGCGGACGGATGATCTACAGCGAGTTGGCGAGCGGGCCGGACGACGACGTGCCTGCGAAGCAGATGCTATCTGATCAGCGGTGAGCTGGGGGCCAGGGCGGCCCGCTTCTTTTGCGACTTCTGGGGAAAGGTTGCGAACGGGTGGCTGCTGCTGCTGCTTTGTCGTGGTGTGATTGCAAGGTGAGCAGTGGAAAACGAATAGCGGAGAAGCCGCCTTCGAGACGGTGCGGAACAGCTTCATGGGCTGACGGCAATAGGGGCAGATCGGCGGGCGAACCTAAATCATGGCCGTTCCCCCTAAGGAGTATTCCCCGCTCACAATCCGCGCAGCGAATAACTCGAAAGAGGAGAACTTGGTTTCCGCGGAGCCGCCAAGCAAAAACGGCCTTAGAAATTATCCTCTTCGGCTGCCAGGCACGGGTGGGGGGCCCTCAGTGGGCGCTGCTCCCTGATAGGGTAGTGGCTTTGTTGCCACCCGTTAGGCAGAATTCCTGGTCGGCGCGACAGTCGTTAAGGGACCTACAATGAAGCGTCCGCTTTCAGTAGCCGCTGCTCTGATTGCAGCACTTGAGGTGACCATTTCCCTTGGTGCCGAACCGGCACGCCAGTCGGTTCTGACTTATCATGCTGATCCCGCGCGCAGCGGCAATTTCATTGTCCCCTCCCTGACCTGGGATCGCGCTAGCTCTCTGCAGTTGGATGGCAACTTCCATGCGCGCGTCTCAGAGCATGTCTATGCACAACCGCTCTACTGGCGCAGTTCTGAATCGACCTCGGGAGCTCTGCTGATCGCAACGGAGGACAACGTCGTTCACGCCATCGATGCCGTAAGCGGGCAAGAGAGATGGCAACGCTCGCTCGGCAAGCCTGTCCCGAGCTCATCACTGCCGTGCGGCAACATCTCTCCGTTAGGAGTGACGGGTACGCCGGTGATCGACGCAGCAAGAGAGGCCATCTACTTGGATGCCGCGGTCCAAAGCACATCTGGGCCTCGCCACTTCATTTTCGGCTTGTCGCTCAAGGACGGAACGCCGCTGTCTGGCTGGCCAGTCGATGTCATGGAGGCCCTTGGAAACCAGGGTCAGAACTTTGTTGCGCGGGACCAGAATCAGCGTGGTGCATTGACGCTACTCGCGGGTAACCTCTACGTGCCGTTCGGCGGGCATTTCGGAGACTGTGGCCAATACCGCGGGTTTGTCGTCAGCATTTCGCTTTCTGATCCGCGAACGATCAAGTCATGGGCGACCCGCGCTCGGGGAGGAGGCATTTGGGCGCCCGGCGGAATCAGCACAGATGGGACATCGTTGTTTGTCGCGACTGGAAACACCTTTGGGGCGAGGACATGGAGCGACGGCGAGGCAGTGATCCGACTCGCATCGGATTTGCATCGGTCCGACGACAAACGGGATTTCTTCGCCCCATCGGATTGGGCGGCACTCGACGCGCGCGATGCCGACTTGGGGGGTAGCAATCCGCTTCCTTTGGAGGTTCCGGGCGGCGGCCCACCGTTGATCCTCGCGTTAGGCAAGGATCGCAAAGCCTATCTTCTCGACCGCAACAACCTGGGCGGGATCGGGGGCCAACTCGCCATGGAGACGGTGTCGGACCGTGCGATCATCACAGCTCCGGTGACTTATCCCGCAGCAGACGGCATTTTTGTCGCGCTGCAGGCCGAAGGCACACGCTGTCCAACTGAAGCGCGGGGGCTTCTCACTCTGAAAATCCGGCCCGGTTTGCCGACGGCCATTACGACAGCATGGTGCGGATCAGTACGCGGCAGAGGCGCTCCGATAGTGACCACCACCGATGGACACTCGAACGCCGTCGTCTGGGTTGTTGGCAGCGAAGGCGACAATCAGCTTCACGGGTTCAGAGGGGACACAGGCGAGAAGGTCTTCAACGGCCCTCCTCAGGCCATGACCGGTTTACGTCACTTCCAGACGCTGATTGCAACCGAAGACCGGCTGTACGTGGCAGCGGATGGAAGGATCTATGCTTTTGACTTTTGAGGCGGATTGAGTGGGGCCTGTACCGGCGATGCTCATCTGCCATCAGTCCTTTCCAGTGGTCTTTCACGACCACTGCGCCATAGCTATGCCTACTCGGATGACCGCCCGTTACTAAGCGTTCGGCACGATGAACGCGCAGATCGAGCGATGATCACCGAGCCCAAGGCACACATGGCAATGGCGGTCCCGACTCAGCTGTACTTGCTCAGGGTCGAACAAGTTACCGGTCGGGACGTAAAGCCAGCCGGAAACTGTCTCCACCAACTGATCGCAGGCCACGGGAAAGCAATCCATATTGCCGCAGCAGGCTAGCGGGTACCATGAATGCGCGAGCGCCGGGATGGCGGCAAGCATCGCCGCTACAACAACTGCTATCCGCATCGCGGAACGCTAATCCGCAGGTCCCTCCTCCTGCTTGAGCGGCGGAAGTTGATCGAAGTACTTTAGCACAATCGCGATGTTTTCCTTGAACTGAATGGGCTTTGCGTCCTTGAGCGCGGCCCCAAGCTGCGCCAGGTCCTCTTTCTTCTGCGCCTCCGGGATAGATTTGTTGGCCTTAATCGAGGCGATCTCTTTCTTGATCTGGTCCAGTGGCTCGGTGAACTTTTTCGTCTGCTGGTCGATGCCGGAAAGGATCATGGCGATATTGAACGAGACGTCGTCGTATTCGGCGAGGCTCGCGAAGCCATTTTTCTTGACTACAGCCTCGGCCTGCGCCTCCAGTTTCGGATCTGGTCTATCTGGATTCGCGCCATCGTAGAGCTGCGCCATATGCTCGGACACGACGATGAAGCCCTGCATATGCTTCTCGGTAAGCTTGATCTGCTTCACTTCCTGCGCAACGGCGACGGCGGGATCAAACAGTGGGAGCGCGAGAAGCGCCGAGAACAACACACCGAGCAATCCCGAACGTCTGGACACCGCGTATCCGCTTCGAATTACCGACATGGCTGGGCCTCCATCTGACACCCACTTTCACCTTAGAATTTTGGCGGGGACGTGACGGAACTGCGCGAACACCGATGTTCCATCCCCCAATGGTTTACGCCAATATCATGCCAAGCGAAACTGCAGGCCAGGCGGCGTAACGCGCGGTAAAGAACGAACGATGACGCTCTGGCTTCTTGGCCATCAGATCGACTGAAATGACACCGACATGAGGCCACAGCCGGAATCGTCAACCCAGGAAGTTCTAGCGGGGCTGGTCGAGCGCGTCACCTACCACAATTCCGAGAACGGCTTCTGCGTTCTGCGCGCCAAGGTGCGCGGACATCGGGATGTTGTGACAGTAGTCGGGCACGCTGCGGCCATTGCGGCGGGCGAGTGGATCACGGCCTCAGGCGAATGGGTCAACGATCGCATCCACGGGCAGCAGTTCAAAGCACGGTTCCTGCGTACATCACCCCCGACTTCCGCTGACGGCATCGAGAAGTATCTATCGTCCGGCATGATCCGGGGTGTGGGGCCGGTTTATGCCAAGAAGCTCGTGCGGGCATTTGGCGAGAAGGTCTTCGACGTTATCGAGGCAACACCGGACCGGCTGCGCGAGGTTGACGGGATCGGGCCGGTGCGGGCCGCAAGCATTCTGGCCGCCTGGGCTGAGCAGAAGGCGGTGCGGGAAATCATGGTTTTCCTGCACAGCCACGGTGTCGGCACCGCGCGGGCAGTGCGGATTTTCAAGACCTATGGTGCCGATGCCATCCAGGTCATGACCGAGAACCCGTACCGGCTGGCCCGCGACATCCGGGGCATTGGCTTCAAGACCGCCGACGCCATCGCCATGAAGCTCGGCATCGAGAAGACGGCGATGATCCGGGTTCGCGCTGGCATTTCCTACGCGCTGACCGAAGCCATGGACGAAGGGCATTGCGGCCTGCCGACGGACGAGCTGGTGCCGCTCGCCGAGAAGCTTCTTGAGGTTGCGGGAGAACTGGTCCGCACCGCGCTTCATCTTGAACTGGCGGAGGGCACGGTGGTCGCCGACCGGGTTGGCGAAACGCCCTGTGTGTTTCTGGCCGGTTTGCATCGCGCGGAGCGCATTATCGCCGAGCGGCTGATGCGGCTTGCAACTGGCACGCTGCCTTGGCCCTGGATCGATGCGAACAAGGCCCTGCCGTGGGTCGAGCAGCGTATCGGTCTTGCCCTCGCGGAAAGCCAGGTCGCCGCGATCCGGGTCGCGCTGATCTCCAAGGTGCTGGTCATGACCGGTGGTCCTGGCGTCGGCAAGACCACCATCGTCAAAGCGATTCTGCGCATCCTCGCGGCCAAGGGCACCAACCTTCTACTATGCGCGCCGACCGGCCGGGCCGCCAAGCGTATGACCGAGGCCACTGGCTACGAGGCCAAGACGATCCACCGGCTATTGGAGGTCGACCCCAAGGGCGGCGGCTTCAAGCGCGGTGGCGACAACCCGCTCGATTGCGACCTGCTGGTGATCGACGAGACCTCCATGGTCGACGTCATGCTGATGCAGGCGCTCATGAAAGCAGTGCCGGACAAGGCTGCTCTCTTGATCGTTGGCGACATTGACCAGCTGCCTTCGGTCGGGCCGGGCCAAGTGCTGGCCGACATCATCTCATCCGGCGCGGTGCCAGTGGTGCGCCTCACCGAGGTGTTTCGGCAGGCCGCACAGAGCCGCATCATCACCAGCGCCCATCGCATCAACCAGGGTTCGATCCCCGATCTCAGCCCGCGCGGAACCGAGAGCGACTTTTACTTTGTACAGGCAGACGACCCCGAAACCGCCGTCGCGCGCATCATCGAGCTGGTGAAGACGCGGATCCCCAAACGGTTCGGCCTCGATCCCATCCGTGACATCCAGGTGCTATGTCCGATGAACCGCGGCGGCGTGGGAGCACGGTCGTTGAACATCGAGCTACAGGCCGCGCTCAACCCCGCCACCGACCACAAGGTCGAGCGATTCGGATGGATCTTTGCTCCGGGCGACAAGGTCATGCAGATTGAGAACGACTACGACAAGGAGGTCTACAACGGCGACATTGGCAACATCGATTGCATCAATCCCGCCGATGGCGAGCTCGTCGCCAACTTTGACGGCCGAGCCGTCACCTACGGGTTTGGAGAACTGGACATGTTGGTGCCCGCCTACGCCGCGACGATCCACAAAAGCCAGGGTTCGGAATATCCAGCCGTGGTCATCCCGATCATGACGCAGCACTACGCGATGTTGCAGCGAAACCTTCTTTACACCGGGGTCACTCGGGGTAAGAAGCTGGTCGTGTTGGTCGGCCAGAAGAAGGCTGTCGCCATTGCCGTCCGAAATGTCTCGGGCCGACGACGGTGGTCGAAGCTACAGGAATGGCTCCGCCCCAACCCATCTCTACCACGGCAGATCGACGTGGCGATCTGACCAACGACGGTTAGGTCGTATAGGCTTTTGGGCCGCTTGTACTGGCTAGATATGTAACGGTTGGCGAGACCCAAGTTGAGAAGCTCAATTCTACGTGATCGGTGCGACATCCGCATTTTCCGTCATTGATGTAGATCAATGAGGACACCGCTCTCATGCTTTATTTTTCATTGATCTCTGAAGATGACCGGAGCAGTGAAGAGGTGTTCGAATTTAACCACAGCCGTCATTGCGTTGGAGACTGTTCCCAGGATCGTTCGCGTTAGTTCCGCCCAGATTTAGGGAACCTCAGGGACTCTTCCGCGTCGCTGTCGGTTAGCCAGGTATCGAGGGGCTGCTCCCCATGAGCAGGTCGGACGAGTACTGTCGCTTCGCCGCAGAGTGCTTGAAAATGGCGCGAGCCGCAGAGGATGAACAAAACCGAGCCATTTTTCTGCAAATGGCAGGAGTATGGTTTGCCCTGGTACAGAAAGACGAGACAAATGCGGATCGTAATGGCGGTCCGGGAGACCAGATCAGCTAATACCGGTCTTTAGCTGCTCTTTCCGTCAGCCTCTTCGGCAGCAAGCTTCATCCAAATCACTTCGATTTCCCGCAATACTTTTCGTTCTGATCGTGGCTGTAGCGAGGTGACGGCGGATTATTTAGCGACAAAAGGACGCCCCCATGTTATGCCACTGCGTCTTTGACAGCCTTCACCGGGCGAGCCCTGATAACCTTCCTAGCTGGTTTGGCCTTGAATATTGTTGGCTCCTTTGTGAACGGATTGATGCCTTTCCGCGCTTTTGTGGCGGGCTTCTTGATGACGACAAATTTGGCGAATTCGGGCGCAAAAAAACCTCCCGTTTTCTTGAGTTCTTTGTAGCCTACGCTGACGAGTGACTCGATGACGCCGTTGATATCCTTACGTGTACCGTTGGAATGCTGATCAGCTATTTTTCGAATGAGATTCGCCGTGCTAATCATCATCGTCGTTATTCCGCCTGGGGCGTTTGCGGATTTTCTTGCGCTTGGGCGGCTGTTCGTCGGCTTTGCGCATCTGGCGCTCGACTGCGGCGATGGCTTTCAGTTCGTGGGGCGTGTAGTGCCGTCGGGCTTTGACCGTTGCACCTTCATCGAGATCAAGTTGCTTGGCGTCATAGGACCAAACCAAGTCTTCCCGGGGGAGGAGCTTGTCTGCCCTGAAATAACATTTCTTTCCGTCCACCATCCTCCAATGCCATTCCGGCGGCTCGGTCGCGGGCGGGTCTGGTGCGGCTGAGCAGAATTCTACCAACGTGAGCGCGAGCGGGGCGGCGAGTAGGGCAATTGTGATCATTGATTGTCCCCCGAAAGTTCCGCCCTGATATTGCCATTTGCATATCAAAAGTCGAGCGTAGGATGGCAAAAGACAACTACTGAGCGCCAAGCGATTATAGGTCGGAACTACCCTAATGTGGTGACGAGGCAATGGAATGGGTTCTAATAGCCGGAATCGCGCTCACAGGCATTGGCATTCTCGTTGGCCTCTATCTGCCGATCCTTGCGGCGCAATTCGTAGTTCCGGAAAAGATTCGAGTCTGCGCGATAGTAGGTGCAATGCTTGTGGTTATCGGAACAGCGTTGGAGATCGTTTCAGTTTGGCCAACCCAGGATGTTGATGCGGTGCAGAGCACTAACGATTCAGAATGAGGAATCGGCTCCAAATTTTCCTGACTGATTGCCAAAGGAGCCGCTCTCGCGGGAGATTGCAATGTCTTTCAAGGATCGATCGGACGCAGGCCGTAAGCTAGCCCTGGCGCTGAGGGATTACAAAAATCGGCAGCCAGTCGTTCTAGCGCTCCCACGCGGTGGCGTGCCAGTCGCCGCGAAGGTCGCGGCGGCGCTGAACGCGCCACTTGACCTGATCCTGGTGCGAAAAATAGGCGTGCCGTATCAGCCCGAGCTGGCCATGGGTGCCGTTGTGGATGGCGACGAGCCGCTGGTCGTGCGCAACGAGGATGTCATTCGGTTTGCAGGCATCGACGAGTTAGAATTTAATGCGGTCTGCGATAGTGAGCTCGCCGAGATCGAGCGGCGGCGCCAGCGCTATCTGGGCAGCCGTGAACGAGTTGAAGTCGCTGGTCGTATCGCCATTGTGATCGACGATGGCATCGCTACCGGCGCGACAACGCGCGCGGCGCTGCGGGCCACGCGCTCTCGCAAGCCGAAGAAACTCATCCTTGCAGTACCCGTCGCCCCTGCTGGCTGCCATCATTTTACCACTCGGCCATGGCCTGATGGCGGAGCTGTGGGAGCATGAGCCCCCAGGCGCAATTCTTGCTTTATTTGTCGGTTGGGGCTGGGGACAACAGAGGAGGTCTTCAGCGTGTGCGATTACAGCTTTGAAGCCGCTGACTTATCATGATGCGTTGGAATTTCAGATGGGCAGATTGTGCTCCTAACTGACCTCTTTGAGCACCAGGAAGCAACAGTGCTCCAGCTCCCGGCACAACCTGCTACCGCAGCCGAGGCGAAGGCCCAGGAACGGGTCGCGTACAGCGGCTGATCAGTCTCGCAAGAGCGTGTATGCCGCCCTCGATTGGTCGGCCTGTTTTGCGACCGTGCCAGATCTCGGCGAACTGATCGACCTCGGACAACAAGGAGGAGCGAAGGACATCCTTGGCCGGGTTCACGAATATACCTTATGTGCGGAACGGTTGAGTAATGACGCTCTACCTGTTCAGACGATGGTGCTACTTCATCCGAAAGAGGCGCCCTGTGTTTTACGGGTACAGTTTCGAAGCTCTGCTGGCGCTTTTACACAGGCACGCTCCGGCGAAGGTTAACGCGGTCGCACGCCATCGTCGGCGCGTTGAGCATGGCCATCTGTCAGTGGGACTCAAAATCCACTGTCTGGGCGACGGGAGTCAGTTCTCTACTCTGGTGGAAGGTCTTGGAGGTGCGCAAAACATTCTCGATATCAACTACTACAAACACTCCAACGCCTCGCTGTGTCTTGTGTTGCCCCCGGTGGGCAGTGCTCGTTCGGCGATACTTCTTCTTGAGTGTATCGAGCACTTTATTGAATCTGCGCTTTTCAGTAACCCGGAAATCCAGATCCAAGTATGCTCTCCAGGGAGACTTGACGCTCGTCGTTCGGCATTGTTGGCGATAGGGTTCTACTTGGGGTCGGACACGCTACGGCGCTACACTCTGGGAGACCTCGCGACGTCCTTTGCGGAACACCAAACCTACCCGCGCGGCAGACGTTTGGTGCTCTACGACGCAGAGGGGGGCTTCGACCGATATTTTGATTGGTGGAAGGGATTTGACAAGCATCGGCTTGTGGAGCCCCAACTGCCATTCAAAAACGGCCGCAGCGATCTGCTCACAGGCAGCGGCAGCAGGTTGGACATCGAGAACATCAACTTGCTTGCTACCCTTCTCGTCCACGCTCAGTACCAGGGTTACTGGAATCAGCTCGGCATGCAGTTCCAGGAGGAGATGGAAGCATTGCTAGAGCGGCATCTACTCAACGGTCTCGTCGATGCTCCGTGGGTCCGGACGGATGATCCAGAGAGCGACGACGACGACAGGTTCTTTACCGCGCTCCAAGAGCTTGTTGCGTACGCTTTTGAAGAGAGTGCCCGTATCGAGAAGGAAGGTCGCCGCTTTCCTGGCTGGCACGAGAAACCAGTCAGGTCATCTGGCGGAATTCTGCAGGAAGTTCAGTCTTTGCTTCAGAAGTACCGCAGTGAGTTAGTCAGGCAATCCCAGCTGCTCGATCAAGGAGATCGCGCGTGATTCGTGCTCATCAACCCGGCTCGGAACCCATCGATATTCCGGAGACAATTCCCAATCCGGTTGTAGTACCCAAGCCAACACCTACTCCGACAGAACCCCCTCCCAAGGAGCCAGTTCGGATCCCGGAGAAGGTTCCCTAGCGCGGCGTCTCCGGGTCGCCGTCCACTACGCAGTCTGGGCAGAAATTGCGCCAATCTTCGCCGCGCTTCCGCCAGCTATCCCAACCTTCTGCGCGACTGAGGTAGTTCGCAGCTTGCTGCATTGATTTTAAGCCCGTGTTGATCGTCCGACCGCATTTGTCGCATGACGCGATATATATTCCGTGTTCCTGTCTAATCATTGCGACCTCGCTTTTGCCGAGTTTCGCCAAGCTCGGATCGCGATCATTTCGGTGAGGTCCGCCAGAGGATGCGCTACGTAGACGGCGAGATGCACATCACGGACATTCAGCAGCGCGCACAGCTACTGTTAGATGCTGTGCCGGATATTGACAGGAGCAAGGTCGGCACCAATCTCAGCTTCCTGGCGCGTCAGCACCAGGAGCCTGAAGCGGGCTTCCCGTCCATCACTGAAGATGACGGTACCGCTTTCATTCTGAAGATTGTGCGCGAGGCGCCGTTTGATCTGATCGTGCTCGACAATTTCTCCACGCTGGGACAGGTCGAAGATGAGAACGCTGCCTCCAGCTTCAATTCGATCCAAACATTCTTGATGGCTCTGAAGACTGACGGCGTTGCGACCATGCTCGTCCATCATTCGGGCAAGGAGCGCAAAGACGGCGGTGGGGACTTTCGCGGGTCGAGCAAGTTGGCAGCGACGTTCGAGACGATCATCAAGCTCGAACGGCTGCGCGAGCAGGCCGAATATCGCGAGGCGCAGTTTCGCGTTCGTTGGGACAAAGTGCGCGCCGGCGGACGTGATCGTGTGATCCGTGAGGTGCTTGCTAAGCTCACCACTGAGGAGCGCGATGGTCGTGAGCAGCCCGTGTGGGTCTGTGAGGAAAGCGTCGAGCTCCTGGTCGATCTGAGGGACCGCCTGAGCGCGGGTACTTTCATCAATCAAAAGGAGATTGCGGATTATTACGACAAGAGCCGTCCAATGGGTCGCAAGTATCTTGAGCGCGGCATCAAGCTGGGGCTGTTCTCGCAGGACGAGGTCGGCCGGTGGTTTGGCAAAGGGAGGACCTTGCGCGACCTGAAGCGGACCACGGCGCCCATCAAACCATCCCGAGACTGGATCGACGAAGCGCCTGACGAAGAGGACGCGGAGCCCGCACAGCCGACCACCGAGGACTTGTGACAGGGCGCAGGGGTCGCAATGGGCGTTGGGATCAACGCGGGCCGTCCGGCCTCCCCAAGAGGCATTGCGCCCCATTGCGCCTGGAAGCCGGAAAAAGGCGGCTGCGAGCTGATATTTCGGTAAACAGCATCAATCCATTGCGAATGCTAACCTTTTTGCCACTGAAAGCGCCAAAGTAAACAGCCTCATTTAACCTTTGGTTTACTTTCGGCCAGAAACCCATAAATCACGGGCATTTCTACGTTTACTTTCTCCCTAAGCCGTTTCGGGGCCGATTGTACACCGCAACCGCTGCACTCCACGCGGTAACAAGCGCGCGGTGCCGTGCGAGAAATGCCCGATTTATGCGGGTTGGCGGAGAGGCTGCACGGGCCTGAAAAACGCAGAAAGCCCCGCCACACGGCCACTTCCGCTGCATAGCACCACATCCTGATTACCACATACTTATGATTGTGATTTGATTGTTTCAGCAACCGACCTTTGGGTCAGGGCGCAGGGCCACGTTATGGTCGTGGGGAAATCGTGCCGAGCCCGAGCGGTAGCCCCACGGGATCATAACGAGCCGCAACGCCGGCGCGCCATAGCAACGGACGGCTGCGGGGCTCGACCCGCACGGCGAAGCGCTCGGCAAACAACGCAATAGAAGAAGGCCCAGGTGGGCACCGGCGTGGTGGGCACCCTGGGCCTTCAATCAGAGCACAACCTGGGTCTTGCTGTTGCTTCTCGTCCTGCTGCTTGTCGTCTTATTCTGCGGTGTCAACGACAGCATCTGAACGACCTGAGCGGCTAACGCCCTGGGCGGCTAATGGTTCCTTGCCAGCGAATGCTGTGGACAAGCACACGCGGCTGCTGGCGCACGCGGGCCAAATCACTGTAGCGCGGACATTGCCCCAGGGGTCATAACGACCTGTGAGAAGCCGGCGTCTTCGAGCCGCACTGCCTGGGGTTGGCTGGGAGATGCAGTCGTAGCGGAGTGTCATTGCGAGGCGTGTCGCCCCGGCGCTGCTGGACTAATCCTGCGGGTCGCTTCGTTCCGATAGCCGGTCGCGACGGGCCAAGCTCAGGCCTATTGGCATTGACACTCAACGAGCTTGAATGCGGGGAGGCCGGGTGCCACCTGGACCTGGACATCAACGGCGCGTGCTTCGATGCCTTCGAACGCGACTGTCGACACCCGCTGGACCATGGCTGCCCCTGCTTCGCGCCGAGATTAGCGCATCCGGCAACGTCCAGCAAGAACAATTAGAGAACAGTGTTGGATGGGCCACGGCAGCGGCGAAGAGGCCAGGATTCGCTTTCTCCGGGGGAGCGCAAGGAGGGCGGCGGCACGAGGCGCCCTCGGTCGAGAGCCTATCGCCGGCGCTTCGCTTCGATGCGATCCCAGATCATGGCGGCGGCGTCCGGGCCACCCAGATTCTTCACCGCGCGAATGCCGGTCGGTGAGGTCACATTGATCTCGGTGAGATAGCCGTCGATCACGTCGATGCCGACGAATAAGAGTCCCCGCTCGCGCAGCGGCGGCCCAAGCTTGGCGCAGATCTCGCGTTCGCGCGGGGTGAGGTCGGTCTCTTTCGGAGTGCCGCCGCGCACCATGTTCGAGCGCAGATCATCGGCTGCCGGTATGCGGTTGACTGCCCCGGCAAATTCGCCGTCAACGAGGAGGATGCGCTTGTCGCCGTCTCTCACCGCCGGCAGGAATTTTTGCACCACCCACTGCTCGCGGAAGGTCACGCTGAAGAGATCATACAGCGAGCCGAAATTGAGATCCGCTTGCGCGAGGCGAAAGACTGCCTCGCCGCCCTTGCCGTAGAGCGGTTTCATCACGATGTCGCCGTGCTCGGCGCGGAACGCCTTGATCTCGGCGAGGTCGCGGGTGATCAGGGTCGGAGGCATCAGATCCGAAAACTGCATCACGAACATCTTTTCCGGCGCGTTGCGGACCGCCGCCGGCTCGTTGACGACCAGCGTGGAGGCGCGAATGCGCTCTAGCAGATGGGTTGTCGTGATGTAGGCAAGGTCGAACGGCGGGTCCTGCCGCAGCAGGACGACATCGAAGCGCTTGAGCGGAACGCGCTCGGGCTCCCCCAGCTTGAAATGGTCGCCTTCCCGGTCGCGCACTTCGAGCGGCCGCACCGTCGCAAAAACCTCGGCGCCGCGCATCGCCAACCGGTCCGGGGTGTAATATGCAAGCTCGTGGTTGCGCTGCTGTGCTTCCAGCAGCAATGCGAAAGTGGAATCGCCGCGGATATTGATCCGCTCGATCGGATCCATCTGTACCGCGACTTTCAGGCGCATCGACTTGCCGGCGAAACGACTTGGTAACGCAACCGCGACATTAACAATTTACCCCCAAGCTTGCGCCGCAACCCAAATTGGCGGCGGAGAGGCGACGTGAGATTGCCGAATTTATAGATTGCGACCAAGCTCTACTTGATCTTTGCCCTGCTCGCCACGGCCACCGTGGCACTCGCCAGCATCACAGTGACCAGTGCCCGCCGGCATGCCGCGCTGACGGCGGAATTCGGATCGGCCTTCGCCGGCGCCCTGAACGTCGAGCGGGTGAACGCGCTCATCTATGTGGTAGTGATGGAATCGCGCGGCATCTACATGTCTTATGACATCGCGACCGCCAAGGTCTACGGCGACGGGCTCCTTGCTTTTAACGATCGCATCGGCGAGGTCGTGAACGAGTAGCAGCATTCCGTCGGCGCCGAGGACGAGGCGCTATTCGCGGCTTTCTCCAGGCGCATCCGCCAATTCCAGGAGTTTCGCCGCGAGCTGGTGCGCCGCGGGGTCGAGATCGGTCCGGAGGCCGGCCGCGAATGGGGCGACAATGATGCTAATCGCAGCGTACGCAAGGCGCTCAACGCGGACCTGACCAAGCTTGGCGAGTTCTACGCCGCGCGCTCGGGGCAAGCGAGGTGAAGGCACTCGCCGGCCAGACCGCCAAGGCAACCGAAGACATCGCCGCCGCCCAGATTTCCGGGATGCAGCAGGCCACCATGCGATCGATCGAGGCGATCGGAGCAATCGAGCGGACCATTCGCAACATGGGCGAGATCAGCGGGGCCATTGCCGCAGCGGTTACCGAGCAGGGAGCTGCTACGCAGGAGATCGCGCGCAGCGTGGAGACCGCGGCCAAGCGCACCATGGACACGGCAGAAGAAGTCGTGCGGGTGGGGGAAGCCACCGCCGCGACGCGCGAAAACGCCATGGCAGTCAAGATCGTGGCTGATGATCTCGGTGCCGTCGCCGCCCGCGTCCGCGGACAAGTCGACCAGTTCTTTGCCAAATTGCACGCGGCTTGAGGCTCGGCCCTGCGCAGATACGCTGCAAACTCGGGATCGCACAAAGCCGCTGCGGCGCCCTGCCGGTCGTGCCGCTATCCTCCGGCGTCGAAAGCCGCAGTGATATGACGGGGGATCCGCCCCGGCGCGACCAGCACCGCGTCGAACCGGATATCGCGAATGCGTTCGTCCGGATAGCGCGCGAGCCAAGCCTCGGCAGCTGCGATGATGCGCGCCCGCTGGCGTGCGGTCACCGACCAAGCCGCCTCTTCCAGATCTGGCCGTGCTTTGACCTCCACGAAGATGAGCAGGCTTCTGCGTCGGGCAACGATATCGATCTCGCCGACGGGGCTCTTGAAGCGACGGGCAAGGACGCGAAAGCCCTTCGCCATGAGGAAGACCGCAGCCCTGCTCTCGGCCGAGATTCCAGTACGGAACGCGACTTGCCGTTTCAGATCTTGCCGTTTCAGATCTTGCCGCTTCAGATCCTGGCGTTTCGGCTCGGCGCTCGCGCCTGGGATGGAGCCGAGCGGATCGTCGGCCATGCCTCTACTCCCCGCGCAACGCGAGTGCCCGCTGGTAGAGGAGCCGGCGTGGCGCGCCGGTCATGACGGCAGCTTCCGCCACGGCTTCCTTCAGCGACAGATGCACCAGAGCGGCCCGCAGCAGTGCATCCAGATCGGTCGCCGAGAGCTCGACCGCATCTTGCGGCGGCGCAATGACGATAACGTGCTCGCCGCGCAGCTCGGCGTCACCGGCATATTCCCGGGCGAGTAGCGCAAGATCGCCCCGGCGCACCTCCTCGTGCAGCTTGGTGAGCTCGCGGCAAACCGCAGCCTCGCGCGGCGAGAGACGTGCGGCAAGGTCGGCAAGCACCGCAGCTATGCGCGGCCCCGTCTCGAATATGATGAGCGTTGCCGGAACCGATTTCAGCGCGTCAATGCGTGAGCGCCGCTGGGCCGCTTTTGCCGGCAGAAAGCCCTCGAACAGGAACCGGTCGGTCGGAAGCCCGCTAACCGTGAGCGCGGCAAGAAGCGCGGACGGTCCAGGCAGGGCAGTGACATTGTGCCCCTGCTTGCGGGCCTCGCGCACAAGCTTGTAGCCAGGGTCGGAAATTAGCGGCGTGCCGGCATCGCTGATGAGCGCGATTGCTTCGCCTTGGGCCAGACGACCCAGCAGCTTTGGTCGAGCACCTGCGGCATTGTGGTCGTGATAGGGCAAGACCGGCGTGCGGATGGCGTAGTGATCAAGGAGCTTGCGGCTCCTGCGGGTATCCTCGCAGGCGATCATGTCGGCGGCGGCGAGGACTTCGAGGCCGCGCAACGTGACGTCGCGCAAATTGCCGATCGGCGTGGCGACCAGGTAAAGGCCGGGCGCAAGCGGCGGGCCGATTGCTGAATGCCCATCGACGACATAATGCCCGCGCGCCCGCTCCTGCCGGGCTGCGAACGCCGGGACGTCGGGTGTGCCGGTTCGCATTTCGCGGCAGTGTAGCGGAAAGGCGCGCCGCCGTCATATTGCGGTACTCCTGTGCCGTTCCTGGCTCGTCCGCAGCGCCGTTAACCATATTCCCGGCAAATGTCTGTTGCAGCCTGCGGTAGACGGTGACATCGTGGGAGGCCGTCGAGGAGACCGGCCCTGAATGTATCGAGTATTGCAGGTTCCACGGCTTGGTTTGGCGCGCGTATTGCGCTCCGTTGCCGGCATTATCGCAGCGGCGCTGCTGATCGTCGGCTGCTCCGGCAATTTTTCCGTCAAGGACCTGCTGTCGAGCTCACCTGCTAGCGCGCCGGCGCAGGCCACTACAAACATCGGGACCGGTCAGGTCAAGGCCGGTCTCATCCTGCCGCTGTCCGCCAGCGGGAACGCCGCTGTCGCCGCGAGGTCCATGCGCAACGCCGCGGAGATGGCGCTTGCGGAGTTCAACAACCCGGATGTTCAGCTGATCGTCAAGGATGACGGCGGCAGTGCCGCCGGCGCGCAGCAGGCAGCGCAGCAGGCGCTCGACGAAGGCTCCGAGATCATTCTCGGGCCGCTGTTCGCGCTCACTGTCGGCCCCGTGGGACAGCTCGCTCGCTCGCGCAATATCCCGGTCATTGCGTTCTCGACCGACGCCAACGTCGCCGCCCGCGGCGTCTATCTCCTGAGCTTCCTGCCGGAGACGGATGTCGACCGCATCATCAGCTACGCCACGAGCCAGGGCAAGCGCGCTTTCGCTGCGCTCGTTCCGGACAATGCCTATGGGACAGTGGTTGAAGCCGCGTTCAAGCAGGTGGTGGCGCGCCGCGGCGGCCGCGTGGTGGCGCTCGAGCGCTATCCCCTCGACAAGGTGCAGATGCAGGCGCCCGTGCGCAACATCGCGCAGTCTGCCGCGCGGGCCGATGCGATCTTCGTGCCGGACGGCGCCGACGCTGTCGCGACCATGGTGCAGACGCTCGCCGGCTCCGGAGTGGACGTCAAACGCGTGCAACTCCTCGGCACCGGGTTGTGGGAGGACCCTCAGGTCTTTTCCAATGTGCAGGTCGCGGGCGCCTGGTACGCCGGGCCGGAATCGACAGGATTTCGCAATTTCTCCGCCCGCTACCGCGGCCGGTACGGGCAGGATCCCGTCCGCACCGCCTCGCTCTCCTATGATGCCGTTGCGCTGGTCGCCGCTTTGGTCAAGACGCAGGGCCAGCAGCGCTTCTCCGAGGCCGTGCTGACCAATACCTCCGGCTTTGCCGGGATCGACGGGCTGTTCCGCTTCCGCCCCGATGGGACCAACCAACGCGGTCTGGCCGTGCTGCGCGTTACCTCTACCGGCGGCCAGATGATCAGCCCGCCGCCCAAGTCGTTCGGCGCCTCGGGAACGTGAAGTGCCGTCATTTACCCGGTAGCAGCAGAGCAAGGCCACCGGTGAAATCTCGTACAATGTTGCGAACGCGTCGCGAGAAACCAGCAGCGTCGTCGCCGTGCTCGGCGAATTTGCCAATTCGGCGGTCACCACACGCGCCACGGCGGAAGTTGTGCTTACTGCTTCCCGCTCGGTCCAAGACGCAGTGGAAAACCTGCGCGATGAGGTCGAGAGCTTCCTCCGGAATGTCGCGGCCTAGCGCTGTGATGCCGACTGGCCGATATTTTTCCTTGCATCTCTGTGCTTGGCAGCGATGCAGTATCACAAAGCGCTGCTGCTCTTGTTCTGTTTGCTTGTCCCGTTGTCCCGCGAACGGCTAGTTGCACTGCGGCCGCGCAAAACAATCTCCGAGAACCTTTTGCCGAACATCGCAGCATCAACGGCGGCAATATCGTTGCTCTGCAAACTGCTACGCAACTCCTCTACCTCTTCCGTGGTCCAGGATAAGCAGCTTTTTGTGTTTGGATATTTCTGAAGCATAGACCCCCCAACGCTCACGCCAACAGTACCAACAAGGTGCGACAGCACCATCCTCGATTGTGGCGGTTTTGAGTTAAGAAGCTTTGAATAAATTCCGCGTTTGGCGGTCCGTGGACTAGCATATGTCGGAAACTAAACTTTGGATCTTGCGGCCGCGCTGACGACCGGCTCCTCGACCTCGACTAACTTGTTTCATATATTTGACGCGGCTGCGGCCTGCGTCTTTGAAGCTTGGATGTCTGGCTCTCCAACTCGAGCACAGGGAATTCGCTGGGTTTGGTCTGAGCTACTAAACTTGTTGCTTTGGGGCTTTCGGGCTTTCATCACAAATGCCATACCTGCAAAGGGGACCAGATAAGGAGCGCGGTTCAAACGATGAGTTCTGATGCTCGGGAGCCAAAATTCGGGGGAGAGTCCTTCTCCTGTCCTCATTGCCGCGAAGTAGCGCATCAAGATTGGTTCAGCCTGTTCTTAAAGGCGGAAAGCAGTGTGGCGGACGGTACTCTCGTCATGCCGGAGGCTGCAATGGAGATCTTGGTAGATGCTGACGATGGTAACGGGAGCAAAACCGCTGAGCTCTTTGAGCGGGTGAAAAACAGCAAGATTACCTACGAATACCAAAGTTATCCGCAAAGCCTGAAGGTCAAAATGGTGAATTTGCATCTCAGCAGTTGCTATAGTTGCAAGGGATTTGCGGTCTGGGTGCGGGGCCGACTGGTCTTTCCTGTGAGCATTGAAGAAAACTTAGACCTTCGCCAAGAGGACTTCGAAGAAGCTGCAACCATACTGAACAAGTCTCCTCGCGGTGCGGCGGCGCTTGTACACCTCTGCGTGCAAAAGCTGATGCCGCTCCTAAATCAGGACAGCAAAAAGTTCGACGAGAATATTTCTTCGTTAATAAGCAGAGGTTTGGAAGTCGAGATACAACAAGCCATGGACGTGCTCCAAATCATTCGAAAGAATCCCATCCAGCCAAACGGAATTGATATGAAGGGAGACCAGGAAACGGAAGCAAGGCTGTTCAAGTTGTTGAAGGTGATAATGGAACGACGAGCACTGAAGACGCCGGAAAATAACTAGTCCAAGTAAAGCAGGACGACTGCCGTTCACGCCGATCCCTCGGCGGCAATCATTCTCGCAATCTCGCTTTCGATTGCCTTACGGTCGATCAGGCCCACGCGGTCGTGGCGGTTCGGCACCAGCCGCATGAAAGGAACGAAGAGCTCGCGGCTTACCTTTTCAAGGCGCTCGAGCTCCGCGAGCGGATCGAGGTGGTCGTCGACGCGCAGATCGAGATCGGGCCATTCCTGCTCACCGCAGATGACGAGGGCAGCCGATTGCCTTCCGCGCTTGTCGCCGCCGGCTCCTTCGCCCGCACGCATTGCGGCGATCAGCCGCCGCGGAAAGGAAAGCGCGGCACTGTGTTCATAGGTCTCGGCCGTGGCCTCAAGGACCCTGGCACCGGCGAGCATGTTGCCCGCGACCGAGGTATTTTCCCCGGCGCGATGTCCACACCAGGCTACGCAGTCTTTTCCGGTATGGGCGGCGGTGTGGCCGTTGAAGTCCATCGCATGCACTTGGCGGTGCTCGCGACCAGGATCGGCCGCGATCACCGCGGACACCACGTCCGGGGCGCTCCTGCCCTCTTCCAGCAACCGCAAGCCGACGGTGCCGTAGAAAGAATTGACCAGCGCCTGTGTGGCGATTGCGCCAATGCCCGATTTGACGTGGGGAACAAGCGCACCCACGGCGAAGAAGCGGCTCGCAACGGCGATCCCGAGCCGGCCGGTGGTCTGATCGCGGGCAATGATCGACCAGGTCATGCCGGAAAATTCCGCAAATTTGTGATCGGGGTCACAGCGCTCATCTTTCGGTTCTTTAGGATCTCCGCGGATCGAACGGAAGAGTTGGAACGATGTCTTTGCTACGGCTCTTTGCCCGGAATGCCTATGTCCCATTCATGCTCATCGGGATCAATGGCTGCGCGGTCGTGTGCGCGGCAAACGGCGTTCGCCTGTGGCAGGTGGGCCTTCTTCTCGTGCTTGCGATCGCGGCTGCGTTGCTGATGGAACGCGTCCTGCCGTACGAGCCGGGCTGGAACGCATCGCATGGCGATGCGGGAAAGGACGCAACCCACGGCTTTGTATACGAGCTCTCGAGCCTCGGCGGGCTTGCCTGGCTCCAGCTGATCGCGTGGGCGGTGCCCTGGCAGGGACTATGGCCGCGGGATTGGCCGCTCTGCATCCAGCTGCTCGCCGCAATCGTCATTGCAGACCTGGGCGCGACCCTGGTGCACTACGCAAGCCACCGCGTCGGCTGGCTCTGGAGTCTGCACTGCGTGCACCACGGCGTGCGCAGGCTCTACGGCTTCAATGGCCTCGTGCGCCATCCCTTGCATCAGCAGATCGATCTCGCTGTCGCCGTCTTGCCGCTGGTTTTGCTGGGTATGCCGCTGGCCGTCACCGTGCTGCTGGGCCTGGCCATCTCGGTGCAGCTCATTCTCCAGCACTCCAACGTGGATTATCGCCTGGGACCCTTCCGGCACCTCCTGTCCATCGGGTCCACCCATCGGCTGCATCACGTGAATTGGGCGGGCGAAGGCGATGTCAATTTCGGACTGTTCTTCACGATCTGGGACCGGGCGCTGGGCACGTTTCGTGTGTCATCGCAACGCCCGCCCGGACCGGGCGACATCGGCCTGCAGGATCAACCTTGCTACCCCCAGCGGTACTGGGCGCAATTGGCACTGCCATTCGTACGTACCCGCTGACTGGATTAAGCTCATTGTTTACGTGGATGCTCGAGCGGCGGCTGGTGTAACCGCAGCAGATTCACCTGCGCATCAATGACCCCAGTTCCGCAACTGCCGGCATGGGTCCCAGCCGCGACCCGAGACGCTTCAGGCTCGCCCAGATCGTCGCCTGATTTGAGCTGATCACCGGCTTGCACAGCTCCTCCTCGAGCGGCTTGATCGCATCGACATGCGTCGTATTGGTGCAGCTCAGGAAATATCCATCTGCCTCAGTGCTCACATTCTGGCGGACGATTTCGCACCAGCGAGCTGGGGAAACGGAGGGATAGCCGCGCTCCGGCGGAACCGCGAGCGCAACATCGCGCAGGACCGCGAACCCGAGCGCGCGCAGATATGCGATTTCGAGATCGTTGGCCCGCTGCTCGTAGGGCGTGACCAGCACGAGCTTTTCTATCGCGCACGCACGCAGCGCCTCTACCACGGCATCCGCCGTCGATAAGGCGTCTGCGCCCGATGCCGCGCGCATCGCGTCGAGGATCCTGCGGCCACCTTCGGGTCCATGCTCCATGGAATTTGCGGTGCAGTGAAAAACAATGAGGTCGCTTTTGGCGTCGGCAAGGGCGCAGGCCGCCCTCCTTACGTGATCGAGGAGATCTTCCAGCCGTTGGCTGTATTTTCCCGTCATCTGAAGGCGCGTGACATGCACCCCGATCAGCCGCGGCAGGAAGCGATGGAATTGTGGTTCTGTCAGCCTGTTGCTGGAAGGGATGATCAAGCCTACTCGGGCGCGCGCGTAGCCCGTCGAGCCCTCGAGGGAAAGATCGAGAGCGCTCGAAAGGGGCGTCAATGCATTGGGTGCGTGCATAGGAGCTCAAGAAGCATTGGCGCGAAAGACGAGGAAATATTGCCGGGGCAAAAACGGATGCGCGGCGAGAAGCGAATACCCGGCGCTGTTGAGCTCTCGCGTAACCTGCTCAGCTGAAATGCGATGTTCCGGCGGCGGTCCGGTCAAGGAATCCAGCTTGAAGTCCACGATCGCCAGGCGCCCGTCGGGGCGCAAGGATGCCCGCAATTTGGCGAAATAGGCAACGCGATCATCAATGTGGTGATAGGTGTCGACCACTAGCACGATATCAACAGGCTCAGAAAGATTGGGGCTGGCGGCGCTCGCCAGCACGGGCACGAGCACGTGCAGACGTTCGCGATGCGCCCGTTCCCCGAGGTAGCGCAGCATGTCCGGCTCGAGTTCAACGGCGAACAATTTCCCTTCGGGGACGCGCCTGGCGATGCGCGCACTGAAATATCCGGTCCCCGCACCAAGATCGGCGACACGCGCTGTCCGCTCCAGATGCAGCGCGTCCAAAACCTCCTCCGGCTTCTGCCACGCGTCACGCGAGGGATCATCGAACTCCTTTGCCCACCTCTCGGCTTGGTCGAAAGAGTGCTGATACCCTTGGTGAGCACCGATGTGATGATCGTCTTCGAGCCTGTGCTCCGCAGGCGGCGGGGCGGGCATCTGTGCCAGCGATCCGGCGGCGCCTCCCAGCACAATCAGCAGGGGAAGCAGCGGGATGGGCGCGATACCCATTGGGTCACCTCATTATCGGGACGAGTGAAGCTCACAGAATATACATCCGCAGCAAGAGCAGGAGCTACCGAGCATTTGCACGTGAGACCGAAAAGATGCAACGCAAGTAGCTCGTCGAGAGGTATACTGAACACGATGCTCACCCTCCTGTTGGAGGCGGTTGCCTTGATCTACATCAAGTAACATGCTGAGCCAATTTCTCTTGGGTGCCGCGGTCAGCGCTTGCAACATTGTAATTCACGCGCTCGTCATGGTGGCATTGGTTCGCTTCGGAAGAACGGCAAATACATACGAGCGGTCTCGACCCCGGCTGTACCTGGTTCTGGTGATGATCGCCACCGTCTCGGTCCTGATGGCCGCGCATTCCTGCGAAGTTATTGTTTGGTCCGTGGCCTACGCGCTGGTGGGTGTCGTCCCGGACGGTGTCGATCCGGTGTATTTTGCTTTCGTGAACTACACCACGCTTGGTTACGGCGACGTGATCCCGCTGAAGCAGTGGCAGCTGATCGGGCCGATCACGGCAATGAATGGAGTGCTGATGTTCGGTTGGTCCACCGCCGTTATTTTCGAGATCCTGCGGAGAACGATGCGAGACATCCTGTCGGGCCTGGCGGTTGGCGAAAGCTCAGCACAGGAGCCTGCGCGTCCCGCTCGGCCGGGTATGTGAGGGTAACCCGACAAATCACGCGCCCATTTGCTGCCGATCAACGCCGGGTGCGCGTGCGCGGATAGCTTTGTGTTCCATAAAATCCGTTCTGCCGGCAGAAGCCGCCGTTCCCGGAGACCGCCGCCATGCACTGCTCGAAGGAATAAAAGCCGCAGTTCGTTCCGCCGCTCCCGGAGCTGTACTGGGCGCACCATGGGCCTTCGGCCCTGGCTGTGGAGAGCGGTGCCAACCCAAGCATGAGTGCGAGGAGGGCAATCGCCCCAATGCCGCTGAGGGAGATAGGATTGATCCCGGTAGTTTGCATCTTGCGCATGAAAACCTGGTCCGACGCTGCCTGGATTTTACGGCAGGCTCGCCGCGAAGCAATTGACGCACGCCAACCGCGTCCGAATGATGGGTAAAAAGCACGTGATGATCGAGCTCTCAACCCCCGGGCCGGGTTTGTTAGGAACCGCGGGAAGCTGCGGGACGAGCTGGATATTCCCGGCCGCTCATCGTTTTATGTTGAGCCGCGCTGAGGCGCGCGTAATCCAACCCTCTTGTGCACAGCGCAGGGATCTGCACGGCTTGCGCTTTAAGCCCGAGCGGTGAAGCCTATAAGGGGCGGGTTTCAAACCCGCCCCTGTGCCGTCAAGCTTGCCTGCGTGTCACCACCACTAGCGCCGATGGCGCCATCCCCACCATGCCCGGTATGGGCGGTAATACCGGTAGGGGTAATACGCATAGGCGGCATATGCGGGGCGGTAGTACGCGTAGGGCCGATAGTACGCGTAAGGTCGGTAGTACCGGTAGGGGCGATAGAAGGCGTAGCCGGGGGTCCACCAGCATCGTCGCCACCGCCAGCCGTTGCGACAGACATACGCCACGTCTTGTGTGAGATTTTCTGCCGCAGCCGCCTTGGCCAACCCCGCGGGTGCAGCAATCGTCATAGCCTGCGCAAGCGGCGGAGCGAATGCTGTGGCCATGAACAGGGCCGCAGCTCCCGCGCACGTCGTTATAATTCTACGCATCGCAAACTCCTTGTGTGTTCTTCCGAGCAGAGGGGGTGCAGGAGCTCCACATCCCGTCGTTGGTCCCGGAACCTGGTGAAGATAAGTTTACCGCTTCCTCCAGATCAAGCCCTGTCCTGACGCGCCCGAAACGGTCCGTCCCAAAGAAGGACATGCCCAGGAACAAGATACCCCTTTCATTGCGAGAGCTTGGGTCGCGCCAGCTGCTCGACAGATGCCGCTGCGCCGCGCTCCGCTTCGTCGAGGGCGCTAGCTCCGCCGCGGTCGCACGGTACACACCACTGCGACGTGCCTCGATCTCGCGCGCCGCGTCCCCGTGCCCCGGTCGCCGGCGCTCCGCAACGGCCCGCTTGCAGGAAGAGCGGTCATGGCGGAGATTGTGCTGCCTTACCTCGGGAGAGACGATATGTGGACACTCGGAAGCAGGCGGGATTTGCGGGCGCTCTGCGCGGGCTTGGTTGGCGCTGGCGTTATGCTCGGTCTCCTAGCCGCAAGCACCGCGCAAGAACGGATCAAGCTGACCGTATTCATCGGCCCGGCACCGCTCTACAACTCCGTTCAGATGGCCGACAGCCAGGGTTATCTCAGGGATGAGGGGCTGGACGTCAACTTCCTGCTGTTTCCCACAGGGACGACCGCGCTGCAGACATTCCGGGCGGGTCAAGGGGATCTCGTTACCCACGGTGACTTGCCGGCCGTCACCTACTGGCTCTCCGTGAACAAGGACTACCGTGTCATCAGTGTCATCGAACGCAACTCCAAGGGCTATCTCGCAACCGCGCGCAACGAGATCAAGCAAGCGAGAGATCTGGTCGGCAAAACCATTGCCACGCGGGTCGGCTCCACGGGCTCGTTTTTCATCTCGGAATATCTCAAGAGGAACGGTATCAAGGACAGCGACGTCAAGGTGATCAATCTCGACGGTCAGGTCCTCCCCACGGCCTTGTGCCAAGGCGACATTTCCGCGTTTTTCATCTGGGAGCCGTTCGGCAGCCGCGCGCGCGAAATCTGCCCGGACAAGGTCTATACCTTGAGCACCGCCGAGGGCTACATTCGTGGTTATGCGGCTGTCGGCGCAAGACCGGCGTGGCTTGCGACCAAGGACGGCAAGGAAGCCGCCACCCGCTTCATCCGGGCGATGCTCAAAGGCGCGGACTTTGCAGCGAAGAATTTCGACGCCGTGGCAAAGTACAATGCCGACCACTTCGGCCTGAGCGAGAAGGCGACGCGGGATCAATGGGAGATCAATGGCCGCGATATCGGCCTGGACGACACGTTCTTCAAGGACTTCTGTACGCTCGCCGGGTGGATGCGGCAGAACGATCTGATGAAGGAGCAGTTCAACATCAACGAATTCATCTGGACCGAGGGGCTCAAGGCCGTCAATCCGAAACTCGTCGGAACGGTGCCGCCACCGTGTTAGATTGAGACGCTGTCATGGCCGGGCTTGGCCTGGCTTGGCCCGGCCATCCACGGCTTAGCTGGTGACGCGGCTGTAAAGACGTGGATGCCCGCGACAAGCGCGGGCATGACGGTGGAGAGGAATCCTCCATGCTCACCGTTGAGCGCATCTCAAAGGTTTTCGGGGAAGCCGAGAGCGGATATTCGGCGCTCAAGGACATCTCGCTTGAGATCAGGGATGGGGAATTCCTTTGCCTGCTTGGGCCATCGGGCTGCGGCAAGACGACGCTTTTGAACATCATGGCCGGCTTCGATGCGGCAACATTCGGCCGTGCCGCATTGAACGGCAGGACCATCTCCGCGCCGAACAGGGAACGCATGATGTTCTTCCAGGATGCGGGCTCCGCCTTGTTCCCCTGGCAGACGGTGGAGCAGAACGTCCGCTGCGGACTGAAGCTGCAGAAGGTTCGCGGTCCGGAGCAGGATCGCCGGGTCGATTATTATCTGGGCATGGTGGGTTTGGCGCAGCATCGCGACAAATATCCGTCGCAGCTTTCAGGCGGCATGCGTCAGCGGCTGCAGATCGCCAGAGCGCTTGCCGTCGAGCCGCAGATCCTGCTGATGGACGAGCCTTTCGCCGCTTTGGATGCGCTGACCAGGCGTAAGATGCATGCCTTTTTGCTGGACATCTGGCAGCGGACAAAGAAAACCGTGGTCTTTGTCACCCATGATATTTCCGAATCCATTCTCATGGCGGATCGTATCGCGGTCATGACCTCCGGCCCAAATGCGCGGATCCAGGATATCATCGAAGTGGACCTTGCCCGCCCCCGCGATCCCGCGATGCCGATGTTTGGCGAGCTCTACGGCCGCGTCGAGGCGCTGCTGGATCAAGAGACTGCGCTCATGTCGCAGGAGGCATGATACCTGCCTGCCGCCCGCAGGGGCCGGCAGAGGAGCACAGGATGGTAGTGGTCAGCGGCTCTTCGTTATCGCCCACCGCCGCGCCAGGGAGCGGCGAAACGGTTTGGGCACGCCTCAAGCGCTCAAAACGGGTCCGATTGCTTCGCGCGCCCACGCTGGTCGTGATCTCGTTGATCATCTTCTTCGGGAGCTGGCAGATCCTCTCCTACTACCTGCTCAATCCCTACCTCATTCCTCCGCCCAGCCGGGTATTCGCAACGGCTATCCCGATGATCAGGTCGGGCGAATTTTTCCGGGACATCGGCATCAGCCTTCTGCGCGTGCTCGTTGGCTTCTCCCTTGGATCGCTGGCAGCTATCGTCGTGGGCGTGATCATGGGCAGGATTCGGCTCATCAACGAGCTCCTGGACCCGATCATCGAGGTCCTGCGCTATCTCTCGCCGACCGCGATGATTCCCATCGCCGTGATCTGGTTCGGAATCGGTGAGCAATCGAAATACTTCCTGATCTTCTGGGGCACGTTCTTTTTCGTGCTCATCAACACGATAGCCGGCGTCATCCGCACCCCAGTGGCACGCCAGCGCGCGGCGCAATGCCTGGGGGCAAATCAGCTCGAGATCTTTCTCATCGTGATCATCCCCTCCGCCATCCCCTACATCATTACGGGAATGCGGGTGGCAATGGCCTCATCGTTCATGAGCATCATCCCGGCCGAAATGCTCGCGGCGCAATCCGGCCTCGGTCACCTGCTGCAAATGTCCGGGATGCTCGCGCAGACCGACCGCATCTTCGTGGCGCTGGCCGCCATCAGCCTGCTCGGCTTTGCCACCGACCGCCTGTTCCGCTGGTTGGTTCACCGCACCCTGAACCGCTACATGGCCTTCGTTTCCGTTTCCTGAAGTGTCAGGCGCCATGCTGCAACCGCTCTGTCACTGACGCGCGCACAGATGCCGGTCAACTTCCTCACGTCGCTCGCGGACCAAAGCGCAAGCGCATGCTCAGCGCTTTTAGGCGCAATCATTGTAAGAAGAATCTGATCTTCACAATCTTGCCGCCGGCTTGCAATCGAGCCACGTCGGTGCGCGAATGGGGGCGGCAATTCGCGCTCTGGAATTGTGGCGCGACGTCACGTATGCGGAGCGCCATCCATTTTGATCGAGATCAACGTTCGCGGCTTATCGCTGGTAAATGGTCGCCCGCCGGGGCTGCGCAGATGGAGGCCAAACATGCGTGGTGCAATCCTACCGGGGGCTCTGATGTGCGCCCTCGCGTTCCCTGCATATGCGCAGCAGGACGCGCCGGATACCGTTCCGGTCGGCATCGCCATCGCGCAAAAGCAACCGGTTTCCAAGGCGCTCGATTTTGTCGGCCGCATCGAGGCAATCAATCGCGTGGAGATCAGGGCGCGCGTAAAGGGTTACCTGGAGGCGGTCCTGTTCAAGGAGGGCGATCTGGTCAAGGAGGGTGATGCGCTCTATCGCATTGAAAAAGGCCTGTTCCAAGCCGCGGTCGAGCAGGCGCAGGGCGCGCTGGAGACAAGCAAGGCGCAATACGAGCTCGCTGGGAAGAACCGCAAACGGCAACAAGAGCTGTTTGCAAAAAACGTAAGCGCAGGCAAGGCACTGGACGAAGCTGTTGCAGCCGAGGGTGAGAGCAAGGGAGCCATCATGACCAATGAGGCCAACCTGCAGACGGCGCAAATCAATCTCGGCTACACCGACATCGTGGCGCCAATTGCCGGCAAGGTCGGGCGTACCACGGTAACCAAAGGCAACGTCGTCGGTCCAGACAGCGGCGTTCTCACGACCATGGTCAGCGAGGATCCGATGTATGTCACTTTCCCGGTGAGCCAGCGCGAATTCCTGGAATTCGAGCCTAGCGACCGTCCGGTCGATGTCAAAAGCATCAAGGTTCGGATTCGATTTTCCGATGGGTCGGTCTACAACCAAATGGGCGTGATCAATTTCGTCGACGTGACGGTCGATCGCACCACCGACACCGTCACGGTCCGTGCCACCGTGCCGAATCCGGACGATCGCCTGATCGACGGCCAGCTGGTGCGGGTCAACGTCGAGAGCGGCACCCCCGAAGAGAAGGTCGTGATTCCGCAGGCAGCGCTGATCGCCGATCAGCAAGGCGTCTATGTGTTCGTCGTCGAGGACGGCAAAGCAGTGATGAAGCGCGTCAAGCCTGGCAGTGAGAGCGGGACGAACGTCGTGATCGAATCCGGCCTGTCCGGAGGCGAGCACGTCATCGTGGAGGGGCTGCAATCAATTCGGCCCGGCGTAGCCGTGCGGGCGAGCCCGCAGCCGCAAGCGCCTCGGCAGGGCTGATACGATGCTCTCCTCCGTGTTCGTCGATCGGCCGCGGCTCGCGATTGTCATCGCGATTGTCACCACGATCGCGGGGGCATTGGCGCTCTATTCGATCCCGGTCGCTCAGTACCCCGATATCGTTCCACCGCAGGTCTCGGTCACGACCAGCTTTCCCGGCGCGTCGGCCGCCGTCGTCGACACCACGATCGCGCAGCCGATCGAAGCCCAGGTCGTCGGCGTCGACAAGATGATCTACATGAAGAGCGTGAGCGGCGACGACGGCAGCTATTCGCTCACCGCCTCCTTCGAGCTCGGCACCGACCCGGACATCGATGCCGTCAACGTCAACAACCGGGTGCAGATCGCGCTTTCCAGCCTGCCCCAGGACGTTCAGCGCCAGGGCGTCACGGTAAAGAAGAAGTCATCGGCCCTGCTCGGGGTCATTGCAGTGTACTCCCCCAAGCATACGCATGACCCGCTGTTCATCTCGAATTTTGTCACCATCAATCTGCTCGACCAGATCAAGAGCACCCCCGGTGTTGGCGATGCAAGCCTATGGGGTCCGCAGGATTATTCCATGCGGGTTTGGGTGCGGACCGACCGGTTGACCGGGCTCGGACTTACGACCGGCGACGTGATCAACGCCATCAAGGCGCAGAACGTTCAGGCCGCTGTCGGGCGCATCGGCGCCCGGCCAACGCCCAACGACCAGCAGCTCCAGCTCAACATCCAGACACAGGGCCGTCTGAATTCGGTTGCCGAGTTCGAGAACATCGTCGTGCGTACCAACCCCGATGGCTCGGTGCTGCGCCTGGGCGACGTCGCGCGCGTGGAATTGGGTGCAGCCAATCTCGACCGTGAAACGCGACTGAACGGTAGCCCGGCGGCGGCGGTGGCAATTTACCAAACGCCGGGGGCGAATGCGATCGCGACGCTGAAGGCGGTACGCGACAAGATTAGCGAGATCGAAAAACGTTTTCCCGAGGATCTGGCTTGGAAAATCACATACGACCCGACCAGCTTCGTGACGGCAACCATTGAGGAGGTGAAGAAAACGCTGGTCGAGGCCTTCATCCTCGTGGTCATCGTGGTCTTCCTTTTCCTCGGGAGCGTACGCGCGACGTTGATCCCGACCCTTGCGGTGCCGGTCAGCCTGATCGGGACCTTCATCGCGCTCAAGGCCATCGGCTATTCCGCCAACTCGGTCTCGCTTCTCGCCATCGTGCTCGCCATCGGCATTGTCGTTGATGACGCCATCGTCGTTGTGGAGAATGTCGAGCGGGTCATGGAGGAGCATCCCGAGCTCTCCCCCGCCTCGGCAACGAAGCGCGCCATGGCGGAGATTACCGCGCCGATTATCGGGATCACCCTGGTGCTGCTGTCGGTGTTCGTCCCGGTGGCGTTCATCCCCGGCATTTCCGGCGAACTGTTTCGTCAGTTCGCCGTCACCGTGGCCGTCTCCATGTTTCTCTCGGCGATCAACGCGCTCACGCTTTCGCCGGCGCTATGCGCCGTGCTGCTGCAGCCCCATCACGGCCCGCGGCGCGGCGTTATCGGCTTGATCATGTGCTCGATCGACCATGTGCGCGATGCCTACGGTGCAGTTGTAGCGCGCATCGTCCGGCTCTCCGTCATCGGACTGGCAATGGTTGCGGTTGCCGGGTTTGGAGTCGTTGGCCTGGCGAAGATAACCCCGACGGGGTTTCTGCCGGAGGACGACCAGGGGGCGCTGTTCGTAGCGGTTGAGATGCCCGGCGGCGCATCGGTCGCTCGGACGACGGAAGCCGTCCACCAAGCCGAGGACATTCTCCGCGAGGAGGAAGCGGTCGCGGACGTTACGTCGGTGATCGGGTTGAACTTCATCGACAACTACTCGCAGCCGAACGCAGCCTTTATCGTGGTCACGCTCAAACCGTTCGAGGAGCGCAAGGCTCGCGCTCTCGGCGTGCCGGAATTGATTGCCCGGCTGAGTGCCAAGTTTCGGCAGATCCAGGGCGGCACCGTCGTTCCCCTCGCCCCGCCGCCCATTCTCGGTCTTGGGACCGGCGGCGGGTTTACATACGTGCTGCAGGACCTGCGCGGCGGTGACCCGAAAGCGCTGGCCCAGGCTTTGCGCGGGCTCACAGTTGCCGCCAACCAGGATCCGCAGTTGACGCGGGTGTTCAGCACATTCTCCGCCACGAACCCCTCGATCTATCTCGATATCGATCGCAACAAGGTGCAGATTCTCGGCGTGCAATTGAACGACGTGTTCCAGGCGCTGCAGGCATCGCTGGGCGGGTTCTACGTGAACGACCTGAACCTGTTCGGCCGCAGGTGGCAGGTGAACGTTCAGGCCGAGGGTAACGACCGGGCGAGTATCGACGACATCTATCGGATCAACGTGCGCAACGGCGAGGGGAAGATGATCCCCCTGCGCAGCCTGCTGGAGGCTCGCGTCGTCGTGGGTCCGCCGGCGCTCATCCGCTACAACAATCTGCGCGCAGTCACCGTCCAGGGCAGCCCCGCGCCCGGCGTTTCGTCGGGACAGGCGCTCAAGGCGATGGAAGACGTCGCGGCCCATACGCTCCCATCAGGCTTTGCGGGCGAATGGACCGATACCGCCTTCCAGGAGAAGCGCGCCGAGGGCAAGACCACCATTATTCTCGGGTTCGCGGTGCTCTTTGCCTACCTGTTTCTCGTCGGTCTTTATGAAAGCTGGACCATACCGGTTCCCGTATTGCTGTCGGTATCGGTGGGCGTCCTTGGATCCTTTGCCGCCATCGTCATGGGCGGGCTCACTCTCGATCTCTACGGTCAGATCGGCATGATCGTGCTGATCGGGCTTGCGGCGAAGAACGGCATCCTCATTGTGGAATTCGCCAAGGAGCAGAGGGAGAAGGGCGTTCCGCTTCTCGAGGCTGCAACAGAGGGCGCGCGCTTGCGCTTCCGCCCGGTCATGATGACATCGCTGGCGTTCATCCTGGGTCTGCTGCCGCTTGTAGTGGCCGTCGGCGCTTCGCAGCTGGCGCGGCGCAATGTCGGCACGCCGGTTTTTGGCGGCATGATCCTGGCATCGGCACTCGGGATTTTCGTCATCCCGCCGCTCTATGTGACCTTCCAGGCCATGCGTGAAAAGTTGAGACCTTCCGCTCGCCCGAAGGAACATCCGCAGGGGGGTGAGCCAAGCAACGGCGACATCAAGCCTGATCGTAAAACGAAGGTTCCGCCGACATCTGCTGCGGCTGAATAAGATCACAACATCCGCCCAGCCCCAGGGTAACCTCGTTCGAGTTGGTGCGCAGCCATGCACCGGGCTCCTGCGGATCCGGCGGCACTGACATGCGCAGCAGCCAGAATGCGGCAGTCAGCAGCAGGGAAAACAGCATTCCCGCGATGGCGGCGGCCTTCGGGGTTCTCAAGCTCGAGCGGGTAAGAGACCCGTTTTCCATCATGCGCTGCGCCTACTCGGCGTAGCCTGCAATACTGGCGGCGGTATCGATCATCGGCTGCTGGCTGACGGTGATGAAGCCGGCGGTCGGCCGATCGAGGTCCTGAATCAGGAGTATCACGCTGGCGACCAAAATTCCGGTCAGGTAGATCGGCAGCCGCGTACGCCGTGCCTCCAGCCCGCTTGCATAACCGGTAAAAGCGATGGCGATGATGGCCACCCCGTACAGCGCGATCAGGACGATGTTGGGTACGCGGTTCCGCAGTGCCGTAAGGCGCTTTTCGTGGTTGTCGATCATCTCGTTCAGCGTCTGGATGAAGAGCCCGGTGGGCACCATCGCATTGTCCTTCATGGATACGGCTTTGGCCTGCTGCCAAAGCGCCTCCTGGATGGCATTCGATCTGGCAATTGCAGCGTCCAGATCCCCCGACGACGCGACATGCTGAGAAATGTTCAGGCGGACCTGCACGTACTCCCGCAACAGCTTCAGCAATTCTGCTGCGTGCGGCGCGGGCAGGAGGCGTGCACGCAAGGCGGTGGTGCCGATCGCATTCGCCTCGTTCAACACTCCATCGCGCCGCCCCTCGAACCGGGACAGGGCCATGGCGAAGGTGAAGCCGATCATCAGCGCCAGCAGGCCGAGGATCGCGCCCTCGAGCGTCGAAACGTCATCGCCTCCGTGATCCACCGCCCGCACCCCGAGTCGGCGCCCGACCTCGCTCGCACCCAGGATCAGGATCAGGCTCACTACGAAGATCGGCAGCAGGCCGTAGCGGCTCAACTCGATCATTTTCTTATTAGCTTCTTATTAGCTAATATTTCTCGGCCACGAAGTTCCTGCCCTGCAGGGAGGCTCGATCGTCGTAGCTGTGCTTGCTCGCTCGCTTGGGCAGCTTGACCTTGGCGCGCGCGACCTTCTGGAACGGGATCAGCTTAAGGATATGAGAGATGCAGTTGAGCCGCGCCCGCCGCTTGTCGTCCGAGCGAACGATGTACCAGGGCGCGTGCTCGCTGTCGGTTTTTTCCAGCATCATGTCTCGGGCCCGCGAGTAGTCATACCAGCGCCGGTATGATTCGGTATCCATGGGGCTCAGTTTCCACTGGCGCATTGGGTCATCGATGCGCGCCATGAAACGTCTTTCCTGCTCGTCCTGTCCGACCTCGAGCCAGACCTTGATCAGGATAATGCCGGCTTCCACGATTATCTTCTCGATTTGCGGACATAGCTCGAGAAAGCGCCGGTTCTCTTCCTCGCTGCAAAACCCCATGACGTATTCGACGCCCGCCCGATTGTACCAGCTGCGGTCGAAGATCACGATCTCGCCTGCGGCGGGGAAGTGCTGAAAATAGCGCTGCACGAACATCTGCGTTTTCTCCCGGTCCGATGGAGCCGGAAGAGCGATCACCCGGAACACGCGCGGGCTCACCCGCTCGGTGATGGCCTTGATGGTTCCGCCCTTGCCCGCGGCATCGCGTCCCTCGAACAGGATGATGATTCGCGCTCCCTTTTCCTTCACCCAGTCCTGCAAATGGCAAAGCTCGACCTGCAGCTTGCGCAGTTGCTTCTCGTAGTCTTTGCGCCTCAACTTGCCGTTATTGTCGCCTGCGTCTTGCTTCAGCTGCATGAGATCACTCGTTTCTGTCCCCGCATTCGGACCGAGTCCTGGAAGTTATCTACCGGGTTTCCTCAGGCGGTCGAGCAGGTGCGTCCAGCGCGCCGGCCAGAATGCCAGCACGGCTACCACCAAACCCAGCAGCATCACTGCAACCATTCCCTGAACGACACCAAAATTAGGGGCATCCTTTGCCACGAACCAGCTTGTGACAATTCCGGCGACAATGAGGAGACCTCGCGCAATCCAACCAACCATGTACCTCTCCGGGGCGCGCCGCGTCATGAGCGAGGAAAGCGGTGGCGACGCCAACGTCGTCGATGCTCACCAGGCTGCGCGCAGGCGCCTTTGCCTTGGCCTTGTCAAGGAGCGCGTCAAACTCGGGAATGCCCGACGCCGCGCGGGTCGCGAGCGGCCCGGGCGAGATGGCATGCACGCGGATGCCCTTGGGGCCGAGCTCGGCTGCGATATAGCGGACTGCGCTCTCCAGCGCCGCCTTGGCCACGCCCATGATGTTGTAGTTCTTCACCACCATCTGACTGCCGTAATAGGTCATGGTGAAAAGCGTGCCGCCCTTGCGCATCAGCGGCTCCGCCAGGTGCGCCATGCGGATGAAGGACCAGCACGATACATCCATGGTGGTGAGAAAGCCGTCCTGGGATACGTCGACCACGCGTCCTTGCAGCGCATCCTTCGGCGAGAAGGCGATGGAGTGAACGGCAAAATCCAGTTTGCCCCAGTCCTTGGTGACGCGTTCGAATACCGCCTCCATCTGCCCCGGAGTGCGCACGTCGAGCGGCAGCATGATCGCAGCCTCGAGCTCGCGGGCGAGCGGCTCGACGAATTTCTTCGCCTTGTCATTGAGATAGGTTACAGCGAGCTCGGCTCCAAACGCCCGAAAGGCCTTCGCGCAGCCCCATGCGATCGAGTTCTCGTTCGCAATGCCGATGATGAGACCTTTCTTGCCGTCAAGGAGCTTGGCTTTTACCGCGGGAATCATGGGGAGTTCTCTCGTTGCACCGGACTTACCAACCAGATCTCGACCAGAGGTGGTGATCTGAATCAAAACGTGGAAGTTCAAAGGAGCTAATCATTACGCCCACTTGTACCCGGACGGGCACGCGAGCTCGGCGCCGCACCGGTGCGACTGTACCGTGCTCACGATCTCGTAGTCAGGTAACATGTCCATGCGGCTTTGCGCAAAATTCATGCGGCCGTTGTAAGTCGAAGCAATTAGGCTCACGCTGCATCGCGCTCGAACCGTTTAAGGAGGCAAGAGCATGAGCACCAAGCCGGATGCCCTGCTGCCGTCGGCAAAGGACTTCATGCAGAAGATCGCGTTGGCCGAAGCCGAGAAAGCCTCGGAGGAGGCGCGCCTGCGCGCGCAGGCGGAAGCCGAGAAAAAAGCGCTGCTCGACCAGCTGGGCAAACCGTCGGGGATTTCCGACGAAGAGGCGATTTCGCGGGCGATCAGGATCATCGAGCGCGCCGCGGCGAACGGCCTCACCGAGGTTCAGGTCCACCGCTTTGCCAACACGCTCTGCACGGATCGGGGGCGCGCCATCAATCAGCAGGAGCCGGGCTGGGAAAAAACCCTCACCGGAGTTCCGAAGGAAATCTACCACCTGTGGGAGAAGTACTTCCGTCCGCGGGGTTACAAATTGCGAGTACAGATCGTCGACTTCCCCGGCGGCGTTCCCGGTGACGTCGGCATGACGCTGAGCTGGACTTGAGCGCCGGCGGCACAAACACGCAGGAGCGAAAAGATGTCATCAGATCAAGCCGGTTTGTCAGCCGCGATGTCCCCGTTTGGGCTGTTTGCTCCGGCCATGGAATACATGGTCGATGCGGCGCAGCGGACCGTGCTGTTCTGGGACGTCATGCGCCAGCGCGGCAATCAGTACCGCGAGCATCTCGCCGAAACCGCGCCGCATGTCCTCGAGTACGAAGTCGAGCTCATCATCGACGGCCGCACGCTCGAGCGACCGGTCAATTATGCCTTGGTGCGCATCGTTCCGCCCGAAGGCGTCGAGATCGATCCGCTGCGTCGGCCGTTCGTTGTCGTCGATCCGCGCGCCGGGCATGGCCCGGGCATCGGCGGGTTCAAGGCGGACAGCGAGATCGGCGTCGCCTTCAAGGCCGGACATCCCTGTTATTTCATCGGCTTCCTGCCCGACCCCATGCCGGGCCAGACGATCGAGGACATTGCGCGCGCCAAAGCAGTGTTCCTTGAAAAGGTCATCGCGTTGCATCCCGATGCCGAAGGCAAGCCCTGCGTGATCGGCAATTGCCAGGCTGGATGGGCCGTCATGATGCTCGCGGCCGTGCGGCCCGAGCTCTTTGGTCCCCTCATCATCGCGGGCTCGCCGCTCTCCTACTGGGCTGGCGTGCACGGCAAGAATCCGATGCGCTACAGCGGCGGCCTCTTGGGCGGCAGCTGGTTGACTGCGCTGGCGAGCGACCTCGGTCATGGCAAGTTCGACGGTGCCTGGCTGGTGCAGAATTTCGAGAACCAGAATCCCGCAAACACGCTCTGGACCAAGCCGTACAACCTCTATTCCAAGGTCGACACCGAGGCCCCGCGCTATCTCGGCTTCGAGCGCTGGTGGGGCGGCCACGTCAATCTCAATGCGCAGGAGATCCAGTTCATCGTGGATCAACTCTTCGTCGGCAACAATCTCGCCGCCGGCAGGATACAGACCTCGGACGGCACCACCGTCGACCTGCGCAACATCCGTTCCCCTATCGTGGTGTTCTGCTCGAAGGGCGACAACATCACGCCGCCGCAGCAGGCGCTTGGATGGATTCTCGACCTCTACGAGAGCGTGGATGATATCCGGTCCTACGGACAGACGATCGTTTACACCATCCACGAGAGCGTCGGGCATCTCGGCATCTTCGTTTCCGGCGGCGTGGCGAAGAAAGAGCACAGCGAGTTCTCCAACAATATCGATCTGATCGAGACGTTACCGCCGGGCCTCTACGAGGCGGTGCTCGAAAGGAAAACCGAGGTTGCCAATCCCGACCTCGTGACCGGCGACTGGGTGATGCGCTGTGAGGCCAGGACGCCGGATGACATCCGCGCATTGGGCGGCAACGATGCTGCCGATGAGCGCCGCTTTGCGACTGCCGCCCGCGTTTCGGAAACCAACCTGGAGCTTTACCGCGCATGCGCGCAGCCCGTCGTTCGCGCTCTGGTGACCTCTCCGCTCGCGGAATGGATGCAGCAGATGCATCCCCTGCGGCTGCAGTACGAGCTTTTCTCCAATGCGAACCCGATGATGGCGGCTGTCGGTGTGATGGCCGATCAGGTTCGCAACAACCGAAAGCTTGTAACGCCCGATAATCCTTTCATCGCGCTGCAGGAAAACCTTTCCCGCCAGATGGTCGCGGCTCTCGATGCCTGGCGCGGTGTGAGCGAGGCGGTCGCAGAACGCACCTTCCTCACGGTGTACGGCTCACCCACGCTACAGGCTGCCGCCGGCATCGATCCAAGCTCGACACGCCCGTTGCGCAGAGCCGGCAAGAATCCATTGCATCGCGAGCTCCTGCAGAAGCGCATTGCAGAGCTCAAGGCACGCATTCCGGCAGGAGGGCTGCGCGAAGCGGTCGTCCGCGGGCTCCTCTATGCGGGGATGCCACGGGCTAGCGTCGACGAACGCGGGTTCGAGGCCGTGCGGCGCATTCGCAAAGCTCATGCCGACATGCCCTTGTCGGAGTTCAAGACGATGGTACGCGAGCAGTTTTACATCCTGCTGATCGATACGGAAGCCGCGCTCGCAGCCATTCCGTCAATGCTCCCTGCTGACACCAAAACCCGCCGCAAGGCTTTCGACCTCATCAAGGAGGTCATGAGCGCGCGCGGGGAATTGTCGGCCGAGGACAACGAGCGGCTGCTGCGGCTCGCTCGGTTGTTCGAGCTCACCGAGGAATCGTCCGGGGCTCGAAGCCTCGCAGTCGTCCCAACCCAGGCAAAGGCATCATGACCGCACGCCACATCCGCGCCACGCTCCAACAACGAGGGTGATCATGCTGACGGATACCGAGATCGGTAATATCGCGGCGATCGGACCGGCGGCGCAGCCGCCGCACAGCAAATACGAGCGGTTGATCGCGCTCGCAAAGCAGGCGCCCGCGGCGACCGTCGTGGTGGCGCATCCCTGCGACGAGACCTCGTTGCGCGGTGCCGTCGAGGCGGCAGAAGCCGGCATCGTCGTTCCCATTCTTGTGGGACCGGCTGCGAAGATTTCCGCGGTGGCTCAGCGGCATGGTCTCGACATCAGTCGCTTCCAGGTGGTCGACGCCCCGCATAGCGATGCCGCCGCCGCCACGGCCGTGCAGCTGATCCGCGAGTCCAAGGGCGAGCTCCTGATGAAGGGGAGCCTGCACACCGACGAGCTCATGCGCGAGGTGACGTCCGGCCAGACTGGGCTGCGCACGGCGCGCCGGATAAGCCACGTCTTCATCATGGATGTGCCGACCCATCCGGAGACGCTGTTCATCACCGATGCCGCCATCAACATATTTCCCGATCTGGAAGTGAAGCGCGACATCGTGCAGAACGCGATTGATCTGTTCACCCAGGTCGGACTGGGCAATCCGCGCGTTGCGATCCTCTCGGCAGTCGAGACGGTGACTCCGAAAATTCCCTCGACCATCGACGCCGCCGCGCTCTGCAAGATGGCCGAACGCGGACAGATCACCGGCGGCGTGCTCGACGGTCCGCTCGCTTTTGACAACGCAATCGACCCGAAGGCGGCGGAGATCAAGGGCATCAAGTCCGCAGTTGCCGGCCGTGCTCAAATTCTGGTCGTGCCGGACCTGGAAGCGGGAAACATGTTGGCCAAGAACCTCACGTTCCTCGCCAAGGCGGATGCGGCCGGGATCGTCCTCGGAGCGCGGGTGCCGATCATTCTCACCTCGCGCGCGGATTCCGTGCGTGCACGCATGGCCTCCTGTGCGGTAGCCGTGTTGTATGCGCATGCGCGGCGCAGGGCCGCAGCAGTGCCGGCGGCTTGACGCTCCCGATGGGCACCGTCCTCGTCGTCAATGCCGGCTCTTCCAGCGTGAAATTTCAGGTCTTCACGCTCGATCGCAGCGGTGAGCTCGCTCGCAGGATCAAAGGGCAGATGGATGGTATCGGCACGCGGCCGCGGCTGCGAGCGAGCGGGGCGGATGCCAACAGCATGGTGGACCGCGAATACGATAAAGGTGCTGTTCCCAGCGTGCCGGTCGCGCTGCAAACGGCAGGCACGTGGCTGCGCGAGGAGCTGGACATCCGCCCCACCGCGGTCGGGCACCGCGTCGTGCATGGCGGTCCCGATTTTGACCGTCCGGTCGCCATCGACGCCGACGTGCTCGCGCGGCTCGAACGCTATGTCCCGCTGGCGCCGCTGCACCAGCCGCACAACCTTGCAGCGATCCGCTCCATTCTCGCCCATTCTCCCGATCTGCCCCAGGTTGCCTGCTTCGACACCGCCTTCCATCGTGGTCACACCGCGGTCGTCGATCACTTCGCCATCCCTGAGCGCTTCTATGCCGAAGGGGTGCGGCGCTATGGCTTTCATGGCCTGTCATACGAATACATTGCCGGCCGGCTGCCCGAGGTGGCAGCGGAGATCGCATCCGGCCGCGTGATCGTCGCGCACCTCGGCAGCGGCGCCTCCATGTGCGCGCTCGCGGGCGGGTGCAGCATCGAAAGCACAATGGGCTTTACCGCGATCGACGGATTGCCGATGGGCACCCGGCCGGGGCAGATCGATCCCGGCGTCGTGCTTTATCTGATTGATCAGAAGGCAATGAGCGCCGCGGAGGTGCAGGAGCTCTTCTATCACGAATGCGGATTGAAAGGCCTGTCCGGCATCAGCAACGACGTCCGCGAGCTTGAAGCAAGCAGCGATCCTGCGGCCGACTTTGCCCTGGATTATTTCTGCTACCGGGTTGGGCTTTACACCGGGATGCTGGCCTCAGCCCTGGGCGGCCTCGATGCTTTCGTGTTTACGGCCGGCATCGGCGAGAATTCGGCCAGCATTCGCTCGCGCATTGCCGCTCGACTTGGGTGGTTGGGCCTGGAGCTCGATTCGGCGGCGAAT
>CAWJDY010000009.1:0-134780 GCA_963841705.1 uncultured Alphaproteobacteria bacterium
GACCTCCTCCTCGCGGCCGATGAGATCGGTCAGACCCACCGCGTGGACCGCCTCGAAGCGGCTCTCGGAAGCCGACACGCCCTCGACCGCCCACGCCGCAACCGGCTCGGCAATACCCCTGACCTCGTGTCGGCCCAGGTCGCGCAGACGGAACAGATCGCCGAGCAGCCGGCGCGTCGAGGCGGCGACGACGATTGTCCCTGGCTCGGCCAAGGCCTGAAGGCGGGCTGCTACGTTCGGCGTATCGCCGACCAAAGCGTGTTTTCGCAACGCACTCTTGCCGCTGAGATCGCCGACCATCACCAAACCGGTCGCGATGCCAATGCGGACCGCGAGCGGTTCCGCGGCCCGCGTCTCGAGCCGTGCAACGGCGGCAATGATGTCGAGCCCCGCCCGCACGGTTCGCTCGGCATCATCTTCGTGCGCGCGCGGGTAGCCGAAATAGGCCAATATCCCGTCGCCCCGAAAATCCCCGATGAAGCCGTCATAAGCTAGCATGATGCGTGCGCAGGCCGCGTGATAGGCATCCAGCACCGCGTTCATGTCTTCTGGATCGAGTTGCGCCGATAGGGCAGTCGAGCCCACCAGATCGCAGATCATCACGGTGAGGTGACGGCGCTCGGCGGTATCGTTGGCCGTTCTGTCGGTGACCGGAAGAGCATCCGGACCTGGTGTTTTCGCGCTCGCCTCAGCGCGCAGAGCGGCGATCGCGTCGAGTAGCTTACGGCGATGTCCGACAGCACCGACACCCAACTCCTTCAAGTCCTCCGCCGTCAAGCTCGGCAGGACCGAATCGTCAATCGCGTTCTGGCGGAATGCCGCCTCATACTGCTCAAGGCCAAGGCTCCGGAGCCAACCACTCAGATCCATAACGGCACTCTAGCTCCACCAGTACGCAAGCAGGTTTGTATCACAATTGTCCGCTCGATGGTCCGCTTACCCTCCAAGACTCTCCGTGAAGGCAGACATACCCGCTCGGCAGCTCAGTGCCGATTTTGTTGCAAAAGTCCCAAATTGCCCGGCGCTAATTTTCTTGCTGTAAAAAAATCGCCCGACGACTGCCGATCGATGTGGCCTCAATCACGTTACCGAGGTCGCCCGTGAGTTTATCGTCAGGCCATGAGGTCCACCACATCTTTACACGAAAGTGACGCCTACGGCCAAAAGAGTTTTTGATCAGCAGTGCAAAAAGACTTTTGCAACAATATCTGCCCAATCCGGACTCACGAATCCGGCGCTTTAGCCCGCTCGTTCATCGCCCGGAGCCGCGCAGTCAGTACCCGCATCACGCGCAGAGCGAAGTATGGAGTTTGTTGCACCATGAATAGGAATCGGCGCTCGTCTATGGGAATGACAGTCGAGGGCGTGGTGGCGCGCACCGTTGCACTTCTCGGACCCCCATCCACAACGGCCATTTCGCCGATAATACCTCCCGCCGAAACGGTTTCGTAAACATAGTTGCCGTCGAAAATCTGCAGATCGCCCGCCTTCACGACATACATGAGGCGCCCCGGCTCGCCTTTTTCGAACAAGACTTCACCCGGAGCCAAGGTGACGACCTCCGTCTCGTGTTCGAACAAGCCTGAGAAATCTTCGCTCATTTCTAGTTTCCAATCAGTGGCGGTCACGCCATCTCGACGCGGCTTCCGCTATTCCTCCGTAAGCGGCGCTTGAGCGGACATGCCTGCGCGGCTCTTTCGTGTCGATATTGTTGAAAAAGTCCCAAATTGCCCGGCGCCAATTTTCCTGCTTCTCGCACATAAGCTCATGCGAATGTCCGCAGCCAACCGAAGCGGACATAAGATATCTCATGTCACCCGTGGCGGCACGGTGCGATAGGCGCGTGGAAAGCTGAAGCACGCGAGTACCGCGGCGAACCAGTCCCTATCCGGACTTTTTACGAACTTCGCTTACGATGGCCTTTGCCACCGCGCCTTCGATGCCGTTGTCGTAGAGATAACCAATTTCGCCGGTTCGTTCCGTGCCAGAGAGCCGGATGCTGTTATCCTCTCCTACAGAAAATCTGATTCGGAGGCGTCCTTGACCTCTGACCCAAGCCGTGATGATGGCGCTGTCTGCATGTGTCTGGATACTGGATTTCTCGACTTCACGGCGAAGCTCAAAACGCGCCTTGTTCGCTGCAAAAGTGAATACGCTTGCGATCTTGACCTGCCGTTCTTCATTACCGGACATTGTGGCCGGCCTTGCTTGGTGCGCCCCACCGAGCCTCTAAGATGGCCGCTGCCCTTCCGTGCCCTACAGGATACCAGCTCTACCCGCGAAACGCACCAACGGCGGACAATACCTATGTAGGTGTGTCGGGTGCATGACATTCACATGCGACCCCATGAGCGCTGGGGTGTACTATGGACACGTCAGAACAGTTCCGGGGTTTTGCGGAGGAATGCGATCGTCTGGCGGAAGAAGTTGCCAGGACCGAGCAGCAGCGCAGTGCCCTGAAGGAGATAGCCGCGGCGTGGAGGAAGGTCGCCGAAGAGTACGACCGAGACAACTTCTAACCGGGCTCGGGGACTTCATCTTCCTGCGGTTCTGCTGCTGGCCGCCGGAACCATCTCATGCAGCAGCTGCAACCACTTCGACCCGACCTCCAAAGTCAGCGTGGTTGTTCCGGTGAGGTTGCCGCCGGGCCGGTTCAGGCTGGCGACGAGTCCAAGTGCAACTGGGTCGCCCGCTGTTAAGAAAACGATCGGAATGGTCGAGGTCGCCGCCTTTAGCGCCAGGACCGAAGGGGTATCCCCCGCGACAATCACGACTAGCTTGCGACGAACCAAATCGGTTGCCAACGACGGCAACAGATCGTTTTGGCTCTCTGCCCAGCGGTATTCGATCGCCACGTTCTCGCTTTCAATATAGCCGGTGTCCTTGAGGCCTTGGCGAAATGCGCGCAGGCGGTTCACGTTCGTATCAGGCGATGTAACGTTGAGAAGCCCGATCACCGGCATCGCTGGCTGTTGCGCCCGCGCTGCAAGCGGCCACGCGACCGCCGAGCCGCCGAGCAGCGTGATGATGTCGACGCCTCATTCAATTACCTCGTCGGCGCGGGCGAGAACCTGCGCCGGGATGTCAATGCCGAGCGTCTTCGCCGTCTTGAGGTTGATCACAAGCTCGTACTTGGTGGGCGCCTGCACCGGCAGGTCGGCAGGCTTTTCGCCCTTCAGGATACGATCGACATAACCGGCTGCGCCCCGGTACTGATCGACCAGATCATACCCATAGGAAATCAGGCCACCAACGGCGACATAGCCGCGTCGATAGTAGACCGCAGGCAATTTGTGCTGGGCCGCAAGCGCGATGATCAGCTTGGCGTGAACCGCCGTCAACGCGCTAGCCGTCACGATCAGACCGCCGTTGGGCATGCGCGCAAAGTCCGCGATGTCGCTCTCGATCTCGCCGGCATCGCGCACGTCGATCGCGCTAACCTCCACCCTGACCGACGGCGTCGCCACGGACTGGATTACGGCGAATTGGCCGATGCCTGACGTTATGGCGGCATCTCGAAGGACGGCCACTCGCGTGACGTTCGGAGCGATCTCCCTGAGCAGTTCCATCCATTTCCCGCTCAAGGTGTATTCGAACTGGATAAAGCCGGTAGCGTTGCCGCCCGGCCGCGCCATACTCTTGACGAAGCCGGCACCAACAGGGTCGGCGACATTATTGAACACAATCGGTATGGTGCGCGTGGCCTGCAGCAACGTCCCCATTGCCGCCGTGCCGGATGCAAGGATGACGTCCGGCGCCAGCGTCACCAACTCGCTCGCGAGTCTGCGAATCTCGCGGGCATCGCCTTCTGCCCACCGGGTGTCGATCCGCACGTTCCGGCCGTCGATCCAACCTAATTGTTGCAGCACTTTCTGGAATACCGCGAGGCCCGCCTGCTGTTCCGAATCGGTCACGCCCATGAGCACGCCGATGCGCCGCATGCGCTCGCCTTGCTGCGCGCGCGCCGCGAGCGGCCATACGGCCGCCCCGCCGCCGAGGAGCGATATGAACTCGCGGCGCTTCACTCGATCACCTCGTCGGCAATGGCAAGCAACCCAGGTGGAATTGTCAGACCAAGCGATCTGGCAACCTTGAGGTTGATCAGTAGCTCGAACTTGGCTGATTGCACCACCGGCAGCTCGGCCGGTCGCGCGCCGCCCAAAATTTTGCCGCTGTAGACGCCGGCCTGGCGATATGCGTCGGTAAAGCTCGTCCCGTAGCTCATCAGTCCACCGGCAGCCATGAATTCGCGCTGGCCGTAGATCGTCGGCAGTGCATCGCGTGCCGCGAGTCCAACAATCTGGTCGCGCCGGACGGTAAAGAACGTGCTCGGACCGACCATCATTGCACTGGCGCGAACCTCCTTCGCCGTGTCGAAAGCTGCGTCGATCTCGCGTTCGGTGTTTGCGCGCAGGACATGGATTTGCTGTCCGACGGCACGCGCTGCCTCTTGCACGTCGTTCAATTGGGTATCGAACGTCGCCCAGCTCGGATTGAGCAGCACGGCGATTAGCGTGGCCGCTGGAACGATTTCGCGCAGCAGCCCGAGCCGCTTCGCGCCGAGTACGTCGATCAACAAGGCGACGCCAGTGACATTACCACCGGGCCGGTTGTAACTCGCCACGAGACCCAATTTGACGGGGTCCTCGCCGCTGGTGAAAACGACCGGGATGGTTGTCGTGGCCGCCTTCGCCGCCAGCGCGGCCGGGGGGCTGCCGGCACAAATCACCGCGACCTGAGCGCGCACGAGCTCGCTTGCGAACGCCGGCAATCGATCCACTTGACCTTCCGCCCAGCGGTATTCGATGCCGACATTGCGGTGCTCGACGTAACCGGCCTCTCCCAGTCCTTGGCGGAACGCGGAAACGACAGGTCCGAATGCCCCGGGCGATCCGCTATTGAGGAACCCGATCACAGGCAGCTTCGCCTGCTGCGTGCGCGCCGCCAGCGGCCAGGCGGCCGCCGCGCCGCCGAGCAGCGTGATGAATTTGCGCCGGCTCATGCGTGCTCTCCTCAATCCGAGGATTGCAATCCTACCACGCCATTGTAGGAAATGCCGCGTTGTGCATCACAGCAAATTTGGCGGCCAATCAGTTGGGTCAACTTCGAATGGTTGCGCACAGACGGCTCCTCACCCGATTTTTTTGCAACCAGGAGCCGACATTGCCAGTCTTCAAATATGGATCACCTCACGGCCATGCTGATGAGGTTTCAGTGCATCAATTTTTCCGAGCAGGCGAGGCATGTCCACCGGTTTGGTGTCGAAGTCATCGCAGCCTGCGGCGATCGCCTTTTCCCTGTCGCTCGCCATAGCGTTCGCCGTGAGGGCAATAACGGGAATACCCTTTGTGGTCGGATCGGCCTTGAGCCGTCGCGTCGCCTCTTCTCCGTTGATATCGGGCAGTGTGAGGTCCATGAGAATGAGATCAGGCTGCTCAGAGATCGCCATGGCAACCCCCTCCGTGCCGTGGGTGGCGATTATGACGGTGAACCCCGCCCGCGAAAGCCGGTTCTTCAGCATGTAGACGTTATCTTCGTTGTCCTCTACGTAAAGAATCTTCATACGCCCCTCGTGGTTTGTCGTTTGACGCACTTGCTGATCTCGCGGCTGAACTGCCGCAACGGTAAGGTGACCAGGCGGAAAACAGGCTACCAGCTAGGCGCAAAACTTCTGTGTGAAGCAGTTCACACAGTGTCGCGACCCCACAGGTTGGAAATCTTCAAGTGATCCTCGGCGTCTGCCGTTTGATGCATTTACCAATCTCGCGGCTGAGTTGACGAAGCATTTCGTCGCGGTTGCTCTTTTGAATTATTCGCTCAACGCCGCCATTGAGGCGATTGCGGTCCTCTTCCGTCAGGTCCTTCGCGGTGATGATCACCACCGGGACATCCTGCCACTCCGGGCGTAAGCGCAGTTCGTCTAGGAATTCGAACCCGTCCATCTTCGGCATCATCAGGTCGAGAATGATCACGTCGGGCCGCCCAGCGGCAAGCACCCCAACGGCAACCTCGCCATTCTCCGCCTCGGTCACCCGCCACCCGATCGGCTCCAGCGCTTGGCGCACCCCGCGGCGGACCAGCTCGTCGTCATCGACCAGAAGGGCGTGTCCCGCGGTCGAGCCGCAGATACCGGTCAGCGTCTCGATAAGTTTGGTGCGATCCACGGGCTTTACCAGATAGTCCGCCGCCCCCAACGCATAGCCGCGGTTCTTCTGGTCGACGATGGACATCAGCACGACCGGAGTGCTTGCCAGCGCGGGATCGCCTTTGATGGCGGCAAGCACCGTCCAGCCATCGAGATCAGGCATCATGATGTCGAGGGTCACGGCTGCAGGCCGCAATTCCCGCACCAGCCGCAGCCCTTCCTGGCCACCGCCCGCCGTGACCACTCCAAAGCCTGCCCGTTCCAGATGCCGCTCCACAAGCTCGCGCACCGTCGCATCGTCGTCCACGACCAGGATCAGCGGCTCTTCCACGCCCTCGGCCATCGGAGGAGCGGGCTGAGTACGCGCCCCCCGACGCGCCTCGGTCACGAGCCCTGCATCGCTCTGTGCCATTCGCGGCAGGCGGACGGTGAAGGTCGAGCCCTTTCCTGGCTCGCTTGCAACGGTAATGTCGCCGCCCATCATCTGGCAGAAGCGTTTGCTGATCGCGAGGCCAAGGCCGGTGCCGCCGTATTTGCGGGTGGTGGACGCATCGGCCTGCGAGAACTCCTGGAACAGCTTGCCCATCTGCTCCGCCGTCATGCCGATCCCGGTGTCGGCGACCGCGATGGTGAGCCAGTCGCGGCCGTCCTCTTCCCCTTGCCGCGCGTCGATGGTGATGCTGCCGTGCTCGGTGAACTTGTTGGCGTTGCTCAACAGGTTCAAGAGTGCCTGTCGCAGCCGCATCTGGTCGGCATGCATCGTCCCTATTGCAGCGTCGCAATGGACCGCGACCTGGTTCCCGTTCTTCGCCGCAAGCGGCTCGATCGTCTTGATGACACCGTCGATCAGCGGCACAAGAGCAAAGGATTCGAGATGAAGCTCCATCCGCCCGGCCTCGATCTTCGAGAGGTCGAGGATATCGTTGATCAATGCGAGAAGATGCCGCGCCGCACCGAGCACCCGGTCGAGCGGCTCGGTGTCCTGCTTCAATGCCTCCGCATCCTCCCGCAGCATCTCGCTCACTCCGATAATGGCGTTGAGTGGCGTGCGCAGCTCGTGGCTCATGTTGGCGAGGAACTGCGACTTGTGCTGGCTCGCCTCCGCGAGCTGGCGGCTCTTGTCCTGGATTTCGTCGAACAAACGCACGTTCTCGATCGCGATCACAGCTTGGTCGGCGAAGGTGGCGGCCAGATCGATCTGCTTATCGGAAAAGGGCTGGACTGTATTGCGCAGCAACGTCATCACGCCAATCGGCATCCCATCGCGTAGGAGCGGCACGCCTAGCATCGTACGAGTGCCGGCTCTAGTTACGGCTTCACGCATCATGTATTCGGCATCGGCCAGCACATCGTCGATATGAACCGGTTTGCCCTCAAGCAAAACTCGACCAGTCAACGATCCCCGCCCCGATGCCATTGGCACAGCCTCAATGTATTGCTGGAAACCTGGCGGGAATCCGTGGGTGGCTAACATATGGTAATTCATATCTTTCTGGCGAGTGATCGCCGTCATGTGGGCGTCACACAGGCGGGCAGCTGACTCGACGAGGGTATTGAGTACGGCTTTCAAATCGAAAGTCGAGCGGCTGATGACCTTGAGCACGTCAGCAGTGGCGGTCTGTTGCTGCAGCGATTCGCGCAGCTCATTAAGCAGGCGCGTGTTCTCGATGGCGATGACGGCCTGCGCGGCAAAATTCTGCACCAGTTTGATCTGCTTCTCGCTGAATGGACGCACTTGCTGGCGGTAGATACTGATCGCGCCGATTAATTTATCCTCATTTAGCATCGGCACCGAGAGGATTGTTCGATAGCCACCAAGTTCCGCGCCGGCAACTACAAATGGATCGCGCTGCACGTAGGATTCGCGTTTCGTACTATCGAGGACGTGAGCGACTTGTTTTGTGCGGGCCGCGCGGCCCAGACTGCTATCGGGGGGTGGACGAAGTGGCGCACGTTTGCGATCTTCGATGAACGCCGGTGGCGCGTTGTGAAACGCCGTGGCATGAAATGCATCTCCATTATACAAGTAGAGCGTGCCGAACTTGGCTCCGCAGATGCGGGTCGCGTTCTCCAGCATGGCCTGGAAAACGGGCTCCAGGTTGCCCGGCGAGCTCGAGATTACCTGCAGTAGCTCGGCCGTTGCGGTCTGCTGTTTCAACGATTCACTCAGATCGTCGGTGCGCTGCCGCAGCTCGTTGAGCAGGCGGGTGTTCTCGACGGCGATGACGGCCTGCGCCGCGAAATTCGTGACCAGCTCGATCTGCTTATCGGTGAATGGACGAACCTCCTGGCGGTAAATGAGAATAGCGCCAATCAGTTCGTCTTCCTTGAGCATCGGCACGCCGAGCAACGTCCGAACGCCACCGCGTTCGACAGCTGCGACGACAACGGCATCGCGCTCGGCATAGCCTCGTGACGCCGCTAGGTCGGCGATATGGACCATCTGCTTGGTCCTGGCGATGCGCGCAACGACGGTCTCAGGTCCTGGCCGCTTATATCCGCGCTGCTGCAGGTATTCGGTATATGCCGGCGCCGCACCGTGCACTGCTGCAATCTTCCAGGTATCGCCATCGTATCGATTCATAAATCCGAATTTGGCATCGCAAATCCGAACCGCGTTCGCCAGCATGGCCTCGAACACCGGCGCCAACTCGCCCGGCGAACTTGAGATGACGCGCAGCACTTCCGAGGTCGCCGTCTGCCGCTCCAAAGCTTCCTTGAGCTCGCGGCGGTACTTTGCCAGCGTCCGTTTCAGATTGTCATTCGGGGCGCCGCGACGGCGTGCAGCCGTCCGCTCCTTACGGCGCTTGACCTTCGTTGTCTTCCGGCGGCGCACCTTCATTGCTACGCCGCCCGCCGCCGCGCCGGTCTAGCGAGCGGCCACGCCACCAACTCAATCGACGTGACGACTAGCCACCCTCGCATGAAGCCCTCCCACGACGCTTAGAACCACGCCAGGGGCAGCGAAGGGTATCACACCCGTGGCGACTTTGAGAGGGGCTTGGACCGGGGTCAGAGGACGAGAGCGCAATGCACCATTTTGCACCGCTTATGTCCGAGATGGGTCTTGTGTCACGAGTATCGCCGGTCCAAACGGCGATGCGTAACTGTACGAGAGATTGAAGGAGGGGCCTTCGACGTCGGCAATCAGGTACTGATCTTAAGCCACCGCAAGCTGCCGTCGTAGTGAGATGGCTGATCGCTTGTGCGATGCAGCACGGAGTTCTGCTGTGGGTCATAATCCCGGCATTACCGCGCCGCAGCATTGCTGTCCGCTTCCCCTCAATCAACGGACATTACGACCGGCCTCCGGACCAGAGGCACCCGAGCGTGGTCATCTGATCCGGTGGTCCTGGGATAGGAAACGGTCCATCCTTCCATTTCCGCTTACCGCGGGCGTACGCTAGCTTTTGGCGCACCATCCCGAAGCAGCGGGCCTATTGACGTGGCAATTGTTGAGTTGCTGCTCTAGCCACGAGAATCCAGGGAAACGCCCAGGCTAAACGCCTTCTGACGAGTAGCTCCTTCCGACCGCTTAAGTGACCGAGCGATTTTTCCTGCTGGAGTCTTCGCCCGAGCAAGTGTTTTTAGTTCGCGAATGTCTGTTTTGGTCCATTCGCGTCGTTTTGAGTTTTTCTTGGCCATTTCATTTCCAATCTTAGAATTCGATGATTGTGGGATGACCCAACAGATTGTTGGGGGTTTGATGCTCGTAGAACTAAAAGACAACAAAGTCAATTAGTTCTTAGAAACGGGTGCCCATCTGAACTGCCTGTAAGCCGAGCCAGTTCGGCGGCCCACCTTACCCCCCCTACGCCACCTTCAAATCGACAGCACCCTGCTTGAGACCAATACCAGGTCGTCTTCTCAGTGCCAAAGCAGATATTCCACGTTTGAATGATGCTGCCGACCATATAACCGACTACGTATCGAACGCTGTGAAGTTTGTTCGAGCGCATCTACCGAGAACAAAAACTGGAAACATGAAGACGCCCAAAGGGGCTTTTGGCGAGATACGCAACCCAAAAGCCCACGGTGGTCCCAGCATCACCGACCCGCTGATCGCCGTCGAGGAAATGATGGCGGCTGGCATTCTTCTGCGCATTGTGAGCTAGACCCTAGCTGCGCCTATCGCGTCCTAGTCGCTGAATAGCCTCAACGCCCGCAAGCGCTGCCGCTGCCGCAAAGAACATCGCGAAGAAGTCCGCTTCTTGCTGCCAGGCCAAACCGAGCCCCAAACAAGCGGCCAGGGCGATAAAGACCAGCTTTCGTACCGTCGCGTCCATAACGATTTGCTTTGGACCCCTATTTAATGCCCGGATAATCCCCCTGTTCCCCTTACCGCGGACGTACGCTAGCTTTTGGGCTTCCATCCTATAGCGGATAGCGACCAGCGCCGGATATCTCGCAGTATCCCACGGCAAAGGGATGGCGGAGGGGAGGAGCTGGGTCTATTGGGCGGAGGTCGGCACGATGCAGGTTTCCTGGCAGGTCCGCAGTACCTTCGACTTCGGCCATAAACGTGCGCTTCAGAGACATAATTCCATAATTCAACAGCAAGAAACGAAGTGCTTTAGGCTTAACTGACGTGAGATGCTCGCAACTCGCGCCAGGAGCGAGGTCGCCAGAACATTTGATGCTGCTTCGGGTTTGACGCCCGTCCCTATGTCCATCACCCCGCTCTTGGGCGATCGAAATAATTACCGCTACCCAATCGTGGACGCGGCGCTTCTAACTAGCCTGGAGTGCAACACATGACCGAATCCTCTGTATGGAAGTGTTTTGGGGACAACCAGCGACGACCTAAGGACAATCTCGAATTAAAGTTTACATCGCTTTGCTCAATTACCGGCCATCCGTGCGAAGGCGGTCTTTCTTATCTATGCGAAGAATACGGCTGCGCTCGCAAGGGTGGCTTATCGCCGCACTCTCATGAGAATTTTTGAATGGCGGAGGTGCTTTCGGGTCGTCCGCGGGCTTGACTTCATAAGCAACAGACAAAACGACCGGAGCGATCGATGTTAAGTGAGATTTATGAGCTGCGGTAATGAGCCCGCCGGCAGTGAGACCGCTTACCCTCCGATACTCTCCGTCAATACGGACATTCCCGCTCAGCCGCCCTGTGCCAATTCCCAACTCATGCAGCGCAGCAAAACGGCGTCTCATTCGATAACCTCGTCGGCAATGGCGAGCACGCTCGGCGGAATTGTAAGGCCGAGTGCCTTTGCCGTCCTGAGATTAATCACAAGCTCGAACTTGGTTGGCTGCATAACCGGAAGGTCGGAAGGCTTTGCTCCTGCGATGATCCTGCCGGCATACACGCCAATTTGGCGATATGCGTCGGGCAGGTGCGTACCGTAGCTTATGAGGCCACCAGCCGCGACAAACTCGCGACGATCATAAATCGCAGGAATTTTGTGGTATGCCGCTAGCACGACGATTTGATGAGAACGGACGACAAAGAATGGATCGGTACTGACGATGAGCGCACCTCCCCGTTGGGCGAGCACAGTGAAAGCATTGTCAATATCGCGTTCGCTGCTGGCGTTTAGAATACTGATCTGCTGTCCGCTCTCTTGCGCCGCAGCTTGTATGTCGCTCAAGTGAAATTCTGCCTCCGGAGCCTGCGGATTCATGAGATAGGATATTGGCGCGCCGGCTGGAGACAGCTGCCTCACAAACTCCAGCCGCTTGGCCACCAGAGCGCTGGTCAACAAGCTCATCCCGGTTGCATTGCCGCCCGGCTGATTGAAGCTCGCCACCAAGCCCAACTTGACTGGATCATCCTGGCTTAAAAAGACGTGCGGAATTGTCGAGGTCGCCGTCTTGGCCGCGAGGTTCGAGCTGCCCCCGGTCGTGACGATGACCGCCGCGCGCAGTTGCACCAGTTCAGCTGCCAGCTGGGGTAGGCGCTCGAATTGGCCTTCCGCCCAGCGCGACTCGATGGCGACGTTTTGGCCTTCAATATAGCCGCTCTCTTTGAGACCTTGGCGGAATGCACCCAGGAGATCGGCGAATGCGGCAAATGACGAGCTGCTTAAAATGCCAACTATCGGCATCGCCGGCTGCTGTGCGTGTACCGCGAGCGGCCATGCAACGGCGGCACTACCGAGCAGTGCGATGAATTTCCGTCGCCTCATGGGGCTTCCGCCGTGCTGCCGAGACTCCGGGCGGGTCGAGGCTATCACGCTTCGAGAGTGTTGTGCATCACAGCAAATTTGGGGTGCCAACGTCACCTAAGGGTCAAAAGCACGCATTACCGCATTGCAACAGCAATGGCCGGTTCACCTCAAAAAGCGGACTTGCCATTGGAGCAACAACCTCTGCGGTTTGATGACAGCGTCCAGAGATGCAGTCACAGTCGCAGAAGCCATGCGACTGGATCCGATCGCGCAAATCGATTGCCCGCCCGTTGCGGGGCACCAATGACCCCCTCAGGCGAAAAGCCCTACGCGCCCAGACGTCTGCCCCCCTCGGCCGCGAGGGTCATAGATGCCCACCCCCCCTCCGACCCTCGTTGAAATCTTGGAGACCCCCTCCCAATCGTGCGCATAGATGCCGGACCCCCTATGTATCCCGCTCCAACCATCTCGATGGCGCTCGATACACTCCCTTCGATACCCTTGCGGCGCCCAGCGCACCTCGAACACCTGACTTTTCAAACGAGCCGATTTGCTCGCAATCTTGAAAACCGCGGGATAATTTTCCCGCTTTCGCGGCGTTGAACGAGACGGTCGCGAGTTCGGCTTTGAACAACGGCGAGATCTCTGACTTCCCCGTCCGGTGGTGGCACGGCCGCCCACTCCGCATCGTCTCGTAGCGCTCGTCACCTACCCCGTGTTAGCTCAATTCCGCGCCGTGGAAATCCAGGCTAGGGTATTTCTCCGACCGTAGGAGGTCCGCCGTAAAACACCTATTAGCTCCCTAGTCAATCTTACCGATGGATAGAAGGTCAACGTTCGACCCAGCCCGCCACATAGCATGTATGCGTTCGGAAACTTCCGAAAGGTGGTGCTAGAGACAGTCCGGAAATTCTTCCCCAGAGCGCAATGGCTTTTTCGCACTCCATCGACGATCGTTACTTCGAGGACTATATCGAAGGCGACGTTCATACCTTCGGCAGTATTGCGGTCGAGGCGCACGAGATCATTTCCTTCGCTCAACGCTTCGATCCTCAGCTTTTTCACATCGACCCAGAGGCGGCAAAGGAGACGTTGTTCGGCGGTCTCATTGCTAGTGGCTGGCACACTGGGGGACTGATGATGCGGCTTTATGTCGAGCATTATCTGACTCACGTCGCGAAGTCTTGCCTCTCCGGGCATCGACGAATTGCGCTGGGTCAAGCCGGTGCGACCGGGCGATCGGCTATCGGTACGCGTGACCGTCCTGAAAGCCACGCCATCAAAATCCAAGTCGGATCGCGGCGTGGTTACTTCGTTTATCGAAGTATTCAACCAGGCCGGTGAGGTTGTGATGACGCTTAAGATCGTAAACATTATCGCCCGACGTCACGGGGAGGACGCGCAAAGCACCAGATAATCGTGCCACCATTTGAGGCCGAACAGGCGAAACCGCCGAAATGTGCATCAAGGCTGGCAAGCGCGGCCCCGAGATTGATGCTTGTGTGCGCGATTCCGGCTTGTGGCATCGTGGCGTGCGATAGCGCCCCTCACCAGGCGGCGCGTCCTCCGTCACATGCACAAGGTGTAAGTTGAGGCGTGTAGGCGTGCATGGCGGAGCTGGTTCACAGATCGTCAGGGAGAAGCTGCGTGCAGCGTTTGAAGGCTGGAAGGCAGGCGCGGCGTCGAAGGTTTATCTCTTTTTTTGAAAGCCTCGTTGCGCAGTTCTGACCGGAGCTGCTCGTCACGCTTCGGCGTCCAGAAGCTGCCGCTGATCCGCCGCATCTTGCGCGCTCGTAGTGGGGCAGCTTGTGTGCGGCTCACTCTGTAATCATCCCCATCGGCCACACAGCCGCTGTGCCCCCGAGGAGCGCGATGAGGTCTCGGCGGTTCATTCGATGACCTCGTCGGCGCGGAGCAAGGTGGAGACGGGCAGCTCAATGCCCATTGCTTTGGAGGCCTTCAGATTGACGACCATCTCGTACTTGTTTGGCTGCTCGACGGGAAGGTCAGCAGGTTTGGTCCCCGTGAGAACCTTGCCCATGAGCGTTCCAGCTTGTCGGTACATCGCTGTCGCGTCCGCCCCGTAGGACATGAGACCTCCAGCCTCAACGTATCCCTTGAAGACAAACATAGCAGGCAGACGCTGCTTGCGCAGAAGGTCGCCGATCTGCTCCCGGTATCGTCCAAAGAACGGGCCGGACAGAACGAGCAGCATGTGCGGGCGTGTTGGGGATCAAGGCGTTCTGCGGGGTCGGGTGGGCGCCCCAGACCCTGTGGAAGGCTGATGTGCGGTAGTTGCCTTTCAACGCTCTGTCACAATCCCCGTTCAGTGTCAGCAGGTGCATTGCGCCCACGCCCAAACCCATGCCGATCAATCATCTGGTGAAGGAGCAGCACTCGTTTGGACCCGACGAGCTGAAGGTCTTGGCGACCGCATTCGATGCGGCGCTGCTGGAGCTGGGCCTTGGCCGAACTGATCCTGCGGCCCTCTTGGTCGCGAAACGGATCATCGCGCTTGCACAGGGAGGCGAGCGCGACCCGATCCGACTGCGCGAAAGTGCCGTTAGGGGCGCGGTGATCCCAGCGCCTCTGCGTCTCACCTAGCCCGCTAGGGCGACTAGCTGCACAGTGGCCGCCGCTACCGTGAGCACCACGGCTGAGCCCACCAGTGCCGCAGCCATGATGTAGCGGTCGGACGGAGGCGCGATTTCGAGCAGCTGGTGAAGTAGTCCCTTCATGCCGGGATAACGCGCCAGCAGCTTTTAAGTTGCCTACCCTACACTTGGCCAGTAGCCGCTACCGCGCCCTTCCGTCCGTCTCGCGCGACCCACCGCCCTGCGCGGTCGCAGGCAGCTCGAACGTGGTGGTGCTGTAACAACTCGCGAGGCGTGCTGGGTTGTCGAACGCTGCGATGGAGATTGCAGCCAAGAGAGTGGCTACGGTGAGCACAAGAGCTACTACGACTGCGCTGCCCCAGTCAGCGCGGGCGCTGTCGCTCCAGTGTTGATCGTGTTGTTTCACCGCTCAATGTCTCGGCGCCCGCGCATGGGCACGACCCCTCGTTGGCCCGTTGTGCTGGGCTCTGACGCGGGGGTAATGCTGGGACCAGTGGCAACCAACGGGGAGTTCCTTTGCAGCGTAAAGGTGATCAGAGCCATCACGACGACCATCGCTGCGAGGACCGCGATGATGTCACCGTTGCGCCATTGGCGAAGGCCTCGTCGGGTCCGTTCGTCGCTCATGGCTGGTTCCTCGTGCCGCTGAAACCGCGCTCATCCGTGCCTCGGGTCGGAGCGTGGCGCCACCTCCGGGCCCGGGTCACGCAGTCGTCTATGCAGCTCGCGCAGCAAGTCCGCGATCCGCTGGGGCATGGTTTTGGAAACCTCCGATCGTGCGGCCAGTTCGCTGGCGACAGCTGCTTGGATTTCTTTGATGATCAGGTGCTTGCGCGCCGATTGCAGGGTTTTTCCTGTACCGTATCTACGAGCCATGCGGGCACCCGGCGGGTCGATTATCTGATACAACGCAAGGACTGGACTTTTCGTTCCGAAGTAGGGTTCGCCGTGGGGAGGCCGTACGCGGCTCGCGACGAGGGAACTTGGAACCGGAACTTTGGTTTAGAGTGATGGCCAATGACCCGAGCCAAGAGCTTGTGCCCTGTCATTCGAAACGCCCAAGGACTTCCAAAAGTACGCCCAGGACTGTGTGAAACTCGCACAGCAGCCAAATACGCCTCCTGAGCTTCGTCAGCAGTTGTTCCAGATGGCAAGGGAATGGATGCAGGCGATGATGGCGGACGAAAAAGACGGGACGGAGATCGCTACTCCGAAGTGAAACCCGCTGCCTGGGGGGCTCATAAAGTTCCATTAGCGGCCTCACGCCCCCCATAGAGCAAAGCCCAGCAGTAGCGTTGATACCGCAGCATAATGTCGCCAAAGTCCTATACTTTCAGCAGCGCGGGGGATGCGTATGTGACTGGCGCGAGTGCTGCGCAATGCGTTGTAGGGCATGTGGCGGTGAGCTGATCCTAACGAACGTGGTCCCGGACGAGACCGTCCTTGTCCGCGGAGTTGAGCACCATACGTTTGTTTGCTCGACATGCCACGTCACGGAGCGTCGGGTGGTGTACATCAAAGATGGTCGTGAGGCTGAAAGCCCGCCCATGCCCGTAGGGGCGGCGCCATGGGTCAAGCGTGCGTCGATGGAGCAGGATGAGCACGTCGCTGCTCCAGGTTTCTTCAGCCGCGTCATGGCGCGCATACGGGGGCATTAGGCCCTGTGGCGTCTGCGTCGTGGCGCCCTACCCTGTACGCCAAGTTCAAACACAGGCGCGGGGGCTTGCTGGTGGTACACTCAGGTGGTATCACGCAGTGCGGCAGGCAGCCTAGTTGTGTCGATTTTATCGAGGGTTCCTCAGCTTCCCTTCGTATCCCCTAAGGAGCGTCACTGAAAGTCGTCCTTATTTCATTTCAGCGCGATGAGACAGTTTTGAATCGGGATTGCACCCGAAAGACGATTGAGGCCCGTCAATCAAAATGTCTCTAGAGAAGGCAATTGAGGTCGTTACCAGACTGGCCGAACAAGGTGCGATAGAGCAATATGCGATCATTGGCGCTGTGGGCGCGCTGAACTACATCCAGCCCGCGTTCACGGAAGATTTGGATATTCTCGTTTCGCTGGCGGACTTTGGGGAGCACAAGGGGCTGATTCTGCTAGCTCCCATCGAATCCGCACTGGCAACAATGGGGTACACCGAGCGAAGCGGTGTGGGGATCATGATTGAGGATTGGCCGGTTCAATTTCTGCCGGTCGCCTCAGCTTTGGACGAGGAAGCTTTGATCAATGCAATTGAGGTCAATTACAAGGGGACTGACGGTCCATTCAAGGCTCGGGTGGCGAGATCGGAATATTTGGTGGCGACGTCCTTGAAAGTAGGTCGGTTAAAAGACTTGGCTAGAGTTGATGCCTTCCTGGATGAAAAAGCAGTAGATCTGAGCACTCTCAGGGCCGTCCTGAAGCGTTTCGACCTTATGCCCGCTTGGAACGCCTACTGCGCCAAGGCTGGAAAACTCAACCTCCTGGGATTAGATTCAAGCTCATGAGCAGAGCGCAGTACCCCGATATCACGGATATTCTTGCTCAGAAGGCGCGCGGTCGCCGAGAGCGTGCGTCCCTAAGCTTTGCCGAGAAGCTGGCAATTCTCGACAAGCTCAGGAAAGAAATTGCGCCAATTGTTCAGGCTAGGCAAGCGCGCGCTTTGAAAATTGAAGAGCACGCAAGTCGCGAACTGAGCAGCATCACACTGCCGCAGCGGTCGCGTATCGCGTCATAGCCGGCAAAAAGTGCGAGCAACTGTGGGCCTGGACGGACCTCTTGCTGGATATCTTCCGGCGCATGACATCGCATCTATTAGACAATAAGCGCCTGTATTTGCCGCAGAGGTGGCGACGCGATGCCCGCGAGCGCGTCAGTCCTTCAAGCACGCTGCGGCGGCGCGACGTCACGCCGCCGCCGCAGCGGTACGCGTCAGACCGGCAGCGTCGAGAGGTTATGCCGCAGCGGCATGTTCTTCGCGATGTCCTCCTTGGGGATGCGCCGCTTGACCTCGTACTTTCCGTTCTCCACCCGGCTGATGTAGCAATCAATGATGCCGGCATGGTCCTCCTTGCGGATGAGCTTGTCGCCCTGCGGATGCTCGAGCGAATTCTTCATCTGCATGCCTTCGAGCGCCACGATGGCGCCCTCGATGTCCTTGCGGGTCTTGTATCCGGAAGTCTCGATTGCGGCCTTGATCGCAAAGATGTCCTCCCAGGCCTGCCAGCCATGGCTCTTGTCCATCACCCGCGTGCCGCCGATCTCCTTGGCGTAGACGTCGTCGATGCCGATGAGCTTGTTGAACTCCTTGTGGTACTCGTCGTTCTTGTGCGCCAGCATGCGCGGGAAATTCTCGAAGAAGTACACGCCTTCGGCCGCGCCCTGGATGTCGCCGGGATCGATCGATTCCAGGCTCGCCGAGGACGAGAACATTTTCATTTTCTTCTCCAGACCCATCGCTTTTGCCTGCGTGTAGAACGCCACCGACAGAGAGCCGATGAACGCCGGCAGCACGGCCTCGCTGTCGCCCGGAATCTGGGCGAGGTAGGGCACGAAGTCCTTGGTATCGAGCGGCACCGGAATGCTGGCGAGCACCTTGCCGCCGGATTTCTCGATGTTCAGCTTTGATTCCTGGTTGGTGCTCTGGCCCCAGGCATAGTCGGCATAGATGATCGACCACACCTTGCCGAGGTTCTCGACGCACCACGGTATGCTGGCGGCGGCGATCGAGTAGGTGTCGGTGCCGGTGCGAAACGAGAAGCGCGTGCCCTTGGAGCCGGTCACCTCCGTTGCCTCGCCGGTCGAGAAATACGGCGTCTTGAGCTCGGAGGCGATGGGCAGCGCCGCCAGCATCACGCCGGAATGCACCGAGCCCACGATGAATTCGGCGTTGCCGCGCTGAATCAGATTGCGCAGCTTGCGCGCCCCGGGAGCGGGATTGGATTCGGTATCCTCGGTGGCGAGCTCCACCTTGCGACCGGCAATGCCGCCTCCTTTGTTGATCATGTCCACGGCGGCCTTGGCGCACTTGTCGTGCCAAAAGCCCCACGAGGAAATGACGCCGGTGAGATCGCAATGATGGCCGATGACGATCGGCCCGGAAGCCTGGGCGAACAGATCCTTCGCGATCGTCAGGCTGGCCGTGCCGGCCAGCGCGCCGCCCTTGAGAGCGGTATCAAGAAAGCTGCGGCGGGTTACCTTTCTCTGTTGCATGGTCTCTCTCTCCTTTGCGAGAACGATTGGCTCACTGTTTCGACAGGCCGAGGTAGCGGTGCACGATCTCGGGCTGCGACTTCAGCTCTTGCGCGGTCCCGTCATAAACGACGGTGCCCTTTTCCATCAGAAACACGCGCGGACAAAGCTTGAGCGCCGTCTCCACGTTCTGCTCGACCAGCAGGATCGAAACGCCGCTCTGATTGATCCGATGGATCTCCCGCCTGATCTGCGAGACCAGGCGGGGCATGATGCCTTCGGTCGGCTCATCCAGAATGAGAAGCCTTGGGCGCATCATCAGGCAGCGCGCGATGGCAAGCATCTGCTGCTCGCCTCCGGACAGCGTATTGCCGGATTGCCTGAGGCGCTCCTTGAGACGGGGAAAGCAGCCGAATACGTATTCCTCGCGCTCCGGATCGCGCCGGCCGGGCAGCCCGATGCACAGGTTCTCCAGCACGGTCAGATTGGGGAAGATGCCGCGTCCCTGAGGAACGTAGCCGAGCCCCCGCCGCGGAATGTCGTGCGGCTCGCATCGCGCCAGATCGAAGCCGTCGAACTCGATCCTGCCGGCGCTCCTGCGGGAGAGGCCCATGATCGCGCGCAGCGTCGTGGTTTTGCCGACGCCGTTCCGGCCCAAAAGTGCGGCGCAGTCTCCGATGCTCAGCTTGAGGTTCACGCCCTGCAGAATGTGCAGCTTGCCGATATGGACATGCACGTCGTCGAGGCTAAGCACGGGCGGCCTCCTCGACGTAGTCCTCGTCCTCCTCGCGGCCGAGATAGGCCTCGCGCACGCGCTCGTCGGCAGCGATCTGTTCCGGGCTTCCGCGGGCAAGGATGCCCCCCTGGGTCATCACGGTGATATCGTCGGCGATCTCGAACACCACCTCCATGTCGTGCTCGATAATGACGATATGGATCGAACGCGACAGCTCGCGGATTTTTTCGACCGCGCGTGCGGTCTCGGCCGGGCTCATCCCGCAAGTGGGCTCGTCGAGCAGGAGGAGCCGGGGCTCGGAGATCATCGCCATCCCGATCTCCAGAAGCGCCACGTCGCCATACGACAATGTGCCGGCTTGACGGCCGGCGAGCGCGGACAAGCCGATCTGTGCCAGCGTTCGCTCGACTTTTTCCCTGGTCTCCCGATCGTTCGCAGCGGTCCGGAAAGGGTGCAGGAAGCCGCGCCCCGCGTGTGCCGTGATCCAGAGGTTCTCCGCGACGCTAAGCTGCGGGAAGACGCTCTTGATCTGCAACGTGCGCTTCACGCCGAGCCGGCTGATCTGGTGCGGCTTGAGGCCGGTGATGTCGCGCCCATAAAAGAACACGCGGCCCTCGCTCGGGGAAAGCAGCCCGGAGACGAGATTGAAGAACGTGGTCTTGCCGGCCCCGTTCGGACCGATGATGGCGTGCAGCATCGAGCCGGCGATACTGAAGCTCACATTGTCGACCGCAAGGAGGCCGCCAAACCGCTTGCTCAGGCCTTCGGTACGCAGGATCGGCTCGCTCATGGCTCGGTTCGCAGCTCAGCCGGACGCGCGGGAGCGCTGCCGCGCTCCACGATGCGCGCGACCCAACCGTTCCACAATCCAACCACACCCTTGGGCGCGAACATCACCACCAGGATCGCCACCGTCCCGACGACCAGCGAATGGTGCTCCCAATGCGTCGACACGATCTCGCGCACGATGATGAACAAGGTCGTGCCCACGAGCGGGCCGAGCAGCGTACCGGCGCCGCCGACAATCGCCCACACCACCGCTTCGCCGGACACGTGATAGAACATGTAGCTCGCCGACGCATAACGCCCGAAGAACGCGAACAGGCCGCCGGCCACTCCCGCCAGGAATCCCGCCAGCACGAACGCAATCAGCCGCAGCAAATAAACGTTGAGGCCAATCAGGGACGCCCGCACGTCATTGTCGCGAATGGCCAGAAAGGCTTTGCCCAGAGGGCTGCAGATAAGCCGGTGCATCAGCCAGAAACAGAGCGCTACCGTGCAGAGAATGAAAAAATATTGAAACGTCGGATCGGTGAAGCTCTCGCTTAGACCATCGATGGCGAACGTCGGCGGCAGCGTGAAATTGATCCCGTCGTCGCCGCCGGTCAGCCATTTGTTACTCAATGCGAGAAAATAAAAGATCAGCGAGAACACGACGGTGATGATCGCGAAATAGTGCCAGGTGAGCCGGACGGCGAAGATGCCCGTCAGGAGCGCCATGGCCATGGCCGCGACAATCCCGAGCGCGAATGCCGGCCAGAACGAAAGACCGAGGTCCTCAATGCCGATCGCGACCCCGTACATGCCGAAGCCGAAATAGAGCGCCTGGCCAAAGGATAAGAGCCCGACATAACCGAACAGCAGATTGACGCTCGCCGCCAACAGCGACCAGATCAGGACTTCGGCAATCACGCTTACCCAGAAGCTGCCGATCAGTGCCGGAATGATCCAGGGGACTGCAATCATGAACGCCGCGAGCAGCGCCCACAGGCATTGCTCGATTGTCGCCGCCGACATCAGCGCGCCAGCCCTTTGAACAGGCCCTGGGGCCGCAGCAACAGGACGGCGCTCATCAGCACCAGGGAGGCGATGCGGGCGACGGTGGGATCGGCAATGCTTTGAATGACGCCTTCCAGGACCGCAAGCAGCACGGCGGCGGCAGCCGCGCCAGGCAGATTGCCCAGCCCGCCGATGATCACCGCCATGAAGCAGAATGGAAGGATGTCGACGCCGCCGCGAAAATCGACGGTGGTGATAGGCGCCGCGACCACCCCGCCGAGCGCGGCAAGGCCAAAGCCGATGGCAAAGGTGAGCACATAGATGCGGTCGGCGGGAATGCCCATGGCGAGAGCAGTGTCGCGGTCGTGACGCACGGCGCGGATCCAGGTACCGAGCTTGGTGTGCTGGAGGAACACAAAGAATCCCACGAGTGCAACAATCGCCACCGCAGCAGCAAACAGGCGATAGACCTCATAGTCGACGCCGAAGATGTAAATCGTCTGCTGAATCGGCGGCAGGATGCGGCCCGGCGTCGGACCATAGGTGATGCGCACGCTCTCCTGCAGGATCAGCGACAGGCCGAAGGTAGCAACGATCGAAAGCGCCGCCACGTTGTGGATCGGCTGGATCACCATCCGCTGGATGATTGCTCCCAGGATGAAGCCGATCAGAGGCACCACGATAAATGCGAGCCAGAAGGTCCCGGTCGATTGCAGCGTTGCCCAGGCGAGCACGGTCCCCACCATGAAGAAGTCGCCGTGCGCCAGATTGACGATGTCAAGAAGGCCGAAGATGATCGCGAGACCGAGCGCGATCAGGGCAATGATCAGGCCCCAGATCAGGCCATTCGTGGCGAGCAAAAAAGCTTGTCCATGCCCCGGCCGTTCACGCTGATCGCTGCTCAAGCGTCGGCCGAGAGCACGCATGAGTCAATGTGGCGCAAGCACGATCCGACGTCGGGCAGCAGCCCCTGGCGCACCGTAACCGCGATCTGGTCGAGAGAACCTGCAATGCCGAGAAAGCCTGCTCTCGCCGCCCTCCTCACTCTCGCCGGCCTCGCGCTCGGTTTGGCCGATGCGCCACGCCAGGCACTGGCGGCCGAGCGCTATCCCGATCATCCCATCACCATGATCGTGCCTTATGCCGCAGGCGGCAGCTCGGACGTGCTCGCCCGCCTCCTCGGCGAGCGCTTGTCGCAATCGCTCGGCCAGCAGATCGTGATCGACAACCGTGCCGGCGCCGGCAGCCGTCTCGGCATCGAGGTTGCCGCCAGGTCCGCGCCCGATGGCTATACCCTCCTCCTCGCCGACATGCCGCACACCATTATTCCGGCAATCCAGAAGGGTGTGCATTACGATCCGGTCCGCGACTTCACGCCGATCGGTCTCATCGGCACTGCCTCGATGTTGTTGTTCGTCAATCCCGCAGTGAAGGCCGAGACGGTCAGCGAATTCGTCGCGCTTGCGCAGGAAGAGCCGGAAAAGATCACCATCGCGTCCGGTGGCATCGGCAGCGCCACTCACCTCACCGCCGAGCTGTTCCAGCTCAAGGCCGGCATCAAGCTGGTACACGTGCCGTTTCGCGGCGCCGGCCCGGCCATGAACGACTTGGTCGCCAGTCATGTGCAGTCGGGCTTCACCACGTTGGCGACGGCGAGCTCGGTGCTCGACCGGCTTCGCACCCTCGCGGTCGCCAGCGAAACGCGGCTCCCGAGCCTACCCGGCATCGCGACCTTCAGGGAAAGCGGCATCGATCTCGTGGTCGAGCACTGGTGGGGCGTTCTGGCTCCGGCAGGGCTGCCGCACGAGATCGCTGCGCGGCTGGCGACGGAACTCAAAACCGTGCTTGGCGCGCCAGAGCTTGTCTCGCGCCTGGCGGGGCTCGGCGTGACGCCATCGCAAGCCTCGGTCACGCAGTTCCGGGCCCTGATAGAGAGCGACACAGCGCGCTGGGCCGATATTGTGAGGTCGGCCGGGATCAGCGTCCCGTGACGCGTGCCGCATCCACGGAGCATCCGCCCTCGCCACCCACGATTCTCAACGATCCGCTGATGTGGGCGGAGCTCGAAACCCTCTGCGCTCTGGGCGGCCGGCTTGCCGGCTCGGCGAGCGAAGCGGCGGCCGTGGCGTTTGCCCGCGAGCGGCTCGCATCCGTGCCGAACGCGAGCGTGCGAGAGCACCCGGTGCAATATCCGGGCTGGCATTGCCGGGCCGCGCAACTGAGCAGCGCGACAACCGACGAATCGTTCCCCTGCACCCCGCTCCTCGGCACCGCATCAGCCGCCGGGCTGGTCGCCGAAGTCCTCGACCTGGGCCTGGGCCGAGAGGCAGATTTCAAGCGGGAAGCCCATCGCATTCCGGGCCGGATCGTCATGGTCGGTCACGAATATCCCTTTGCGCCCGCGCATGTTCACCGCCGCGTCAAGCTCGGATTGGCGCAACAGATGGGCGCGGCCGGGTTTCTGATCGCGCACCCCGAAGCTGGGATCGGACCCGTATCGGGGTCGAGCGGACGCAACGGCGGCCCTGGGATCCCGGCGCTCGGGATCGGTGCCGAAGCAGCGCACGCGCTGCGTTCGTCGCCGGACGGCACGCTTGCTTCCGCCCAGATACGCATCAACGCCGACGATCACCCCGCGTGCACGCACGTGCTCGTTGCCGAGCTGCCGGGCAGAGGACCGGACTGGGTCGTGGTCAGCGCGCACATCGATGGTCATCCCCTCGGCGAGAGCGCGATCGACAACGCCACCGGTGTGGCAGTGGCGCTCGGCCTTGCGCGGGCGCTCGCGCCGCACGTCTCGGCATGCCCGCGCGGCTTGCGCATTTGCCTGTTCAGCGCCGAGGAATGGGGCCTCATGGGATCGCGGCTGTGGCTCGAACGCATGGAGCCGGCGGCGCGTCGGCTGATGGTCGTCAACATCAATCTGGATTCCGTCGGCGGCGCATCCGGATTGACTGCTCTCACGTCAGGCTTTGAAGGTCTCGATGGATGGGTGAAGGAGGCGGCCGCACGCGCCGGCTTCCCGCTCGCGACGCACCTGCCGCTCATGGCCAATTCCGACCACGCCAACTTTGCCGCGCACAACATCCCTGCGCTCCGGCTGATCGCTGGGTTCAACGCACCGCACAGCAACCTGCGCTATCTCCTGACCGCTGCCGATACCCGCGACAAGGTGCGCCCCGAGGAGCTCGATGCGGCGCTGCGGATCACGACAGCACTGACCTGGGAGGCACTGACCGCCACCGATAGAACGATCTCAAATCTTAATACCTCCCCCTGAAAGGGGGAGGTCGGCGACCCCGACTTGTCGGGGGTCGCCGGGTGGGGGTCACTCCCGGACGCGATCCGCCGGAACCGAGCGGAGCGTTGTTTATCTCTGGATAACCATCTCGGCCGATAGCCGAGCAACATATTCACGGCCGCCGTGGATTACTGGGTCCCGGCTCGCGCGAGCCCGCTGGCGGCGGGCTCGCTTGGCCGGGACGACAGCCCATATGCGATAGCCCTCGCTGCAGGAGGGCGGTTATCTCGGGTGCACATGCAAGCTTCAGCGCATGCTGATGGCCGAGCGGCGACATTTTTTTCCAGGTCTTGGCGAGGATGGTGGCGAGCTTTTCCGGATCGGTCTTGCCTCTGAACTCGGAGAGATAATGTTCCAGGAACACGAGGCAGGCGACGTCCTCAAGGAGCTGCACCTCGCGATCCGTTTTCAGATGCTCCTTGCGAACGATCGAGCGAACGCGCGCGATATCGTCGACACCATAACCGGCTGAGGACATGATTTCCCCGAGACGGTGGGCGTGGAAGTCTTTCAGCTCATTGCGCCACTTCAAATAGCCGACGCGTCCGTCCGGGTAGCTCTTGCGCGGCGAGGTCCAGCGCTCGATATGCTGGCCGCGCGCGGCAATGCGCAGGTGCTCCGATGCATCCGGCGCGATGCGGGCAAGGGTCGCCGTCATGCGCCGCCCGTAAACCAGCTCCCCCGGCTCCGAATGGCCATCGCTCTCGGCGCAGTTGGGATCGCGCGCGTTCGCCGCATCGATGGCGGCAATGACCGTTTGCAACCTGCGCATAGTGTCGGACCTCCTGCTGATTGAGCGGGCGCGAGCTCCAGCGTATCCTTGTGCGCGAACCCCCGGCTGTTGTCGATGAGCACGATGCGCGCCGGCTCAAGCCGATAGAGCTCCATATCTGCACAGGCCTGCCGCAAGCGGCCGGGTGAAAGCCGTTTCAAGGCGGGATAGCGCGCTTCCAGCAGCCGTCGTGCCTGTGCACGATGGGATGCGCCGCTCAAGACGTGTGCGAGTCCTGAGATCTGAACTCCGCGGATGGCGTCGATGTCCACGTAATCGGGCGCGATGGTAGCCGCAACGCGTGCGTCGCTGGCAACCTCTCGCGAGTGTCGGCTCGTCGGGTGAGAGACCCAGAGCAGAGCAAATCCGTCGCGGACGTAAAGCACGTTCGCCGCGTGCGGGCCGCCTTCCCCGCAGGTCGCCAAGGCCATGACGTGATGCGCGTCCAGAAAAGCAAAGATTCGCGCGACCGTTTCAGGGTCCATGCCGATTATGCGTGTTCGCTACTCGATCACTTCGTCAGCGGCCACAAGCAATCGATCCGGTATTTCAATGCCCAGCACCTTCGCGGTTCTGAGATTAATCGCCAGCTCGAACTTGGTCGGCTGCTGGATCGGCAGATCTCCGGCAGACCACGTTCAAACCGTGCTCGGCGCCAGCGCCTCCGGATGCCACAGCAGCAGCCGGCGCCGAATGAGGCTCATGATCTTGACCAGCGCATAGCCCAGGACGGCAATCTCCACGATCCCGGCGAACACGCCGCGTGAATCGGCAAAGCGCGCGGCGGTATTCATCGCGCCGCCGAGGCCGTAGCCGCCCATGAACATCTCCGTGACGATGGCGACGATGAGCGCAATCGGCAACGCGACCTGCAGCCCGGTCATGATCTGGGGCCAAGCTGCCGGAAGCGCTATCTGCCAGAGGACCTCGCGCTCGCCTGCCCCCATATTGCGCGCCGACCAGAGAAGCTCGCGCTCCACGGAGCTGATGCCGACAATGGTCGCGGTGACAACGGGAAAGACCGCCTCGACCGCCACCATGGTGATCTTCGACACGTCATAGACGCCGAGCCACAGCATCACCACGGGAAGAAAAGCGATCTTGGGCATGGGAAACCCGACCGAGATGATCGGGTCGAAGAACCAGCGGGCGAGAGCGTTGCGGCAGATGGCCATGCCCAAGCCGATGCCCAGGACCGCTCCGATGGCAAACCCGGCCAAGGCGCGATAGAGGCTCACCGCGGTATTGATCAGGAGATCGCCGCCGAGGAGATCGCTCCAGATCCGCGCCAAGACCGCGCTCAGGGGCGGCAGCATGAACGGCGTCACCGCGCCCGAGCGTGCGAACAGCTCCCAGGCCGCGGCAAGGACAATGATGGACCCGATGCGCGCGAAGCCCCACGCCGCCGACCGCAGCACCCGATAGCGGGGCGGCTCGCCCGCAATCGCCGCTACGCTTGCCATCGCAGCGTCCTGTGCATCACCAGGAGGTAGACGCGATCGGCGATGAAGCCGAGGAGCGCGACCGTGAGCACCACCGCAAACATCGCATCATAGGCGCCGCTCGCGCCGAGGAAGCCGATGAGGTAGCCGAAGCCCTGCTGTGCCGCGATGAGCTCCGAGCTGACCAGCAGAATGAAGGAGAGGGCTAAGGCAGTGCGGACACCGTTGAGCAGCTCCGGCAGCGCGCTCGGCACGACCACGTCCCACAACATGCGCAGGCGGCTCGCACCCATGCTGCGCGCCGACCACACCAGCGCCTGCTCGCTCGAGCGCGCGCCATTGAACGCGCCAATGGTGACCGGCAGCATGCAGCCGAGAAGGATGAGGAGGATCTTCGAGCCGTTGCCGAACCCAAGCCACAGCACGGTCACCGGGATCAACGCCGATTTCGGCATGGGATAGAACATCTCGACCAGGGGCCCGAGCAGCACATTCACCGGGCGCCACCAGGCCATGACAATCCCCAGCACCCCGCCGATCCCGATCGCGAGGACGAGCCCGGCAGCCGCACGCCACAATGACGCAGCGCCATTGGTGATGAGCTCGCCATCCTTGACGAGATCGACCCAGGCCGCGAGGATCGCGCTTAGGGGCGGCAGAGCAAGGGTCGAGACCAGCCCGGTGCGCGCCCCGATCTCCCAGGCAAGCGCGAGCAGGAGCAGCGGCAGATAGCGCAGCATCATGGCGCGACGCGCTCCTGCGCCTTGATGGCCTCGATCCGCACCAGGTTCCAGATCTCGTCGACCTTCTCGACGAACTCCTTCGCCTTGAAGATGCTCGCGTCGTTCTTGTCGAACCTGGTATCGACGATGGTCTTGATGCGTCCGGGACGCGCCGACATCACCGCCACCCGCTCCGCAAGGTACACGGCTTCCTGCACGTCATGGGTGACGAAGATCACGGTCTTGGGCGTGCGCTGCCAGATCCGCAGGAGCTCGGACTGCATCAGGCTGCGCGTCTGCGCGTCAAGGGCGCCGAACGGCTCGTCCATCAGCAGGATCTTGGGATCGAACGCCAGCGTGCGCGCGATCGCCGTACGCTGGCGCATGCCGCCGGAGAGCTGCGAGGGATAGCTGTCCTCGAACCCGGTCAAGCCGACGAGATCGATGAAGGCTTGGGCGCGCTTCTCGCGCTCCTCGCGCGCAAGCCGCATGCGCTCGAGCCCGTAGAGAATGTTGGAGCGGACGCTCTTCCAGGGAAACAGCGCAAAATGCTGAAAGACAATACCGCGATCGGGACCAGGCGCGCCGACCGGTTTGTCATCGACGAGAATCCTGCCCTTCTCTATCGGGAGAAAACCCCCGAGCAGATAGAGCAGCGTGGATTTCCCGCAGCCGGAAGGGCCGAGCAAGGCGACAAACTCGCGGTTGCCCACCGCCAGGGATACCTCTTCCAGCGCCAGCACCGATCGCCCGCTCGGCGGCCGATAGACATGGCTCACCCCGTCAATGACGATCTGCGCCTGCGCCATCAGATTCCCGCCGGACACGCTGTATCATACCGGAGTGAAGAACGGGGGGCAGGCCCATCGATGCAGCGATACCCGCCTGGAAATTCGCTGATCATGGCGGCACGGCTTGGTTCAGGAACTGCCTCGCAGCGTCGAGCGCGCCGTAATCCGCGAGCTCATTGTGTCCCGCACCAGGGAAGCGGACGAATCGTTTCGGCGAATTAATAAGCGCATAGAGCTGGTCACCCAGCGCGATCGGCACGACAGAATCCGTTTCGCCGTGCAAAATGAGAATGGGCGCCGTCACCTTGCCGATACGCAGGTCGGAGCGGAAGGCGTCCTTGATCAGCAGACGCACCGGAAAGAACCAATAGATCTGGGCGGCAATATCCGCGATCGAGGTAAAGGGGGATTCGAGCACGATGCGTCCAACCGGCTTTCGTGCCGCGAGCGCCACCGCAACCCCGGTGCCCAGCGACTCGCCCCAGAGCGCAATGCGCCACGGCGGATAGCGGGCAGCGGCAAAGGCGTAGGCCGCGAAGGCATCGTCGATCAGACCTTGCTCGGTCGGGCGTCCGCTCGATCCGCCATAGCCTCGGTAGCTGAGCGCGACGAGCCCGGTGCCATCGGCGGCGAGTGCCCGGAAGCGGTCCACGCGCCAGCGCAGCGAGCCGCCGTTGCCGTGGAAATAGAGCACCACCGGCTTTTCCCCGCGCGGAGGAATGTGCCAGACGATGACGCGCGCGCCGCCGGAGCTGTCGAGCACGACCTCCTCCGCTTCGGGCAGGCCAGCGTCAGCGGGCGGCGTGCGCGCGCGCTCGGGAAAATATTGCAGCGCGCGTTGGCCGAAATAAACCAGGAGAAGCAGGCCACCGTAGCCTGCGACCACAATGATGAGGAGCCATTTGAGCATGGTTGCGACGGACCCTTGCCGTTCGGCCGGCGACAGTTCAAATGCAGATTTTCACATTCGTCCAGCCGCCCGCGAGGACGGTCGGGCGATCTGGAGCGTGATCGAGCCGGCGATCCGCGCGGGCGAAACCTACCCGCTTGCGCGCAATCTCACCGAAGCCGAGGCGCTCGCCTACTGGTGCGCACCCCGGCACGAGGTGTTCGTTGCGCAAGCGGCAGGCGCGATCGTGGGCAGCTATTACCTGCGCGCCAACAATCAAGGGGGCGGCACCCACGTCGCCAATTGCGGCTACATCGTTGGGCCGCAAGCGGCGGGACGCGGCATCGCGCGGGCGATGTGCGCGCATTCGCTTGAGCGTGCCCGTGCGCGCGGCTTCCGCGCCATGCAGTTCAATTTCGTCGTTGCCACGAATGAACACGCGGTCAGGCTGTGGCAAAGCTGCGGCTTCGCCATCGTGGGTCGGCTGCCGCAAGCGTTCGAGCACCCCCGCTTCGGGCTCGTCGATGCTCTGGTGATGTATCGGGCACTGTAGATTTCAAATATGCGCTAATTTAACCCTCCATCGCCAATCTCTCGGTTGTCATGCCCCGCTTCAAGCGGGGCATCCAGTAATCCCGATCGGCGGCTTGAGCCGAAGGCGTCCCAAATCCGACGTTCGGTGATTACTGGATCGTCCGCATACGCGGACGATGACGACCGACGGGGGGTCAAGCCCGCGCATGACGGTGGTGAAGCGCCGGTGATCAGAGCGCCTTGACGATCTCTTCCGTCATCTTCTTGGCATCGCCGAACAGCATCATGGTGTTGTCGCGGTAGAACAGCGTGTTGTCGATGCCGGCATAGCCCGACGACAATGAGCGCTTGATGAACATGACCGTGCCGGCCTTCCACACTTCCAGAACCGGCATGCCGTAAATCGGCGATTTGGGGTCCTCTTCCGCCGCCGGGTTGGTGACGTCGTTCGCCCCGATCACGAAGGCCACATCGGCCTGCGGAAACTCCGAATTGATATCGTCGAGCTCGAAGACCTCGTCGTAGGGGACATTCGCTTCCGCCAGCAGCACATTCATATGTCCGGGCATGCGGCCGGCGACAGGGTGGATGGCGTATTTGACCTCGACGCCTTCCTTCTTGAGCCGGTCCGCCATCTCGCGCAGCGCATGCTGAGCTTGCGCTACCGCCATGCCGTAACCCGGCACGATGATGACCTTGCCCGCATTCTTCAGAATAAAGGCAGCGTCCTCGGCGGAGCCTTGCTTGACCGGCCGATGCTCCGTCCCGGTTCCCGCAACCGCAACCTCCCCGCCGAAGCCGCCGAGAATGACCGAGATGAAGCTGCGGTTCATGCCCCGGCACATGATGTAGGAGAGGATCGCGCCCGAGGAGCCGACCAGAGCGCCGGTAACGATCAGCGCCGAATTGCCCAGCGTGAAGCCGATGCCGGCAGCGGCCCATCCCGAATAGGAATTGAGCATCGAGATCACGACCGGCATATCGGCTCCGCCGATCGGGACGATGATGAGGATGCCGAACAGGAAGGATGCGAAGGTGAGCAGCCAGAAAGCGACATGGCTCTCCGCCCGCACCAGCCATACGATCAGAAGGACTATGGCGAGCGCCAGCGCGATGTTGATGCCATGGCGGGCTGGCAGGATGATCGGCTTCCCGCTCATGCGGCCGGAGAGCTTGAGGAATGCAATCACGGAGCCGGTAAACGTGATGGCGCCAATCCCCAGCCCGAGCGACATCTCGATGAGGCTCGACTCGGCAATCGTGCCCACATTGCCGATGTCGAAGGCCGCCGGTGCATAGAGCGCGGCAGCCGCCACCAGCACTGCCGCCATTCCAACGAGCGAGTGGAATGCCGCGACCAGTTCCGGCATGGCCGTCATCGGAACGCGGCGCGCGATCACTGCGCCCAGCGTGCCGCCGATCGCGACCCCGACGATAACCAGCGCCCATGCGCCCACGCCCTCCGGCGGATGCGAGGCAAGCGTGGTGACAATGGCGATCGCCATTCCCACCATGCCGAACAGATTGCCCCGGCGGCTGGTCTCCGGGTTGGACAGGCCGCGTAACGCCAGGATGAACAGGACAGCCGCGAGCAGATAGAGCAGCGCGACCAGATCGGTGCTCATCGCCCGGTGCTCCTGTCTCCCTTCTTACGGTACATCCCAAGCATGCGCTTGGTGACCAGAAAGCCTCCAAAGATGTTGATGGAGGCGAAGGTGAGCGCGACGAAGCCGAGCACCCGGGCCCAGAGCGGCCCGGAGCTGCCGGGGATAAGATTTACGCCGACGGCGAGCAGCGCGCCGACGACAATGACGGACGAGATCGCGTTGGTCACCGACATCAGCGGCGTGTGCAGGGCCGGGGTCACCGACCACACGACGAAATACCCGACGAACACCGCCAGAACGAAAATGGAGAAGCGCGAGATGAAGGGATCCACCGCCCCCGCGCTCACCGCGTGCATCGCTCCTCCGCTCGCGGCAGCAATGATGTCGAGCTGCGCCAGGATTACATCTCGGGCGGCATCAGCAATCGTGGCATGATCGGAGAAGCCGACAGGACTGCCGGATGACACCAGGGTCAGCATCGGCATCTCCTCTGCGTTCTCTCAGGCCGCGCTTTTCGGCGCAAAGCTCGGATGGATGACGGCGCCCTCGCGGGTGAGCGCCGTCGCCTTGACGATCTCGTCGTCCCAGTTCACCGCCAGCGCCTTTTGCTTCTTGTCCACAAGCAGTTCGAGGAACGCGAACAGGTTGCGGGCGTAGAGGCTCGAAGCCGATGCGGCCACGCGGCCGGGCACGTTAAGATGCCCCACGACCTTGACCTCGTTCACGGTCACCACCTCGCCGGGCTTGGCGAACTCGCAATTGCCGCCGCGCTCGACCGCAAGGTCAACAATAACGGAGCCGGGGCGCATGGAGAGCACCATCTCTCTGCTGATCAGCCGCGGCGCGGGGCGACTGGGAATGAGCGCGGTGGTCAGGACGATGTCCTGCTTCTTGATGTGCTCGGCGACGAGTGCGGCCTGCTTGGCCTGATACTCCTTCGACATCTCCTTGGCGTAGCCCCCCGCAGTCTCAGCCTGCTTGAACTCCTCGTCCTCGACCGCGATGAACTTGGCGCCGAGGCTCTCGACCTGCTCCTTGGCGGCCGGCCGGACATCGGTCGCGGTGACAATGGCCCCGAGCCGGCGCGCAGTCGCGATCGCCTGCAGCCCGGCAACCCCCGCGCCCATGACGAACACCCTGGCAGCCGGCACGGTGCCCGCGGCCGTCATCATCATCGGCAGCACGCGGCCATATTCGGCCGCCGCATCGATCACCGCGCGATAGCCGGCGAGATTGGCCTGGCTGGAGAGCACGTCCATCGTCTGTGCGCGGGTGATCCGCGGCAGCAGCTCCATGGCGAACGCGACAATCCCCGCCTTCGCCATCTCCCTTACGGCCGCATCCTGTCCGTACGGGTCCATCATCGCGATGACGAGAGCGCCTCGCTTGTAGCCGGAAAGCTCGGAGGAGCTCGGCCGGCGCACCTTGAGGACGACGTCCGCGTCCTTGACCGCGCCGCTGGCAACGGATGCGCCTGCGGACGCAAATTCAGCGTCCGGAATGCCCGACCCCGCGCCGGCGCCCGGCTCGACCGCGACATCGGCCCCGAGCGCCTCCATTTTCTTCACGGTTTCCGGTGTCGCGGCAACGCGCGTCTCGCCTGGCTCGAGCTCGCGCGCTACCGCAATGCGCATGCACCCTTCCCCCGGACCGACAGCCTATTGCGCCGGCCCGCCGCCGGAGCCGAGCGCAAGGGCCAGGAGCGAAAGCACCACCATGACCGCGCTCGGTGCCCGCGCTTCAGTCATTATACCATGTACCGCGACGATGCTGGCGATCACGAAAATGCCGAAAGCGGTGAGCCAGTGGCCCTCTACTGCACCGATTGCGAGACCGAGGAGGATGTTGACGACGTGGGCGCCACCCACGAACACCAAATGGACAAAGCGCTCATACATCACCTCATGCGCCGGCAGATCGTCGCCCTGCGCGGTCGCATATTCGACGGATCCGTGGTCGGCCATTCGATCCTCCAACCTGGCTCAGTGTCGTGGGGATTACCTCAGTTGGCCCGCCTGAGCAACGGCGACGGAGAACGAACGAACCGTCGGCAATGATGAATCTTGCAGCAGCGTGAGCCGCTTACGCGACCTGATCGAGCCCGACCGCAGCGAGCGCGGCGTTCTGCTGATTACGCAGGCGCGCGAGCGAAAAATCCTCGATGGCTGCGTTGAACAGCCGGTGAAAGTTGAGCTCCGCTCTCAGATGCAGAAAGACGGCGCCAAGCCCGATGGCGGCGCGGTCCATGAACACGAACTCGCGCGGCACCGTCACCGGCCCGCGCTGCTTGAGTGCCTGATGCACGCGAAAAGCCTCGCGCCGGCCATATTCCGACGGCTTTACCCCGTCAGCAAGGCTGCGCACCCGATCATCCAGAAGCGGCCCGTAGATGAAGCGCGCCCAGATATTGAGCGCCTCGATCACCTCGCGACGCAGCCGCCTGAACCCCCAGGTCTCGTATGCATGCACGATGAGATCGTCATCTCCATGCAGAAGGCCGTGATAAAGGTCGATGACGCCGCCCACGAACTTGGGGGCAAATATGCGGATGCAGCCATAGTCCAGCAGATTGATTCCGGAGGCGCGACCGTTGAGGCGGAACACCGTATAGTTTCCCAGGTGGGGGTCGCCATGGATCACCCCATAGCGGCTGAACGGCCACCACCATGCCATGAACATCGCCGTGCCCAGGCGGTTACGGATGTCGAGCGCGTCGCTCTTGTGCGCGAGCAGCCTGTCGCCGTCGAGCCAGTCGAGCGTGAGCAGGCGCCGGGTGGAGAGCTCGGGCCACACCCGCGGCACCCGAATATCTGCAACGGCGGACAGCATGTTCTGATAAAGCGCCGCGTGCCTCGCTTCGCGCCGATAGTCGAGCTCCTCGCGAATGCGCGCCCCGATCTCCTTTGCGATCTCGGTGGTGTCGATGACGGGATCCATGCGCCGATGAATGGCGAAGATGAGGGCGAGCTGGCGCAGGTCGGCTTCGACCGCCGATTCCATGTCGGGGTACTGAAGCTTGCACGCGAGCTCGCTCCCGTCATGGGCAGTGGCGCGATGCACCTGCCCGAGCGATGCGGCCGCCGCGGGGTGATGCTCGAAGCGCTTGAACTTGCTCTGCCAGTTGGGACCGAGCTCGGCTGCCATTCGCCGCTTGACGAACGGCCACCCCATCGGCGGCGCCTCGCTCTGCAGCTTCATGAGCTCGGCTGCATATTCCGCGGGCAAAGCGTCCGGGATCGTGGCCAACAACTGGGCCACCTTCATGATAGGCCCCTTGAGGCCACCCAGCGCGGCGGCAAGCTCGCTCGCATTCCTGGTTCGATCGAGCGAAAGCCCAAGCAGGCGCGCTCCCGCAAACCGGGCAGCCACGCCGCTCATGTTTGCCCCTACGCGCGCATACCGCGCGGCGCGGGCGCTGAAACGATTCGCTTCCCGGTCGGCCATGTTCGTTTCATGGAGTCAATCGACTATCCCAGCGCCTCCAGCTCGGTGATCATCCGCTCGATGACGGCGAGGCCGCCCTGCCAAAAAGCCGGATCCCGCGCATCCAGCCCGAACGGCGCCAACAGCTCGGAGTGGTGCTTGGTGCCGCCGGCGGCGAGCATGTCGAGATAGCGCTGCGCAAAGCCCTCATTCGCCTGCTCATAGACCGCATAGAGCGAGCTCACGAGACAGTCCCCGAATGCGTAGGCATAGACGTAAAAGGCGGAGTGCACGAAGTGAGGGATGTAGGACCAGAACGTCTCGTAGCCCGGCTTGAGCTCGATCGCGGGGCCCAGGCTTTCGTGCTGCACCTCGAGCCAAAGCGCATTGAGCCGCTCCGCTGTCAGCTCACCATTGCGTCTTTGCGTATGCACATCACGCTCGAAAGTATAGAACGCGATCTGCCGGACGACGGTGTTAAGCATGTCCTCGACCTTGGCCGCGAGCATGGCTTTGCGCTGCTTCTTGTCGGCGTTTGCCAGCAACTTCCTGAAAGTAAGCATCTCGCCGAAAACGCTCGCGGTCTCGGCGAGCGTGAGCGGCGTCGGGGCCATGAGCGCGCCATTGGGCGCCGCCAGTACCTGATGTACCCCGTGGCCAAGCTCGTGCGCCAAGGTCATCACGTCGCGCGGCTTGCCCTGATAGTTGAGCAGCACATAGGGATGTGCGGACGGAACCGTCGGGTGTGAAAAAGCTCCGGGCGTCTTGCCCGGACGCACCGGCGCATCGATCCAGTCATTGCTGAAGAATTTCTCGGCAATGGCGGCCATCTCGGGAGAGAACGCGCCGTAGGAGGTGAGGACCGTGGCTTTCGCCTCCGACCAGGAGATGGTGCGGGTTGGGGCCTTGGGCAGCGGCGCATTGCGGTCCCAGTGCGCCAACCGCTTCTTCCCAAACCAATGCGCCTTGAGCGCGTAGTAGCGATGGGACAGCCGTGGATAAGATCGGCGCACCGCCGCGACCAGCGCCGCAACCACCTCGGGCTCAACCCGGTTGGAGAGGTGACGGGCATCGGCGACGTCCGCAAATCCTCTCCAGCGATCGGAAATCTCCTTGTCCTTGGCAAGGACGTTGGTGATCAGCGCAAAGGTTTGCAGGTTGTCGGTGAAACTCCTGGCAAGCGCCTGCGATGCCGCTTTGCGGGTATTCCCGTTGGGATGATGCAGCAGATTGAGCGTCGGCTCGATCGGCAGGGATTTCGTCCCTACCCTGAAGCGCATGCGCGCAATGATCTCGTCGAACAGCCAATTCCAGGCGGTGTAGGTCGTCACCGACTTCTCGTGGAACAGCTGCTCGATGCGGTCCTCGAGCTGGTAGGGTTTTTCCTTGCGCAAATCCTCGAGCCAGGGACGATAGTGCGCCAGCGCCGGCTCGCGCATTGCCGCTTCGAGTTGAGCATCATCGAGACGATTGAGCTCGAGGGCGAAGAACAACAAATGGATGGAAGCAGCGGTGACGCGTTCCTGCACATCCGAGTAGAATTTCGCTCGATCGGGGTCGACCGTATTGCCCGAATGAATGAGGGTGGCGTACGAGATGAGCCGCCCCATCAGATCATCCAGCGCCTCATAGCGCTTCACTGCTTCTGCCAAGGCCGCTCCGCCATGGGGCTCGGCTGTCAATGTCGCAAGCTTGCCCTTGTACTCGCGCTCGAAAGCAACGCTTTCGGCATCGGAGCGATCGAGATCCCGCTTTACCTGCGGATCATCGATGCCGAGATAGAGATCGGCAAGATTCCACTCGGGCAGCCGGCCGATAGTCTGCGGGCGTGATTTGGCGGCTTGCGCCGCGCGTCTCTGTCCAGCCATTGCGTTCTGTGACCGTGGTTCGCGTGACAGGTCCTGCGGGTGATTCAGCGGTCTCGTCGCCGATACAGCTAATATCGAAAGCCGCTCCGCCCAACCAGCGCAGCGCCGTTATTTTCCAGTCGCGCAACCTGGAGATGCGGGTCTGGAGCGGGTTCGAAGCAACACCTCCCCTTTCAGAGGCACGGCAATCGCATATGGCTGTCGTCCCGGCCAAGCGAGCCCGGCGGGGGCACCCCGCCGACAAGGTCGGCGGGGACCCCGTCAACCGGGCTCGCGCGAGCCGGGATCCAGTAATCCATGGCCGGCATGAATGCACGAGTCGCTGTCGATTACTGGATTCCGGCTCTTCCTCGCCGGGCGAAGCCCCGGCTCGGTCGGCCGAAATGACAGGCATGGATTGTTTGCAGAGTGACGCGATAGCACGATCTTCGGTGCCAACTGCACGGACTCTCCAGTTCAGGTTGGTAATGGCGTGTCCGCCCCACGGTCGAGCCACAGGTGACTATCCTGAGACTCGCAACAGATCGCTTTCAGGAGCCGTTAACCCAAGTCGGCCACAGTGCCCCAATTCGGCACACGGTCCCGGGGTTGTGTAGTGAGCGAGCGAATTCTGATCGTCGATGACGATCCCGTGCAGCGCCGGCTCCTCGACAACATGGTGCGCCAGCTCGGGTACGAGCCCCTCGTGGCCGAGACCGGCGATGCTGCCGTGGCCATGCTCAACGACGAGGGTAGTCCTGTCGATGCCGTGGTGCTCGATCTGGTCATGCCGGGGCTCGATGGGCTTGGCGTGCTCGCGCAGGCGCGCAAAGCCGGGCTGGGGGTTCCTATCATCGTGCAGACCGCGCATGGGGGGATCGACAACGTGGTCACCGCCATGCGCGCCGGCGCAACCGATTTCGTCGTCAAGCCGATCGGCGCCGAGCGTCTTCAGGTTTCGCTGCGCAATGCGCTTGCGGCAAGCGCGCTCGAGGACGAGCTGGCCCGCATCAAAAGGAGCAGGACGGGGACGCTTGGATTCAGGGACATCATCGGCCGCAGCCCGCGCATGCACTCGGTGCTGCGCATCGCCGAGAAGGCGGCGCGGTCCTCCATTCCGGTATTGATCGAGGGCCAGTCCGGCGTCGGCAAGGAGCTGGTCGCGCGCGCAATCCATGGCTCCGGGGCCCGGCGGGCAAAAGCGTTCGTGGCCGTCAATTGCGGAGCGATCCCCGACAATCTCGTGGAATCCGTCCTGTTCGGTCATGAGAAGGGAGCCTTCACCGGCGCGACCGACCGGCACATTGGAAAATTCGCCGAGGCTTCAGCCGGAACGCTTTTCCTCGACGAGGTAGGCGAGCTTCCCGCGGCCGCGCAGGTGAAACTGCTGCGCGCCGTCCAAGAGAATGAAATCGAGCCGGTCGGGGCGCGCAAACCGGTCAAGATCGACGTGCGTCTGATCTCGGCCACCAATCGAGACCTGATTTCCGACGTGAAGGCCGGACGCTTTCGCGAGGATCTGTTCTATCGCCTGCACGTTTTTCCGATTACAGTGCCGCCGTTGCACGAGCGAGCAGAGGACATTCCGGAGCTGACGCGGCATTTTCTTGCGCGGTTCGCCGCCGAAGAGGGCAAACGCCGGTGCCGCCTGAGCGCCGATGCGCTGTCGCTGCTGCGCAGCTATGACTGGCCCGGCAATGTGCGCCAGCTCGAGAACGCCATCTTTCGCGCGGTTGTCCTCGCAGAGACCGACACGATCGGGATCGACGAATTCCCGCAGATCGCTGCCCGCAAAGCGAGCGGGGAGCCGGCTGCGGCACCGGTCTGCCCGGAACCGCCGTCCGATCCGCGGGAGACGATCGAAGCCGCCGCGCTTGGCGCCGACAGCGCCGCCTTTGAGCCGTTCACCGCAGCAATACCGACCGGGCCGCTGGATTTGCTCGACGCAAGCGGAGAGGTGCGCCCGCTCGAGCAGATCGAGGCGGATGTCATTCGCTTTGCCATCTCGCATTACCGCGGGCAGATGTCGGAAGTCGCGCGACGCCTGCGCATCGGTCGTTCAACGCTTTACCGCAAGCTGGATTATCTCGGGCTTTCTGCCGATTCGCCGGATTTGGACGTGCTGGCGCTGTAAATCGGGCGAACGGGCTTGCATCAGCCGCCGATCTGGGGGCGTTAAATGATTCTTTGCGCTGCTAACAGATGTGGCAACTTTTCGCCATAGTCCCCTGTCACCGTTTCTCGATTGGGGGGGACGGGTGGCGCAAAGCTGGCGTTAACTCTTCCCTAGTTAACACTGCGTTAGCCATTGTTCGCCGCGTCGATCAGCCGGCGGGACAATGGAGCTTGCTGCCCGTGGCGCTCGCTCGGGAGGCGGGACACTGACGCACTTGACGCGGGTGGGCACGTGACGGTCAAAGTCGCGCACGGGAATTTGTTTCCATCACAGTTTACGCGGTATTGCAGCGGCATCGCCGCTGTTCTCATCATCTTCGGCTGCGAGAGCCTGCGGAGCGCCAGCGCCTATCAGGTCGCTTCCGCGGGCACGACGCTCGTCGCCGGCCCGACAGCGGAGAGGGCGGGATCGGAACTTGCGATCGCCAGCCCGAGTGCTCCGTTTGCCGGCTACGACTTGGCATCAGCGGTCTTCAAGCCGGTGCGTGTGGCCCAGGCCAGCACGGTATCCGATTCCGGCAATGCCACCGCGAACGACGTCATTAATGAGCGTGGCTTCTGGCAGGGCCTGCCGAGCGCCGAGCGCGTCGAGGTGCCGCCAGCCGCCAATTCACGGCTGACGGCGGCTCCGGCGAGCCCGCCGGCTCCAGCTCCCGCCAATGCGCCGCCACGGCGCACCGTAGCGAACGCGAGCGTCGGTCCGGCAATTCCGGGGAAGTCCGCGCCCTGGCCGGTGGCCGACGGTAAGGACCCCGAGCAGTTCTCGAATGCCCTTTCCTATGCGGCGCAGCCCGGCCCAATGGCCACACGAACGCTGCAGGTAACCCCGACCAAGCCGCATGTCGGCGCGCATGGCGACACCACCGTTGCAGTCAAGCACTCCGACGAGCGCGCCCCGGCGGCAGCGCCGCGGAACGTAGCGGCAGCTACGGCAGCACCCCCGACACAAGCGACCAAGAGTATCAGCCTGGTCCGTGTGGGAGACCGCTTCAATGATCCCTGGATGCGTGCCCTGATCGTGACCCCGAGCGCGCAGGATTACATGGAAACCACTCTGATCGGGGCACCGGATTACCGCAATCTCGGTCCTTATCTGGAGAAGCCTCCGAGCGCCGTTGCCGTGGCTTTCGCCGATGATCCCCATCCCGGGATGGCCACCGACCGATTTGCCGGCAACCCCGTCACTTTCGTCTCGACCGTGCCGTTTGGCGCGTCGCGAACGCCGTCACGCTGATCCACTCGATGGCCGGCACAGGCCCCGCGCTAACTTAACTTAAGCCGGGATCGGCAATCTCTCGAGTTGTCATGCCCCGCTTCAAGCGGGGCATCCAGTAATCCCGCATGCCGGTTGAGGCGAAGCGTGCCAAATCCGACTTTCGGTGATTACTGGATCGTCCGCATGCGCGGACGATGACGACCTACAGGGTGTGAACGCACCTTAAAGTTAGCGCCGATGCGGACAGGCCCGCCATGACGCGTTCACCGTCATAAAACCTCTAAATCATTCCGAGCGCGTGCATGTAGGTCTCAAGAACGGCTTCGTGCTCGCGTCGCTCGTCTGCATCCTGCCTGCGCAACTGCACCACCGCCCGTAACGCTCTGGTATCGAAACCGTTGGCCTTCGCTTCCGCGTAGACGTCGCGAACGTCGTCGGCGATCGCCTTCTTTTCTTCCTCCAGCCGCTCGATGCGCTCTACGAAGGCTTTCAAGTGATCCTTGGCAAAGCGCGTCGCCGGCTGCTCCTCTTTTGCCGCAGCGGCAGTGGACATCCACACCTCCTCCAGTGATTCGCATGCGCGCGCCGGGGCAGAGGAGGTTTTGTGGGCGCCGAGGTCAAGGCAAGAGCCGCATCATCCACGCAGTACACAGGCGGCTTCGCCGTCATGGGCGTGCCGGGCACCCCGCCGACAAAGTCGGGTTCCCGTCCCGGCGATGACGTTCAATGCAATCGGAGACCGCACTAATGCTTGTGGGCGGCCTTTTCGAATGCGGCCTGCTGCTCTTTCGAGGCTTCCTTCTGGTGCTTGGCCCTCCATTCCTCGTACGGCATGCCGTAGATGAGCTCGCGGCTTTCATCTTTGGACAGCGGCACCCGCCGTGCGTCGGCCGCATCTTTCATCCAGTTCGATAGACAATTGCGGCAGAAGCCCGCCAGGTTCATCAGATCGATATTCTGCACCTCGGTGCGTGCACGCAGATGCTCGATCAGACGCCGAAAGGCCGCCGCCTCGAGCTCGGTTCGAGTCTTGTCGTCAAGCGCCATGGCCGCATCCCTTTCACCAGGAGGAAAACCGCGGGTTCGTGAAAACCCCTTCAACAATAGTAACGGTCTGATACACTTTCCAGCGGTTGAACGCAGAGCGATTCACATGCTTCCCCTCGGCGTCATTCCGGGGCGATGGTGTAGGGGCGGGTTTGAAACCCGCCCCTACACGCCAACGAGCCCGGAACCCGAGTTGGTGTGGTGCGTGCGCCATGTCACAACAGCAGTGGCCCCGGAATGACGGCGTGAGGGGCACGAGGTCAAATTCCGTGAGTGCGGCCGCGCGCGACTTTCTCCAATCCTTGTTCCGTACCGCGGTCGCCGCAGCGCATCCCGCAAACTGCCTGCGGCCGCATTTACCTGGCCCTCCCGCCTCCGGCCGCCTGCTTATTCTGGCAGCCGGGAAGGCAGCCGCTTCCATGGCGCAGGTGGCGGAGAGCTATTTCCTTGACGAGCGCCGCTTCCCCGCAAGCCGCATCAGCGGCATAGCGGTGACGCGCCGTGGCTACGCCTGTCCGACACGTTGCGTGCGGGTGGTCGAAGCCGGGCATCCCGTGCCCGATGCTGCCGGTCTTGCCGGCGCCGCGGAAACCCTCGCGCTTGCCGATAGCGCGAACGCCGACGATCTGGTTCTGGTCCTGATCTCCGGCGGAGCCTCCGCCAACTGGATTGCGCCGGCGCCCGGTGTATCGCTGGCGGACAAGCAGTCGGTCACCCGGGCACTGCTCGCTTGCGGGGCCGCCATCACCGAGATCAACACCGTGCGCAAACACCTCTCCCGCATCAAGGGGGGCTGGCTCGCCCGACGCGCCCACCCCGCACAAGTGGTGACCCTCGGCATTTCCGATGTGCCCGGGGATGATCCCGCAGTGATCGGATCAGGCCCGAGCGTGCCTGATCCCACGACGCTCGCCCAGGCGCGGGAGATCGTTACCCGCTATCCACTGGAATTGCCGCCGGTCGTGACCGAGGCATTGTGGGACGCGGCCAACGAGACCCCAAAGCCAGGGGATCCAGTTTTTCGCCGGACCACCTTTGCGTTGGCGACGCGGCCGGCCGATGTGTTCCGCGCCGTCGAGGTGGCGGTCCGCGCCGCAGGTTATGAAGGCGTCCTGCTTGGCAGCCAGATTGAAGGGGAAGCGCAGGTGGTGGCTGCTGCCCATGCCGAAATAGCGCGCGACCTGCGCGCGAAGGGACGGCGGGCGGTGATCCTGTCGGGTGGCGAGCTTACCGTTACAGTCCGCGGTCATGGGCGCGGCGGCCCCAACCAGGAATACGCCCTGGCGCTTGCCGCCGCGCTTGCCGGAACACGTTCGATTGCGGCACTTGCGGCCGACACCGACGGCACCGATGGCGGTGCCGGCCAACCCGACGATCCCGCCGGTGCCTATGTGGATGAGACCACCCTCCCCCGCGCCCAGGCGCTCCAGCTCGATCCCACACGGTATCTCGATGACAACAATTCGTCGGAATTCTTCGAGAAATTGGGCGATCTCCTGGTCCCGGGGCCTACTCTAACCAATGTGAACGACTTCCGGGCCATCCTCGTTGACAGCTCATAGCGGTCACGCGATATGCAGCGTCACATTGGCTACTGAGAGGGGCTGTGGGTAGCGTGATGAAGGATTGGTCCCTGAGAACGGCCTTTCTGCGCTCGATTGGGAGCTGTGGTCTGCTTGCGAGCGCCGTTGCCATGACCAGCGAACCCGCCAACGCCGATTTTCGGCTGTGCAACAACACCAGCAACCGTGTCGGCGTCGCCGTCGGCTACAAGGAAAACGAAAGTTGGACGACGGAAGGATGGTGGAATCTGGCGGCGCGCAGCTGTGAAACCGTGTTGCGGGGGTCCCTCGTCGCGCGTTTCTACTACATCTACGCGGTGGACTACGACCGCGGCGGTGAATGGTCGGGACAGGCCTTCATGTGCACCCGTGAGAAGGAGTTCACCATTCGCGGCACCGAGGATTGCCTCGCGCGCGGCTACGACCGCACCGGTTTCTTCGAAGTGGATACCGGCGATCAGTCCTCATGGACCGTTCAGCTGACCGAATTGGCGGACCAGGTGCCCATGCAAGCCCTGCAATCTCGGGTGCCGATGATGCAGACCCCGGCGGGGGCCGGCAAGCCCGGCATCCCGGCCCCGACCTCCCGAAGCCGTAATTGATGCGACGTCTGCGCCGGACCAAAATCGTCGCCACCCTCGGACCTGCCTCCTCCGGCCAAAGCGTCATCGCGAACCTGTTCTCGGCCGGTGCCGACGTGTTCCGCATCAACATGAGTCACACGTCGCATGAGCGCATGCGCGAGCTCGTAGCGGCGATCCGCGCGGTCGAGGCCGAGCATGGGCGGCCGATTGGAATCCTCGTCGATCTGCAAGGCCCGAAGCTGAGGGTAGGCAGTTTCGCCAACGGCCCGGCGAGCCTGATCAAGGGCGAAACGTTTGTTTTCGACCGCGATAACCGTCCCGGGGATTCCACCCGCGTACACCTGCCGCACCCCGAGATTTTTGCTGCGATCGAGCCCGGCCAGACACTGCTTCTCGACGACGGCAAGATTCGCCTCGTCGCTACCGAGGTCGAGAAAGAGCGCATCGTCACGCGGGTGGAAGTCGGTGGAAAGCTCTCCGATCGCAAGGGCGTCAGCCTGCCCGACACCGTCATTCCGTTTTCGGCGCTCGCGGAGAAGGACCGCTCCGACCTCGAAGCGGCACTGGATGCCGGAATCGACTGGGTTGCGCTCTCTTTCATCCAGCGGCCCGAAGACATTGCGGAGGCCAAGAAGATCACCCGCGGCCGGGCCGCGGTGATGGCCAAAATTGAAAAGCCGCAGGCAGTGCATCGCCTGGCCGAGATCCTCGATGTTTCCGATTCGCTCATGGTCGCGCGCGGCGACCTCGGCGTGGAAATGCCGCTGGAAAAAGTACCAGGGGTGCAGAAGCTAATGACCCGCTCGGCGCGTCGGTCGGGCAAACCGGTCGTGGTGGCAACCCAGATGCTGGAATCCATGATCAGCAGCCCGGTCCCCACCCGCGCCGAGGTGTCCGATGTCTCGACCGCGATCTTCGAGGGAGCCGATGCGGTCATGCTGTCGGCGGAATCCGCTGCCGGGCAGTACCCGGTCGAAGCGGTTGCCACCATGAATCGCATTGCCGAGGAAGTCGAGCGCGATCCGTTCTACCGCACCATAATCGATGCCCAGCGCGCGGAGCCGGAAGCCACCGGCGCCGATGCCATTGCCGTGGCGGCGCGGCAGATTGCCGAAACCCTGGAGCTTTCCGCCGTGATCTGCTGGACGAGCTCGGGAGCCACCGCTTTGCGGGTCGCCCGCGAGCGGCCGAAATCGCCGATCGTGGCGATCTCTCCCAAGCTGGCGACGTGCCGGCGGGTAGCGCTGACCTGGGGCGTGCATTCCGTGCTCGCCGAAGATGCCCGCGACCTCGACGATATGGTCGACCGCGCCTGCCGCCTGGCCTTCAAGGACGGATTTGCCAGGCCGGGTCAGCGCGCCATCATCGTCGCGGGCGTGCCGCTCGGCACCCCGGGCGCCACCAACGTGTTGCGCATTGCCTTCGTTGGGAATCAGGTGTCGGAGGGCTGAGAGCCAGGTATCAGTTGTCAGAACATCAGGTATCAGCGTATCAGGTATCAGGTATCAGGTATCAGCGTATCAGGTATCAGCGTATCAGGTATCAGAGATCAGCTGATGCCTGATATCTGATGCCTGATATCTGATATTCAAAGATCCCGTCCGTCCACTTTATCCGAGAGCTTCTTCACCATCTCCGGGATGCGCTCGAGGTGCGGATGGATCGCCAGCGCGCGGCGGAATACCTCGAGCGCGTGCTTGTCGTCCCCGATCTCCTCCAGAATGATGCCGAGACCGGAGAGCGCTCCAAAATGGCGGGGTTCGCGGGCAAGCACCTCGCGGATGTCTGCAAGCGCCCGACCGAAGTCTTTCATCGCGTAGTAGACGGTCGCGCGCCGGTTCCAGGCCTCGACGAAATCCGGTTTGATCTCGATGATGGTATTGAGAAGCTTCAGCGCGAGATCGTAGTCCTCGGCATCGACCGCGACCTTGACTCGGCTCATCAGCAGGTTCGCCGTGTCGCTCGTAGAGGCGAGCCAGATCGCCCAGATCCGCCCCTCGACGTATTTCGCGCTTTCCTCGTCCGGCGCCACCTTGAGCGCCTCGAACAGCCGGTCGAGATTTTGCGTCCTGTCCCCGCGCTGGGCGCGCGGCAGCGTTTTGGGCGGCCCAAGCGGCTTGAGCGGCTCGGACTCCGCCCCTTGCGCCAGCGCGGGAGAAAACCAAGCCGCGACCGCGAAAATTGCCAGTGCGCCTTTGAGAGAGCGGCTCATGGTTGAACCTACCGCTTTACGCAACGCAACGCAGGGGCAGGTTTGAAACCCGCCCTTACAACCTTGAGCGAAATGCCGCAATCCCGCATCGAGTTCCGGCACATCAGCCCTGGCGCGCCTTGAAGCGGCGCTGGACCTTGTTGATCACATAGACCCGCCCCTTGCGGCGGACCAGGCGGTTGTTGCGGTGACGGCCGCGCAGGGATTTCAGCGAGTTGCGGACTTTCATGACATGTTCCTGTGAAGGGGAATCCGGCCCCGTCCAGGCGCGATATTCCCAAAAGCCGCCGGAAATTAGGGACGCGAGGCGCCCTGGTCAATCCAGGCCTAAATTAACGCCTATGCCCAGGCGAGGTATGGTGGATGCACCGTGTCGGTGAAGTTTCGTAGCCCGGATGAGCGAAGCGAAATCCGGGGAGCGTGGCCCGCATGTCGCTATCGCCCATGCGGGCTACAAGGCTGCAAAGCGATGGGATGAGACCGCAATGAATGAGCTGCGCGGACGTGTGATTGCGGGAACGTTCTTTCATGCTCCCGCGCGCGGCACAATCGAAATCCTTGAAGATGCGCTGCTCGCCCTGGATGAGAGCGGCACCATTGCGGCAGTCACACGCAGGAGCGACCCCGATCATGCGCGGCGGCGCGCCGAGGCAGCCGCCGCCGGCAGGCTGATCTCGATTGCCTCCGGGTCCTACGTGCTTGCGGGATTGATCGATCTCCACATCCACGCCCCGCAATACCCGCAGCTTGGAAAGGCGCTTGATCGCTCGCTGGAGGATTGGCTCGAGCGCCACACCTTTCCGCTCGAAGCCCGTTATGCCGATCTGGGCTTTGCACGGCGCGCATACGAGGCGCTGGTTGACGATCTCGCCGCCAACGGAACCACGACCGCGGTGATGTACGGCACCATCCACGAGAGCGCCAACAAGCTCCTGGTCGACATTTGTCGGGAACGGGGACTGCGCGCCTTTATCGGCAAGGTCGCAATGGACAACCCGGAGACCTGTCCGGATACCTACCGCGACGCCTCCACCGACGCCGCGCTCTCCGGCACGCAGTCGCTGATCGAATACATCGGGCGCCCCGGTGCAAACGATCTCATCAGGCCGGTGGTGACGCCCCAATTCATTCCGAGCTGCACGGATGCCACGCTCGCGGGGCTTGCCGAGATTGGCCGTACCTTTCGCTGTCATATCCAGACGCACTGCTCCGAGAGCGACTGGCAGCACGGCTACGCCTTTGCGCGGTTCGGGCGCTCGGATGCGGAGAGCCTGGACCGCTTCGGCCTCCTCTCCCGCCACACCGTTCTTGCCCATGCTCCGCTTCTATCAGACGGCGATATGGGCTTGATCGCCGAGCGCGGGAGCGGAATTGCGCATTGTCCGTTGTCAAACGTCTATTTCAGCAACGCCGTATTCCCGCTCAAAGCGGCGCTCGCAAAAGGGCTGCGCGTAGGGCTAGGCACCGACATTTCCGGCGGCCCCAGTGCTTCGTTGCTCGACAGTCTGCGCATGAGCGTAGCCGGCTCGCGCCTGCTCGAGGAGGGCGTGGACCCGGCGCTCCCCGCCGAACGCCGAGGCCGGCGGGACGCGCGCATCGACTGGCGTACCGCCTTTTTCCTTGCTACCGCCGGCGGCGCCGACGTGCTCGATATTCCGGTCGGGCGGTTCGCCCCCGGCAACAAGTTCGACGCCATCGTGGTGGATACGCAGATCGATCAAGGCAGCATCAGGATCTTCGAGGAGATCGATACGCTCGAGGACGTGCTTTCCAAGATCCTGCATACGGCGTCTCGCCGCAACATCGTGAACGTGTGCGTAGCCGGCCGCGCCATCCAGCGCGGATAATCGTTCCTCCATCAACCGACCACAGCGGTCATTTCCTGCAATTTTTGCTTTGTCTTTCGGCCGACGAGGTAAACGAGGCCTGCCGTCGCGAGCAAGCTGAACAAAAGCAACGCGATATTGGAAGCTCCAAAACCGTCCTCAATCGCAATGGTCCGTCCTACTGTCCCGAGATAAACGTACATCGTGGTAAAAGGCATGATGCCGAAAAGGGTGGTTATGGTGTAGGGCACAAGCCCGATGTCGGTCGCACCGAAGAAGTAGTTCTGGAAATTGAAAGGTACCAACGCATTGAGCCGCAGCAGGACGGCGACTTGCCAGCTCTGCGATCCGATGGCCGCATCGATTGCACGCAGCAGCGGGCGCTTTGCGAGGAGAAGCCTTACCTTCGGCCGCAGTATATGGCGTGACAGCAAGAACGAGATCAGTGCCGCCACGACGGAAGAGGCGACTGCCAAAGGCGCGCCCCAGGCGCCGAACACGACGCCAGCAGCAACCCACATAAGCTCGGAGGGGGCGAGCAGGAAGACAGCGATAACGACATAAACAATTGCAAAGGCGAAGACCCCTGCCGCTCCCTGTGCCTTTATCCAATCATTGAGGGATAGAAGCCAACCATGGCTGTAGAGAAAATAGCAGGCAGGCAGCGCAGCAGCGAAAACGGCGGCGAGCGCTGCCTTTAGCGGCCATGATCGTGCCGGGCCGAGAAGCGCCCGTAGCTCGTGCCAATCCACGCAATCACCTCGTCAGCGCGCGCGAGTAACATGGGCGGGATCTCGAGGCCAGTGCCAACGGGCCAAGCCGCGCCCTGGGTAGCGGTACTGCGTCACAAACTACGCTGTCATTCCGGGGCGTCGGCAAGTCGGTTTCACCGACTTGCCGACGAGCCCGGAAACCATAACCCCAGCCGGCAGTTGCTCGCTCGCCGGTCGCAACCGGACGGCCTGTGGTTATGGATTCCGGGCTCCGCTCGCACTCGGACGGCGCGAAGCGCCGATCCGAGCGCTCGCGGCCCCGGAATGACAGAATACGTATTTTGTGACGCAGTAGAGGTAGGAACAATGCTCAGGCAGAGGCCAAACGCGCGGAATGTCTAGCATCGCAATCTGTGATGCTCGTCACACATGACTGGCGCACCTTGGGATAGGGTTTGCGGTGCGGCAGCGCTGGCGCGTTACCGCTGCCCTCATCGGGCATTCCTCCCTAAACTGGGCCGCTCGCAACGAGCGGCCTTTTTTTGCTCGGCACTCCGCGGCGCTTTTCCACATCCCCTCGGCCGGCGGCGCAGAGGGGAGGAGCGATTTTGCCCACCCTGCGGCGGCGCGCATGGCATTCATTCCACGGCAACTTGCAGCAGCTCGCGCGCGACCGGGCGCACCCGTTGCAGCAGGTCGGCCCATCGGCCCTCCGCGAGACCTCCCGCCTCCACCACGATGCGCCCATCAACCATTACCAAGCTCACGTCCGACCCGCGCGCGGCATGCACGAGGTTGGTAAGGAGCGTCTCGGGCACGCAGGGCTGCAGGTGGAAACCGTCGAGCCGCAGCAGCACGAGATCGGCCTTGCGCCCAGGCGCTATGGCACCCGCCGCAATACCGAGTGCCGTCGCCCCGCCCGCCGTGGCCATGTTGAGCACGCGCGAGGGAGGCAGCACCGTCGGATCTCCGGTGATGCCCTTGTGCAGCAGCGAGGCGAATTTCATCACATCGAGCATGTCGAGGCGGTTGTTGGCCTTGGCGCCGTCGGTGGCGAGCGTCACGTTGACGCCGCGGCGGCAAAGATCGGGCACCGGCGCAATCCCGGATCCGAGCTTGAGGTTGGCATGCGGGCAATGCGCGACATGGGCGCCGGCTGCGGCGATCAGCGTGCGATCCTCCTCCGACAGCCAGACGCAGTGCGCGAGCAACGTGCGCTCGCTCAGCGCGGCGAGCGCACGGAGCTGGGCCACCGGAGTTCGTCCCACCCGCGACACGGTGCGGTCAACCGAGCTCCGCGTCTCCGAGCAGTGCAGATGCAGGCCGGTGTGGTGCTTGCGGGCAAGCTCCCCGGCAGCGCGGATGCAATCATCGCTGCAGCTCTCGAGATCGTGCACGCCCACCCACAGCTGCACGCGCTCGTCCCGCTCAGCGGTCTCGATCAGCCTGGCATTGTCACGCAGGCTCGGCGCAAACGGCTTTGTATCCGCGACATAGGGTACGATCACGGCGCGGATCCCGATCTCGCGCGCGGCCGCCATCGCAGGCTCGGGGCGCAGACACATATCGACGATGGCGGTCGTGCCCGAGAGCAGCGCCTCGGCATAGGTGGCAAGCGCCGCAATGTAGGCCTGCTCGTCGGTGAGCCGCGCCTGCTCCTTCTCGATCACCGCGAGCCAGCGTTCCAGCGGCAGCCCCTCGGCGCTGCCGCGGGTGAGGCTCGAATGGGAATGCGCATGCGTATTCACAAATCCGGGGAGCAGCGCGGCGCCATCGCCCTGGATCACGCGTTGGTCCGCGCTCAGCTCCGGAACGCCGCGGCCCACCGCTGCGATGGTTGTATCCTCGACAGCGACCCAGCCCTCGAACGGAGCTGCACCTGCGGGCGGCACCACCAGCACGTCACGGAAGACCAGGGACTGCGCAGTCATCGCGTTTCCTCGACCCGCTCGCCGCGCGTCACCAGGCGTTCGAGATAGCCGAACAGGATGAACGAGCCGATGCCGAGCACCGCCAGCACCGCGATCGAGACGAACAACAGGTCGGTGCGCAGCTGCGTCGCCGAGGTGATCACCAGATAGCCGAGCCCGGTATCGGAGCTGTAGAACTCCGCCACCACGGCGCCGACCAGGGCCAGGGATGCGGCGATCTTGAAGCTCGCAAAGATGAACGGCAGCGCGCTGGGAAGCTGCACCTTGAGCAGGATTTCCCAGCCGGTGGCGTTGATGGAGCGCATGAACTCGATGATGCGCCGGTCGGTCGCTTTCAGCCCGCGCGTCGTGTTGGTGACGATGGGGAAGAACGAGATGATGGCGCAGATCATGATCTTGGGCGCGATGCCGAAGCCGAACCAGATCGTGAGCAGCGGAATGATGGCGATGATGGGAATGGCATTCGACACGATGACATACGGAAATACGCCGCGCTCGAGAAAGCGCGAATGCACGATCCCGGCCGAGAGCGCAATGCCGAGCACGGCGGAGACGGCAAAGCCGGCGATCGCCTCGAGTACCGTGAAGCCGGTGTGATACGCCAGCGTCGGCGTCTTGAAGAAGCGCGCGACGACGTCGCTCGGCGCCGGCAACAGCCAGGGCGGAATGTCGAGCCCCTTGACCGCGAGCTCCCAGGCGCCGAGCCCGGCTGCAAGAATGAGCACAGGCGGCAGCACCTCGTCGCGTAATTTGTTCATGGCTGCCAGTCGCATGCCAACGCTATTCGCCCGTCATTCGAGGTTTGACCCTGTAGGGACGGGGTTTCAAACCCGCCCCTACGCGATGGACACTGTGGCTCATGATCGCAGCGCCTCACGTGCCTGCCGCAGCCAGCCCATGAATTCCGCGGTTTCCTGCAGGTCGGCGGAGCGCGGGCGCGCAAGCCCGGGCGCGAGAACCGTTTTCACGCGGCCGGGATGCGCCGACATGACCACCACCCGGTCCGCGAGATAGATCGCCTCGGAGATGTTGTGGGTCACGAACAGCACCGTCTTGCGCTCGCCGCTCCACAGCCGCAGCAGATCGTCCTGCAGCTGAGCGCGGGTGAGCTCATCGAGCGCGCTGAAGGGCTCGTCCATCAGCAGAATGGAGGGATTCCACGCCAGCGCCCGAACGATCGCCACGCGCTGCTTCATGCCGCCGGAAAGCTCATGCGGATAGGCGTCCTTGAACTTGCCGAGGCCGACCGAGTCGAGCAGCTCCTCGCAACGCGCCTTCCGTCTAGCTTGCGGATAGTCCACGACCTCCAACGGCAGCTGCACGTTCCCCAACGCCGTGCGCCACGACAACAGCGCCGGCTCCTGAAAGACAAAGCCGAACTGGTTTTGCCGGCGAGCGGCGGCGCAGGGCTCGCCGCGCACGGCAATGGTGCCGGCGGTCGGGGAGATGAGATCGCTGACAAGTCGCAGGAGCGAGCTCTTTCCGCATCCGGTCGGCCCCAGCAGCGCAACGAGCTCGCCCTCCGCCACGCTGAAGCTGATGTCGGAGAGCGCCTGGATGGGACCGCGCTCCGCGTCATAACGCAAGCTCACGCGGTCGAGCGCGATGCAGGGCGGGGGTGTCATCGACACTCAGTTGAGCCGTATCCTCAATCCTTGCTCGTCATGCCCGCGAATGCGGGCATCCAGTAATCCCTGCACCCAGGCTTGAGGCACGTTGCCAAACCTCTGCACACGCAGGTTACTGGATCGTCCGCTTGAAGCGGACGATGACGGCGGAGAGAAAATGTTAGCGCCCGAGATACCCGTTGGTGAAGACATCCTCGGGCCGCAGCGCCGATTCGATCAGGCCGAGCTTGCGCGCGACTTCGATGGTGTCGCGCCAGCGCTGCTCGCTCTGCCATCCAAACCCCGAGGTCTGCGTTTCGGCGCTCTTCCAATAGGGCATCGTTTGCTCGAGCACCTTGCTCTCGCGCTTGGCGTCGATCTCGTCGGCGGCGGCAGCGACAGCCGCTACGGCGCCAGCGGGGTCCCTCACGGTCTCGTTCACCGAGCGTACCGTTGCACGGAGGAAAGCCTTGACCATGTCGGGCTTCTGCTGCGCCACCTCCGGATTGGCCGCGAGCGTGAGCCCATAGGTATTGACCCCATGCTCGGCGATCGGCATCAGCGCGACCGGCATTCCGGCGCTCTCCGCCTCGATCGGCTCGTTCATGGAAAAACCCATGATCGCATCGACCTGCTTGACCAAGAGCGGCTGCACGCCGAAGCCGATGTCGACGAGCTTGATCTGCTCGATCTGCATGCCGTTCGCCGCAAGCAGCGCCACGAGACCCTGGAAGGTAGCGCTGCCTTTCTTGGAGCCGAGCCGCACGCCTTCCAGCAGTTGCCGCGGGGCAGTGACCGGCTTTGCCTGCGGGCTGATGACCACGATGGGCGTGCGCTGGTAATAGGCGGCAATCGACTGCGCAGGTACGCGCTGCTGTGCGCCTTGCACCAGCACGAGCGCATCGATGAGACCGAACTCCACTGCCTTGGAGCCGACCTGCTTGATGGTGTCGGATGAGCCGGTCCCCGAGATGACGTCGAGGTCGAGCCCTTCGTCCTTGTAATAACCGCGCTGCTTGCCGAGGTAGAATGGCGCATGCTGCGCGCCGGCTTTCCAGTCGAGCCTGATCTTCACCTTGGCGGAGCCCTGGGCGAAAGCGGTCGCGCCGCTCAGAGCGGCGAATAGAAGCACCGCGGCGCTCAGTCGAAAATACCGCACCAGCATCATGTCATCCTCCATTTGGCCAGCAGCTCGGCCGCACGATCGGCGGCATCATGCGGCACGACCGCGCGTTCCACATCCCACACCGGCGGAGCAGTGGCGTCGAGCGCGAGCTTGGTCGACATGCCGTCGCGGGAGGACGGATCGAGCCGGTTGCAGAACACGTTGGGCACGGCGAACATGTCGGTATCGGCCTGGAAGCGCGTCGCCAGCGCCCACAACACCTCCGCCTCGTCGAACACGTTGACGTCCTCGTCAACCGCCACGACCAGCTTGAGGTAGGGATCAAGCCCCAGGAGCAGCATCAGCGCATGCCGAGGCTGGCCCTCGGCGAGCTTCTTCATCGACAGATAGGCATGGAAATGCGTGCCCGACTTGGGAAAGTTGAGCGCCCGCAGCGTGGGCACCATCTCTTTCAGGCGCATGTAGACATGCGCCTCCTTGGCAGCGCGCCCGAGCAGGAGATGTTCCGCGGAATATCCCGGGATGATGTCGTGATAAATCGGCTGCGCGCGCGAGGTGATCGCCTTCACCACAAATACGTTCCGCGTGGAGCGATCGGTTGAATAGCCGGTGTATTCGCCGTATGGCCCTTCATCCTCGTGCACGTCGCACAGAATCTCGCCTTCGAGCACGATCTCGGCGTGCGCCGGGACTTCCACGTCGATGGTCTTGCATTTGACCAGCTCGACCGGACGCGACAGGAGCGCGCCGGCGAGATCGAGCTCGTCGACCTCGCTCGCCACCTTCGCTCCCGCCGCCAGATTGATGGCAGGGTGCACGCCGATCACAACGGCAACTTCCAGGTTTTGCCCGCGCGCCGCGGCGCGCTGGAGATGCTCCCAGATATGGCCGCGGGAGTGCAGGCTCGCTCCGAACCGGTTCGGGCCTTTGAGCTGCAGGCGCTGATAGCTCAAGTTGCGCACGCCCGTATCCGGATCCTTGCACACGAGGATGCCGGAGCCGATGTAGCGGCCGGCGTCCTGCGCGAAATGCCGGCTGATCGGCAGCAATCCTGCATCCAGCGCGTTTCCTTGCACCACCACCTCGTGCACCGGACCGTCGCTCGCCATGGTCGGCGCAATCATGTGTGCAAGCGCATGCGTCCAGGCATCGTTGAAGCCGCCGGGGGGTGCACCGACCATCCGCGCGATGCGGTCGCGGCTCGCGAACAGGTTCGCGACTACGGGCTCCCGGAACCCCTTCGGATGCTCGATGATGACGACCGGCGTGCGCTGGCGCTTCTCCAGCTCCAAAACGAGCGCGGTGGGGAGATAATCGAGCTCGATCGGCTCGCGCAGACGCAGCGTGTCGTCCTCGGGTAGCTCGGCCAGAAAGCTGCGCAGCGAAGGCGCGTCGGCTGATAGGTGGTCGGTTATGGACATCGTGCAGGCGGCTACCAAGCGTAGCCCGGATGAGCGAAGCGACATCCGGGCCCCGCCTCCGCGCACCACCCGCATTTCGCTGCGCTCATGCGGGCTACCCATACGGAGTCGACGGCTTGTTGTAAAACGTGATTGATGCTGTGCGTTCCAGTTACAGCACGCGGAGCCTGCTTTGTAGGGGCGACGCATGCGTCGCCGCTACGGACGCGCTGCTTCAGGGCGGAGGGGAGATGGCGATTACAGGCGAGCAAGGCGTGGGCACGCTGCCCCAGGCGGTCCGGCGGGATTTCTCCGGCATCGACTACGCCGAGGCGATGCGGCGGGCACGGGAGGTCGTGCCTCTGCTGCGCGAGCGGGCGCAAGCGGCCGAGGATGCCCGCATGCTCATCCGCGCCAACGAGCAGCTGCTGCACGAAGCCGGTCTGTTCCGGTTTCACCAGCCCAAGGCATTCGGCGGGATGGAGCTGCCGTTCGTGGCCGTCGTCGATATCCCGGCGGAGCTTGCGCGCGGCTGCCCCTCCACCGCCTGGAATGTCGGCAATGTGGCCTGCCATCACTGGATCCTCGGATACTACGAGCCCGAAACCCAACGCGAAGTGTGGGACGCAAACCCCGACGCGCTGATCGCATCCTCCATTGCATTGGCCGCCGGACGCGCGCGCAAGACCGACGGCGGCTTCATCGTCAATGGACGTTGGCCCTTCTCCTCGGCGGTCGACAATTGCGAATGGAACATGCTGGCGGTCACCGTCCATGGCGATGACGGGAAGACCGCGATCGACTGGCGGCTGTGCCTCGTGCCCAAGCCCGACTATGAGATCATCGATACCTGGTACGCGATGGGCATGGCCGCGACCGGCAGCAAGGACATCGCGGTCACCGAGCTGTTCGTGCCGGAGCGCCGGGCGCTCGCCCTCCAGCGCTGCCGCGGCGGGGCCGAGCATCCCGGAGCGGCGCTCAATCCCGGCGCCCTGTTCCGCATCCCCATCGTGGCCGCATCGAGCCATCCCCTCGCGCCCGCCGCGCTGGGTGCGGCCGAGGGCGCCTACGACCTGTTCACCCAGGGTATGGCCAAGCGCTCGGGCACCTATACCGGTGCGCGCGTCGCGGATTTCCAGGCGGTGCAGATCAAGCTTGCGCGCGCCCGTTGTCTCATCAATTCGGCGCGCGAGCTGCTGCGCGGATCCGCCATCGCGTTCCAGGCAATGGCCGAGCGGGGCGAGGCACCGGACCTCGCGACCAAGCTGCGCTTTCGCGCGCACTCGGCCTTTGCCGTGAACCAGGCGCGCGAGGCGGTGGAGACGCTGTGGTCATGCTACGGCGCGCAGGGCCTCTACACCCGCGATCCGCTGCAGCGCCACCTGCGCGACGTGCTCGCCATCAACCAGCATTTCTCCTTCAACTTCGACATCGCCGGGGCGGCCTACGGCGCACATGCGCTCGGGAGCGCATACGCCAGCCCGACGATGTGAGAAAGCTGGGGCTCTGACGCGCGATCCCCCATTGGTGTCATCGCCCACGCAGGCGGGCGATCCAGTAACCGATGGACTTTGATATGCGGACAGCGTCCACCTCCAGCACGGTTACTGGATGCTCCGTTTTTGCGGACCATGGCGCCGCAGAACAGGATTGGACCGTTAAAGTCGGTGCACTGGGGCTTGAGTTACGCTGGTACTCGGGCAGCTACGTCTGGCCAGTCCTCCTTCGTCTTCGTAAGACGCATCTCAATTTCCGCATCTTCGAAAAGGGTGCGAAAGCGATCTGGTGCTGGCTTGATGCCAGCTAGAGGCTTTCGACCAAGATGCTCTGTGATCATCATGTTTTCGACCACAGCCCGCATAAAGGCGTGCGGTAGCGCTGTCACATCATATGCGTGAGCGACGATATCGTATTCGATACCTTGAATTACCCAAGCATCCCCTTCTTTGAAGGCCGCCGCATTAATCTGAAAACGATGCGACGGATGCTCCCGGTCTCCGTTTCCGTTTCTCATGCGAGTGCTATTTCCCCCAAGCGGTGCCAGGTTCTTGCGCTATTTTGCGTCAAAAAGGGTTCGGCGTCGCGCCGCTCTGGCGCGGTCGGATCGGCTGGCGCGACCACCAGTGCCGCGTCCAGTAGCTCGCCAATAGACCACGGGAGAGCGGCGACCGCGAGCGCCATGGCCGGGGCACCGCCGCCCCCACCCCGCCGCAGCAGGGAAAGGTTATGCTCATGGATGGGGGACCGCGTGGTCTTTACCGAAGAAACCAACCCGCAGACATAATGTGAAGCCGATTGCCAGTGGAGAGGTCGATGCCGGCTTATTGGAGGCGCTGGAGGACTATGTGAGTAACCGGAGGCATGGCCGCTCGAGCCAACCGCCTACAATCTTTTTGCTTGCATTCCGCACATGGTTGTGTTAGAACAAACCAAGAACATTTGGCCCACGATTGGAAACCTGCATGATCAGTGAAGCAAGGCGTCAAGCCAGCCGGAGGAACGGCAGCCGCAGCCGTGGTCCGAAAACGCCCGAAGGCAAGGCGCGCTCCTGCCGCAATGCGGTCCGGCACGGGCTGAGCCGTCCCGCCGACCTTGACCCGGCATTCCTGCAACAGATCGCCGCGCTGGCCCGGAAAATCGCCGGCCCAGCTGCCGGTTTCGAGCGTTTGCGATGGCATGCAGGATCGCGACGGCGCAGATAGAGGTTGGGCGCGCGCGACGGGCGCGCGCCGAGATTTTCTCCGTGATACGCTTGGATGAAACCGCCCTCGCTCGGGCTGAGGCGACCGACCGCTATGAGCGGCGCGCGCTGGCGATCCGCAAACGCGCCATTCGGCAGTTCGATGCCGCGTCTGCGCTCGGATTCGAGTCACATGACGGAGATTCTGCCGCGCCAGCAGCGCTGGGCGACGCAGTTCTGCGCAACTCAACTCTGCGGTGGAGCCGCTATCCTGCCGGCAATCGCTGTGACGCCGGCTTCTACCGTCTGCCAAACCCTTACGCAGAGGTCGATAAAGAGTATGCCAACCCTTACGCCGAGGTCGATAAAGAGTTTCGCCGCATCGCCCGCCTTTTTGGACACACCAAGCGAAACGATTTGGAATATTTTGGCCCAACGAACCCAAGGCGTTCCAGCTGGCGAAGCAAGATTTCGCTGAACGAGCCCGTGGCGGCCCCGCCAACCATGCGCGTTGGCCAAACGAACCCGAGCCGCTCCGAGGACTGCTGCACCAATCGGCTGAACCAGCCCAAGCCCAACGAACTCAAGACGCCCAGACCCAATGCATGCGATCTTGGCCAAACGAACCCGAGACCGGGTCAACCCGAAGAAGATGCCGTTTTGGTCGAACGAACCCAAGCGAGAGACAGGAGCAGTCAGGCGACCGCTTTGGCCAAACGAACCCGAGGCGGAGCCAATTGCCTGCGTCATCGCCAAACGAACCCGACGCGGTGCCGCCCCGCCGTTGCCATTTCGGCGAAACGAACCCGAGGAGCTGACAGCAGCCGTGGCCCTCACAGGGAAAAGACCTGCGCCGTACCTCAGAAAGCGCTACGGGTTTTGATCGGCCGGCTCCCTCATTTACGAGGCATGCCGAGGCGAGCCTACGCATGCAGGGCACCGCCCAAATTCCGCCTCGCCCATCCGCGCAACTCCAATCGCCGAGCGCTGATTTGGGGAACCGGAAGGTCATAGCCGCATTTTCTCGCCGGGGGCATCGGCGGGAGGGTTTCATGCGCAGCTTTACCCGAACAGCAGTCACCGCCGCGACGATAGCCTTGGCCACAATGCTGTTGGGCGCGACCATAGCGTCCGCCAGTGATTACGCTCACAAGCTCTCGGCTTGGCTGCAAATCGCCCAGACGACGGATAACCCGGGAGATCAGACGGGGAACCCCGCCGCTGCGGAAGTCGCAAAAACCGTGCTCGACGAGCAGGACGTCATGCCCGTGTTGGGACTTCGGGTTCGCAGCAGCGCCGGAGAGGATATGGGGCGGATCATCAACGTGGTGGTCGATGGAACCGGTCAGGTGCGTGCTGCGGTCATCGACTTCGGAGGCTTCCTGGGAGTCGGCGCCCGCAAGATCGCAGTCGATTGGAATGCGCTCCACTTTGCGATCGCAGCCAACAAGGACGACTGCATCACCCTCGACCTCACCCGCGACCAGGTGAAAGCGGCCCCGGAATACAAGGACGGGCGTCCCCTGGTTGTGCTCGGGACGGCCGAGAGCCTGCCTGCATCTCCGTCCTCCGAGTAGCGCCGCGCTGGAGCTTGATGTTTTGCCCGCCCAACCTTCCCGGCGGAGCCAGCGCGGCCTCGATTGGTTCGTGCTCTTCGTTTCGACCGTATTGACCGGCTTCGGTCCCTTCGTCGCCGTCTACCTCACCTCGCAACGCTGGACCCAGCTCGATATCGGCCTGGTGCTCAGCATCGGTGGGCTCGCCTCCCTGCTGGGACAGGTGCCGAGCGGGGCCCTGGTCGATGCTGCCCGCTCGGAACGGCTGATCGCCGGGTTTGCCATTGTGGCCACGGGTGCGAGCGCGCTGGTGCTTGGGCTGTGGCCGGTCTACCCGGTGGTCCAAGCGGCCTCGGTGCTGCAGGCGGTCGCCGGCTGCGTGCTGGCTCCTGCGATCGCTGCAATCAGCCTTGGCCTTGTCGGCCATGACGGTATAGGCGAGCGGCTCGGCCGTAACGCGCGCTTCGCCTCTTTGGGCACCGGAGCCGGTGCAGCCGCGATGGGGGCCAGCGGGTACCTCATCGGGGATCGAGCGGTGTTCTTCGTCGCAGCAGCTTTCGTCATTCCAGCGCTGCTTGCCGTTCGGCTGATTGAAGAGAAAGAGGTCGATCCGGAACGGGCCCATGGCGGCCTCGAAGGCGAAATGCTCCTTGCGCATCACGCAGCGAGCGTGGCCTCAGTGATCTGCCGTCGCGCGCTCCTGATCTTTGCCGGCTGCGTGCTGATCTTTCAGCTCGCGAACGCGGCGATGCTCCCTCTCCTGGGGAGCATCCTTACGATGCGATCGAGCCAATGGGCGACGGCTCTGATCGCCGCTTGCGTAATCGTGCCGCAGCTCATCGTCGCCCTGGTGTCGCCCTGGATCGGTCGCAGCGCACAGCGCGTGGGGCGACGGCCGCTGCTGCTGCTCGGCATTGCGGTCGTGTCGCTGCGGGGCATCCTGTTTGCGAGCTTGAACAATCCGTTCCTTCTGGTGGCCGTGCAACTGCTCGACGGCATCGCGGCGGCCGTGTTCACGGTGCTGACACCGTTCATCATTGCCGACATCACCCGCGGCACCGGACGGTTCAATCTCTCGCTGGGCATTGTCGGGACTGCCACGGCAATCGGTGCCTCGCTCAGCACCACGTTGGCCGGCTATGCCACCGATCATTTCGGCAGTCCGGTTGCGTTTTTTGCTCTTGCCGCGTTTGCAGCGGCGGGCTTGGTCCTGGTCTGGAGCCTGATGCCGGAGACCCGGCCGAAAACCACTGTTTGATTGAAGGCTCGTCATGGCCGGGCTTGGCCCGGCCATCCACGTCTTGCTCGCCGGACGAAGACGTGGATGCCCGGAACAAGTCCGGGCATGACGGTGCAAGTGGCCCTATGCCCCGATACTTTCAGCTCAGCGCATCAGACGAAGCTCAGCGCGGCACCTCCGGCGGCACAGAATATGACGACGAGCCATGGCGGTACCTGCCACATGAACAGCAGCAGAAAGGCGGTGCAGCCGAGCGCGAAGTCGCCGGCGCTGGTGATCCCTGCGGCCCAGACCGGACGATAGAGCGCTGCGAGCAGGAGCCCAACCACGGCGGCATTCACGCCGAGAAGCGCCGCCTGCGCGGCTCTCCGCCGGCGCAGCTCTTCCCAGAACGGAAGCGCGCCGATCACCAGAAGAAAGGAGGGCAGGAACACTGCGAGAAGGCATATGACTGCTCCCGCCCAGCCGTTTGGCGGCGATTGCATCATGGCGCCGAGATAGGCCGCGAACGTGAACAGCGGCCCGGGCACGGCTTGCGCAGCTCCATAGCCTGCAAGGAATGCGTCGTTGGTGATCCACCCCGGCGGAACCACGGACGCCTGCAGCAGCGGCAATACGACGTGTCCGCCGCCGAACACGAGCGAGCCGGCGCGGTAGAACGCGTCGATAAGCTTGATCGCCTGCAACGGAACCGTGGATGCGAGCAACGGCAGTCCGAGCAGCAGCGCAAAAAACACGGCCAGCATCGTGGCACCCGTTGCCCGGCTCACGTTGAGCGGCAACGATGCGTGACCGTTGCGCGGCTCCGGCCGCAGCAACAGCACGCCCATGAGGCCGCCGACGACGATGGCGCCGACCTGTCCCCACGCCGTGGGGAGCGCCAGCGCAATTACCGCGGCCGCGACCGCGAATGTCGCCCGCTCGCGGTCAGGGGCAAGCGACCGCATCATCCCGAGCACGGCCTGTGCGACCACGGCGACCGCGGCAACTTTCAATCCGTGCAGCCAGCCCGCTCCGCTCACGTCGCCCAGCCTGCTCACGCCGTAAGCAAAAAGAACAAGGGCAATGGCCGACGGCAGCGTAAAGCCGGTCCATGCCGCGAGCGCGCCGCAGTAACCCGCGCGCGAAAGGCCAATGGCAATGCCGACCTGGCTTGAAGCCGGGCCAGGCAGGAATTGGCACAGCGCAACGAGATCGGCGTAGGCTCGATCATCGAGCCATTGCCGGCGTACCACGAACTCGTTGCGAAAATACCCGAGATGCGCGACCGGTCCGCCGAATGACGTGAGCCCAAGCCGAAGAAACGCGAGCAAAACCTCGCGCCAGCTCCCGACGACATCGCTCTTTCCAGCCGGCGGGAAAACCTCGCGTGTGCTCATGGCAGCTATCCTTGCGCACGTTGATCGTACAAAACGTTCATGCCAGAAGGCCACGGCGGGTTTGCTGGAAGAACATCCTCGGTCGGGCAGGGCATGAACATCGAGCATGCTAACGGAATCAAGGTCGTCGGCTACTTTGATTGTTATGGTGGCGGACAGGTGGTGGTGCGCCAGCGGATCGCATATGTCGGCCACATCGCGCCGCCGCATGGAACCAGCATCATCGACGTAAGCGATCCTTCCAAACCGCGCGAGCTTGCAAAAATCACCGTTCCCATGGGGACCCTTTCACACAAGGTGCGGGTCGAGAACGGCGTGATGCTGGTCAATCGCGAGATCTTTCCGATCGGCCGCAAGGACCCGGACTTTCACGGTGGGCTCGAGGTCTACGACGTCACCCGGCCCACCTATCCGAGGCGCATCGCGAGCTTCTCCTGCCGCGGCATGCATCGCTTCACCTTCGATGGCCGTTATGTCTACGGCTCCCCGGAAATAGACGGCTATCTCGGCAACATCGTCGGCATCATCGACTTCCAGGATCCGGCGCGCCCCGCTCTCGTCGGCAAATGGTGGATGCCGGGGCAGTGGGCGGCCGGCGGCGAAACACCGAGCTGGGAGGGCACCGCGCATCGCTGTCACCATCCCATCCGCCATGGAAACCGGCTGTACGTGAGCTACTGGCATGGCGGGTTCGTGATTCTCGACATCGAGGACCTGCACAGGCCGAAATTCGTTTCCGGCCTCGATTGGTCCCCGCCGTTTCCCTGGCCGACCCATACCGCGCTGCCAGTGCCCTTTGTATTGCGTGGTCGGCGCGTCATGCTGGTTGCCGACGAGGACGTGGTGCGGCTCGGTCCGGCCTCGCCGTCGTTCCTGTGGATCGTCGACATCACCGATGAAAGGCGTCCGATTCCGTTCGCAAGCTTCCAGGTCGAAGAGGAGGACGGCTCGCCGAAACAGGACTACACCGGCCTGCACCAGTTCTGCGAGGAGGTGCGCAGCACGGAGATTCCGATCGCCTGGTTCGCGCACGGGCTGAGAATTGTCGACATCTCCAATCCGCATGCTCCGCGCCAAACCGCATTGTTCATGCCGCCGGTGCCCGAAGGGGCGGCGCGAGTGCAGAGCAATGATGTCTGCTACGATGATCGTGGCCTCATCTATCTCATCGACCGAACGCGCGGTCTTCATATCCTGGAGCGGACCTGATGGTTTAGGCCCATTCGCACCCTCTGTTTCCGAGCGGGAGGCGCAAACAAACCAGAGCAGCCATGAATCTTCTTATCCGCAATGCTCGGCTGCGTGGCCGAGAAGATCTCGTCGATATCGGCATCGCGCAGGAACGCATTAGCGACATCGCTCCCAAGCTGGCGCTCCCGGCAGCGCAGACTATCGATGCGGCGGGTGACTTGGTGATCCCGGGATTTGTCAATCTGCATCTGCATGCCGACAAGGCGTTGCTCGGCGAAATCATGCGACCGAACCTGTCGGGCACGCTGCCGGAGGCAATCGAGATAACCAACGAGTTCAAGCGCAAATACGATCCGGCGGAGGTTGCCGAGCGCGCCGGGCGCGTGATCGAGAGCGGAATCAAGAACGGAACGACGTTCTTCCGGCTGTTCGCCGATGTGGGAACCATCGGTGGCTTGCGCGCGGCGCATGGACTGCTGCTCGTACGCGAGAAATACAAGCCCTGCTGCGAGGTCCAGATTGCAGCTTTTCCGCAGGAAGGCATCGTGCGGGATCGGGGTGCCGCCGAGCTGCTCGACGAGGCGCTCAAGCAAGGTTGCGATGTGGTTGGCGGCCTGCCCTGGTACGAATACACCGACGCAGAAGCCAGAGAGCACATCGATATCTGCTTCGATCTGGCCCGACGGCACGATCGCGACATTCACATGCTGGTCGACGACACCGACGACGTGAACTCCCGCAGTCTCGAATACCTCGCGCTCAAGACGATGCGCGAAGGATTTCACGGCCGGGTGACGGCCAGCCATTGCGGCGCCATGGCCGGATACAACGATGTCTATGCCGCCAAGGTCATCGATATGGTGGCAACCGCGAACATCACCATTTCCGCCAACACCCACATCAATCTTGTCTGCTCCGCGCGCATTGATCGCGAGCCCAGGCGTCGCGGGATTGCGCGGGTCAAGGAATTGCTTGCGCGCGGCGTGAATGTCGTATCGTCGCAAGACGACGTTGACGATCCGTACTATCCGTTCGGCAAGCCCGACCAGCTCGAGGTCGCGCTGATGATGGCGCACACCGCACAATTGACGCTGCCGCATGAGCTGGAACAGGTCTTTGACATGGTGACCGTGAATGCGGCGCGCGCGGCGCGACTGGGAGATTATGGCATCGCGCCCGGCAGCCGGGCCGATCTGGTAGTTCTTGGCGCCCCATCGGTGCGCCAGGCATTGCGCCTGCAGCCGCCCCGCCGGCATGTCATCAAAAACGGGGTCGAGGTCGCGCGAACGACAGTTGCGCAAGAGCTTCGCACGCCCCGTGATACCTCCCCCTGAGAGATCAGATGTCAGATGTCAGATGTCAGAGAACAGATCGGCGTCCCCTAGAGGAGGAAGTTCGGGCGCAGGGCAGTCGCATATGCCTCGGTGGCAGGGCGGAAACTCCAACCTCCCCCTAAAAGGGGGAGGTCGACAGCACTTGCCCCGGCCTTGCGCCGGGGCAAGTGCTGTCGGGTGGGGGTGCTGCCCTCGGCAGATCGCGGCCCGGAGTGACCCCCACCCGGCTCCCCCGACAAGTCGGGGTCGCCGACCTCCCCCTTTCAGGGGGAGGTATTGCGGAGCTTGCTGCGCCGCTGAGTCCAAATGCCCCGCGCGGAGCCAAATGCGAAGCCCGGCTACGCCGGGAGAGACTCCCGCGTCTGGCTGTGGCATCGTCCTTGCCTGTGCACCGCCATGTTGACTCAGTAACATCGGGCATCGGCGGCCAATGGACTTCGAGTTCCCGCTCTTCCTGAAGTCGCTCCCGGCGCTGGCGCGGGGCGCGGTGCTCACCGCCGAGCTTGCGGCCATCTCCATCCTGATCGGCACAGCGATCGGCACCCTTGCCGGCGTGGGTCGCCTTTCCAGGCACCGCCTGGTTGCCTGGTCGGTTGCGACCTACGTGATGTTGATGCGCGGGATACCGCTCCTGGTCACGCTGCTATTCCTTTACTACGGGCTGCCTTCGGCGGGCCTCAGGCTCGACGCCTTCACGGTCGGAGTGATTGCGCTGTCGATCACCTCCGGCGCCTACATCGCCGAAATCGTTCGCGCTGGCATCCAGTCCATCGATCCTGGGCAGATGCGCGCCGCCCGCTCGCTGGGCATGTCCTATGCCAAGGCGATGCGATGCATCATCCTTCCGCAAGCGCTGCGCCGCGTCTTGCCGCCGATCACCAATGAAGCGTTGACGCTCTTGAAGAATACCGCCCTCGTTTCCACCATCGCGCTCGCCGATCTGCTGCGTTCCGGGCTTGAAGTGATGACCTGGCAGGCCAACACCTTCAGCCCGTTTGCGGGGGTCGCCCTGTTCTATCTTGCGCTGACGTTGCCGCTCATCTGGATCAACGGCAGGCTCGAGCAGCGCTATCGAATTCACTGACCCCGTGCAGCCAGAACTGGATCTCCTGGTCGCCGACGCCCGCGTGCTCCATCCCACCCGGGCGGGCGCGGCCTTGCAGCGAGCCGATATCCTGATCAAAGACGGCCGTATCATGCGGCTGGCGCCGCCGGCCTCGGTACCGCGTCATGCCGCGGCCGAGGTGATAGCCGCCGACGGCGGGCTGGCGATGCCGGGCCTGGTCAATGCGCACACGCATTCGCCGGAAAATCTGGCGCGCGGGCGGGCTGAACGCGCTCGCCTGCCCGAATGGATGCAAGCGGTTTGGCCGGCGCTCGATGCGCTGCCGGTCCACACTGTGCAACTCGCGATCGAGATCGGGGCCGCCGAGATGATCCGCCATGGCGTCACGTCCATAGTCGATCACTTTCGGCAAACGCCGATGTCCGCGCCCGTGTTGACTGCGGCGGTTGAGACCTATGCTGCGATCGGCATCCGCTGCACGCTTGCTGTGATGCTGCGCGATACGCCGGGCGCGAGCGGGCTGGTTGGGGCAACTCATGTAGCGGCGGCACCATCTGCCGCAGACCAGATCTCGCTCGTAGCCGATGCGGCACCTTGGGCCCGGCAGAAAGGCGTAGTCCTGGCATTCGGCCCCTCGGCGCCGCATCGTTGCTCGGATGCACTGCTGCAGACGATCGCATGCGAGCACCATAAAGTGCTGGTGCATACCCACGTCGATGAGACCCGCGAAGAAGCGCAGGCCGCGTATCGTCGCTTTGGCCGGACTACGATAGCGCAGCTTGAGCACATCGGCCTGCTCGGCCCGAGAGTAGCCTGTGCCCACGCCGTGCACGTTGCACCGCCTGACATCGATCGGCTTGCAGCCAGCGGAACGGTGGTCGTGCATAATCCCGTATCGAACATGCGGCTCGGAAGCGGGATCGCCCCGCTGACCTCATTTCTGGACGCGGGCGTTGCCGTCGCCCTCGGCACCGATGGCGCCGCGAGCAATGACACGCAGAATCCATGGGAGGCGATCAAGCTCGCCACCCTGCTGCCGCGGCTCGGCACCGCCGACCCCCATGCCTGGCCGAGCGCCGCCACGATGCTCGAGCTTGCGATCCGCGTCGGCCATCGCGCCAGCGGATTCGCCGCCGACGAGCCGCACGCCGGAACCTGTGCCGACGGAGCGCCGGCTGATCTCATCGTGTTCGACGACGATCCGCTCGCACAGCTCGATGAGCGCAGCCCCGAGGCCAGTCTGGTTCTTGGTTCGCCGTCGCACCGGCCGCGGCACGTGATCGTGGGTGGCAGCGCGCTGATGCGCGACTGGACGCTGACCACCATCGACGAAGAGGCGCTGCGCCATCGCCTGCGCGATTTCACGCGGGAGCTCGCGGCATGAACCGATCGATGCTGTTGCAACGTGCCGGGGACACGGCGACGATGTTCGAAAGCAACACGACAGCGCCGGTGATGGTTCAGATCCGAAACCTGCACAAGAGCTATGGCCGCACCGAGGTCCTCAAGGGCATCGATCTGACGGTTCACCGCGGCGAGGTCGTCACCGTGATCGGGCCGAGCGGGTCCGGCAAGAGCACGCTGCTGTTGTGCATCAATTTCCTGGAGCCGTTCGAAGAGGGCGAAATCACTGTCGACGGCGAGCCGGTCGGATGGGTGACTACCCCCGGCCGCCGGCTGCGAATGGGCGAGCACCAGCTGAACCTGATGCGCCAGCAAATCGGCATTGTTTTTCAGCAGTTCAATCTGTTCCCGCATTTGACGGTGCTGCAGAACGTGATCGAGGCGCCGATCCACGTGAAAGGGCTTGCACGCCAGCAGGCCATCGCAATCGCACGCGAGCAGCTTGCGCGCGTGGGCCTGCGGGCGAAGGAGAACGCCTATCCGAGCGAGCTGTCGGGCGGCCAGCAGCAGCGCGTCGCCATTGCGCGCAGTCTTGCCATGGACCCCAAGGTGATGCTCCTCGACGAGATCACCTCGGCGCTCGATCCCGAGCTCGTCGGTGAGGTCCTTTCGGCCATGCGCGCGTTGGCGGAAGCCGGCATGACGATGATCATCGTCACCCATGAAATGGGGTTCGCGCGCGACGTCTCCGATCGCGTGGTTTTCATGGACGAGGGCGCAATTGTCGAGCAAGGCGCGCCGGATACGCTCCTGACCAATCCCAGACACGAGCGCACCCGCGCATTCCTGCGCCGCGTTATCGCGCGCAGCGAAAATGACTCGGATACCGGCAACGCACAGGAGTGAATGATGTCGAAGATGTGCCGTCTGCTTCTCATAACGGCGATTGCACTGCTTGCTGCATTCCCCGCAGCCGCCCAGAGCACGTTGGCGGCGGTCAAGCAGAAAGGCGTGCTGGTCGCAGGCAGCAGCGCCGAGTACCCGCCATTCGAGTACGTCGCCGACGGCAAGCTCGTCGGCTATGACGTGGACATGGCCGAGGAGATCACGCGGCGCATGGGCGTGAAGGTGGCTTGGGAAAAGGTCGATTTCAAAGGCATAGTGGCCGCGCTCACCGCCAAGCGTGTCGACGTGCTGATCACGGCATTGACCTGGACGCCCGAACGCGCCGAGCGGATTGCGTTCTCCGATCCCTATTTTGATGCCGGCATCGGCGCGATCACGCAGCAGTCGAGCTCGATCCGGAAGGTGGAAGACCTGGCGGACCGCAAGGTCGGCGTGCAGCTCGGCAGCTCCGGAGAGCGCTACGTGCGCGAGACCGTCGGATCGAAGGTCGGTCAGCTCTTGACCTATGATTCGATCACGCTCGCCATCAACGATCTCAAGAACGGCCGCGTCGAGGCGGTGGTCAATCCGCTGCCGGTATTGCGTTACGCGATCCGCAATGACTTCGGATTCCGTTACACCCCCGTTTGGGATACCCGGGTCGTCGGCATCAACACGCGGCTCGAGGACAAGGAATTGCTGGCCGAGATCAACCGGCACCTGCACGAGCTAAAAAGCGAGGGCTTTCTCGCCAAGCTGGAAACAAAGTGGTTCGGCCCCAGCCAGTGATGTGAGCATGCATTGCGAACGGCACGCGCTCGATCAGCACTGCGACCCGGGTTTTCCGGCGCGAACGGGCGGGTTTGCACACCGCCCACATCTGATCGCCCACCATAATGAGCCGATGAGCCAGGCGTGAGTGCGGCATCCTGCTTCGATCTTGTGGTCCGCAACGGCAAGCTGATCATTCCCGGCATTGGCATCGTTGCCGCGGATATCGGCATTTCCGGCAGCCGGATCGCCGCGATCGGCGACGAGCTCGCGGGAGCGGCGGAGGAGGTGCTCGACGCCAGCGGCAAGGTGGTGCTGCCGGGGATCTTCGATCCTCACGTCCACATCGGCAATGAGCTTTCGTTCGAAGAAGAAGCGCAGAGCGAAACCCGCGCGGCTATCCTCGGCGGCATCACCACCATCGGGATCATGCTGCGCAGTCTCGAAGAGTCGTACTTTCTGCACTTCCCGCGATCTCGCCGGGCGATGGACGAGAGGAGCTACGTCGATTCGGTGTTCCATCTGCAGATATTCACCGAGCAGCAGATTGCCGAGATGCCAGACTATGCGCGCCAATACGGTGTCCGCTCGTTCAAGTTCTACATGTCCGGTATCCCGGGAATTGTGAGTTCCGTCACCGATGGCGTTCTTTTCGCCGGGTTGAAGCAGGCGGCATCGATCGGCGGCGATGTCACCGCCTGCGTGCATTGCGAGACCGGAGCGCTGATCGAGCGTGCGCGTGCCGAGCTCCCGGCGCGAAAACCGCAAGGCACGCTGGCCGACTGGGAGGACGCGCATCCCGCCGTTGCCGAGGCGCTGGCGATTCGCACCGCGGCCTATCTGGCAAAGCTCGCCGCGGTCCACCTCTACGTGGTGCACATTTCAAGCCGCCAGGGGCTCAAAGCCGTGCGCACCGCCCGCCGCGAAGGCGTCCGGGTCACCGCCGAAACGATCACGCCCTTTCTCGGCATTTCCAGCGATGACCCGATCGGATTCCTGGCCAAAATGGTCCCGCCGGTGCGCACGCCGGAGCACCGGGCCGCCTTGTGGGAGGGAATTCGCGACGGCACCATCAATTCGGTCGGGACCGACAACACTTCCCGCCGGCGTGCTTCGAAACAAGCCGACGCCGGCCTGCACGGCTCCCGACCCGGCCATCCCTCACTCGGCACGCATCTTGCGGTCCTGCTGCATCATGGCCGCTCCAACGGTGTCTCGCTCGAACGGCTTGTGGAGCTTGCCACCCGCGGCCCGGCCAGAGCCTACGGCATCTATCCGCGCAAGGGCACGATCGCGCCGGGGTCCGACGCCGATCTCGTCATTGTCGATCTCGAGCTCGAGAAAGTCGTGCGCGCCGAGGATCTGCGCGGCATGTCGGATTTTTCGCCGTTCGAGGGCAAGGCGCTGCGGGGCTGGCCGGTCGCGACCATCAAGGCGGGAAAACTCGTGGCGAGGAACGGCGAGATCGTCGGCCCGCCGACCGGCCGCTACATTCCACGCGTGGCGCCTTGATGGGCGGCATCCATGCCTACACGATCAACGACCCGTATATATTCGAGGCAAAAGACACCGATCCACCCGGAGTAATCGCATGATCATCAACGCCATCCGCCATGTAAAGCTTGGGCCACTAATTGCCGCCACGGTGGGCCTTGCCACCCCGGCGCTGGCGCAGACTCCGGTGAAATTTTCGCTCGATTGGAAATTTGAAGGAACGCAGGCGCCCTTCCTGCTCGCCCTGGACCGTGGCTATTTCAAAACCGAAGGGCTTGACGTCACCATCGATACCTCGGGCGGCTCGGTCGAGCCGATCAACCGCCTCGCATCCCGCACCTACGACATGGGATTCGCCGACATCAACTCGCTGATCAAGTTCCGGGATCAGAACCCGCAAACGCCGATCAAGGCGATTTTCATGGTCTACAGCAATCCGCCGTTTGCAGTTGTCGCGCGCCGAAGCCGCGGCATCACCGCGCCCAAGGATCTCGAAGGAAAGAAGCTCGGTGCGCCGACGGCGGACGGCGCCTATGCGCAATGGCCGATCTTCGTGAAGGCCAACAACATCGATGCCTCCAAGGTGGAGGTCCTGAACGTCGGCTTCGCGGTGCGCGAGCCGATGCTGGTGTCCGGCCAGGTCGATGCCATCACCGGATTCTCGTTCTCCAGTTACATCAACGTAAAGCATAGCGGCGTTCCGCAGGAGGATATTGTCGTCATGCTGATGGCAGACTATGGCGTCAGCCTGTACGGCAACAGCATCATGGTGAATCCGTCATTCGCGACCGAGAAGCCGGATGCCGTGAAGGGATTTCTCCGCGCTTTTGTCAAAGCTCTCAAGGACAGCGCGAAAGATCCGGCCGCTGCCATCAATTCCGTGCTCAAGCGCAATGAGACGGCCAACAGGGAGACCGAGCTGGACCGGCTGCAGCTGGCACTGCGCGATAATATCCTGACGCCGGAGGTCAAGACGAACGCGTTCGGCGGCGTCGATGCCAAGCGCCTCGACAAGGCGATAGATCAGATTGCGCTGACCTACAGCTTCAAATCGGCGAGGCCCATGGCAGCGGATATTTTCGACGCATCGTTTCTACAGCCGGTCGCGGAACGCAAAGCCGACTGACGTGTGCGCGAGCGCTCAGCGAGCACGATCGAGCATTTTGACAACTACGTCAGCCCCCCGCAGGAGAGCTGAAGCTTTCAGGAAATCAGCACGATGGATTTCGAGCTTCCCGAAGAGCTGCGGCTTCTCAAAGAGAACGTTCGGCGTTTTGTCGACCGCGAATTGATCCCGCTCGAACGCGAAGTGGTTAATGACGTGGCGCTGCAGAAGCAGCTGCCGAAACGTCTGCGCGGCAAAGCCGAGGCGCTTGGGCTCTGGCTGTTCGACGTTCCCGAGGAGTTCGGCGGGCTGGGGCTCGGCATGATGGCGAAGGTTATCGTCTGGACGGAGGTCGGGCGCACGACCGCACTCCCGTCACGCAATGTCAATGTCTTCGGCCCTCCGGTGAGTCCGATCCTGTACAGGCTCGAGGGGGCGGCACGGGAAAAATATCTCATGCCGGTGATAAGAGGCGAGAAGCGAAGCTGCTTTGCGCAGACCGAAGCGGATGCGGGCTCCGACCCGGCAGCAATGCGCACCACGGCCGTGCGCGACGGTGATCACTACGTGATCAATGGCGTGAAACGCTTCATCACCGGAGCGGACGAAGCGGATTTCGCCCAGGTCTTTGCGGTAACCGATCCGGACAAGCGCGGCAGGGGAGGCATTTCGGCTTTCCTCGTCGACATGGATGCACCCGGGGTCAAGGTGACCGGCTCCTATGATCTGATGGTGGATGACAGACCCTGCGAGATCGTCTTCCAGGACGCGCGCGTACCGATCGGAAACCTCATCGGGAAGGAAGGCGAGGGCTTCCGGCTTGCCCAATCCTGGATCAATGCGGGCCGGATACGACATGGCGCCCGCAGCCTCGGTGTCATGGAACGATGCCTGGAGCTTGCGACCACGTACGCCAAGCAGCGCAAGACATTCGGCACGCCGCTTGCGCAGCGCCAAAGCATCCAATGGCCGATCGTCGACATGCACATGGATGCCCACAAGTTGCAGCTCATGCTCTATCACGCCGCCTGGAAGTGCGATCGCGGCGAGGATTGTCGCGAAGAGGCGTACATGGTGAAGATCTTCGGGGACGAGCGCTCGTTCTGGGCGGCCGACCGCTGCATGCAGATCCATGGCGGGATGGGACTCTCCAAGGAGCTGCCGATCGAGCGCTTCTTCCGGGATCAACGCAGCATGATGATTACCGAGGGTGCCGTCGAGGTGCTGCGCATGGCGCTTGCGCGCATGATCATGGGGCTCAAATAAACAGCGCATAAAAAGAAAACCCCGCGGGGGGAGAGCGGGGTTTTCTCGAGCCGCTGGGCGGATGCCTGCGTCTCAATCGCCTGAGTGAGCGTTAGTCGCGGCCAATTGCCGGGCGGTTCAATGCAAAATTCACCATCCCGCCCCGGCGCAGCCGCATGTCCCCCAATCGAACCTTTTTGCCCCGCATGCGACTAATTGTCCGAGACTGCCGCGACCCCCATTCGGCGGGTCGCTTTCGCATCCGAAAAGGGGGCACATCGTGCACGCGCGCCGGCGATCCATCGCGACCCAATCGTGTTCGTTCCGCAGAACTCTTCTATCCACGACTTCCGTGCTGGTAGGCGCAGGCCTCGCTCTGATGGCGGGCAGCGTGACCCCTGCCGCCGCGTTTACTTTCGGATTGCAGACGCAACAGCAATCGGGGAACACCCGGGCAGCCGCACCGCAGACGGCGCCGGTGCAACGCTTCGCGTCAGCTCATCGCGCGAAGGACAAGGAAAAAGCCGCGAAAGACCCGAGCGCCGAGCTCGCTGCGAAGTCGAAAGACCCGTACAACATCATCATCTCGATCGATCGGCAGGAGCTGACGCTCTATTCCGGCGAGCAGGCGATTGCGCGAGCGCCCGTCTCCACCGGTATGCCCGGTCATCCCACGCCGCAGGGCGTTTTCAGCGTGATCCAGAAGGATCGCTGGCACCATTCCAACATCTACGGCAACGCGCCGATGTATTACATGCAGCGGATCACCTGGTCGGGGTCGGCGATGCACGAGGGCGTGCTCCCAGGTCACGCGGCCTCTCACGGCTGCATTCGAATGCCCGGCTCGTTCGCCCGGCAGCTGTGGGGGCTGACGAAGCTGGGAGCGCGGGTGATCGTTGCGCGTGCCCCGCTCTCGCCGCAACCGATCGAGCACGCGCGGCTGTTCAAGTTCATCCCGAAGGCGGAACCGCCCGCCAATACGGACCCGGCGCAGGGGATCCCCATGTCGTCGGATGACCCGAAGGCGGCCTTCGCCATGCAAGCTACCAATCAGTCTACGCCCGCAACCCCGAGCGCAAGCCCCCCCACCCCGACCGCAAACCCCGCTGCCCCGAGCGCAACTCCCGCAACCGCGCCGCCAACGAAGCCCGCGGCAGCGGTCAAGCCGCCTTCCAAGATCAACCACGTTTCCGTGTTCATCAGCCGCAAGGAAGGCAAGTTGTTCGTGCGCAAGGGATTCGAGCCGGTGTTCGACCTGCCGGTCACGTTCGAGCAACCGGACCAGCCGCTCGGCACGCACGTATTCACGGCGTTGTCGTTCAAAGATGACAATCAGACACTGCGTTGGATGGTGATAGACGTGCCAACGGGGGTGCCCGCGCCGCCCAAAAAGGTGCAAAAGGCCAAGAAAGGCGAGAAACCCGCCCCCGTCGAAGTAGCGGCACCGCGCAAAGAGACGGCGGCAGGAGCACTCGATCGGGTCAACATCCCACAGGAGGCCATTGACCGCATCAGCGAGCTGATGTCGCCCGGCGCTTCCCTCGTCATCTCCGACAAGGGCCTCGGGCCCGAGACCGGCAAGGGCACGGACTTCATCGTCTTGACCCGCTGAGATCACCATACCGGAAGCTTCGTAGGGGCGACGCATTGCGTCGCCCCTTTCTCAGGTGGCACGTGCCAAGCTAGGCGAGGCTTTGCCTCGCCCCTACATACGCAAGCATCGCCCCTACCGCCGCAGCACGAAGCCGTCCGCGAGCTGCCGGCGTTCCCACCCCGCGCGCTCGAGCTCGGGACTGTCGTCTTCCACCTGCGGATACCCGAAACACAGATAGCCGATGAAGCGCCAGTGAGCCGGGATGTCCAGGATCTTGACCATATGGGCGGGGCCGAGGATCGAGACCCAGCCCATTCCAATTCCCTCCGCACGCGCCGCGAGCCAGAGCGTGCACACGGCCGCCACGACCGAGTATTCCGCCATCTCCGGCATGGTCCTGCGACCGAGTCCGTGCCCGACAACGGTTGAGGGATCGGCAAACACGCCCAGTTGCGCGGGAGCTTCCTGAATGCCTGCGAGCTTGAGCTTCGCATAGCGCGCGGCGAGATCGCCGGTGTACGAGCCCAGCGCATCCGCGTTGCACGACTTGAACTCTTCCAGTACGGCTCGCCGCCGCTCCGGATCATCGACGACCACGAAGCGCCATGGCTGGCTCAGCCCCACAGAGGGTGCAAGGCAAGCCGTCTCGATCAATCGTTCGAGCACACCCTTGGGCAGCGGCTCGGATCGAAACCGGCGAACGTCCCGTCGCCAGATAAAAAGCTCGCGCAGGCGCTCGCGGAAAGCTTCATCGAAGCTTGGCAAAGCACGTCAGCTCACGCCTGAGCGGTCGCGCTGCGCAGTTGGGGACCGCGCACGATCTCCACCCCTATCGTGCGACGAATGCGCCACTTCGTCCGCACCGCGTACTCCAATCGCTCCTGCTTGCATGCAACCGTGAGGTCGAATTCGGCCGGCAGATCCGCCATCTGGCGCAGGGCCAGCCTAGCCCCTCCGGCAGAAATGTTCTGCACCATGCAATTGATCCGAAACACGCGGCCGTTAAAGCCGATCCTTGCGTCCCAGAAAGCTGGGCGCCGCGGTTCCTTTCTACGCTCCTGCATGGGGGCCTCATTATGCTTACCGTAGCTTGCAGCCAATCGCTCGAATCCGCAACGCCCTGCACGTCGCATCGTTAACGCCACTGTCCGCTTCGTCCTACTGTCTCGTGCTTGCCAGAGTGTGCGGCAAAGCGCGGTCGCCCCTCACTCGATCTGAAAACCGGTCGTCCTCACGATCGGAGTCCATTTCTGCAGATCGGCCGCGATCAAAGCCGCAAAATCCTGCGCCGAGCCGCCGACCGGCTCGAACCCGATGCGGGCCATCTCGACCTTGAGATCGCGGGAGCTCAGCGCTTGGTTCACGGCCATGTTAAGCCTAGCCACGACCTGTGGAGCCGTGACCGCCGGTGCGAGCATGCCATAATGCGTGACCACCGTAAGATCCGGCAGCCCGAGCTCGATCATCGTCGGCACGTCGGGAAGCTCCGGACGGCGGCTTGGACTGGTGACCGCGAGCGGCCGGACCCTGCCCTCGCGGATCAGAGGAAGCAGGGAGGAACCGGCGCTGAAATACATGTGGATCCGCCCGCCCAGCAGGTCCGGCATGGCCTGAGAACCGCCGCGATAAGGGATGCTGACGATTTCGGCCCCTGTGACGGCCTTGAACAGCTCTCCCGCAAGGTGGGGCAACGTTGCCTGACCGTATCCGAAATTCAACTTCCCCGGGTGCGTTTTCGCGTAGGCCACGAGCTCCGGCACCGAATGCGCCGGCACTGCCGGTGCAATTACAAGCACCAGGGAAGAGCTGGCGATCGCCGCTACGGGCGCGAAGTCCTTCAGCGGGTCATAGCTTATGCTGGCGTTGCCGAGCGCAGCGATGATGTGCGTTGGGGTGTTCGAGAACAGCAGCGTGTAGCCGTCGGCTTCGGCGCTCGCTACCGCCTTTGTGCCGATCGAGGTGCTGCCGCCAGCGCGATTTTCCACCACGAACGGCTGGCCGAGCTGGACAGAGAGATAAGGCGTGAAGAATCTGGCGATCACATCGTTCGGAGACCCGGCAGTATACGGCAGAACGATTTTGATCAGCCTGCTGGGATAGCTTTGCGCGTGAGCAGGAAGCGACGCGAGTGCAACCGCAGCTGCGGCAATGAGATCAGCTCGGGCTCGGCACCGGCACCGAAAAGTATTGCTGCCCCTGTTCGTTATGCACATTGATGCTCCATCCCGACCATTCGCCCCCGCCGCGAATGTCGAGATCCAGAGCGATAAGCTCCGCCAATCGAAACGCCTTTTCCGGTGCGGCAAGAACACGGCCTCGATAGTCGTACTGGGAACGATCCTGTCCGACCAGATCAAAAACGTATTTCTGCATAGGATACCTCGGGATGTGTCTCGCCGCTGAAAAGCTAGCCGCGCCTTTTTGACATGGGGCTAATGCAATCATTAAAAATGGCGGCAGTCTCGCCGCTCGCTGCACTTGAGGACGAAATGTTGTTGACTGCGTACTGCGGACCAAGACGGAATGCCGCTGTCATCCCAAGCGAGCGCTCGGCAACCTGCCGCAGTCCCGTGCCGGCCGACAGCTCGCTTGTGGCAGCCTGCCTGAAAATGCCCTCGCAATGAACGCGTGATCCGGTATGGCGGCAACGCACATCGGCCGCTTGCGAGTCGGGATCGACACAGGGGGAACCTTCACCGACGTCGTCGCAGTCGATGCCGCTTCGGGCGCCGTGCACGTGAGCAAGGTCGCAAGCACGCCCTCCAATCCCGCGCTTGGTCTCGTTCGCGGAGTGAACGCAATCCTCGCGGAGGCGGGCGCATCGGCCGATGCTGTCGCGGGAATTGCGCATGGTACGACTGTGGCTACGAACGCACTTCTGCAGGGCGATATCGCCGGGCTCGGCCTGATCGTCACGTCCGGCTTCCGACACATCCTGGAGATCGCCAGACAGTCGGTGCCGGAGGGCTACGGCAACTCCTATTTCTGGGTGAAACCTGAGCGGTTCGTGCCGCTCGATCTGGTGCGCGAGGTCGGGGGACGGCTGAACTTCCGGGGCGAAGAGTTGCGGCCGCTCGATGAGGCAAGCGTGCGCGCGGCCGCCCGGTTTTTTCGCAGCAAGCGCGTACACGCTGTAGGTATCTGCCTGTTGCATTCCTATGCCGACCCGGCGCACGAGCGGCGGGTCGCCGAAATCATGCAAGAGGAATGTCCGGAGTGCACGCTGTCGCTTTCGAGCACCGTGCTGCCGGAGTATCGCGAATATGAACGCGCGATCACCACGCTGGTCGACGTTTTTGTAAAGCCGCATATGGAGCGCTATTTGCGGCGCGTGCATGCGGCGCTCGGCAGCTCCCTTGCTGCCAAACCGTTTCTCGTGATGCAGTCGAGCGGCGGCGTTGCAAGCGCAGACCAGGTCGTGAGAAAACCGATAACGACCGCGCTGTCTGGTCCGGCCGCAGGCGCGCTCGGCAGCGCCGTAGTGGCAGAGATTGCAGGTTTCTCCGAAGTGGTGACGCTCGATGCCGGCGGCACCTCGACGGATCTCTGCCTGATCGAAGCCGGTCGTCCGAACATGACCAACGGCGGCGCGGTCGGGGAGTTTCCGGTGCGGATCCCCATGATCGACATCAAGACGATTGGTACCGGCGGGGGCTCGATCGCCTGGATTTCTCGCGAAGGACACCTCAAGGTGGGCCCCAAGAGCGCCGGCGCCGAGCCCGGCCCGATGTGCTATCCAAACGGCGGGGCCGAGCCGACTATTACCGATGCCAATCTGGCACTGGGCCGCATTCCGGCAGCACTGATCGGCGGAGGCATCGAGCTTGACGCATCGCGGTCGCGGGCAGGTCTTGCGGCCCTCGCAAAACGGCTTCCCGGCGGCATGAGCGTTGAGCAGCTCGCGGACGGCATCATCGAGATCGCCAACTGGAATCAGGCAAACGCCATTCGACAAATAACCATCCAGCGCGGTATCGATCCGCGAGGGTTTGCGCTCCTTGCTTTTGGCGGTGCGGGGCCCGCGCAGTCACCCGCAGTGATGAATCTGCTTGGCATGCAGGCCTGCATCGTCCCGCCCAATCCGGGAAACCTTTCCGCGTTCGGACTTCTCGCCGTCGATTGGCGCACCGATCATATCGTGACCAAGGTGATGCACGAGGACGCGATAGATCCCGTTCGCGTGGCCGCGCTTTACGCCGATCTGGAAAGGGATGCGGTGGCAACGCTCGAGCGGGACGGCATCGATGCGGCGCGAATGCGCATCGTGCGGGAGGCCGACGTCCGCTACAGCGGCCAGTCGATGGAGGTGAGAGTCGCTGCGCCCACAGGCGCGGTGGATGCGTCTTTTATTGACGCCCTGATCCAGGCGTTCCACGCCGTACATCTGCGCACCTTCGGTTACAACTATGCCGGCCAGCATAAGGTCGAGCTGGTGAATTTCTGTGTTTCCGGCTTCGGCGTAATCGAACGACCGCAACTGCCCAGGATTGCGGAGCAGGGTGATGCGGTTCCGGCGCGCAGGTCAGTCCGGCCGGTCTACTTTGCTCGCGCATTCTGCGACACTCCGGTCTACGACCGCGCAGTTTTGCGAGCGCATGCCCGGCTGCAAGGCCCGGCAATCGTCGAGGAGTTCGGCTCCACCACAGTGCTCTTTCCCCAGCAAGAGCTCACAGTCGATCCCCATGGCATTCTTGTGATCCGCCCTTGCGAAGGAAGCCCGAGCGCAATGCCATGAGTACGCATCAAAGCGATCCGCGGGCTGCATCTCGCGCCTCCCTGCCCGCAGCGTCCATCGTCGACCCGATCGTATTGCAGATCGTGGAGGGCACGTTGAATTCCATCGAGGCGGAAATCGAATACGCGATCGAGCGCACCGCGCGCAGTCCCATGATCCGCGAGGCGCATGATTATCGCGTCGGGCTGTTCGATCGCCATTGCCGCAAGCTCACGGGTCGGTCGTATTCCGCCATGCCGAACGCAGTCGTGCGCGATTTCCCGATCGAGACCATGCGTCCCGGCGACGTTTTTCTGATGAATGACACCTATTTGAGCGAGGGCAGTATCGGACACCTGCCCGATCTTTGCAGCACCGTGCCCGTGTTCGATCGCGGCACGGTGGTGGCCTTCATCCAGGCATTCGGCCACCACGACGATATCGGCGGGCGCGTACCGGGTTCCATGCCCGGAACGGCGGCCAGCGTGTTCGAGGAAGGGCTCCTTATCCCTCCGGTCAGGCTCTACGACGCGGGGCTGCGCAACGAGGCGGTATTTACCATCGTCAAACGCAACACGCGCGTGCCCGAGATGCTGGCGGCCGACCTCGACAGCGAGGTCAAGGCTTGTGTGATGGGTGCGCGTCGGATGGAAGGCTTATTCGCCCGATTCGGACGCGAGACAGTCGAGAGTTGCTTTCAGGCTATCATCGACAAGTGCCGCGACATCTATCGCCATGAGCTCATCCCCAAGATCGCAGATGGCGAATATGCCTGGGAGGACTACGTCGAGCACGACGGAGTAAGCGCTCCACGGCTGCACCGGCTCGCCCTCAAGATGATCAAGCGGGGCGAGCACATCACGCTCGATTTCAGCGGGACCGATGCGCAATCTCCCGGTCCCATCAACTGGCCGGCGGATTACGCGGAGGGCGCCTTCCTGATCAAATGGATCGCCCCGCTCCTGCGCAATCTCGCCGATACGCCTGAGCGGGCGGCCGAGATCCACGTCAACGAAGGCGTATGTGAGGTCTTCAACGTCGTGTTCCCGCCGAAGGGCACGCTGATCACCCCGCGATGGCCGGCGGCTACCAATGCGCGCTCCTTCGTGCTGCTGCGCTGCCTGGGCCTGCTTGCCGGGGTGGTCGCGCAGGCAGTGGAAGGCCGCATGCCGGCCGACCAGGAAACAATACGGTACACCGGCTTTTTCGGCGAGGATCTCGAGGGCAGACCTTTCCTGTCCCGTGAAGTGCTCGGCGGCGGGTCGGGCGGCCGCTACTATGCCGACGGCAATGATGCCATCCACATCGTCCCGGATTCCCGCAACCAGCCGGCGGAATTCACCGAAACCCGTTTCCCGCTGCTCGTGGAGACGCTTGCATTGCGCATGGACTCGGGAGGGGCTGGCAAGCGGCGCGGCGGCCTCGGGTACGAAAAGCATTATCGAGCGCTGGTCGACTGCCGGACGATCGTCACCGCCGACCGGGTGCGGCTCGGCTGTTATGGGGTCAACGGAGGCAAGGCGGGCCGGCCGTTCTGCGTGACCGTGGATGTGGAAGGTGCCCCGCGTGATCTCGGCGGGCTCGTTGACGGCGAGCCGGTGCGCAAGGGCCAGCTCGTACGCGTGGTGACGACGGGCGGCGGCGGGTGGGGGGATCCGCTGGAGCGAGAGCCGGAGCTCGTGTGCCGTGATGTGATCGAGGGCAAAGTATCACCGGGCGCGGCCCGTGATGAATACGGCGTGGTGCTGATTGAGACCTCGGAGGCTGCGGAGCTTAAGGTCGATGCCGCGCGCACGAGTAGGCTGCGCGACGAATTGCGCGCTCGACGCGGAGGCACTCCTTTGCCGATGATCGATCGCGGCGACGGTTATGAGCAGATGCTGCAGGAAGGAAAGTAAGAGCGGGGCACAGATGGCGATCGAAGTGGCAAAGGTCGAGCTCGGGAACGTGCAGGACGCATCCGGGCTGGAAGCGTGCATCGCCGCCGGCCAGTTCATCGCCGACGAGGTCATCGCCGTGATCGGGAAGACCGAGGGTAACGGCGGCGTCAACGATTTTACCCGCATCTTGGCGGATCAGGCTTTCCGCCAGGTGCTCGGCAAACGGGGAAAGAGGAGCGAAGCGGAAATCGCCAAGATACCGATGGTCTGGTCGGGCGGCTGTGACGGCGTCATCACTCCCCACGCGACCGTGTTTGCCCGCAATGCAAAATCAGGCCAACCCTCCCAAATGCGCCTCGCCATTGGCGCTGCAATGAGCGCAACCCTTCTCCCGGAGGATATCGGTCGCCCTGCGATGGTGGAAAAGATAGCCCAAGCGGTCAAAGCCGCCATGGCGGACGCGGGGATCACCAACCCGAAAGACGTGCACTACGTGCAAACTAAGACGCCGCTGCTGACGATCGAGGCCGTGCGCGACGCCGAAAGACGCGGCAGGGACGTCGCCTGCGAGGTGCACGAATCCATGGGCGTATCGAACGGCACGACGGCGCTGGGAATCGCGGTGGCGCTGGGCGAAATCGCAATGCCGCGCCCCGAGCAGATCTGCAAGGATCTCGATCTTTACTCCTCGGTCGCGTCCTGCTCGTCGGGCGTTGAATTGAATGAGGCGCAGGTGGTGCTGCTCGGCAACAACGCCGGGGCCGGCGGGCGCTTCCGCATCGGCCACTCGGTCATGCACGACGCGCTCGACGTCGACGGCATCTATGACGCCATCCGCAGCGCCGGGCTCGAGCTGCCGGAACGGCCGCGGGCAAGCGATCTCGGCGACCGTGTGGTGAACTGTTTCATCAAGTGCGAGGCCGATCGGCGCGGAACTCTGCGAGGGCGCCGGCAGATCATGCTCGATGACTCCGATGTGCACCATCACCGGCATTCGAAGGCAGCGGTAGGAGGCGTAGCAGCTGCCGCGATCGGGGACCCTGCGGTGTTCGTATCGGTCGATGCCATGCACCAGGGTCCGCACGGCGGCGGTCCTGTGATCGCCATCATCGATGCCGGAGACGGGTGAAGAGAGCGGCACGATGATTGCTTGTTGCCTCTAGGGCGGAACAAAGGAGATTGTCATGAATGAATTTGCATCGAGCCTGCGGCGCGGGGTGGCCATCGTTGCGACGTTGGCCGCGCTCATCGCGCCCGCGGCTGCGCAGGACAAGGTCAAGGTGGGGGTTTTTCCCGTAAGCTCGACGCTGCCGTATTTCGTCGCGGTCGAGCGCGGCTTCTTCAAGGAGCAGAATATCGAAACGGACATGGCGCGCCTGATCGGCGGCCCGCCCAATGTTGCGGCCATGATCACCAATCAGATCGACGCGTCGGCGGTGCTGGTGACCATCGAAGGGATGAACGCCAACATCAAAAAGCCGGGGGTCGCGATGTACATCTCGGTGAACAGCCAGAATCGGAACTACCAGATGGAGCAGTTCGTGGTGCGCAAGGGATATCACGCAACCTCGCTCAAGGACCTCAAAGGCGCCAGGATCATGTCGGCGCCGGGCCCGGCCAATGTCACCATGGCGAAAGCAGCGCTTGCGGCCGTCGGGCTCAAGGAAGGCGACTACAGCATCGATCAGCTGGATATGGGCCAGCACGTCAATGCCATGACGGCGGGCACGTTCGATGCCGGCTATACGCTCGAGCCGAACGCCTCCACCATGCGCAAGCTCGGGGTCGCGACAACCATCGAGGCCGGGGTGATAGCCCATTACGTGCTGGGAGATCCCGATGCCAACGCTTTTGTGGGCGGTTGCGCGCTGACCTCCGAGTTCATCAAGAGCCGCCCCGATGTCGCCAGGCGGTTCGCAGCCGCGTGGGAGAAGGCGGTACGCTTCATCAATGAGAATCCCGGTGAGGCGCGCAAGCATCTCGTCAAGAATACCTTCACGCCGGAAGACGTGGTCGAAACCGTCCCGATGATCCGGTATTTCATGGCCAAGGATCTTTCGGACAAGGACAAGGCCGATTTTCAGAAATTCATCGATTTTTCCGTGAAGACGGGAACGCTGGAGCAGAAGGTCGACGTGACGAAGTACTTGCAGGTGCTCTAGGCAAGGGAACGCTCAGCGGGTGGCGGGCGCTCTGCACGCGAATAGCGGAGATGGTCAAAACGGTGCTGCCGTTGCCGATGCTGCCGCAGCTCATGTCACCATCCGCGGTCTCTGCAAGCGCTTCAACGATGCCGTCGTCTACGATCGCTTCGACCTCGACATTCCACGTGGGAAGCTGGTCTCGATCTTCGGACCGAACGGCTGCGGCAAGAGCACGCTCATCAACATGGTCGCGGGACTGATCCCGCCCGACGCCGGCGAAATCCTGTTCGCGGGCAAGCTGCTGCGCGACATTAAATTCGGCTATGTGTTCCAGAACTATCGCGAAGCTCTGTTTCCCTGGCTGCGCGCAATCGACAACATCGAATATCCGCTGAGGCTGATGAGACTGCCGAAAGCCGAGCGCCGCGCGCGTACCCGGCGGCTTGTCGCCAACCTGGGGGTGAAGATCGATCTCAACCGCTACCCCTATGAGCTTTCAGGCGGGCAGCAGCAGCTCGTGTCGATCATGCGCGCGCTCGTGGTTGAGCCGGAGATTCTGTTTCTCGACGAGCCGTTCTCCGCGCTGGATTACGAGATGACTCTGTTCATGCGAGATCAATTGCAGCGCATCTTTGTCGAGACCGGCACCACCACGGTCCTTGTCTCGCATGATCTGGAGGAAGCCGTCTATCTCGCCGACCGTATCCTGTTGCTCTCGCGGCGGCCCGCGTCGATCGCCGATTACGTGCATTATGACGCGGCGCGCCCGCGCACCGATGCGACGCTCTCGCAGCAGCACTTTGTTCTGGTCAAGGCGCATTGCCTCGATGTTTTCCAGCGCGAGGTTCGCAAGGGCTGACATGAGAACGGTCCGCTTTGATCCCTATCTCCCCGTGGTCGGGGTGATCGCGCTCATCCTCGTCTGGTATCTTGCGGTCTGGTACGAAGTCGTGGACAGGGTCCTTCTACCGTCACCCTCCGATACGTTCCGGGCACTGTGGAAGGGAATGACCGGCGGACGGCTCGGCTTCGATTTCTGGCGCACGGTCGAGCGCACCACCCTGGCAACCCTGATCGCTGCTGCATTCGCCATTCCGCTCGGTATCTTTCTCGGCGCGTCCGAGAAGCTTTACCGTTCGGTCGAGTTCGTTATTGACTTCTTCCGCTCGACGCCCGCCTCGGCGATGTTTCCCTTGTTCCTGGTTCTGTTCGGCGTCGGCGACGAAACCAAGATTTCGGTAGCAGCATTCGGCGCCGCGCTGGTGATCCTGTTCAACGTCGCCTACGGGGTCATGAATGCGCGCAAGACCCGGCTCCTTGCCGCCAAGGTAATGGGTGCGTCACGGATTCGCGTGCTCACCGACGTCATGCTGCTGGAATCCTTGCCGCAGACGTTCGTCGGCCTGCGCAACGGCGTCTCGCTGGCGCTGGTCATCGTTATCGTTGCCGAGATGTTCATCGGCTCGACCGACGGTCTCGGCCAGCGTGTGTTCGAGTCACAGCAACTCTTCGCAATGCCCGACATGTATGCTGCGATCTTCGCAGCCGGCGCGCTCGGCTACGGCCTCAACCTGCTGTTTCTCCTGATCGAGCGCCGGTTCGTCCATTGGTCGGGCAAGTAAGCCCAACGGCAATGGACGCAGGCCGGCAGCGTTTTATTTGCAGACGTGCTGCCCGTTGACCACCGCAGGAGTTTTTCCGGGCGGACAGCCTGGAGCGGCAGGAGCTGGCCGTGCCGCGGCAGCTGCGGGAGCGGGCGGCCTCGGAGGTGGTGGAGGAGGCGGCGGCGCCGGTGCTGCTACGCGAGGCGGCGGGGGTGCCGCAGGCCTTGGTGGCGGGGGCGGCGGTGCCGGTGTCGCCACTCTGGGCGGCGGGGGTGCCGCTACATGGGGCGGCGGGGGTGCCGCTACGTGGGGCGGCGGGGGTGCCGCCGGTCTTGGTGGCGGGGGCGGTGCGATGCTCGCAGAAGGATGCGGCGGCGCTGGTTTGGGTGGGGTGGCGGCTGGCGGGCTCGCGTGAGCTGCGGGGGCCGAAGAGGAGGGCGCGGGATGCAGTGTGGGCGATGCCGGTTGCGCAGGGCTTGCGGGATGCAGCGTCGGCTTGGCTGAACTGGATGGAGGCGATGGTGGCGCTGATGGCGTTGAAGGGGATGCGGGCGTCGTGGCCGGCGCCGTCGCCGATTTCGGTCCTTGCGGGGCCGGATGTGCCGTCCCTCCCGCAGGTGCTGGAGGCTGAGCGGACGGCGTAAGTTTCGCGGCCGGCGAAGTAGACGGCTTGGCCCCAAAACCGGGAGCAGGCGAAGGCGGCGCTGATGGCGTCGAAGGGGATGCGGGCGTCGTGGCCGGCGCCGTCGCCGACTTCGCTCCTTGTGGGGCCGGATGTGCCGTCCCTCCCGCAGGTGCTGGAGGCTGAGCGGACGGTGTAAGTTTCGCAGCCGGCGAAGTAGACGGCTTGGCTCCGGAACCGGGAGCAGGCGAAGGCGATCCCGGGGTAGGCGTGGCACCCGTGGCCGGCGCCGCCGCAGATGGGCTCGCCGGATTGAGAGCGGCCGACGGCGTGGTCGCGGTCGGCTTGCCCGTCCCAGGCGCTGACGTTCCGGGAGCTGGCAGGGGATGACCTTGCATCCCCGGCAGGGGTGCGCCTGCCGGAGGGGTGGTGCCAGCGGCGCCCGGGGGCGTCTGGGTCTGCAAGGCAGCCTTATGTGCCACTGACGGCGGCAGCGACGGTCCAATTGCTGCGGCGGGCTGCGCGCTTGCTCCACCCCCTTGGGCAGGCGCTGCTGCCTGCGCCGGCGGCTGGATTGTCCTGACCTGGCCGGCGTGGTTGGTCACAGTCACCGTATTGGTCACATTGTTGACCACGACGGTATTGTGGATGTTGTTGTAGATGACGTTGTTCGGCGGCGGGGCGGCCACGTATTGTGGCGGCTGCACCCATTCCGGCACCGGCCGGTAGACCGGCATGGGCAGCACGAAGAGCGCAACCGGCAGGGGCGGCGGCGGCAGCACGATGAACTCGGGCGGCGGCGGCGCGAGAAATACGATCGGTGCCGGCGGGGGCGGCGCAAACCCGAAATCCGGGTCGTCAAACATGAGGACTGGCCGGCGGATGTAGACGATCTCGTCGGGCGGAGGGGGCGGAACGTCGTAGTCGACGAGCGCAAATCGCGGCGGCGGCTCGAATGCCGCGCGGAGATAAGCCAGACGCCGGCGGGCATCCCATGCGTGCGGCCCCTCCGAGTAACGCCGCAGATACGACCAATAGGCCGGTGGCGTATCTATGATGCGCGTACGCCGCCACGTGATCGCCTCGCGGCGCGCGGCAATGATTGCCCGCACGCGTAGCGCCATCGGGTCATCGGGATAAGCGGCAACAAACTCGTTGTATCCGTCAATCGTGTCTCGCTCCAGGGCCACGGTATAGCCGTCCGGAGCGCCGAGCTCGCGGATCGGCCGGGCACGGATCTCAGCGGTCTGCTCGGGCGAGACCGCAGGCGGCGGCGCGTCGGCCGCACGCTCGAAGAACACAACCTGCTCCTGCACCTTGGATGCGTGCCATGGCACTTCCGCACCGGCGGTCATGTCGTTGACCCGCAGCCGCGCACGCTCGAACACTCCGTCGAGCGGCAGTCCGCCTTCCCGGATCATTTCGGCCAAGGCTTGCGCATAAGGCCCGTAGGGGCCCTGTCCTTCGGGAGCTACGGTGCCCGGTGCAGCATTGAAGGCGACAAGAAGGCCTGGGTCGGGATCGACCAGCGCGAGCCCGCCCGCGATCGGCTGCCCGGATTTGGCGTAGGGATTGGCGCGTGCGGCGTCCAGAACGACGATGCTGGCCTTGAGCTTCAACGCGGCGAGCGGCCGGCTGTAGTCGGAAATCCTGACCGCCTCGGAAGCGATGTCGACATCGCTCGGTATGCGCGCATCGATGGGAACGAAATAGTTTTCCCCTTCGAGCTGTAATCCATACCCGCTGACATAGACGAAAGCGACGGTATCGGGACCGGAACTCGTGGCCTTCTCGACAAAATCACGAAACGCGTGCCGCAACAAATCCTGGTCGAGATCGCGGGCGCCGGCCACGTCAAAGCCCGCAGCCTGAAGCGTCTGCGCGATCAGTCCCGCGTCGTTTGCGGGCGTGTTGAGCGCCGCGGCCTGGTAGCCGGCGTTGCCGATCACCAATGCGATACGCTTTTCCGCGTATGCCGTACGCGGCATGGCGGCAAGCCCCAACGCGAGCAGCGCGAACCAGGCGGCCGTGATCGTGCGAATGCGTGGCATGAGAGCTCCATCAAGGGCGGGCGAAAGCTCGCGAGCGCTGGGATTAGGCACCAAAACCGCTGAACCCTATCTGAACAGAACAAGCCAAGACTAAGGCAGCCTCAAGACAGCGAGTTCCAGGACACGTGAGACAGCAAGTTCCAGGACACGTGAGCTTGGCCCATAGTCGCGTCAAGCCGGAAACCTGGCTTGATTCCATGAGGGAGAAGCGCAAACGATGGTCGTGACCCTGAGGCCGATCTCCGGTATTCCACTGCTGCGCCCGCGCGATGACCTTGCCGAACTCTTAATTCTCGCGTGCGAGCACCAGGGAATCTTACCCGCGGAGGGGGACGTCCTCGTGGTGGCGCAGAAGGTGGTGTCCAAGGCCGAGGCGCGCTACGTCGATCTCGCGACAGTGATGCCATCTGCGCGCGCCCAAAGTCTCGCCGCCGAAGTAGAGAAGGACCCGCGGCTGGTCGAGGTGATCTTGGGAGAGTCGCGACGCGTTGTGCGCCGGCGGCCAGGCGTTCTGATAGTCGAGCACCGGCTCGGTTTCGTCATGGCAAATGCCGGCGTCGATCGCTCCAATGTCGACCCCGAGGCGGGAGCGGAGCCGGTGCTGCTATTGCCGCACGATCCGGACGGATCTGCTGCGCATCTGCTCGCGCGGCTATCGGCGCATTTCGGCAAGAAGCTAGCCGTGATCGTCAGCGACAGCTGGGGTCGAGCGTGGCGGCACGGCACCGTGGGCATCGCGCTCGGAGCGGCCGGGCTTCCGGCGGTGTTGGATCTGCGCGGCCGTCCCGATCTGTTCGGCCACGAGCTGCGGGTCAGCCAGACCGGATTTGCGGATGAGATCGCCAGCGCGGCCTCCCTGCTGATGGGGCAGGCGGCCGAGGCAACGCCGGCGGTGCTCGTGAGCGGACTGTCATGGTCCGCCCCATCCACGCGGGCAAGCGCTTTGCTTCGTCGACCGGAAGAAGACCTGTTCCGATGAACGCGCAACGTGCGCTGGTGGTCGCCATCTCCGGAGGGATCGGCGGGGCCAAGCTCGTGCTGGGGCTCAGTCGCATCATGCCGCCGGAAGATCTCGTGGTGATCGTCAACACCGCGGACGACTTCGAGCACCTCGGACTTGCGATCTCGCCCGATCTCGACACGGTCATGTACACCCTCGCCGGCCTCGACGATCCGCAACGCGGTTGGGGCAGGCGCGACGAATCGTGGAACTGCATGGCCGCGCTCGCAGCCTTGTGCGGCGAGACCTGGTTTGCGCTCGGAGATGCTGATCTGGCGGTCCACATCGAGCGAACGCGAAGGCTGCGCGCGGGCGAGACCCTGTCGAGCATCACTGCCGATTTCTGCCGGCAACTCGGCGTTACGACGCGCCTCGTGCCCATGACCGAGGACAAGGTTCGCACCCGGCTTGAGACCGACCGCGGCTTGCTCGAGTTTCAGGATTATTTTGTTCGCCAGCGCTGCGCCCCAGTTGTCCTGAAAGTGGTGTATGCAGGCGCCGCAGGCGCGCGGGCGCACCCGGATGCAGTTGCAGCCTTTGGGGATTCGCGGCTTCGGGCGGTGGTGATCTGTCCTTCCAATCCGCTGCTGAGCATCGAGCCGGTGCTTGCTTTATCGGGCATCCGGGACGCCATCGCCCGGTGCCTCGCTCCGGTGATTGGCGTGTCTCCCATCATCGGTGGCCGCGCAGTAAAGGGCCCAACTGCGAAGATGATGGCTGAGCTTGGGCTTCCAGTGACGGCAGTTGCGGTGGCGCGGCGATATGGATGCCTGCTCGACGGCTATGTTCTCGATCATGCCGACGCGAGCGACAGCATCGAGCTTGATATCCCGGTGGCGGCAACGCAGACCCTCATGCGCAGTCTGGAAGATCGCGAGGCCCTCGCGCGCGCCGTGCTCGCGCATGCCGATACAGTAAGGAAGGCATCGGACTGAGCCGACAGACATGCAGCATGCCCGCCGCATCTGTGCAGTAGTGCCGGTCAAACAAACAGGGTTGGCCAAGCAGCGGCTTGCGGGAACTCTCAGCCGCCAGCAGCGGCGATTGCTCGTTCAAGCAATGTTTGAGGACGTGCTGACCGCTTTGACTCAGACCAAGGGGGTTGCGGCCATTCTTGTCTCTACGGTCGATCGGAAAATCGCCGCCATTGCGGCCCGTCACGGCGCGGAAGTGTTGGAGGAAGCAGCGAGGGACGGACACTCCGCGGCGGTAGCAGCGGCGGCGGTGAAGCTCGACGCCTCTGGGTACGATATGCTCACCCTCCCCGCCGATATTCCGCTCGTGCAGCCCGAGGACATCAGCCGTTTGCTGCTTGTTCACCGCGAGTCGGTGTCAAGCAACCCGCGGGCTTTCAGTATCGTGCCGGCGCGGGATGAACGTGGGTCGAACGCGGTGCTCTGTTCGCCGGCGTGCGTGGTACCACTGCAATTTGGCGAGAACAGCTTTTTGCCTCACCTTGCCGCCGCAAAAAAACGCGGGATCGAACCGGTCGTCGTGAAATTGCCGCACGTTGCGCTCGATATCGACACACCCGATGACTTGGCGCTTCTGCTGCGGGAGCGCGCACCCACGCGCACGCACGCCCTGCTCGCGGCTTGGGACCAAGCTCGTTCACACCTGGTCGATCCGAGCCAGTTCGACGCCTGATGGGAAGGCAAAGCGCCCTGGCACCTCGTCCAATGCTCAAAAGCAGCATCGGCCAAGGCAGAAGGCCCTTCACAAGGCTTCGTAGAGGCGCTCGTCATACAAAGCGCCGCTCATCGGCGTGAGTTTCTCGCGAAAATTCTTGGTATGTGCGGCCGTGATGTGTCGGTTATACGCGTCTTGATTCTTCCAGATCTCAACAACGGAGAAGTGGTTCGGCCGGCTGGATTGTTGCAACACCTCGAAGCGAACCACACCCGTTTCCTTTCGGCTCTCTTCGGCCAACGCTTTAAGCAGGGATATGCATTCATCCTTGCTTGGCGGGGGCACGTCCACATGGGTCACCACCTGAACCGCGCCCTGCGCATTTGCGGTTGCCGCAGCGGCGACGTCCATGGCGCTGTGCAGCCGGTCGTCAACCGCGCTGATGAGCTGCGGCTTGATTTTCGCACGGAACGCCTTGGTGTCAGGTGCCGCGAGATACGCGTCGTAGGCGTTCCTGTCCTTCCAGGTCGCTAGCGTTGCAAACTGATTCGAGCGCGCAACGCGCTGCAGCAGCTCGAAGCACATATTGCCGGGCTGCTTGCGCGCTGCATCGGCAAGCTGTCGCAACAGGCCGGCCGCCGGGACAGCAGCAGCAGGCGCCGTCTCGATGTAGCTCACGACATAGACTGCGCTATCCTGCGCGAGTAGAGGCGACGTGGCGAACATATAGGTCGATGCCAGGGCGAGCAGAGCCGAAACGAATAGGCGCATGTCACTCCCCAATGCGGACTTGTTTTGCTGCGATAGTACAGAAGGCGCGGCTTGATCGTCAACGCAGTGCCGTGACATGCCGCTACATTGGCGCAACCTACCACCAGAGTTGATCCACCGAACTATCATCATGGAGAAGCGACGCTACAACATCGCGGTGCTCGGGGGCACAGGGGCACAGGGCAGTGGACTTGCGCTGCGCCTTGCGGCCGCCGGGCATGCGGTCACGCTCGGCTCGCGCGACAAGGAGCGCGCGCAACGCGCGGCGGCAGAGCTGAGCGGGCGCGGCCGCACCACCATTAACGGGAGCGAAAATCGCGCTGCCGCAACCGGCGCCGAGATCGCGATCCTCACGGTGCCTTATTCCGTGCAGCGCGCGACGGTCGAAGCTGTCCTCAGCGAGTTGCAGGGCAAGCTCCTGGTGGATGCGACGGTCCCGCTGATCCCTCCCAGGGTCGGGACCGTGCAATTGCCCTCGGGCCGATCCGCTGTTGCCGCGATCCAACAACTCGTAGGCGACACTGTACGCGTCGTCTCCGCGTTTCAGAACGTCTCGGCGCAACACCTCAATGAGCTCGATCATGAGGTGGATTGCGATGTCCTGGTCTGCGGCAACGATCGCGAGGCCTGTGACGTGGTGATCGGGTTGTGCGCGGATATCGGGCTGCGAGGGCTCTATGCCGGGCCGATCGACAATTCCGCCGCAGCCGAGGCGCTGACCTCCGTGCTCATCACCATCAACCGGCGATACAAGGTCGCCGGCGCAGGGATCCGCATCACTGGCCCGAAATAGGTGAGACGCTTGCACCTGCGGCATAAGCCGGACGGCGGTCATGCCGGCATGGCTTCTGCACTGCTCCGCCCGAACATCACCTCCATCTCCCGCCGTACTCTTACGGCGAGGTCGCTTTCATCATAGGCCACATCACGCCATTTGAGGCACTCGCCTTCGGCGACAGCGCGGTTGAGCCGTACCGCGTGCGCCAGCCCGAGCGGCAACAACCCCGCATTTACCGAGTGCTCGGCGGGGACCTGCTTTCCCCAGACGCAGAATCCACCTTCGCCATCGAGCACCTCTCCGGATTTGAGCGGCCGCTTTGCCGTGGCGACCACGTCAGAGCGAAAGCCGGTGGGTGATCCGGTGGGCTCGCGCCGCAGCGCGGCGCTTGCAACCGAGACGCCGAGCTCGAGCCCGATCATATGGATCGGCCGGTAAAGCGCGGCGTAGCGGCCGGTTCGGTCCGGCAGCATCGCGTACTCCTTGAAACAGCTCCGGGCGTACTCGCTTACGGTTTCGAACACGACATACGTTCCCAGCGCGAGATGATGGGGAACATCGCGGCCATCGCGATCAACCGAGGACACGACCTCGGTCACTCCCGGCTTCTCGAGTGTTCCGCCCGCCGCTCGGGGCTTGCATATGTCGGCGAGCTCAAAGCGGCTTGCCGGCGGAAACCCAAGGCCGCTGCTTTGCGGCACCAGCCCGGTGGCATTGCAGACGGCCGTCATCTCGATGGCGGATTTCGTGCCGTCGATGAAACTGTTGAACATCTTCGGATTGATCGAGGCACGGTCGCTAATCTGCAAGTACTTGTCGAGAATCTCCCACAGAGTGTCTGGGGTCGAGCCGTGATAATGCGGCTCATAGCGGGTGCCTTTGCCGGCGGCGACGACCGTGAACCCGCAGGCGCGCGCCCAGTCGACGTGCTCGCAAATGAGCGCCGGCTGATCGCCCCAGGCAAGGCTGTAGACCACCACGGCACTCTGAGCCTTGCGCGCGAGCAAAGGCCCCGCGAGCGCATCGGCCTCCACGTTGACCATCACGATGTGCTTGCCGTTTCCAATCGCGCTCAACGCATGGCGGATCCCCGCTGCCGGCACTCCCGTCGCTTCGACGATCACTTCGATACCGGGGAACGCGGCCAACGCGCTTGCGTCCTGGGTAATGTGCGTGCTTCCGTTCTTGTGGGCGTCCCCGAGGGAGCTCGCTGCAGCGGCCTCTTTCGGCCACCCGCAAACGTGAAGCTGCCGTCTGGCGCGCTCCGCATCGAGATCGGCGACCCCCACCACGTGCATGCCGGGGGTGAGCCGCGCCTGGGCGAGAAACATTGTGCCGAACTTGCCGGCTCCGATCACGCCCACGGTCACCGGCTGGCCGGCAGCTTGGCGCTGCAGCAGCAGACGATGAAGATTCACGGTGCCGGGCTCGGGTGACGGCGCCGGAGCATCATTGACACATTGCGCGCGTGACGAAGATGTGAGTCGGGCATTCGGAACTGGTCGGTGCACGGCCTTCCAGCAGGAAGCGCCCCGAGGTGCATTTCTGCTCCGACTGAGTATCGAGACTTTTGCCCGTCTGAAAGCCCTTGCCCCGGCAAAACGCTGCGGCCGCGGTCTGACAATCGGGCGCGCCGTTCTGCGCGGTGGTGCAGGGCTCGTGTGCCGACAGCATGCGTGCGTTCGGCAGCGCGACGACAGCACCGGCGGCGTCCTTGGTGGCCTCACGTGCGTCGCTGCCCAGTTTCTCCATCGTGCTCTGGGCATCCTGGAGGTTGGACCGCAAATTCGTCGCGCCTTGTTCCAGCAAGCGACCGAAGGCATCGATGAAACCCGGCTGATTCGCAGGAGGGCTCGCCGGGGCGGGTGGCGCAGATTGCAGCGTGGGCCCAGCTTCCTGCGCAATTGCGGAGCCGGCCAGTAGAACGGCCCAGGCGGCCGCGATGCTCAGCGCCCCCAATGTTCCAAGATGAAGGATTCGGCGCAAGCGCTCGATCATCGGTCCACGTTCACGAGATGCGGACAATGATCATGGAGGCGGCGAGTGGCGAAAATGAGGACTGAGGGGAACTCGTAAGCCTATGTGGAAAACATCAAAACAAATAGACCGCGGCGGCAATGCCGCCGACCAGCAAAACCGCCGCGATGCTGACCCAGAGCTCGAGCCGTTCCTCGAGGATGGCGCGAGCCTGCGCACCGTATCGGTTGAGCAGGAACGCAACGAAATAGAAGCGCATCCCGCGCGCTATAAATGAAAGCAGGACAAACATAAGGAAGCTGTATCCGGCAAAGCCTGAGGCAATCGTCACCAGCTTATAGGGTATCGGCGTCACGCCCTTGATGAGGATGATCCAAGTGCCCCATTGCGCATAAGCCGCGCGAAAAGCTTCCACCTTGTCGCTCAGGCCGTACAGCTTGATAAGCCACAGGCCAACCGAATCATAAAGCATTGCGCCGATCAGATAGCCGAGGACTCCGCCGGCAACCGAGGTGACCGTGCAGACGCTCGCGTAGAACCAAGCGCGATCCGGTCGCGCGAGCGACAGCGGAATGAGCATGGCATCCGGCGGCACGGGAAAGAACGAGCTTTCCACGAACGAGACAATGCCCATGATCCATGTCGCATACGGCTTCTCCGCAGCGGCAATGCACCAGTCATAGAGGCGACGCAACATGGCGCGGCTCTTTACCCGTGAGGCTCGCCGTTGTCCATGCGGACCGAGTTTCGATGAAATCGCATCACGATTGAGCCGTGGGGTTGGTAAAGGGGCACCCCTTGGAAAACTCAGAGCCGGACAGCATCTCGCGCGCCGTGCCCACCAGCACCGCCCGACCGCGTGGGCACGGCGCGGCGCAGTCAAGCTTGCGCAGACTGCGTAAACTTGGCTGTGCTGCGCGCGCCTTTGCCCACCCTACAGTTGTTGTGCGGTCGGATTGCGTCAGTGCCGCTTGCGGGCACGGTTGCGCTCGAGCGCGACGACCTTGCGCCGCGGCGATTCAAGCGCAGACTTTGGCAGCTTTTCGGCAATTCCAAACAACCGTTCGCGATGCTCCATCTCAAGCCAGACTTCATCGGGATGCACCCCGGACGCCACCCACAGCACCACGAGGTTGTAGAAGAGATCGGCGCTCTCGCGGATCACGGCATCCGCGTCACCCTGCATCGCATCGATCACGACCTCGACCGCTTCCTCGGCAAACTTCTTGGCCATCTTGCCCCGACCCGCGCGCAACAACCGCGCCGTTCGCGAGTGTGCGGGATCGGCGGTCTTGACAGCAAGGACAGCCTGGTAGAGGCGAGCGAGCGAATCACTCATTTCGAATCAGAATACTCCAACCCGACGAGAGTGCATCAACGCTGATGAAATAAATCAGAAACACCAGGAGGCAGGCCGCGAGGCGGCGTTAGTTCAGTCGTCGGTTGCGGTCAGCAGTGACGCATTGCCTCCGGTAGCCGCGGTATTGATCGTAACGACCTGCTCAGTCGCAAATCGCCTGAGATAGTTGGGGCCACCCGCCTTCGGGCCCGTTCCGGAAAGGCCGGTGCCGCCGAACGGCTGGGTGCCTACCACGGCGCCGATCATGTTGCGATTGACATAGAAATTGCCGTTTGCCAGCCGCGCAGCGATGTGTTCGACCGTCGAGTCGATGCGGGAATGGATGCCGAGCGTGAGGCCATAGCCGTTGGCGGCGATCTCATCGAGCAATGCATCGAGCTCATCGGCTCGCCAGCGCACGACGTGAAGGATCGGCCCAAACACTTCCTGCTGCAAATCAGCTGCGCCCTCGAGCATGACGATCGTCGGGGGCACAAATGTGCCAACCGGCGGCAACGATCTCGATGCATCCCAGCGGAAACGCACCCGCTGCTGCGCCTCCATCATTGCAATCCACCGGTCGAGATTGTCCTTGGCCTCGGCATCGATCACCGGCCCGACATGCGTAGCGGGGTCCCGCGGATCGCCAACCTTCAATTCATCGGCGGCGCCCGCGATCATCTCGACAAGGCGGTCGGCTACGTCCGCTTGCAGGCAGAGGAGGCGCAGCGCCGAGCAGCGCTGGCCGGCCGACCGGAAAACAGAGCTGATGACGTCATCGGTGACCTGCTCAGGCAGTGCGGTTGCGTCCACGATCATGGGGTTGATGCCGCCGGTCTCTGCGATCAGTGGCACGATTGCGGCATCGTTTGCAGCGAGAGCACGAGAGATCGCGCGCGCGACTTCGGTCGAGCCCGTGAACGCCACGCCCGCCACATGGGAATCTGCAACCAGTGCCGCGCCGACTTTGCCGTTTCCCGGGACGAGGTGGAGGGCGCTCGCGGGGATCCCGGCCTCATGCAGGATGCGCACGGCTTGCGCGGCAATAAGGGGCGTCTGCTCGGCCGGCTTGGCGACGACCGCGTTGCCCGCCACCAGGGCAGCGCTGACCTGGCCGAGAAATATCGCGAGCGGAAAATTCCACGGGCTGATGCAGACAAAAACGCCACGTCCGCGATAGTGCAGCTCATTAGATTCTCCGGTAGGGCCCGGCAATGCCTGTAGCAGCAGCGTACGTCGCGCCTGCGCGGCGTAGTAACGGCACAGGTCAACCGCCTCGCGCACCTCCGCCAGTGCGTCGTCCAGGGTTTTGCCGCCTTCCGCCTGCAAGAGCTGGATCAGCTGGCCGCGGCGGCTTTCCAGGATGTCGCTGGCACGTTCCAGCTTTGCGGCGCGGCTCTCGATGGGGAGCGCGCTCCAGGCTGCAAACCCGGACTGCGCCGCCAGCATGGCCGCCGTGGCGATGGCGTCATCTGCCTCGCTCACGCGCCCGATAAGGGTCCCGTCAATTGGGGAATGCACGGGACGTTGGATGCCCTGCCGCACCTTCCCATCGATGCAAGGCGCCGCGTCATCCGGCTTTTCCGCCTCGCGGATCTCGCCCAGCAGATGCGCGAGGCCGGCGCGGTCTCCGAATTCGACGCCCGCTGAGTTGCGGCGCAAGGGAGCATAAAGATCGCGCGGAAGTGGGATCTTGGGGTGGCGCGCGCGCTGCGCTTCACCGATGCGGTTTTGCGGCCGCTCCAGAATCGAGGCGACCGGGACAGAACGATCAGCGGCAACCGATACGAAGGACGAGTTCGCGCCGTTTTCAAGCAGGCGCCGAACCAGATAAGCGAGGAGATCACGATGGCCTCCGACCGGAGCATAGACCCGGACGCCAGCGGCCGGATGGTCAGCAAGGAGAAGCTCGTAGAGGACCTCGCCCATTCCGTGCAGGCGCTGAAATTCGTACCCCTCCACACCGCCCGCATCCTCGATGATGCTCGCGACCGTGAGTGCGTTGTGGGTGGCGAATTGCGGATAAAGCTGCTTGCGCAGTCGGAGGAGCTTGCGCGCGCACACCAGGTAACAAAGATCCGTCATCGGCTTGCGGGTGAAGACGGGGTAATCAGGGAGCCCGCGCTCCTGCGCGCGCTTGACCTCAGTGTCCCAGTAGGCACCCTTGACCAGGCGGACAGTGATGCGGCGGCCGAGCGCCGTCGCGGTATCGGCGAGCCAATCGATGACTGCCGGCGCACGCTTCTGATAGGCCTGCACCGCAAGCCCAAATCCCCCCCAGCCGCCCAGCGAGCGGTCGGCAACGACCGCGGCGATCACATCGAGGGTGAGCTCGAGCCTGTCCGCCTCTTCCGCATCGACGGTAAAATTGAGGTCGTGCGCGCGGGCGATGCCCGCCAGATCCAGGAGCCTGGGAGCAAGCTCGGCGAGAACGCGCTCGCGCGAAACCGCCTCAAACCGCGGATGCAGCGCCGAGAGCTTGACCGAGATGCCGGGCCGCGCGCTCTGCTCCGGTTTCGTGGCCGACGCGGCGATAGCCTCGATGGCTTTACGGTAAGCCGCGAAATAGCGCCCGGCATCGGCCGCGGTGCGCGCCCCTTCCCCCAGCATGTCGAACGAGTAGCGCAGCTCCGAGTGGCTGCCTGCTCGCTCGAGCGCCTCCTCGATCGTCTGCCCGAGCACGAAATGCGAGCCGAGGAGCCGCATGGCCTGCCGCGTGGCGGCTCGCACCGCGGGCAGTCCAAGACGCTTGAGGAGGGTGTCGAGGATACGATCGGGGGTCTCTTCGGGATGGATGATGCGAGCCGTGATGCCGAGCGTCCATGCCGAGGCAGAGACAAGGAGGGCGTCCGATTTCACCTCATGCGACCAATCGCCACTCGCAAGCTTGTCCTCGATCAGGCGATCGGCGGTCGCCGCGTCAGGCACCCGCAACAGCGCCTCAGCGAGGACCATGAGCGCAAGGCCTTCCTTGGTGGACAAGGAATACGCATGCAGCAGATCTTCGATGCCCCCCAACCCACCCGTCCTGGCACGGATGCCCTCGATCAGCCGGGCTGCGTAGGCGTCTATTCTGCGCTCCGCAGCAGCGGGGCGGGGAGCCTGACGCAGGAGCTCGGCTGCAATCGCCTCGTCCGGCAGCGCATAGGGCGCAGCAAAGCGCGCCGCTGCGTCCCCTTCCCCGATGACGGAATTGTCGCTGGTCAATGTCATTAGCCGCCGGGGTGTCGCTGGGTGCCGCTCCATCCTAAACAATGGTTCATCAATGGCGCCGAACAAGGGTTCCGGCGCGCTTAACTTTTGTTCGGGATGAGAGCGCAATCCCGCCTTGCTCTTTGCAGCGACCTGTACTTTGTTGCGGGCGTGAACCGCCCGCGCGGGCGGCAGGGCCGGGAGCCGTAGATGTGTGGAGTACGGCAACGCATGGCCTTTCATGCTGCTCATATGCTCGCGGCAGTCCTTGCGATACTGGCGGCTTCGCCAGCCGCTGCGCAAACCTCGATCAAATTCAGCCTGGACGGTCCGGTCGAGGGACCGGAAGCGCTGTTTCTGCTGCCTCAGGACAAGGGGTACTTCAAAGCAGAAGGGCTCGATGTGGTGATCGACGAGGCTGTCTCTCCGCTCGATCCGATCAATCGGCTTGCCTCCGGCGCCTACGAGCTTGGATTCGCCGACCTCAACGTGCTGATCAGATATCGCGACCAGCATCCAGCGGCGCCGGTGAAGCCGATATTCGTGGTCTACAACAAGCCGTCCTACTCTATCGTAGCGCGGCGCAGCCGGGACATTGTCCAGCCGAAGGACCTCGAGCACAAGAAGCTCGGCGCCCCGACTGCCGGATCGACCTACGCGGAATGGCCGCTTTTTGCCAAGCTCAATGACATCGACCCGGCCAAGGTCAGCATCGAGAATATTGCAATTGCCGTGCGCGCCCCGATGCTCGCGGCCGGTCAGATCGACGGCGCGCTCGGCGCCTCCTTCTTCCTCTATGTCGATCTGAAGGAGCGCGGGGTACCCGTTGACGACATCGTCCTGATGCCGATGGCGAACTACGGTTTGCAACTCTACGGCAACGTCATTGTGGTGAACGCGAAATTTGCCGCCGAGAAGCCGGAAGCGGTCCGATCCTTCCTGAATGCTTTCACCAGGAGCCTCAGGGAGACGATCCGCCGCCCCGACGAGGCGGTGCAATCCATCCTCAGGCGCAACGATGCGGCACGTAAGGAGGTGGAGCTCGAACGCCTGCACATGGCGATCCGCCAGAACATCGTTACCGCGGAAGTGATGGCGGATGGCCTCGGCGGGGTGGATCCGGCACGGTTGCAGCAATCGATCGACCAGATTGGCCTTGTTTACAGCTTCAAGAGCAAGCCGAACCCCGCAGCCGTGTTCGACAACTCGTTTCTGCCGCCTATTGCCGAGCGCAAGATCAACTGAGTCACTCAGCATCGGCAGAGATTCTAGATGGGCGTGGTTCGATCAGCTGGCCCTTGGGTCCCGGATCTTCCCCCGGGTCAAGCCCGGGGTCGTCCGGGACACGAGAGAGCTCGTGCATCACCGATGCTTCTGTGTCTCACGGTGAAAGCATGAACTTCGTCCGGCTCTATATGCGCGTGCTCGAGTTGCTTGGGCGCGAGGCGGCGCTGGGCTGGACGCTTGCTCTCGCAAACCTGGCGCTGGCCTGTGCGATGTTCGTCGAGCCCATCCTGTTCGGGCGCATCGTGGACACGCTGGCCAACGCGCAAGGGCATCTGACGCAAATGTCCTGGTCCGAGCTCGTCCTCCTGGTGGGTGCCTGGGTCGCGTTCGGTCTCTTCATCATCGTGTGCAGCACGCTCGTTTCGCTCCATGCCGACCGCCTCGCCCACCGGCAATACCAGGCGGTGCGGACCATGTATTTCGAGCACGTGCTGCAGCTTCCGCTCAGTTATTACACCGGCTCCCATTCCGGCCGGCTGGTCAAGGTGATGATGAGCGGCACCAGCACGCTCTGGGGCTTGTGGCTTTCGTTCTTCCGCGAGCATCTCGCCAGCTTGGTCTCGCTGATCGTGCTGCTGCCGCTCACGCTCTTCATCAACTGGCGCTACGGCCTTCTCCTCCTGGTGCTCTGCGTCACCTTCGGCGTGGTGATCGCGGTCGTGATCCGCAAGAGCGAGCAGCTGCAAAGCAAGGTGGAGGGGGTGTTCACCGACGTGATCGAGCGGACCACCGACACCCTGGGAAACATCGCCGTGGTGCAGAGCTTCGCGCGCATCGAGATGGAAGTGTCCGGGATGAAGAAGCTGGGCGAGGAGGTGCTGAGCGCCCAGCTGCCCGTGCTCTCGTGGTGGGCGGTGACGAGCGTGATCACGCGCACCTCCACCACCCTGACCATGCTGGCAATTCTCATCCTCGGCGTGTGGTTCTACGTCAACGGCCTCACCACGGTCGGCGAGATCGTGATGTTCATGAGCTTTGCAACCCTGCTCATTACGCGGCTCGAGCAGGCGGTGCATTTTGCCAATCGGATGGTTATGGATGCCCCGCGCGTGTCCGAGTTCTTTGACGTGCTTGACACCGAGCCCGCGGTGCGCGACCGGCCGGGCGCCATCGACCCCGGCCGCCTGCGCGGCATGGTCGAATTCGTCGACGTTTCGTTTTCCTACGACGGCAAGCGGCCCGCAGTCGCGGATTTGAGCTTCACCGCACTGCCGGGGGAAACCGTGGCGCTGGTCGGGGCGACCGGCGCCGGCAAGTCGACGGCGCTCGCCTTGCTGCACCGGGCGTTCGACCCGCAGTCGGGCGCGGTCAAGATCGACGGGATGGATATTCGCGCGCTCACCCTCACCGGGCTGCGCCGCAACATCGGCGTCGTGTTCCAGGAAGTGCTGTTGCTCAATCGCTCCATCGCCGAGAACCTGCGCGTCGGCAAGCCGGATGCGACCGACGCGGAGCTGCGCGAGGCCTGTGCGCGCGCTCAGGTTCTCGACGTGATCGAGCGGCTGCCGAACGGTTTTGAGACGCACGCGGGAGAACGCGGGCGATTGTTCTCCGGCGGCGAGCGCCAGCGTCTGTCGATTGCACGCGCGCTGCTGAAGGATCCGCCCATCCTCATTCTCGACGAGGCAACGAGCGCCCTCGACGCGCTCACCGAGGCGAAGGTGCACGGCGCGCTCGCCGAGGTCATGAAGGGGCGCACGACTTTCGTGATCGCGCACCGGCTCGCGACGGTGCGCAACGCCGATCGCATCCTGGTGTTTCAGGACGGCCGCATCATCGAAAGCGGCAAGTTCGACGAGCTCGTGCAATCGGGAGGACAGCTCGCCGACCTTGCCAGGAGCCAGTTCATGGCGGGCGAGACACCGGCGATCGGGGTGCTTGAAGAAATATCCGCGCGGTAGGGAGCAGGCCGGGTCGCTGAATTACAATCAGCGAGAGAGTAACAGACTGCTTTGCTCTCTTAGGTAGGCACGTTCATCTTCAAGCATTGTTTTTCCTACGTTTTCCGATTTGGCTTCGTTTGCGGAAAATTCCCGAAAATGGTTGCAATGGCTCAAGAATTAAATCCGTGCTTGTGCGCGGATCCATATGGCCAAGGTCTGGCAGGCGAGATGCGCGCACGGCATTGCCGACCAATGCAGCCCCTCCACGAGATCTCATTCGGCTTGTCCTCCGAGACCCATGTTCGTGTTTTGTTCTAAATGATCTGCGGCGCGTTGGCAAGCGTTTTTGTGATCGCGGCGAAGCTTTCGGATCCGTAGACACAAAGTCCGGAGCTCCAACCGCGCAATGCGCTTGTTGGGTGCTCGCTCTTTCTCGGCATTCGCGGCGCAGATCGGGCGATGCAATGCGTCGCCCTTAACGAAACGCGCATGGGGCGGTTTGAAATAGCGCTCCCCGAGCGGGGAAGGTAAAGCAAGAGCGAATATGGCCGAGCAAGCTCCCATATCCCCCGCGAAATTTGTTCCGGGTCTTACCGGCATTCGTGCGCTGGCGGCGTTGCTGGTGCTGGGATTGCATACCGACCAGAACGTGCCGGCCGGCGTGAGCACGGTCCTGCCGTTTCTAGCGCGTGGGTATCTTGGCGTGGACTTTTTCTTCGTCCTTTCCGGCTTCATCATCACCCACGTCTATTTCGCGAGCCTCGCTCACCCCACGCGCAACGCCATCCAGATCTTTCTCTGGCACCGCCTCATTCGCCTTTACCCCGTGCATGTGACGCTCCTCGCCGTGCTGCTCGTGCTGGTCGGCTTCGCCCGCGCCGCACACATCCCGCTCAACCATCCGGATGAATGGCGCCTCGCGGACCTTCCCTGGCAGCTCACGCTGCTGCACGCCTGGGGCGTCACCGCGAAGCCAGGCTGGAACGTGCCTTCGTGGTCGATCAGCGCGGAATGGTTCGCCTATCTCCTGTTCCCGCTGCTCGCGCCCGTGTTGCTGCGCCTGCGCGAGCGCGCCACCGCCCTGCTGACTGCAACCGCCGCGCTCGCCGCCACCGCGCTCGCCTTCTCGCTCGCGGACTGGAGCTTCAACGCCTGGGTCGGCGCGCCGGCGCTGGCCCGCGTGTCCGGGGAATTCCTGTGCGGGGCGGCGCTCTGCCGGGCAGTCGGTCTGGGGGCGCGCCTGCCGTCCTCCGGCGGCGACTGGCTCGCCGCGGCTTCGTTCCTGCTGTTTCTGCTCGGGGCATCCAGCGGCTGGGCCGATCTGGGGCTGGTCGTCCTGCTTGCCTTTACCATTCTCGGAACGGCAACGGCGGAGTCCCACTGGGCGCAGATCCTGGGCAGCCGTCCGCTCGTGTGGATGGGCGAGATTTCCTATTCCATCTACATGGTCCACTTTCCCGTCCTTCTGGTCATGCGCCGGATCTGGGAGCGGACGGGATTGGACGCATGGCCGCTTCCGGCGAAGAGCGCCGCCTACGCGGCGACGATCGTCCTGGTGATCGCGCTCGCCGCGCTGCTGTTCTACGCAGTGGAGCGGCCGGCGCGCACGCGACTGCGCGACCAGCTCGGAAAACTACAGCGCGCCCCGGTGATTTGAGCTCGAAAATGCGGCAAGCTCCGCGCAATAGCTCCCCCCTGAAAAGGGCAGGGCTATCGCATATGCCTCGGTGGTAGGGCGGAAACTCCATACCTCCCCCTGAAAGGGGGAGGTCGACAGCATTTGCCCCGGCCTTGCGCCGGGGCAAATGCTGTCGGGTGGGGGTCCTGCGCCGAGCACGCACATTGGTGACCATCGCGACCGCGAGTTGACCCCCACCCGGCTCCCCCGATCAAGTCGGGGTCGCCGACCTCCCCCTTTCAGGGGGAGGTATTGCGGAGCTTGCCGCGCCGCTGAGTGCAGATGCGATAGCCCAGCGCGGTTATTTGATGCGCTCGAGGATGCTGACGTAATTCGCGACGGCGGTGCCGCCCATGTTGAAGATGCCGCCGAGAGCCGCATCCTTGATCTGCATGTCGCCGGCGGCGCCCATGAGCTGCATGGCCGCGAGCGCGTGCATCGATACGCCGGTGGCGCCGATAGGGTGCCCCTTGGATTTGAGCCCGCCCGACGGATTGACCGGCAGCGGTCCATTCTTTTCCGTGAGGCCCTCCGCCGCCGCCCGCGCCCCCTGACCTTCGGGCACCAGCCCCATGGCCTCGTATTCCATCAGCTCGGCGATGGTGAAGCAGTCATGGGTCTCGACGAATGACAAATCGGCAAGCCGCGTTCCCGCGCCGGCAAGCGCCCGCCTCCACGCCTCGGCACAGCCTTCGAGCTTGAGCACGTCGCGCTTCGACATGGGCAGGAAGTCCTGCACGTGCTCGGCGGAGCGGAAGGCCACCGCCTTGCCCAGCCGCAACGCGGTCGCGACATCGGCCAGCACGACCGCCGCTGCGCCGTCGGAAACCAGCGAGCAGTCCGTGCGCTTGAGCGGACCCGCCACGCGCGGGTTCTTCTCGCTCTCGGAACGGCAGAACTCATAGCCGAGATCCTTGCGGATCTGCGCGTACGGGTTGGCGACACCGTTCTTGTGATTCTTGGCAGCGATACGCGCGAGCGCATCGGACTGATCGCCCCAGCGCTGGAAATAGAGCGCCGCGATCTTGCCGAAGATGCCGGCGAAGCCCCCCTCGATGTCGGCCTCCTCACGCACATAGGAGGCCTTGAGCAGGTTACGCCCGATCTCGGCCGCAGGGGTGGTGGTCATCTGCTCCGCGCCGACTACGAGCACGATGCGCGCGGACCCCGCGGCAATGGCTTTGAGACCCTGATGTACCGCCGCCGATCCGGTAGCGCAGGCATTCTCGACGCGGCTCGCACGCTTGAAGCGCAAATCGGGCGACGCCTGCAGCACCAGCGAGGCGGTAAAATCCTGCGACGAGAAGCCGGCGTTGAAATGGCCGAGCACGATCTCGTCCACCTCGCGCGCGGCCACCCCGGCATCGGCGAGGGCCTCGCCCGCCACCCGCACAATCAGGCTCTCCACCGTCTCGCCTTCGAGCCGACCGAAGGGAGTATGTGCCCATCCCACGATACAAGCTGTCACCGTTTCTCCTCCTCCATTGCCGGGCGCAAAACGCGGTGTGCTCCCTCTCCCCGTTGGCCGGGGTCCCGCGACGCTTGCGTCGTGGGGGTGGCCTAACCGGGAGAGGGAGCGACCGAGCCCGCGGGACCGTTATGCATCAATCTCACCGGAACGCCCTTTAACCAGTCGAAATTTGGACGCTTTCCTTTACCATTAACAGTGGGCCGGCGGCTCGAGCAGAACTACGGGGGCGTTTCGCTTTTGTCTTTCATTCTCCGTCGGCTTAGACAGAATTCACTCGCCTGCGGCAGCTTTCCGAGGCCCGCCTCAACCAACGGACCGCGAGACGTGCAGACTTCGACCACACATTGCCTTGCACGAGCTCTGATGTGGGCGGCCTTGCTGTGTACCGCAACGGGACTGGCAGGGACGCGGGCGTGCGCCGAGGCTTTGCTTGTCATCGAGGCCGATACCGGCAAGGTGCTGTTCGCCCAGAACGCCGGCCATCCCTGGTATCCGGCTTCGGTCACCAAGCTCATGACCGCCTATGTGACCCTGCACGCGCTGAAGGACGGAAAGATTACGCTCGACCAGCCTTTGACCGTCTCGGCCAACGCGGCAGCGCAGTCGCCGGTGAAGATGGGCTTTCGCGTCGGGACGCAGGTCACGGTCGACAATGCGCTGAAGATGATGATGGTGAAGTCGGCAAACGACATTGCGGTCGTTCTGGCCGAAGGTGTCGGCGGGTCGATTGAAGGCTTCGCCGATCTGATGAACTGGCATGCCCGCCATCTCGGCATGGTGGAATCGACGTTCGTAAATCCCAACGGCCTGCCTGCGGACGACCAGGTCACTTCCGCGCGCGACCTTGCCATCCTCGCCCGCGCCCTCATCCACGAGTTCCCGGAGTATGACTACTACTGGCACCTGCCGGGCATCCGCATGGGAAAGATGGTGCAGCGGAACTACAATACGCTTCTCGGCCGCTATCCCGGCGCGGACGGGATGAAGACCGGCTTCATCTGCGCCGCCGGGTTCAATCTCGTCGCCTCCGCCACGCGCAACGGCAAGCGGCTGATTGCGGTCGTTCTCGGCGCGCCCTCTTCTGCCGTCCGCGCGCTCAAGGCTGCGCAGCTGCTGGAACGGGGCTTCGGCAGCACGGGTGGGCTGAACTGGCTGATGCCGTCGCAGGGAACCGTCGACATGATCGAGCCGATCCGCGTCGACCCGCCCAACCTGCGCGACGAGATGTGCGGCGGGCATCGCAAACGCCCGGCGACGGAGGACGAGGACGAGATCACGCCGGCAAACGCCGGGCCTGATTCGCCCTACGGAATTTTCCTTTCAAGCCTGCGACCCAAGGCGAAGGGTGCGCTGTTGCAGGACGTGAACATCGGCGAGCCGGTCCTGGTCTATACCGGGACCAAGCCCCCGGCGCCGGGCAGCGCGTCTGCCGATGCCAAGCCGCGAGCGGAGAAAAGCAGGGCTGGCAAGAAGAAGACTGCTGCGGCGAAGCCGGCAGCAGACGCCGGGCAGGATGCCACCAGCACGGCATCGCCTGTGGCCGATGCTCCCGCGCCCAAGCCGAAGCCCAGGAAGAAGGCGGCGGCTAAGCCGGCAGCAGACGCCGGGCAGGATGCCACCAGCACGGCGTCGCCGGTGGGCGATGCTCCCGCGCCCAAACCGAAGCCCAGGAAGAAGGCGGCGGCCAAGCCCATCGCCATTACCCCGGCCGCGGTAAGCGAGCAGACCCCGCAAACGCACTGAGAAATACCTCCGCTACCGCATTTGGACTCAGCGGCGCAGCAAGCTCCGCAATACCTCCCCCTGAAAGGGGGAGAGCCTGCCCCGGACTTGATCCGGGGTCGGCGACCCCGACTTGTCGGGGGGAGCCGGGTGGGGGTCAATGGTCGCGACGATCAGCAAAACCGCGCGGGGGATCGCACCCCCACCCGCCTTGTCAGGGGGAGGTAGGGAGCGTGCATCAGCGCCGAAGACAACCGCCTCGCGCGCGTAAGATGCGAGAACCCCAGTGACAGTCCGGAGCAAGGAGATCATGGCGCAGCTGCGTATCTATGGCATCGCCCGCACCCGCGCCTTTCGGGTGCTATGGGTCGCCAAGGAGCTCGGCATCGCCTACGAGCACATCCCGGTCGAGATCGGGGAGGCGGGCGCGCGCAAACCCGACTACCTCGCGGTCAACCCCAACGGCCGGCTGCCCGCGATCGAGGACGACGGCTTTACGCTTTGGGAATCGCTGGCGATCACGCTCTATCTGGCGAAGAAGCATTCGGCCGGACGGCTTTATCCGGCGACGCTCGAAAGCGAGGCCAAGGCATGGCAATGGAGCCTGTGGTCGGTGCAGGAAGTAGACCGCGGCGTCAACATCTGGTCGCTGCACGCAGTGCGCCTGCCCGCAGGGGAGCGCGATGCGGCGCGCCGCGAGGAAGCGCTCAAGGTATTGGCGGCACCGTTCAAGGTGCTGGACGGCGCGCTTTCCGGCCGCGGTTATCTCCTGGGCGAGGACTTCACCGTCACCGATCTCAACGTTGCGGCGGTCATCAGCCGCGCCATCGACATGGACCTTGCGGCAACGCCGCGCCTCGGCGATTGGCTGCGCCGCTGTCTTGACCGGCCGGCCGCGCGCGAGGCGCTGGCGCTGCGGATGGCCGCCGATGCCGCCGTTCCCGTGGAGGTCACCCGCGCCATCGCCCGCAACAACAGGCTGTGAGTCGGGCTAGATGCCGAAGCGCAGCGCGGGGATCCTGATGTATCGGCGCAAGCCGCATCTGGAGGTCCTTCTCGTCCATCCCGGCGGGCCGTTCTGGGCCAAGAAGGATCTCGGCGCCTGGTCGATCCCCAAAGGGGAATACGGGCCGGGGGAGGAGCCGCTGGCGGCGGCGCGGCGCGAGCTCGAGGAGGAAACCGGCAAGCGTGCCGAGGGCAGCGTCGTGCCGCTGGGAGATATCGTTCAGCCCGGGAGCAAGGTCGTTACCGCCTTTGCGCTCGAAGGCGAGTTTGACCCCGCGCAACTGCGCAGCAATGCTTTCGAGCTGGAGTGGCCGCCGCGGAGCGGCCGCAAACAGTCGTTCCCGGAGGTCGATCGCGCAGCGTGGTTCTCTCCCGAGGAGGCGCAGCGGCGCATTCTTGCGGGCCAGCGCGAGCTCATCAGCCGGCTGCTCGCCGTGCTCGGCCCGTAGCGGCGGGGCACCGCCTCGCCCTGGTCCAAACGCTCGCGGCTGCCGCGGCCGGGCGACCCAATGCGCCGCTGCTACGAGGATTCCACAGGTCTCTGCTACGCAGCCTCGTGCTGCATCCGCCACATCGCCGCGAGGCGCTGCTCCATGGTGCTTGGCTTGTCGAGAAAGAGCCGCACGGCGATGCGTTCGGCGCCAGCAACATGCGCGGCTTGGCGCGCAGCAATGGAGGGCGTCAGCCGGGAGCGCCAGCGCGCAAGCGGCTGATGCGGCCCGGTAAGGTTTGCGAGCACCAGCAGATCCTGATGCTTGCCCAGGCGATCGCGCAACCGTTGCGCCTCGCCCGTCCACATCTTGACGAAACGCGGCCACAGCGGCTCGGCGAGCTCGATCTGATAGCGATGGATGACCACGCATTTGCGCAGCTCGTGCAGCTCCTCAGCGCTCGCCGCGCTCCAGTCGGCCGGAATCTGCCGGCGTGCGCGCTGGTAGAAGCGCGCCAACTCAGCGGCGAGCGCCTGCGGCGTGATCATGGCGAGCGGGCATCGCCCGATCATGGCTTCCGCATCGTCGAGCGCGCTCGCCAGCCGCACGCGCATGTCGGCATTGAGCGTGGTCTCCGCCGCCCGCCGCAGGTCCTCGATGCGCCCGCGCAGCCGCGCCATCGAGCCGGCGGAAAAGGCAAGGTCGTGCTTCTCAAGGTCGGCGAGCGCATCGAGCGCCGATTGGCCGTCGCGCGCGCCCGACAGGCCGCCGGCGAGGTCGCGCGCCGCGGCGCGCAGCCGCCTTGCCTGCGGTCCCACGAACGGCTCGAGCAGCCGCAGCAGCGCGCGCCAGCGCTTCATCGCGCGGCGAAAGTCGTGCACCGCCTCGGCATCGGAGCGTGCCGCATCGGAGGTCGCGGCGCGGGCCTCCACAAGACAATCGCGGGCACCGGCGCGCAAGGCTTCGCCGATGGTGCCGCTCTCGTCCAGGGTGAAGGCGGTCTGCTCGTCCATCCGAGAAAGTATGGCGCTGTTGCTGGAAAGGGGCGCACCGGCCGCGCACGCATCAGTATAGGGTCAGCCGGGCGGTTTGTCCTCCCCTCGGGGACAGCTTTGGACAGCTCGGGCACGGCGGGTGGGGCACGGCAGGAGGACCGGGTGCAGGCTTGGTTGTGGTAGCGTGCGGCGATTGGGACAGACCCTTTCCGCGCCGGTCCAAGCTCCGGAAGCCTGCTGCACGCATGCGGCGCCCCGATCAGAGCGAGCCCCGACCGGGTCACCACTTGCGGGCTTTTCAATCACCGTCGCAATTGCTACATCAATGGACGCGAGGGCGATCCTCGCTTCCTACTTTCCCTGAATTTGGCGCGGGGTGGAGCAGCCCGGTAGCTCGTCAGGCTCATAACCTGAAGGTCGTAGGTTCAAATCCTACCCCCGCAACCAGCGTTACTTGCGCCCCCGTTCCACCAGAACGGGGGTGTTCGTTCGCGAGGTTGATGAGGGCTGCAAGCTCGCCATATAGCTCAACCCTGAGCTTGCCTTTTTCCGGCACGAGCCGGATCTCCTCAATGAGTTCACGGACGCATTCCGCGGCTTCCGTGCGGGTATGCTCGTCATTGAGGGCTTCGCCAAGGCTGACGATTTTTCGTCGGTATACCTCGGCAATGTTGGGGTGCAGTCGCACTATGGGAGGGGGCGCTGCTTCCAACTGACCGAGGAGATCGCGTCGGCGAGCTTCCAGGGTCGTAATCTCGTCCTTTACGGCGGCACCGGGAACGCCCGCTTTGAGAGCTGCGATCAACCTACGAATCTCGCGTTTGGTCTTTTCCAAATCGCGGGTGGCGCGCTCGCGGCGCACATCTTGTTCGGACGCCTGTCGGTTCACTTCTCTGTGAAATTCGTCAATGAATGTTCTGACCATTTCTGGGTGCATCAATTGATGCCTGAGGCCATCCAGGACCTTGGCTTCCAGTTCGTCTCGCCGCAGGGTCAGCAAATTGTCACAAGTTCCCTTGTTTCGGGCGGTGGAGCAACCGTAGTGGGTTTGACTGATTTTGGAGAATCCGCCGCCGCAGGTTCCGCATCTGAGAAGTCCGGAAAGAAGGTAACGCGGTCGGCGAGCACGCTCACAGCGTATGCCTTTGTCCTTGGTCATGACCCGAGACCAATTCTCCCGCTGGTGCTCCTTGACCAAGTCCCACAAATGGTCGTCAAGAATACGTAGGTGCGGCACCCTCTCGACGATCCATTTGGTTTCCGGGTTTAGCCGCGCCTGGCGCCTACCGGTATTTGGATCCTTCATAAATTGCTGACGGTTCCAAACTAGTCGACCAATATACAGCTCGTTGTTGAGAATCCCCGTGCCGCGCCGCCAGTTGCCGTAGATTGTGGAAGCCCCCCACATCTTGCCGGCGGGACCGGGGATGGCCTCTTTATTCAGGGCACCGGCGATTGCTCTTGGAGAGCGACCTTTCGCGAACTCTTCGAAGATCCGGCGGATTATCGCGGCTTCAATCTGATTGATGCGGCGTTCGCCATGGACGGGCTCGCTGGCAGGATCGACACTGTGAGCAATATCATAACCGAAGCATAGACCACCTCCCGACTTGCCTTGGCGAATGCGGCCTTCCAGGCCGCGCCGCGTTTTCTGAGCGAGGTCCTTCAGGAACAAAGCGTTCATGGTGCCCTTTAAGCCTACATGCAATTCGCCGACCTGTTCGTCGGTAATTCGGATTGGCGCTCTCTGGAGGTTGGGAAGGAATATGGATTAACTTTCCAGTTCGATGGAGAGACTCCTTGGAGGGGAATGTTTGCTGGGAAAAAAATGGGGAAAGCAACCGTCCTCGTTATTCACGTTGACGCAAAATTCATGCACGATTTTGCTGCAAAACAAGCGCTTATCATCTCCTACGATGATAGGATCGTGACAAGGTTAAAGCTGACTGGAAGTTCTGCGGCAATGCAGTCTGTCGTCCAATGTCAGGACAAAGTTGATTCGGTTGTCGCGGGACGAACCGATCCATTCGCAAGACAAACTGATCCATTTGCAAAGCATGGAGCAGAGCAACCACCGCTCAATAGAAAGCCAGATGATCCATTTTCGGGGCGCAGCAGCAAGGTACAGGCCGAAACGTTTTGAGCTAGATTTTCTGTCGGTTAATTCTTGAAGAGGAGCTGTTACGCGTATTAGCATCCTCATCCTCAGGGCCGGGAGGCCGCGGCGGGCATGGCGCCGTGGGGGGCGACTAGGGAGGGCATGGCGACATAGGTCAAAATTGCCTAGGTCAGAATGCCCTGTTGGCCCGCCTTCGGTGACCAGCATCTTGAATGACATAGCGAAGCGCGCAACAGCCCCTGCCGTCACCCTCCGATCAACTCGGGCGATACCGCCGGGCGTAATGGATGTCCGCTGGCCGGATCCTGCCCGCCAGCAGCAAGCGGAGCAGGACCTCCGACGGCCCATAGGTGCCATGTTGCGCCCAACGGCGTGACGTTCGGTCACCGATGCCAATCCGGTTTTAACGGGCCGGGTGCCGGAAATAGCGAAAATAGCAAAGCCAACAGTCGAAACCAGTGGATAAGGTACGCCTGAATCTGGAAAAATTCGTTTGGTCGAGTTGAGAAAAATACCGAAAGAAAAAAGCGAAAATAGCGATGCTATGCGAACGCTCTTACGACCCACTTGATGCGGTGCAGAGCACTAACGATTCAGAATGAGGAATCGGCCCGGAGTAAGGAGCCGCTCTCGCGGGAGATTGTCATGTCTTTCAAGGATCGATCGGACGCAGGCCGTAAGCTGGCCCTGGCGCTGAGGGATTACAAAAATCGCCAGTCAGTCGTTCTAGCGCTCCCACGCGGTGGCGTGCCAGTCGCCGCGAAGGTTGCGGCGGCACTGAACGCGCCACTTGACCTGATCCTGGTGCGAAAAATAGGCGTGCCGTATCAGCCCGAGCTGGCCATGGGTGCCGTCGTGGATGGCGGCGAGCCGCTGGTCGTGCGCAACGAGGATGTCATTCGGTTTGCAGGCATCGACGAGTCAGAATTCAATGCAGTCTGCGATAGTGAGCTCGCCGAGATCGAGCGGCGGCGCCAGCGCTATCTGGGCAGCCGTGAACGAGTTGAGGTCGTTGGTCGTACCGCCATTGTGATCGACGATGGCATTGCTACCGGCGCGACAACACGCGCGGCGCTGCGGGCCACCCGCTCTCGCAAGCCGAAGAAACTCATCCTTGCAGTACCCGTCGCCCCTGCTGACAGTCTTGCTGTAATGCAGCAGGAGGCAGACGAAGTTGTATGTCTCGAGACTCATACAGACTTCGGAGCAATCGGACTTTACTATTCCAATTTTAGGCCGGTCTCGGACAACGAAGTCATCGAGCTGCTCGCGCGATTTCCCGCGCGAAAACAGAACAGTCATCCCAGCCCGCAGCCTAAAGGCGGGGGCCACGACGGTCAAGTCATGGAAAGTGATTCAGCGGCGAGAGGGGCGCAGAGAGAGAGAGACATCGAGAGGATTGTTAAAATGGGTCGATGGATACTCATTGCAGCGCTTTTGGCACTGCTCGCCGGTGCATTGTTTGGCGCATACCAGGGATGGACAGCCCATAGCGGCGATGTCGAAGTGCCCCCGTGGGCGTATGCAATGCTAGGGGTGGGAATTTTTTTCGCGATACTTGTTGGGTGCGGCCTTATGGCGCTTCTCTTCTACAGCAGTCGCAAGGGTTTCGACGACGCAGCGCCGCCGATTTAACCGAAGCCGGAGCCAAAGCAGTAGAGCGAGCCAAAGGTCGACTCGGGTTGGTGTCGCGCGGTGATTTGCGCGAGCTGCGAAGTACGGTTGAACACATTGAAGAGTATATCCCGCGCGGAACGTGAGCCGCTGCGGGTCTTCAAGGGTGGCTGCCATCATTTTACCACTCGGCAATGGCCTGATGGCGGAGCTGTTGGGAGCATTAGCCCCCAGGCGCAATTCTTGCTTTTTTTGTCGGTTGGGGCTGGGGACAACAGAGGAGAGGTCTTCAGCGTGTGTGATTCAGCTTGAAGCCGCTGACTCATCATGATGCGTTGGAATTTCAGATGGGCAGATTGTGCTTCTAACTGACCACTTTGAGCACCAGGAAGCAGAAGCAACAGTGCTCCAGCTCCCGGCACAACCTGCTACCGCGGCCGAGGCGAAGGCCCCGGGTCGCGTACAGCGGCTGATCGGTCTCGCAAGAGCGTGTATGCCGCCCTCGATTGGTCGGCCTGTTTTGCGACCGTGCCAGATCTCGGCGAACTGATCGACCTGCGGCTGACCCACCACTGCGACATCATTGAGACCGGAAACGACAGCTGGCGCTTCAAGAGCAGGGATGATGATCACACGCCAACCCGTGCTCGCGCCGTCTCCGCAACCCCGACCAGCTCCGACGGCGCGAGCGCTAATCGGTCAAAACGTAGAACGAGGGGGTCCCTTTTGGATGCCGATCTGGGGTCCCGTTCGGGCGCCGATTGACAGACGGGGGCTTCGACCGAAATTTTGATTGGTGGAAGGAATTTGACAAGCATCGGCTTGTGGAGCCCCAACTGCCATTCAAAAACAGCCGCAGCGATCTGCTCACAGGCAGCGGCAGCAGGTTGGACATCGAGAACATCAACTTGCTTGCTACCCTTCTCGTCCATGCTCAGTACCAGGGTTACTGGAATCAGCTCGGCATGCAGTTCCAGGGGGAGATGGAAGCATTGCTAGAGCGGCATCTACTCACCGGTCTCGTCGATGCTCCGTGGGTCCGCACGGATGATCCAGAGAGTCACGACGACGACAGGTTCTTTGCCGCGCTCCAAGAGCTTGTTGCGTACGCTTTTGAAGAGAGTGCCCGTATCAAGAAGGAAGGTCCTCGCTTTCCTAACTGGCACGAGAAACCAGTCAGGTCATCTGGCGGAATTCTGCAGGAAGTTCAGTCTTTGCTTCAGAAGTACCGCAGTGAGTTAGTCAGGCGATCCCAGCTGTTCGATCAAGGAGGTCGCGCGTGATTCGTGCTCATCAACCCGGCTCGGAACCCATCGATATTCCGGAGACGCCTGGCGTGCCGTCGACAGCGAAGGCGAGGCGATGCTCGTCCGTCCTCAAGGGATTGCGCACAGCCCTTCGTCTTGAGCCTTTGGAATCTCCACTCGCCGCACCGGCGGAGGAAAGTAGCTCCCTGAGCACATCCGATTCCAGAGCTTGTAGAGGTTGTTCGATAGATCAGCCTCGAACCCTGCAATCGACTGCTTATCTACTCCAGCCGCTCCCCGGTTGGCCTTTGCACGTTTAAAGGCCTTCCAGACCACGGCGCATGGTCTCGGCTGAACAACGCAGCCCCTTCGGTCCAGCCCCATTACAGAGCCTTCATTCCTACTACGCGCCGGGGTCGGAGTCATTAGGAGTAAGGAGGCTCAATCTCCTCACCAGGTGTTTGGCTCAATGTTTTCAACCGCCAAAGAGACCCTATGGTACTCGGTAGCTAGTCCCAGGTGGAACGGTGGGTTGTTTAAGGGCGGCGTGGCTTGCTATCCCCGGACCGGGGCCATTGCTTGTGTTGATGAGGCAGACCCATTCAAGTTCTCGAGTAGACGTCCGATGATTATTTGGAGGACAGCGTAGCCAAATGCTGGGTTCTGGTAATAGAGTGCTTTTGCCTTGCTTTCGCTAAGTTCATAGACTTCGCAATCGGTGCTGCACACAACAGTTGCCATTCGAGTACGGTTGGGTGAGAAGACACCAATCTCTCCGACGAGCGAACCGGGGCCGATAACCTTGCCCAGTTCCCGGATTTTCATGTTGCCTGTCACGACATAGAAGACGCGGTCCGCGTGCTCTCCTTTTCGGACCAGCACCTCGCCTGACTTATAGGTTCGCGGTGTCATGAGTGGAAGCAGGGCTTTGATGGAAAGGTCAGCATTGTTTGCCGCCTGCATTCCTCGAACCAATCGCCAAATCTGCACCAGGCGCGTCACATTCACCGGCATTAAGATCGCGTGAAGGATCAATACCGGGTAAATGTGCGCAACCGCCCCGAAGGCGCAGAAAAGTACGTTGCTGACGATTGCGAGGACGCGAAGTGGGACCATGGTGTTCATGCAAAACGTTGCAAGCACTGCGGCCGAAGCGGCCCATCCGACCACATCTATCCAAGACATTGGCCTCCTCCCATTTGTGCTGCCTAGAAACAGTCCGCCCAAAGTGATCCGCCGTCTGATACGGCCGGCCGCCTATACCTCTAACCCCAATTGTTTTCTCGTAGCCGTTTCCGTACAGCCCTATCCGGGTGCTTCCTTGCAGCGAACTCAGCGAAGGGCAGGCTGGATTCTTGCGTTTCTGGTACTCTCTACGATTTCCTCGCCCCATCTGAGCAGGTATCGGCGACGACATTGAGCAGTTGTTCGACACCATTGCGTCCGACCGGCGCTACGATGCCAAACTCGGCAAGATGCGCGCGGATTGCATTGATCAACGCAGTCTGCTGGCGGATGAACAGATGCCGCGTGCGATGTAGCATCATACAGCTCTGCTGCTTCAGGCGTCTTGGTCGCAACAAACCGCATGTTCGCCCTCGTCACCTCTTCGCAGATTGCACTTCACGAGCGTGTGATTGTTCTTAATGCAGGCAACGAGCATCGGGCAGAATTCCTTCCCCACCGGCCTGGTCGCGTAACGGTGCTGGTAGCAACCGGTAGCCCGAACTCGGCGCAGGTTGCCAAAGCCGCGACGACCACGAAATGGCCCCCAGGGCAATGCCTGCCCTGGAAATCGTCCTCTCCGCAGGGCTCGCCGAGTGGCGATCACATGATGCAAATCGTTGGCGGGTATTTCCCTTAATAGGCAGATACGACGACTAAGTCTCATTCCGGGGCGGAATTGAGGAAGGGCTATGGACAATTTTGCCCGGTCGCAAAGGCGTCCGAGATCGTTACTACGCGCTGGACGCCGCTCGTAACGGGGGAGCGAGGGGTGCGCTGATGATCCATGGGATGGGTGATGCCTATCTCGGCGCGCCGGCCCAGGTCCTGCAGCGGTTGAGCGTCGTCTGTCCACCGCCGCCCTGTTGATCGGATTTTCCGGTGCTTTGGATTGGTTTCAATTCCAGCGTTCCGCGCGCCGAATATGTATCGCGCCAATGGGACCATCCGCGGACGCTAACAAAGCTCTTGCTGCCTGGGTGGGAATTGCAACACGCGATTATCGTTATCGCGTGCTCGGGCATGCTCCAACGCCTCTCGGATGGCCTTTTCCAACGCGGGCAATTGGAACGGCTTGCGCAAGATCCGAAACTGCGATGCTGCCGTTGGCGTCACGTCGCTGTAGCCGCTGGTGAGCAGGACTGGAAGTCGCGGATAGCGGTTTCTGATCTCTTGCGCTAAGGCGATGCCGTTCATGCCGCCTGGCATGACGATATCACTGAAAACTAGTATTACTTTGTCACCGCGTTGCAGTTTGCTCAGAGCATCCATGGCATTGTTCGACCGAATAACCCGATAACCGAGTTGTTCCAGGAGCGGGGCGGTAACATCCGCAACGTCGGGATTATCTTCGACCATAAGGACCGTTCCGTCGCTCGTTACAGACGGTTGCGTCTGAGATACCTCCGTTGCTTTGACGAGAGTTGCATACTTGCGTGGCAGGTAGATTGTGATCGCGGTTCCTCTACCTGCCGTGCTAGCCGCAATGACAGCGCCTCCCGACTGCTGCGAAAAGCCGTAGACCTGCGACAGACCGAGGCCCGTGCCTTTCCCGAGCGCTTTCGTCGTGAAAAACGGCTCAAAGATTCGTGGCAGGACTTCTGGCGCAATTCCAACCCCCGTATCTGTCATCGCAAGGGCAACAAAGTCCCCTTCAAGTTGATCCACCCTGTCGCTCTTCTGCAACGCGACATTTGCCGCCGACAGGGTGATGATCCCTCCTCCAGGCATCGCATCGCGCGCATTGACCGCGACATTGACCAGCGCCAATTCAAATTCCGCGATATCCACTTCCACCGGCCAAAGGCCTGGTGCTATGTCACACTTGAGCTGAACGTTTCCGCGCAGCGATCCTACAAGCATTTCATGGACTGCTTCGATCCGTTCTTTAAGGTCGGTAACGACTGGATTGATCGGCTGACGTCGGGAGAAAGCCAATAACTGGCGGGTCAGGCTTTCTCCGCGATTGGCAGCTGAGTTGATCGCATCGATCGCCCGCAATTGCTTGGAATCGCTAAGTCGGCGACGCAGAAGTTGCGCATGGCCGCTGACGATCATTAGAAGATTGTTGAAATCATGCGCTATGCTGCCCGTCAATTGTCCGAGCGCTTCCATTTTCTGAGATTCGGCGAGTTGCTCCTGTGCCCGTCCAAGTGAGACTTGTGCCTCCCGTCGCTCGGTGACGTCATGCGTGATATGCACAAAGCCAGCGAGCGTGCCCGCGTCATCACGAATCGCCTCGATTACAACACTAGCCCAAAATTTGCTTTTGTCCCGGCGCACGCGCCAACCCTCGAACGCGTATTTGCCCTCGTAGGCAGCAACTTGAAGCGTCCGAGCAGGCTCGCCGGCCTGCTGCTCTTCCTCAGAATAAAATCGACTAAAGTGTCGGCCAATAATCTCTTCAGCTGTATACAGATGAATGCGCTGGGCACCCACGTTCCAATTCGTGATGCATCCATCCCGATTGAGCATAAACATGGCATAATCGGGTATTCCTTGAATAACAGTCTGAAAGCGCCATTCGCTTTCCACAAGAGCCTCCTGCGTCTTGCGCCGTTCGGCAATATCACGTCGCAGTGCGTCTTCGACTAGTTTTCGTTGCTCGATTTCGGCGTCGAGGGCAGCACGCGTCTTGGTGAGGCTTGAAGTGCGTTCTTGAACAGTATCAAGAAGCTTCTGGCGCTCGCGGGCCAGATTGTCTTCTGCTTGGCGACGAGCAGTAATATCTTCAGCGATTGCCACGAGGTAACGTATGGCATTCGCTTGATCAACAAGGGGAGAGACGTTGCTTCTGATCCACAGCTGTGTATCGGCGGGAAGTACAGTCTTGCTCTCAACCACGAAACTTTCGCCGATGCGAATGGCCTTGCCAAGCAGATCCGTCATCTGAGAAACAGCATCGGCTTGCAGGAGATCCTGAAGTCGCAGCTTCAGTAGTTCCTCTGCCGATCGATGCACGATCTCGCAATAGCGACTATTAACGAGCTTGAAGTGCCCTGTCGTGTCGATTTGAGCAATACCCAACTCCGCGTGACTCAATAGGGCTCGGAGATTTTGTTCCTGCCGAAACAGTTTGGTTTTAAGTCGTTGCCGTTGCCCGATATCGGCACTTATGATGAGCCCCAAAACGGAAGCGCTGATCACGGTTGTGCTTGATATCAAGAATGACTCATTGGGAATTATCCCGAACGAGCCATTGCTAGGCCAAGCACCCCAGACGGCAAAAGCTGAGAGAATGGCTGTACAAATTACCATCTCACGCTGGCTGCACCGTAACGCCGCCCAAACCACCGGGAACACGGCAAGCATGCTCAGCGTACTTCTGTTCACGGGCAGGTCGAGCAGTGGACTGAAGGCAAGGAAGCCAAGGATACCGACGGCAAAAAATACTATGCCAGACAATGGCCAATTTTTCCCCTTCCCGTGATCAAAAGCCGGAAAATCGTCGCTCATCCAGACCACGATGGCCGGTGCAATTACAAGCAAGCCAGTTGCATTGCGAAGCCACCACTCAATCCAAAGACGGATAAAGTCGGACGACCCCACAGATCCAATGAGGCATGAGACACCGACACCAACGGTGGCGCCAAGCATCGCGCTTGGTCCAACGCTGATCATTGCGAATTTGACCGTCCCCGCCGGGCTCTCTAACGTCCTGCGGCCGTCAGACCAGATATTGATCAAATAGCCGGCGATAACGACCTCAAGCGCTTCGCCGGTGGCAATCAACAGAGCTAGAGTCCAATCCATAAGCGTCGCGTCAGCGATCGCGCTGGGGGCGTGGGCGGCCATGGCAGCCACAAAAATCGCGGGCCACACACGCAACCCTCGCAGGAGAATAGCGCCCAACGCAAAACCCGGTGCTGGTGCAATAGGAATGGCACTGGGGTGGATGGCGGCTAACGCCAGGTCTAGCTTTGCAAGTGCAAGATAGATGCCTCCTATGACAAATAGCTCAAGGACATATTTTGTGAGAGCGTGGACATGTAACGATCTGAGAATTTTTGGTGTCGGGAAACGAGCCATGCTCTACGCTCCCTTAGACAGCGCCGTACACCGCCTCGCGAAAATGTGCGAACGCTTCCACCATTAGTCGATGTCACAATCAACCAACGCAACTGCGGCAGAACTCAGGCTGCTTCATGACGTCGCGGCGGGCCGTGATGATCAAATTGTCTTTCAGTCGGTTAAAGGCCCCATTGGCAGTGGCCGGATATGGAGGCCTAGCTTTTGCTGTCCTGGGCGCGGTTCTCAGCCTGCTCTGCAAGCTCAAAACAGGTCCGACCCATCTGGAACGCACGCATCCGGTGAAGGCCACGGGGTAAGGCGGACGAGAGCGGCGCGACAGGCGCCGCACCGCCCGCGTTACAGGTTGTCGATGTGCCGGTGTTGGGTTGGAGGAATCAGGCAGCTTCAGCGAGCCGGGGCGGCGGGCGCCAATTCCATGGCAGCAGCTCGTTGATCCGCTTTGCGGCATGATCGTGCACGCGGGCGAGTACATCGGCAAGCCAGGCTTGCGGATCGATATCGTTGAGTTTGGCGGTCTCGATCAACGTGTACATGGCGGCGGCGCGGTGGCCGCCTTCGTCTGAGCCGGCGAAGGTCCAGTTGCGGCGCCCGACCGCGACGCAGCGCAGCGTCCGCTCGGCGGCATTGTTGGACATGCACAGCCGCCCGTCATTGAGGAAGCGGGTGAGCGCTGGCCACCGCTGGAGGCTGTAATTGATCGCCTTGGCGGTATCGCTCTTCGATGAGAGCTTTCGACGCTGCTCGCGCAGCCAAGTCTCCAAATCGTTTACGAGAGGCCGGCTGTGCTCGTTGCGCACGCGCACACGCTCCAAGGGCGTCTTGCCGTTGATCTCGCGCTCGATCGCGAATAGCGCATCGATGCGCTTGACCGCTTCAATGGCGATAGGTGCCTTTTGCAATCGCGCCAAGTCGAAGAACTTGCGCCGCGCATGCGCCCAGCACGCGGCCTCGATGATCGCTCCTGGCTTGCGAGAAGGATGGTAGAGCTTATTGAAGCCGGCATAAGCATCCGCCTGCATCAGGCCGGCGTAGTTGGCCAGATGTTGCTCGGGATGCTTGCTGCTTCGGTCGGGCGAGTAGAAGAATGCCGCTGCTGGGGCGGCCCGCCCGCCGAACGGCCGGTCGTCGCGCACATAGGTCCAGAGCCGGCCGATGCGGGTCTTGCCCTTGGCCAGCACCGGCACGGTGGTGTCATCGGCATGGATGCGCTCGGCCGCAAACACGTGCGCGCGGATCGCCACGACGATCGGCATCAGCGTTGCCGCACAGGCGCCGACCCAGTCGGCCAGCGTCGAGACGTCGAGCTCGATGCTTTCGCGCGCGTAGGTCGCGCTCTGGCGATTGAGCGGCAGGTGCAGGCAATACTTTGCGAACAACACGTGCGCGAGCAGCATCGGGCCGGCACGGCCGCGCGAGATCGGATGCGATGGCGCCGGCGGCTGGGTGACGCTTTCGCAGGAGCGGCAGGAGAACTTCTCGCGCACGTGCTGGATCACCTTCCACTGGCGTGGGATGAGCTCCAGCGTCTCGGTGACGTCCTCGCCGATCTTGTGCAAAGCCCCACCGCAACACGGACAAAGCGCGGGTGCGGGATAGACGATGCGCTCGCGCGGCAGATGCTCAGGCAGCGGCCGGCGCGCCGGCTTGCGCCGCTCGAAGCTGCGCACTTCGATCTTGGCCGCTGCAGCAGCCATCTGCGCCGCCGTTTCCGCCTGCGCGGCATCTTCTTCCATCTCCGCCAGCGCCAGCTCGAGTTGTTCCAGGATCGCGCCCCGCTCCGAGGATTGCCCAAACTTATCGTGGCGCAGCTTGGCGATGGTATATTTGAGCTTCTCGATGAGCAGCGCCCGGTGCTGCGCCTCGCTCTCGGCAGCGCTGGCACGCGCTTCCGCGGCGAGCAGCGCCTCGCGTGTCGCAATGATCATCGCGTGCGCGCTGGCGAGATCGGTCGGAAGCGAATCGGCGCTCGGTGCCATGCCGCACAGGAATCATAAAACAATCCGCTTGTGAATCGCGGCGATCAATTTGCTTGTGAATTACGCCAGGGAATCAGAGAACCAGAGAATCAAATCAGAGAAACAGACTTTGCTCTCAGCCCGCTACTTGCGGACGCCAGGTGTGCTGCGGCAGTCGCCAATCAATCCCTTCGAGCAAATATCCGAGCTGCGCCGGCGTGATCGTCACGGTTCTGTCCGCGTCCGCTTGCGGAACCGTCGACGGCCACACAAACCGCCCTCGCTCCAGTCGCTTGGCGAACAGGCACATACCCTGGCCATCGTGCCACAGCACCTTGATCAATCCACCACGCCGGCCGCGGAATACGTACAGATGACCATTGTGCGGATTGCGCTTGAGCATCTCCTGCACCAGCACTGCCAACCCATCGAAGCCCTTGCGCATATCGGTATGGCCGGTTGCCAGCCATACCTGCACCCCGCTCGGGACTGGAATCATCGCGCCCGCCCGCCGTTCGCCACCGCAGCAACCGCCGCGGCCACTGTCGCGGCGTCGACCGCGCCGGTGATGCGCATCCGCGACCCGCCCGCAAATTCCACCTCGATCATGCCAGTGCCCGGTTGGCTAGCAGAGCCCGGATCTGCCGCAAGTTGCACCGCCGCAAATTGCGCTGCCAGCTGCGGTCGCGGACACAGCTGACGCCGCCATCCATACAGCTGGCTCGGATGAATTCCGGCCGCGCGCGCTACCGCAGAGACGCTGGCACCGGGCTCCAGCGCCGCTGATACCAGCCGCTCCTTCTCGCCTGTGCTCCAGCGCCGGCGGCGCTGCACTGACGTGATGACCTCGATCGCCGTGTTGCTCATGTGACTATTCCTATGAATAGTCACATGACTCACAGTTTCTCACGATCGACAAGGCGGCCTTCACCGAGAGCGTACTCTGGAACAACACGCCTCGGCTTTGAGCATCGCTAATCGTCTCCTCCGCGATCCTCATTGAGCGCGGACGAAGATACGCCGGCGCGTGGACCATCAACGGGAAGTGCTAAGCCATCGTGATGTGCCGGCGTGAACATAGACTTGACGGAGCCGCATCCAACTTTGCGAATGCAACTTGAGGAGCGCTTCTCCTATCGGGGCTCATTGGGAGCAAGGAATTGGGAATTGATCCAGCCTTTCAAGCGGCCACTCTCCACCCGCATCCAGTCCCCTTCCCGAATTGTAACTTTCAAGCGCGCGCCCTTGCGAGCGGTCCCCAGGACACGTCCGTTTGTGGAGGGTTCAGACCTGATGTTTACGCCAGGACGTTGTAAGAAAACGAACTCCTGCTTCTGCGATTCCGAGTCAGTTTGGCGCTGTGAAGGATTATCGGTAGGTGCCGCCGGCGCAATCTCGGGAGAAATCTCGGCGGTGATGGAAGGGGGAGAGTCGGGCCAAGCAACCCCAGCAGATGGCTCAGGAGTAGGCTCGGGCATCCCGGAAGAAGTCTGCGCCGGAGCCTCCACTGAAGATTGCATGGCGGCAGAGGGTTTCGCAGATTGCGTGGCTTTTTTCTGTGAAGGATTATCGGTAGGTGCCGCCGGCGCAATCTCGGGAGAAATCTCGGCGGTGATGGAAGGGGGAGAGTCGGGCCAAGCAACCCCAGCAGATGGCTCAGGAGTAGGCTCGGGCATCCCGGAAGAAGTCTGCGCCGGAGCCTCCACTGAAGATTGCATGGCGGCAGAGGGATTCGCAGATTGCGTGGCTTTTTTCTCTCCTGCTGACGCCCAGAAATAAACAAGAGTAGTTATGCCTACTACCGCCACGATTGCGGTACCGGCAATGCGTGTTCGATGGGGTCCGAAGCTCGTCTGGGCATCTAAGAAATCATTTTCCTCAAGAGGCTGGAAAGATTGTTCCTCCCTTGTTGCGAGTTTACGAGCTTTTTGCTGAAGAGGAATATCGGCAGCATCCAGCGTTCCAGTTGGGGCCAGAGGTGGGGCGGCCCAAAACTCGTCAGAGTAGTGAAGGCTTCTCTTAGCAACACCGTCTACCTTGAGCGACGTCTGGATCAAATCTTCAGTGGTCATGTTCCCCTCCGCCAATCGCGATCCCACGGATGCCAAGCTCGCTAGCCTTAATAATGATTAATCTTGAACCCTAATAATGATTAGTCTTGAACCCTAGGCCGAAAGCATGGCTATACAACGGCAGCCGAGCGGCAGCTGACGACGGTCATTTGGCGCTTCGTGTCGTGGCGGATTTCGCTTTTCATAAGACAACCCCGAAAACTCGTCGGGCTAGCAGCGAGCCTGCCCTGCACGCAGTTCAATAATTCACCGTAGACACACGGAGACTCCCCACATAGCTCCCAACATTCTCGCGCAAGCCGCCGATACTCGTCTGCTCGACTATACACGTTTGCTGCCCGCCCCGGCGACGCGGCTCTACGCCTGAACACGCAAACACCCATTCTACAAAATCGTTCCCGGACCTGCAACAGGAGCGGCAGCGCAAATTCCCCGGTGCAGCCTCGCAATGCTGTCCCATGAATGTGGTCCATGGCATGGGGACATTGCGACAAGGGTCGATTGCCTTTGTGGGGGCGACCGGAAACGAAAGCCCCGGCATCAACTGCCGGGGCTCCTGCCTTGCAACTCAACTCTACACTGACGCTACGTACTTACATCGACGCAACCTTATGGGTCGGTCTCAACATTTGGTTGTGGCGGTATTTGGGAGACGCGGCCAAGCAATGAAACTGTGCCAGCAGTTTCCACGCCTGGGCCATCGCAACCAATACCGCCCGATGCTCGGGCGCAGTCATCATGCCGGCGAGTTGCAAGCACTCCTGGGCGTGCTGACGATATTCTTCTACTTTGGTGTGAACCACTACCTAGTGTCCTCTCAAGCAGAACGTTCCCCTGGTGCCCAATGCGCGGGTACGTCTCCGGTCCTGTTTCGGCTTTCGGGCTGATTCCTCTCGAACCATCCAGTGAGCCATAAGGCCAGAACATTGAACCCGATAGCGGAAGCCAGAACTATTGAGGCAAGCGCCAGCCACATGGTTCCCTCCTCGATCCCTGATTCACGATCAAACTCGCGGCAGTGAAATTGGTTCCTAAAAAATATTTTCTATGGGGTGGAACTTTTTGTTGGGTTCCACGTTCGGAACTGCCTTTAGTGCAGCGTTCTAGGGGAAATCTTATGCAACGGTGGGGAGAAAAGTATCGGGAATTCGCGCGTGAGTGTTTGCGAGTCGCATCAACGACGACTACCGCAGAAAGTCGGTCCCTTCTCGTAGAAATGGCACTGGTCTGGACCAGATTGGCCGACGAACAAGACACACGGGCTGGCGTATCTCAGCAGCCTGTATTCCACCAGCAGCAACAGGTTCAGTCCAACAAGGATCGCGGGACGGAATAGCCTTGCTATGTTGGAGAAGCCAAGCTGATTCCTCGGCAACTCTTTCGTCGTAACCTTTTTAATTTGCCATATGCATTTGCGTTCTGAGGGGATGCCTGCGTCACCCACCGCACCGGGTTTCTCCGGTTTCTCGGGTTTTTTTAGGTCGCTCCAGAAAAACTTCAATCTATAAACCAGTGAATATTCTTTTAGTGTTTTCCAGAACGGGTCAAAGAAACCCGAGAAACATGAGAAACCAGTGGCCAGATGACAATAATGGTAATGAACTTACCCAATCACTGAACCATGAGCCGCTGACTATCGAAATCGGCCTCACCAGCAGGCGATAACACCCCATCCTCGATGGCTCGAATCCTTAGCCTGCCTGCCTCACTTTTGCTGATCCGCAGCGTTGCCGCCACTTCCCTAACTGTCATACCTTCTGAGAACAATTCAGCAGCACGCGCCAACATCGGCGGCTTTAGGTCGGAGGATGACCAACGAATCCGCTGTTGTCCATCAGTGTCCAATAGTTCAAGTCTCGCCTCGAAAGGCATTGCTCCAGCCGCATCCACTCAATTCCGTAATTTCTCAAAATGAATTTCGAATCTTGCTCCTTGTTCCGGCGAATAATCCTCAGGTCGCCGCAACGCTAATACCGTATAATATGTTTCCACCACTTGCTGATCCGTTCAAAAGACGATTTGGGCTTGTCGTGGCTCGCTTCCGAATGGTCAATCGGAACATCCAGTGTCGTATCACTGACGTTCTGAATGTCCAGTTTCGTATCACTGAAGTTCTGGATGTTACCTTCACCAACTTGTACGTCTTGAACCGTAATGCGTTGATGGAGAACAATGGATATGGGTGGGCTGGTTGTTCCTTGGACAACATCAATGCCATAGGCAGTTATTCGAGCATTTCCCAGTCCATTTAGCGGTTGGATGGGACGTTCGATTAGGCCTTTTTTCACCAACTGCCTCAGGATGCTTTCCGTAGCGCCATGCGGTACGGGCAGTCCGCCGAGTTCCTGATCGAGGTTGACCAAATCCTTGCGGCGCTGGTTGTACAATGCTTCGAGGATAATTCCTCGCAATTCGTTGTCGCGCATGAGCAAACTCCCGCCACTCCGATTTCCTCGCGCACGGTCGAAAGTTGCCCGCATGAAAAAGCCATTCCTCAAAAAGAGGCCGTCTCTGGGCATGAGGCGGCCTAAAGGAAACCTTTCCTGGTTCAAATCAAAGGTTCGGAACCCGTTCTTGGGCTTTCACTTCCGCCGCTGTGACAGGTTGTGCAGGAAGTTGGAGCACCGTTGCTTCCTGACCCTCCAACAGGTGATTCAGCAGCACCATCTTCCCATCGGGAAATTCTAACGCATCATGGTGCGTCCATGCGATGTCCTTATTCACTTGCCGGAAGATTGCCGTGGTGTGGTTGAACACCTTGGGCTTCCAGCCGAGCAACCCGGCACGCCCGTAGAACGTTACCGAGTTGGCGAAGGCAAGTTCTGTTCCCGGAAGCACGCAAACCGCCGTTTTGCAATCGTCGGGGGAAGCAAAGCCTCGGGTGCCAAGATTGAACCGCTGGATTCTCAGTTTCTCGCCCACTTTAGCCGGACGTGACTGTACGTATTCTAGGCTATAATCGCACATGCTGAGGCACTCCTCTGTTTCCCCCTCCCCGACGAACTCGGCGACAATACCGAAAACGGTGCTTTACGATTTTGGTGATACGCGTGTCGCGTGGGTTGCCTTGCTGACTCTGACTGCGTTTTCGGGATAGCGTTCCTGCGGGGTTGCTATCACAAAGTTCTCCGGCCACGCGGTCACATTCCGAAGTTCGGCAACTGTCTTTGCCGACACCCCAATACCTGGCTCCACTTCGACCCGCATCTTATCTGGCAAGCCTGCAAGGGCTATGTGGAGCGCGGCAACGTTCTTAGGTTTATATCGCATTAGGACCTCCCTCATCCGCCCGTATCGATTGCTACGGTTGCCGCGCTGGCTCAATTCCCCTCAAGCCCGAGGGTCGGGACTGGCGACATCAGAGCGTTGGTAACCTGACTTCCGCCTCCCGGGCTAAGACGGCGCAACAGGGAGAACGCCCTCGCGAGTTACCGGGTTCCAATCGAACCCAGGTCTTCCATCGGGAGCGCCAGCCTCCGACGGAAACGCAAGCTGATATCCGGACTTGCCCGCCCACGACGGGCGGCCCCACCAACGTCAGGACGGGGCAGGGGTTAGAGCACGTCGGAGCTTGCCCGCGCGCCTTGGCCGAGGTGCTGACCATCGCAGAAGTGGCAGTGCAGTGCTGGTTACCGAGCGCCGCTTGGACACGCGGTCTGACTCGCACGCAGCACTCGGCGGTGCTACGTGCTAAACGCCTCAATAGCTTGGAACGCAATAGCTGATGGTGCAGATTCCGCTTCGACGGGCGCACCGGTGCAAAGCCGCCAGCTTGGCTTCAACGACGTAGAAGCTTCGACCCCAAGCACGGGAGCGCACGCCGACAGCTTGGCATACGAATACGAATGCCGAAGCCTCAGAAGAAGCAAGCGCAAGCAGTGCAGTAGCGAATGCAAGCGAAAAGAAAATCTTACCCATACCCACCTCCTCACTAATTACATAAAGCTATATCTGGTTTTTTTGGCGGTGTCTCGTGGGCCACGAAGCTGACCAGAGCATATGCCACAATCTGTCCGCTGCTGGCGAAAGCTGAGGATCGCGGTCCTCTTAGCGCATCATGCCCGTCTGCTGGCCCGCCATCTCGGGAAGTTCATCCCAGGCAACCCGCATATTCTGGTGCAGAGTGAAAAGATATTGTTAGTTCAATAACTTATCGTGCCCCACTCCTGGCGCACGTCCCACTGAATCCCAAGGATTACTTTCGAGATTGTCCCACCACGTTTAGCGCGTTTGAAGCCGAGCGAGTTCGGTCGGCCAACCACGTCATAGCCTCCGCCCGGACCATATCCCACGATCAGATTGAGGCGCTTGCCTCGAAAACCCAGCGGCGCGTCACCTTCCAGTCCCCGTCAGCACGGCGGATGTCGCCCGATGAGGGGGGTGCAAAATTTGGAAGGGGGGGTGGCGTTACGAGTAACAGGGACCGCTCCCTTACCATCAGCGGCGTTCGCATAGCATCGCTATCTTCGCTTTTTTCTTTCGCTATTTTTCTTGCGCGGAGCTTTCAAGACCGCGCCCGTAACGCGGGCGGGCCTCGGCTTGCCCCGCGCAACGCGACTTCACCTCACATCGGGATCAGCCGGTCCCGCGCCACCTTCTTAAATAATGAACTTCGCAGCAGCGAGCACGACCCCCGTAACGAACGCGAGCGTGCAAGAATACAGCAAGAAATGGAGGACGAATCTGGTCACGGTACGCTCCCCATTACTACTCAGAGCCCCCGCTCTAGCGCAGCGGGGCTTACGCCACTCCTGAAGTTCAGCGTCTCGCGACGAGATAAAAGAGTTACGCCTCACGCTCGCCAAAAAGGCTTGCGAGCTTCAGCTTCCACCTCAGTGCGGGTCCAGCGGATGTCGCGCAGGTCGTTGTCGCTCAGCGTCATCAGCTCATTGCGCGTGCGAACTCGTCGGCGCCACTCACGCACTTGGAGTCGAAATGCTTTCGTGATCTCCATCGCGCGATGCCGGTAAACCTCGAACAGAGAAGTTTGCCGCGAACGCCCGTTGGAGACGAGGTTGTAAGCTTGAGAGCGCATGATAGTACCCGTTAGTGAATGTCTGTCGGAAGATAGCGCCGGAACACTCTCGTCCATGTGAGCTAGTTCACACATCCGTTCATCACAGCTGGAGAAAAGCGGATTTTTGTGATGGCCATCACATCGGGTGGAACTGCGAGGTTGCCTTAGTCGCCATGAATGTTTCATCGAGAAGCGCAATTGGAGAAGAGGCGCACTTCCGGATGGCGTTTTTGCCATCTGGCTGAAATGTCTGACGAATTCGCCTGGAAGTGCGTAATGTTGTGGATCCTTTCTCCGGCAGCTCAACGGCGGTCACTCAAATCGTCGTTTGGGAGTTCGAATCCTCTCAACCCAGGCACGCAGGGGCGTCTCTATCTGCGCGGCCACAAAAAGCGCGAGCTTCCCGAATGGTTAGCTCCCACGCAACCGGCGGCGCGCCTTGCGAATCACCTCGTGCGCCCGGTCGGCGCTTTCGGGCCAGGCTTCGCTAAGCATGAGCATGCTCGCCACTACACGCCGCCGCGACAAAAACGTCGGTCGCTCTCGATTCGGCTTGCCAGCACAACCAAAAAGGACGAAAATTATGTTCAGCAATCAAGCTCTCGGGAGCATTTTACTACAGATCGGCGCTCGGATGAGCGTTGAAGGGAGGACCTTATGGAGAAGCCAGCATCAGTCAATCGTCGTAATTTCCTCGGTGCACTCGGTGTCACGGTCGGCGGAACCGGTCTCGCGGGAGCCGGTCTAGTCGCCGGCCCGAAACTGGTACGGGCCGCCACGGAACCGGCCAAAGGCACGATCCCGGACACGCCCTTCAAGACCGGCCACATCACCTTCTTGACCGGCCCCGCGGCCGTGCTCGGCGAACCTTCGTTGAAGGGTCACACGCTTGCGGCCGAGGAGATCAACGCTCAGGGCGGCCTCTTGGGCAAGCGCAAGATCGAGACCATCACCGCCGACGAAGCCGCCGGCACCGACGCCAACGTCAAAGAGCTGCGGCGGATGAAGCTCGAAGGCAAGATCGACCTGTTCACCGGCATCATATCGAGTGGCAACAGCCCGGCGCTCGCACCCGTCGCCGAAGAGCTCGGTGTCCTGACGCTGTTCTGTGACGGCTGCACGGATTTCGTGTTTGACGTGGCCGACCCGAAGCCGAAGTACGTGTTCCGTGTCACCAACATCCAATCGGCTGACGGCATCACGGCGGCGATCGGCGCGGCGCAGGCATGGCCGCAGGCGCGCAAGATCGCGCACATCCATCCGGACTACAGCTACGGTCGCAACGCGGCCGAGCACTTCTCGCTCGCGTTCGAACGGCTGGTGCCCGGTACTGTGACTGTGTCGGAAAGCTGGCCCAAGTTGTTCACCACGGACTTCACCGCTCAGATCACGAAGATCCTGTCGTCGGAGCCGGATCTGCTCTACACCTCGCTGTGGGGCGGTGACTATATTGCTTTCTACAAGCAGGCGCTGCGTTACGGCCTGTTCGACAAGATGAAGGTCGCGACCACGCTCGCGTTGGGCGTCGCGCCGCATGCAATCGGGAAGGATCACCCCGAAGGCGTGCTTGCCGGCGTGCACGCGAACTATCACTTCACCTATCCGGCCGGCAATCGCTGGCCCGAGAACACCGCTTTCGTGAAGCGGTACTACGACCGCTGGAAGGAATATCCGAACTTCCAGTCGGACGGCGCCTATGTGTCGCTGTACATGCTCAAGGCAGCCATCGAGCGCGCCAACAAGCTTACCGGCGGCTGGCCCGAGGACGAGGCGATCATCAGCCAGCTCGAAGGCCTCGGCATGGATGGGCCCTCTGGCTACATCTATATCCGGCCCGACAATCACCAGGGTTACAAGGACGCCATCACGGGCTTCAGCAAGAATGTGGCGGAATATCCGTTCCCCGTTTGGGATCCCGACCGGGTCATCACCATTCCGATCCGCAACATCACCGCGCCGGCGAATTGGCCGAAGCCGGGCAACGGCCATAACGAGTTGACCGCGGCGGCGAACTGGATCAAGACCACCTGGCCAAAGGCCAGCTAGACAGGCTTGCGTCTGTGATCGAAACGACCGCGCCCGAGCCATCTCGGGCGCGGTTGTTTCTATAAAGACGGACAACGCGAGCGTCCGCTCCTGTTCACCGTTCGGATCATTGCACCGCCGTCGGCTCTCTCCTATCGTCCGGATTGGGGTTATTGGCCTGCCAAGCGCTTGAGGGGAACCGCGTGGCCATATTGATCATCCAGATTCTGAATTCGCTGTTCTACGCCTCGGTTCTGTTTCTCATTTCTGCGGGCCTGAATCTCATCTTCGGGGTCATGCGGATCGTCAATATGGCGCACGGCGCCCTTTATGGCGTCGGTGCCTTCCTTACGGCCTGGCTGGTCGGGCGGGCAATACCGTTTGGGCTCGCCCCGATGTGGCTTTTCCTGCTGATCCCGCTGGGAGCTGCCGCGGTCGCGCTCCTCGGAGCTGTGATCGAGCCACTGCTGCTGCGTCGTTTCTATCGACGTGCCGAGGAGTACCAGCTCCTGGTGACATTCGGCCTGTTGCTCATTCTCGAAGATGCCGTGCGCTTCCTCTGGGGCGGCCTGCCGCTCACCGCCGACGCGCTGATGGACGCGCTACCGAACGTCCGCTTCGGAGGGCTGATCTATCCCGGTTACAACCTCTTCGTCATCGCCGTCGGCGCGCTCGCGGCCATCGCTTTGTGGGCAGTGATCTACCGCACTAAGTTCGGGGTCATGCTGCGCGCGACGTCGCAGGACCGGCGCATGGCGTCCGCGCTCGGCTTGAACGTCGGGCTGGTTTACGTGTCTGCATTCGCGATCGGCTGCTTTATGGCGGGCCTTGGCGGCGCCATCGTCGTGCCGAGCCAGGCGGCAGTGCTGGGCATGGGCATCGATGCGCTTGTTCTTGCATTCGTTGTCGTGGTGATCGGCGGACTCGGCAGCCTGCAGGGGGCCCTGATCGGCGCGCTCATCGTGAGCTTCGTGCGGACGGCGGGAATTCAATTCTTTCCCGAAGTGGAGCTCGCAGTGCTTTATCTCATCGCCGCCGCCGTTCTCTTGGTCAAGCCGACCGGCCTGTTTGGAAGCGCGTGATGAAAGCCGACGCGCCGTCCGTGAGCTATCGTGCCGAATTGGCGCTGCTCGCGGCCGCGGCCGCCGTTCTGGCGGCTCTGGCTCTGCTGCCGCCCGTTATCGGTCTCTATCAGACGCAGCTTCTGACCTATGGCCTGATTGCGGCCATCGCGGCACTCGGCTTCAATCTGCTGCTCGGCTATACTGGTCTGCTGTCATTCGGCCATTCCGCCTTTTTCGGCCTTGGCGCATACACGATTGCGTTCCTGCTGCGCTACTTCAACATCAATTCCATGGAAAGCTACATCGTCCTCGGCCTTCCCGTCGTAGCGATCGCTTCGGTGCTGTTCGGCTATATCAGCGTGCGCCACACGCGCATCTTCTTCGGCATCCTGACGCTCGCGCTTTCACAGGTGCTCTACAGCCTCGCGCTCAAGCTGTTCTGGGTCACCGGCGGGACCGATGGTTTGCGCGTGGCGCGCCCGACGCTGCTGTTCGGCCAGATCGGGTTTGCCGGGCCCGGATCGTTCCAGCGCTTCATCAACACCTACTACTATTATGTGCTCGCCATCTTCGCCATCTGCGTCGTGGTTATGTGGGTGATCGTGCACTCGCCATTCGGCAAGGCGTTGCAGGCCATTCGCGACAACGAGACGCGCGCCGCTTTTCTGGGGCTGCGGATTCGCCGTTTCCGACTGGCCGCCTTCACGATTTCCGGAACCTTCACGGGGCTCGCCGGCATCCTGTGGGCGCCGCTCAATGGCCTCGCGACGCCGGATGTCCTGTACTGGACGTTCTCCGGCGAGATCGTGTTCACCGCGCTGCTGGGCGGCTTCCGCAACTTTACTGGGCCGATCGTTGGCGGCATCGTGTTCACCTATCTTAAGACTTACGCAGTGGCCACGACCGAGTATTGGCAGGCCTTGCTCGGGACCGTGCTGGTGCTGCTGGTCATCCTGCTGCCGACCGGCATCGTCGGCGCGCTGTCGCAGCTCGCCGGCAAACTGAGGCCAAGGGTGAAGCCGTGACGATCCTGCTGCAGACCGTCGACTTGCGGAAGCAGTTCGGCGAAACCCGCGCCTGCGACGGAGTGAATTTCGTCGTGCACACAGGCGAGTTCCTGTCGCTGGTCGGATCGAACGGCGCCGGCAAGACCTCGCTCGTCAATCTCATCAGCGCGCACCTGCAGCCGGATTCCGGAAAAATCCTGTTCGAGGGCAACGACATCACCTTCGCGACTGTGTCCGAGAGAATCAAGGCGGGCATTGCGCGCAGCTTTCAGATCGTCAACCTGTTCGACGCGCTTTCCGTGTTTGACAATGTCTCGCTCTCCATCTTCTCGCGCCAGGGAAAGACGGTCAGGATCGCCTCGCTCGCCGGGCACGACGAGGACGTGCGCAACGAGACGCTAGAAGTGCTCGGCCAATTCGGCTTGCGCGACAAGAGCGAGATTTTGGCGGGCGGATTGGCACAAGGCGAACGCAAGCTGCTCGATGTCGCGATCGCCTATGCGCTGCGACCGAAGCTGTTGTTTCTTGACGAGCCGACGAGCGGAGTAAGCACGCACGAAAAAGCCCAAATCATGGATACCGTGTCCACCATCGTGCGCGCGGGCACGGTGACCGCCGTCATCATCGAGCACGACATGGACGTGGTGTTCCGTTATTCCGATCGCATCGTGATGATGCACGAAGGCTCGTTCCTCGCCGATGGGACGCCGGAGGAGATCAAAGCAAACAAGGACGTCGCAAACATTCTCCTCGGTGTTCCACTTTCGGCCTGACCGGTGAAGGCAAAGCGCGTGCTGCTCGAAGTCGACAACATCAATACATTTCGCGGCCCGGCGCACATTCTGCGCGGAGTTTCGCTGACGGTCGGCGACAACGAGGTGGTGTCGCTGGTTGGACGTAATGGCGCCGGCCGCACCACGATCATTGAGAGCATCACGGGTCTGCTTCCCGTGCGCTCCGGCCACATCCGTTTTCGCGGCGAGGAGATTACCGGCCTGCTGCCGCATCGGCGCGCCAAATTCGGCATTGGCTATGCGCCGGAGAATGCTGGCATCTTTCCGGAACTCACCGTCGCGGAGAATTTGATGATCAGCCGTTGGCTCTCGCACAAGACGGCGCGAGGCGCCACCGAACGTGTCGACGCCGGAGAGCAGGCCCTGACCGTGTTTCCCGAAGTACGCAAGTTTCTCAGCAGGCCTGGACTCAATCTCAGCGGCGGCCAGAAGAAAATGGTCTCGATCGCGCGCGCCATGGCGCTCGCCCCCTCGCTCATGATCCTCGATGAGGCATTCGAGGGCTTGGCGCCCGTGATCGTGAAACGGTTCCGCGAAGCCGTGCTGATGATCAAGGGCATGGGCATCTCGTTGTTGCTGGCCGAGTCGAACCTCACAAGTGCGGCGGCGATCGCGGACCGTATCTACGTGATCGATCGCGGCGAAATCGTCTTCCAAGGCTCCCCCAAGGAGGCCTTGGCGGATGACAATGTCATGCGGGTGCTGCGGGGGTGACGAAGAGTACGATAAACTGTTCTGTTGGCCTGGGTCGCTGGCAATGAAGCGAATTGGCACATTCGCCGTCGTGCTATGCGCGTTAGCCGCCGTGACGGTGGCATGGGGCGGCCACGAGCTGCCGGTCTATCCTTCGTTCTATCCGCATGAGATCGAGATCCAAACGCTTGCTCCGGAGCAGGCTTCCGGAGCGCTGCTCGACGCCAAGATCCAGGCCTACATCGGCCGCGGACCGCGCTTTTCCGGTGCGCTGCCGGACGCGATCAAGACGGTCGAATTGCTCGGGTCCTTCGTCATGGTGCGGGTCAATCCGCAATCCCCCCTGACCACGAACGAGCAAGTCTGTGCCGCAGCTCGCTCTGTCGTGCGCGATGTGACACTAGGCGATGTCGTATTTCATCCCTATCCAGTGACTCCGTTCCACGGCGACTACCTCTATCACTTCGATCTCGCCGAAGCCGCGAAGGCGCGCTTCACCAGCTGGTCCGACGATCCGCCGGTGCACGGGCTGAAGATCCGGGCGAGCGGCAGTCTGGCTCAAAGTCATCCCGACTGGGCCACGCACGCGGCGGATTGGGACGTCGAAGTCTTCGACATCGATGCCGCCGACCTGGTCAGGTCATCGACGCGCGTGACGAACGGCTGGATCGCGCCGCCCTGGGTCAAGGCTGGATGGTTTCATGCCGAGCATCTCTTGGCCGATTCGGTCACCGATCCGGTGCTGAAAGCGCGTGCGCAATCGGATTTTCAGCACCTCACGGCCGGCGATTTCAGCGATCTCACGGAGCGCATCAATCTGGAGCGCGATCTTGTCGCATCGCTCACTGCCGGCTGCCGTACCTTTGTCGCCGGGTACACGGTGAAGCGTGAATATTTCAATGTGGACTTCTCCGCCGGCATCGAAAACATCGGATACGATTTCATCGAAGGCCTCCATTCGCCGATGTTCATCCGCACGGTGAAGCTGAAAGACTTCCCCTGGAACGGCTGGCTCGCGCTCGGCATCGACGCCCGCCCGACTGGCGCCTGGAACCCGATTGGCGGCATGAATGATCCGTTTGGGCGGCTGATGTGGTTCGCAGCGGCCGATCCTGCTTTGTTGCCGTCACCTTACGATGCCGGCTGGATGCTAAATCGCATCGCCGATCTTCCAACCAACCTCGGACAGTGAGTCATGCCTCATAAAACCATGTCGTGGCTTCGATCCACGCTCAGCGCAGGCCTGCTGGCGGTTGCCTTGAGTGGACCAATGCACGTCGCGATCACCATGGCGCGCGCGGCTGAAGTAACGTTCGTTCTGCGCATCGTGAACAATCAGGTTCCGCCGAACATGCGTCTCATTCGCGTCAAACAGGGCGACGTCGTCAAGCTGCAATGGAGTGCGGACCGGCCGTCGATTGTACACCTACATGGCTACGACATCGAAAAGCGGGTCGCACCGGGCGCGATAACGGAACTCACTTTCACCGCGCGTGCGACCGGACGGTTCCCGGTCCACCTTCACGGCAGCGAAGCAGAGTCCGCCGGCCACGGCCATGAGGACGCCCTTGTCACCATCGAGGTCTATCCGCAGTAACAGACGCCGTCGGATCGCCGTCACGCGCCTGCTGGATGCTGTCCGCGCCACGAGTGCGTGCGTCATTTCGGCCCCTGCGCATGCCCACGGCTTCGGCCAGCGCTATGACCTGCCGCTGCCGCTCTCGCTCTACGTCACGGGCGCCTGTGCGGCCATCGTGGTCACTTTCGTCATCGTCGGGCTGTTCGTGCGCGACGCGCCGCGTTCGCGGGCCTATCCACGCCTCGACCTGCGGGCCTATCGACTGGGCCGATGGATCGCGCTGCCGGGCCTCGCCTTTGCGCTCAAGCTGTGCGGGCTTGCCATTTTCATCATCACCGTCATCGCCGGTTTTCGCGGCCAGCAGGACCCATACCGTAACATCGCACCGACGATGGTGTGGATCGTCTGGTGGGTCGGTCTCGCCTACGTGTGCGCCTTCGTCGGCAACCTCTGGGCGTTGCTCAATCCGTGGCGGACGATCTTCGAAGCGGTCGAGACGCTCTATTGCGGCATCACGAACCGACCTGCGCTCTCGCTCAGCCTTCCCTACCCAGAAAAGCTCGGGGTATGGCCGGCGATCGCGCTGCTGCTGGCATTCTCTTGGACCGAGCTCATCTACCCGAGCCCGGCCGTGCCGCTGCACATTGCGTGGCTGGCGATCGGCTATTCGATTCTGACCTTTCTCGGCATGTTCGCGTTCAGGTGCAATATTTGGCTGGAGCGCGGAGAGGTCTTCTCTCTGGTCTTTGGGACCTTCGCGCGCTTCGCCCCGACGGAGCAATGTGCGTTGCGGCCGTTCGGCGCCGGGCTGCTCGACAGCAGCACTGTTTCGACCTCGATGATGGCGTTCGTTCTGCTCCTGCTGTCGAGCGTGCTTTACGACGGCGTCCTGGGCACGCCAGAATGGAGCAACGTCGAAGATGCGCTCGCCACCACCATGCCGGCGCTGGGCGATGCGGCGTTCATGCTGATCCGGACCACGGGGC
>CAWJDY010000010.1:0-106023 GCA_963841705.1 uncultured Alphaproteobacteria bacterium
GTGCGGGATCGAACTCGGCAAGGCGCATTTCAAGCTCGCACAACGGCATGTTTACGGCACCGGGCAGATGGCCCAAGGCAAACTCGTCTTCCGGCCGCACATCGAGAATAGCGACTTCTCCCGCGCGTGACCGCTGCAAGAGTTCCTCGCGGCTAATTGGCTCCAGGCTGTCGCGATTGTGAAAGTAGCTGCGTATGATCCGCTCGACCTCGGCCACGTTGCGCTCGGCAATCCTGCGCAGAGCCGCCAGCAAGCCGAGAATGGAGTCATCGATAAGCCGGTAGTAGACGAACTTTCCATCTCGCCTGTTGGCAACCAGACCGGCACGCCGCATGTGCTGCAGATGTTGCGAGGCGTTCGCGATCGACAGCCGGGTGCGATCCGCCAGCACCTCGACGCTACGCTCTCCCTGGGCGAGCTGCTCCAGGAGTTCGAGCCGATGGGCGTGCGCCAGGGATTTGGCGACAGAGGCGAATTGGGCAAACAGCGCAAGTTTTGGATTGCGGGTTGACATGCTCGACCTTATCTTATTCAATATAGTGATTGAATGAGGAGTTCAATCCCTTAACACTCGGTAGGACGATCACGGTCGTGCGCGATGCCCTGCTCTCATATGAGCAGTATATCCGGTTAGCCGCGTTTTGCGGCGTACTTGCCGTGATGGCGGTTTGGGAGCTCATCGGACCCCGACGAAGCCAGACCATCAGGCGCGGCTGGCGATGGCCCAATAATCTCGGTGTCGTGGTCGTGGACACGCTCTTGGTCCGCATTCTCTTTCCGACTACAGCCGTCGGTGTGGCCCTCGTTGCCGAGGCGCATGGGCTTGGGCTCTTCAACGTGGCGCCGCTTCCGGCCTGGATCGCTGTAGTGGCCTCGGTCATTCTCCTCGACCTCGCGATCTACTTTCAGCATGTGCTGTTTCACGCTGTTCCGGCGCTGTGGCGGTTACACCGCATGCATCATGCCGATCTCGACATTGATGTGACAACCGGTTTGCGCTTCCACCCGATCGAGATCCTGCTGTCGATGGTCATCAAGCTCGCGGTGGTGATAGCACTTGGAGCACCGGCGCTAGCCGTGTTGCTCTTCGAGGTACTGCTTAACGCCACCTCGATGTTCAACCACAGCAATGTTCGTATTCCTGAGGGCTTCGACGGCGTGCTGCGCTGGTTCGTTGTAACGCCGGACATGCATCGCGTACATCATTCGATTCTCGTACGCGAGACCAACAGCAATTTCGGGTTCAACCTGCCCTGGTGGGATCGGTTGTTCGGGACCTACCGGGCACAGCCAACAGCCGGCCACCAAGCCATGACGATCGGTATCGAGCAGTTCCGCGATCCGCGCGAGCTCGGGCTTGATCGCATGTTGCTGCAGCCCTTCCGGGGGAATGCCGGCCGCTATCCGCTGGGAGAGAGGCAAGTTGGACAATGAGCATGCGCCGCTTACTGCCGCGCGTTGCGCTGACGCTAGTGCTCGCAGCAATGGCGGGGTGGGCGGTCCTTCACCGCGACCAGATCAATCTGACGACCCTCGATGCATGGCTCGCTTCGCTTGGCCCGTGGGCGCCCGTCGGCCACATGATGCTCTTTGCGCTGGGCACCGTCGCTTTCGTTCCGGGCGTCGTCTTCAGCCTTGCAGGTGGAGCCTTGTTCGGTCCTCTCTGGGGTAGTCTTTGGAATCTCGCAGGTGCCACGCTCGGCGCTACCCTTGCATTCCTGGTTGCGCGCTACATCGCGGGAGAATGGGTCGCACGCAAGGCTGGCGGGCTGCTCAAGCGAATGATCGATGGCGTCGATGCGGAGGGCTGGCGTTTCGTTGCCTTCGTGCGGCTGGTGCCCCTCTTTCCGTTCAATCTGTCAAACTACGCGCTGGGCCTCACGCGCATTCCGCTCCGGGAATACGTGATCGCGACGCTCCTCTGCATGGCCCCCGGAGCCGTCGCCTATACATGGCTGGGTCACGCAGGGCGCGGGGCGCTGAGCGGCGAAGCGAGTTCAGTCCGCTATGGCCTTCTTGGGCTCGGCCTGCTTGCTGCCATCGCGGTGTTGCCGCGACTGATCCGCCGGCTGCGTGGGTCGTTCGCATGGATCGAAGCAAGCGAGCTCAAGCGCCGGCTCGACCAGGGCGACGCCGTGGCCGTCATCGATGTGCGAGGACCTGACGAGTTCATCGGAGCGCTTGGTCATATTGCGACTGCGCGCAATATTCCCGTCGCCGAGCTCAATAGCCGATTGACCGAACTCGCCGGACTGGAAGGCGCACCGATTGTTCTGGTCTGCCGGACTGACAAGCGCTCGGCGGTCGCCGCTCGTACGTTGTGTACGGCTGGTTTCTCCGACGTCAGCGTCCTGCGCCAGGGAATGGAGCGATGGAATGAGGCTGGCCTGCCAGTACTGGACCGAATAGTGCGCTCATGATCGGGCCAACCGGCGGAGCGCTAGTATTACAACGTGCTTGCGACTGAACGCCCAGCGATGAGCCGCCGCTATGTTTTGCTGTTCAAGTTCGTTGGGGCGCCCCCGAACCTGGACTAGCTATCAGTGGCACGGGGTGGCTCGGGCGCGGAGTTCGAAAGAACTGGAATCTCCGCGGGCTCTGCAGGGACGCATGGATGACAACCCGCTCCCCCCGCTAGCATCCGCGAGCACCAGCACGGTAACCACTCTGTGTCGGATACCGCACACGGAGTTCCGCGCGCCTTAAGGAAAAATCGAGTCGATCTCGCAACCTCCCCGCAGCTCCTGCGTTGTGTCTACTCGGCGCGAGGGTGGATCATGCGATTCGACCGGGTGCTACGTACCGCGGCCTAACTGGCATTTGGGGGTCGATACGGCGCTACGGCATTGCAATCGACCGCGCAGGTAGTACGGGTCGACCCAGACCTGGGCTCGTGCGCCTGAACCGCTTCGTAGGAACGGATGATGCCGGTCGAAATCATCAATCCCAAAACGGCGCGCAGCCAGGCGATCGGAGGCATCGTCTGGGGCGTTGGACAAGCTCTGCTTGAGCAAACGGAGACCGAATCCGGTGATGGGCCGCTTCCTCAACCGGAAGTACTCCGGCTACCTCGTGCCGACGAATGCCGGCATCCCCGAGCTCGACGTCTTATTCCTCGGTGACTTCGACGAGGAAGCGAGCCCGCTCGGCGTAAAGGGCCTCGGTGGGCTGATCGCGGTATCGGTGGCGCCTGCGATTGCCAACGCCGTTTATCACGCGACCGGCAAGAGAGTGCGCGACCTGCCGATCACAACGGAAAAACTCCTGTGAAGCGCGCTGTGATGAAGTCGTCGCACAGATTCATTGGCGCAGCCTTGGAGACGCCGGACGATATCGTGTGACTTCCAGATTTTCCTCGTTAGTAGTGTTTCACGCCATGGCGTTCAAGGTTCAGGTAGGTCCGCCACAGATTGCCATCCACCAGGGCCAGACCGTGCTGGTCAGCGAGCCGGACGGTCAGATCAGGTGGCCGAGCGACAAAGGCCTCTACTTCCTCGACACCCGGATCATCAGCAGCTGGGCCATTTACGCAAATGGCGAGCCGTGGGAGCTGCTGAACGGCGGTCCCGTCAGCTATTACGCGGCACGCATATTTCTCACCAACAAATCCATCCTGACCGAGGACGGTACGATTGCCCCGCGCAGTCTGGGCCTCACGATAAGCCGATCGCTCAGCGGTGGCTTGCATGAAGATCTCGACCTCACCAACAACAGTATGAAGCCGGTGCGGTTCCAGCTCGAGATCGCGTTCCGGTGCGACTTCGCCGACATCTTCGAGGTCAGGTCAGGGCATATTGTCCGCCGCGGCCAGATCACGACGCAGTGGTCCGAGGCGCGGCAACGGCTGCGCACCGCCTATTCGAACCAGGATTTTCGCCGGGCCGTGACAGCATCGGTGTCTCGCGCTCCCTGCAAGGCCGTCGATGCCAACGGGCGGCTGAGCTTCGAGGTTGCCCTCGCGCCAGGCGAGGCTTGGCACGCCTGCCTGCTCTACGCGCTCGATGACGGCGAGCAACATTTCCATGCACCAAAGAATTGCGTTGGGGAGAGTGACAAGTCTCATCACGCGGAGACGATGGCGCAATGGCTTGAGACCGTGGCCAAGATCGAGACCAGCAACGAGGAGTTCTACCGTCTGTTCCGTCAGGCGCTGGAGGACATGGCCGCGCTTCGCCTGCCGATCAAAGGCACGGACCAAATGGTTTTCCTGCCTGCTGCCGGCCTGCCCTGGTTTGTCGCTCCGTTCGGGCGCGACAGCCTGATCGTTTCGCTGCAGAACATCTTGATTTACCCGGAATTCGCCCGCGGGGCGTTGGAGATCCTGGGCTCTCTGCAAGCCAAGGAGCAAGATCCCTACCGAGACGCCGAGCCGGGCAAGATCCTGCATGAGCTGCGCTATGGCGAGCTCGCCCATTTCAAGCTGATCCCCCACACGCCCTATTACGGCACTGCGGACGCCACGCCGCTTTATCTGATTACCCTGCATGCCGCCTGGCGTGCGACCGGTGACAAAGGCTTGCTGGAACAGCATCTGCCGACGGCAGAAGGTTGCCTCGCCTGGATCGACGAATACGGCGACCGCGACGGCGACGGATTTCAGGAGTATCAGACGCGCTCGCCGGCCGGCTATGAGAATATGGGCTGGAAGGATTCCGGCGATGCGGTCATGCATGCGGACGGCTCGGTGGTCAAGGGACCCAAGGCGTTATGCGAGCTTCAGGGCTACGTTTACGATGCCTGGGTCCGCATGGCGGAAGTCTTCGAAGCCCTCGGCAAGCCTGATCGCGCGCAGGACCTGCGCGCCAAGGCCGCCGCACTATTCGTGCGGTTCAACCAAGCCTTCTGGGACGAGGAGCTCGGGTTCTATGCCTTTGCTCTCGACGGCGACAAGAACAAGGTCCTGACCGTGGCCTCGAATGCCGGGCATTGCCTATGGTCCGGCATCGTGCCCCCCGAGCGCGCGAAACGCGTGGTCGACCGCTTGATGGCCCCGGACTTGTGGACGGGATGGGGCATTCGCACCTTGTCAGCCGATCATCCGGCGTTCAATCCGTACAACTATCAGACCGGCTCGGTCTGGCCGCACGACAACGCCATCATCGCCATGGGCTGCAAGCTTTATGGCTTTGGCGCGCAGGCAGCCCAGATCGCGCACGACATTAGTTTTGCGGGGAGCCATTTCCTGCTCAACCAGCTGCCCGAGCTTTACACCGCTGGCGAGCGCAAGGAGGCAAATTTCCCCGTGCAATACCTTGGCGCAAACGTACCCCAGGCATGGGCTGCCGGCTCAGCTTTCATGCTGACACAGGCTCTCCTGGGATTTCTGCCGGATGCTCCGCGCAACAAGTTGTACGTCGATCCCTTGCTTCCGGCATGGCTGCCTGACCTGACCATGCGCAATCTGCGCATTGGCAGGCACAAGCTCGACATCCGCTTCTGGCGCGAGGACGGCCGGACCGTATTTGAAGTGATCAATGGAGAACCCGAGCTGGTCGAACGCTGCGAGATCGCGTCCAAGATCGCGCAGCTGAAGGCCACTTCCGATCTCGCGCCCCTCGCATACAACGCAGTCTAAGGAAGTAAGAAGGAATATGAGGCGTACTGACCCGGATAAGAACGCTTGCCAATCCGCTGCAGACGCTCGATGAGTCGCCGAGGCAGCGGCATGAGTGAGGCAGAGACTATCGCGGCCACGGCTGCGGGCACGGCGGCAAAGACCGGTTCCGGCCGCCAGGCGCCGCCCGCGACCATGACGATCTTCGGTGCTGCCGGCGATCTGACCAAGCGTCTCGTCGTGCCCGCGCTGTACAATCTTGTGCGGGCCGGCCAGCTTCCCGATGGATTCACCATCATCGGCGTCGATGTTGCAGATCTTTCCACCGAGAGTTGGCGCAATAGCCTGACCGAGATGATGCGTGCCTTCGTGCGCGCCGGTGCGATCGATGGGCAAGCCTGGTCGTGGCTCACGAGCCGAATGCGCTATCTGAGAGGAGATTTCGCCGAACCAGAGACTTTTACTGGGCTGGCGACGATTCTTGAGGAGCGGGAGCGGCAAGGCAATGTGGCCCCCGTATTGTTCTACCTGGCCGTTGCCGACCAATTCTTTGGCCCGGTGATCGAGCAGCTTGGCCGCGCAGGTCTCAGCCGGCAATCGGACCATGCATGGCGGCGGGTGATCGTCGAGAAACCTTTCGGGCACGACCTGGCATCGGCGAAGGCGCTCAACGCGCAAATCCTCAAGGTGCTTTCTGAGGACCAGATCTACCGGATTGATCACTTCCTCGGAAAGGAGACCGTTCAGAACATCCTGGTGCTGCGCTTTGCCAACGGCATCTTCGAGCCGCTGTGGAACCGCGACCACATCGACCACGTTCAGATCACTGCTGCCGAGACCGTAGGGGTCGAGCACCGTGGCCGTTTCTATGAACGCACCGGCGCCTTGCGTGACATGGTGCCCAACCATCTCGTCCAGCTTCTCGCCATGATTGCCATGGAGCCGCCGATCTCATTCGATGCCGATGCGGTGCGCGGCAAGAAGACGGAGCTGTTCCAGGCGATCCATGCCGTTTCCCCGGCCAATGCCGTACGCGGCCAGTACCGCGCAGGCGTTGTCCTTGGCCGACAGGTTGGCGATTACCGGCATGAACCTGAGGTCGCGCCCGATTCCGCAACCGAAACCTATGTCGCGCTCAAGCTCGGCATCGACAACTGGCGCTGGGCCGGCGTGCCCTTCTATCTGCGTACCGGCAAGTACCTTTCCGCCCGTACTACCGAGATCGCGGTGCAGTTTCGTCAGGCGCCCTACGCACTCTTTCGCTCTACCCCGGTGGAGCACCTGCCGGCTAACATCCTGAAGCTGCGCATCCAACCGGATGAGGGACTGTCGCTCAGTTTCAGCACCAAGCGCCCTGGCACCGAGATCGAAATCGACGGCGTTGAAATGAACTTTGCCTACCGCGACTATTTCGCGCCGCTCGCGTCGGTTGGGTACGAGACGCTGATCTACGACTGCCTGATTGGCGATGCGACCTTGTTCCAGCGGGCCGATACGGTCGAGGCGGCATGGTGTGCCGTGCAGGAGGTCCTGGATGCCTGGTCACGCGCTCCTGCCGACGACTTCCCTAATTACGCCGCCGGCGGCGCGGGCCCCGACGCCGCCGATCGCCTGCTCGCGCGCGATGGGCGTGCATGGCTGCCGATCAAGGCGGGCCGTCCACCAGGGGAGCGGAGTGAATGACCAGCTTATGGGAGGTGATACCGTGAAGGCCACGCGAACCCTGCACGATCTGGGCCAGAGCCTCTGGCTCGACAACATCACGCGCAGCCTGCTGAAAACCGGCGTGCTGCGCCGCTACATCGACGAGCTTTCAATCACCGGACTGACATCCAATCCGACCATCTTCGACCACGCAATCAAGAACAGCAGCGATTACGACGATGCGATCAGGAGCAAAATCGCGCAGGCCAAGTCGGGGGAGAACCTGTTCTTCGAGCTCGCGTTGGAGGACCTCACGCAGGCCGCCGATCTGTTCCGACCGATTTATGACCTCACCTGCGGCGTAGACGGTTGGGTTTCGCTGGAAGTCTCGCCCCTCCTGGCACATGATACCAAGGCGACGCTCTCCGCGGCCAAAGATCTACACGCGCAGGCGCGACGTCCCAACGTCCTGATCAAGATACCGGGCACACCCGAAGGCCTGCCTGCCATCGAGGAGTCGATCTTTGCCGGGGTGCCCATCAACGTCACATTGTTGTTCTCCGACGATCAATACGTGGCCGCCGCCAATGCGTTCATGCGCGGCATCGAGCGGCGCATCGATGCAGGCTTGACGCCTGATATCCGATCGGTGGCGTCGCTCTTCATCAGCCGCTGGGACGTTGCAGTGACCGGCAAGGTGCCCGAGCCGCTCAACAATCAACTCGGCATCGCTATCGCCAAGCGCGTCTACAAGGCCTATCTCGGATTGCTGAGCTCGCCGCGATGGATGCGCGCCTATAACGCCGGCGCCCGTCCGCAACGCCTGCTGTGGGCCAGCACCGGGACCAAGGATCCGAAGGCTTCGGATGTCCTGTACGTCAAATCCCTGGCCGCACCTTTCACCGTGAACACCATGCCCGAGGGAACGTTGCAAGCCTTCGCCGACCACGGCGAGGTCGGTCCGACGCTGCCGGCGGACGGCGGCAACTCCGAGGAGGAACTGGCCCAATTCGCCAGGGCGGGAATCGACGTCCGCGCACTGGCGAACCAGTTGCAGGACGAGGGAGCCAAATCGTTCGTCAAATCCTGGAACGACCTGATGCGCGTGATTGATTCCAAATCCGCCGTGCTCAGGCGGGCGAGCTAGCACCGTGGATGCGAGCTCCCGTCCCACCAGCTTGCGCCGGACTGGCGAACCAAATCGAGCTGACCGCGCAAGGTCGTCACCGAGCCAGAAGGTGCTGGTCGTCGATGTGGGCGGAACTTCGGTCAAGATCCTTGCCACCGGACACCACGAGCATCGTTCGTTTGCGTCGGGGCCGAAGCTCACCCCCACGCAGATGGTGTCCGGCGTCAAGAAGCTCGCTCGAGGTTGGAGCTATGACGTGGTGTCGATCGGCTATCCCGGCCCGGTTCTCCATGGTCGGCCGATTGCCGAGCCGTACAACCTCGGGCGCGGATGGGTCGGGTTCGATTTCACAGCAGCATTCGGTCATCCCGCGAAGGTCATCAACGACGCCGCCATGCAGGCCCTGGGCAGCTACAGAGGCGGCAAGATGCTCTTTCTAGGATTGGGAACCGGACTTGGATCGGCCTTGATCGTCGACGGCATCGTGGAGCCCATGGAGCTCGCTCACCTGCCCTACAAGAAGGGCACCTTTGAGGACTATGTGGGCCGAGCCGGATTGGAGCGTCACGGCAAGAAGAAGTGGCGCCGTCACGTTGCCGACGTCGTCACGCGGCTCATCGCCGCGCTGGAGCCCGATGATACCGTGATCGGCGGAGGCAACGCCGCAAAGCTCGATGCGCTGCCGCCGCACTCTCGCGTCGGCGACAATGCAAATGCCTTTCGTGGCGGATTTCGACTGTGGGAGAAGCACGGTGCTCTCCCGCAGGCCGGGACTCGTTCCAAACGACCGGCTTGAACCGGAGAGATGCGCAGATGGCTGCACGATCCGAGACGGCGCGTACGCAACCGACGGGCAAGCATGCGATGTGGCGGGCCCTGGAAGATCACCAGCGCTCGATGCGGGACCGACACCTGCGAAAACTGTTCGCCGATGATCCCGCGCGCGGTGAGCGGATGACGGCGGAGGCTGCCGGTGTCTTCCTGGACTATTCCAAAAACCGCATTGATGACGAGACGCTCCGGTTGCTGCTCGAGCTCGCCGAGCAATCCGGGCTGCGGGGCAGGATCGACGCCATGTTCCGCGGCGAAAAGATCAACGTCACCGAGGGGCGCGCGGTGCTGCACGTCGCGCTCCGCGCACCCAAGGGAGCGTCCATCTTTGTCGACGGCAAGAACGTCGTGCCGGAGGTTCATGTCGTGCTCGACAAGATGGGTGAGTTCGCCCAACGCATCCGCAGCGGGCAATGGAAGGGTCACACGGGAAAACGCATCCGCAATGTTGTCAATATCGGCATCGGCGGCTCCGATCTTGGCCCGGTGATGGCCTACGAGGCGCTCAAGCACTACAGCGACCGCGCCATGACCTTCCGCTTCGTGTCCAACGTCGACGGCACGGATTTCGTCGAGGCGACGCGAGATCTCGATCCGGCGGAGACGCTGTTCATCATCTCCTCGAAGACGTTCACGACCTTGGAGACGATGACCAATGCGCAAAGCGCGCGCGCCTGGTCGCTTTCAGGTCTGGGCGGCGATACCAAAGCCGTTGCCAGGCATTTCGTCGCCGTTTCCACCAACACCGAGAAAGTCGCGGAGTTCGGCATCGACCCCACCAACATGTTCGAGTTCTGGGATTGGGTCGGCGGGCGTTACTCCATGGACTCCGCCATAGGCCTTTCGACCATGGTTGCGATCGGCCCCGAGAATTTCACCGCGATGCTGGAAGGATTTCATGCCATCGACGAGCATTTCCGCACGGCCGCGTTTAACCGCAACCTGCCGGTGCTCATGGGCCTCCTCGGAGTCTGGTACAATGATTTCTTCGGGGCGCAAACCGTCGCGGTGCTGCCCTACGATCAGTACCTCAAACGTTTCCCGGCCTATCTCCAGCAGTTGACGATGGAGAGCAACGGCAAGCACGTCACGCTCGCCGGGACGCCCGTGGATTGCGACACAGGCCCGATCTACTGGGGCGAGCCCGGAACCAACGGCCAGCACTCCTTCTATCAGCTGATCCATCAGGGCACCCGGCTCGTTCCCTGTGAGTTCATCGCGTTCGGACAGCCGCTCAACCCGCTCGACCGTCATCATGATATGCTGCTGGCGAACGTCATCGCTCAGGCTGAGGCCCTCGCCTTCGGGAAAACGGCCGAGCAGGTGAAGGCCGAAGGCACCCCTGATTGGCTCGTCCCGCACCGGGTATGCGAAGGAAATCGACCGTCCAACACCATTCTGATGGAACGCTTGACCCCGTCGGCACTGGGAAAGCTGGTGGCGCTCTATGAGCACAGCGTCTTCACCCAGGGCACGATCTGGAACATCGATTCCTTTGATCAGTGGGGCGTGGAGCTCGGCAAGGTTCTTGCCCAGCGCATCATCCCGGAGCTCGAGAGCAAGACCGGTCCCAAGCTCGGGCACGACAGCTCGACTAACAATCTGATCCGCCGGTGCCGCAAGCTCAGGGTCGCAACGTGACAAGTCGCGCAATCAAGCTCGCTCCGTCGATCCTTGCCCGTGCGCGGGAGATGATCGATCAAGTCAAGCCGGAGTGCAGCCTCGAAGTGGATGGAGGGGTAAATGCGGTACTGTGTCACAAACTACGCTGTCATTCCGGGGCGTCGGCAAGTCGGTTTCACCGACTTGCTGACGAGCCCGGAAACCATAACCCCAGCCGGCAGTTGCTCGCTCGCCGTTCGCAACCGGAGTGTCTGTGGTTATGGATTCCGGGCTCCGCTCGCTACGCTCGCGGCCCCGGAATGACAGAATACGTAGTTTGTGACGCAGTAGGGGTAAATGCGGCAACGGCCCCGCTGACGGTTGCCGCGGGAGCCGATGTGCTGGTCGCCGGTTCAGCAATCTTCAACGACGGCGAAAGCGTCATGACCGCCATGCAGCGGCTGCGGTCCGCAGTTCAGCTCTAACCGGGAGCAATGTCATGCAGCTTGCGATGATTGGCCTCGGCCGGATGGGCGCCAATATGGTCCGGCGGCTTATCATAGGCGGCCATCAATGCGTCGTCTTCGACATGTCGCCGAAGGCGGTCGCGAATCTCGCGCGGGAGAAGGCGGTCGGCGCGTCCTCGCTCGCGGACCTCGCGCGCAAGCTGGAAAAGCCGCGCGCGGTCTGGCTCATGGTCCCGGCGGGAGTTGTCGACAAGTCCATTGCCGACCTCGCTCCTCACCTCGAGAGCGGCGACATTCTCATCGACGGGGGCAACTCGTATTACGTCGACGACATCCGCCGTGCGCGAGAGCTCGCCTCGCACGGGATCCATTATGTGGATGTTGGAACGAGCGGTGGCGTGTGGGGATTGGAGCGCGGTTACTGCATGATGATCGGGGGACCTGATAGCGCAGTACACCACCTCGATCCGATCTTCAAGACGCTCGCGCCAGGTAGCGGAGACATTCCGCGCACCCCTGGACGGGAGAAGATCGGCGGAACGGCCGAGCTCGGCTACTTGCACTGCGGCGGCAACGGCGCCGGTCACTTCGTCAAGATGGTCCATAACGGAATCGAGTACGGCATCATGGCCGCCTACGCGGAGGGGATGAACATTCTGCGCCACGCCAACGTTGGCGAGCAGCAGCACGCGACCGATGCCGAAACCACGCCGCTGCGCGATCCCGATCTCTATCGCTACGACCTCAACTTACGCGACATCGCGGAAGTGTGGCGGCGCGGCAGTGTTATTGCCTCATGGCTCCTCGACCTCAGTGCGGAGGCGCTGACCAAGGACCCCGCGCTCGAGGGCTTTGCGGGGCGGGTCTCCGATTCCGGGGAGGGACGCTGGACGATCAAGGCGGCAATCGATGAAGCTGTGCCAGCTCCTGTGCTTTCGACCGCGCTCTACGAGCGTTTCAGCTCGCGCGGGGAGGCGACGTTCGCCGACAAGCTGCTCTCCGCGATGCGCTACGAATTCGGCGGGCATGTGGAGAAGTCCGAAGGCTCATCGCGGTAGGCCACGGCATCAAATTGGAGGCAAACATGAGTGCTGTTGTCAGCCCCGCACTGGATTCGCCTCGACCCATGACCAGCGCGCAATTGGACCAGCTGTCGATCAATTGCATTCGCACGCTGTCAATCGATGCGGTCCAGCAGGCGAAGTCGGGGCATCCCGGCACGCCGATGGCTCTGGCGCCACTGATCTATACGCTTTGGAATCGGGTCATGCGCTTCGATCCGCAGGATCCAATTTGGCCGAACCGCGACCGCTTCGTGCTCTCCAACGGTCACGCCTCGATGCTGCTGTGGTCGGTGCTTCACCTCACCGGCACCCGCGCGGTGAATGCCGAATACGAACGGCTTGGCCAGCCCGCGGTTTCGCTCGACGATATTCGTCACTTCCGCCAACTCGGCAGCAAGGCTCCCGGGCATCCCGAGTACCATCTGGTTTCCGGGGTTGAGGCCACGACAGGACCGCTCGGGCAGGGTGTTGCCACCAGCGTGGGTATGGCCATCGCCGAGGCATGGCTCGCCAGCCGTTACAATCGACCCGACTTCGAGATCTTCGGTTACAGGATTTACGCGGTTTGCGGCGATGGCTGCATGATGGAGGGCGTGGGAGCAGAAGCGGCGTCGCTCGCGGGCCATCTCGCCTTGGATAATCTCTGCTGGATCTATGACAACAACCACATCACGATCGAAGGCAACACGCGCATAACCTTTACCGAGGACATCGCAGCCAGATTTCTGGGTTATGGCTGGAACGTTCTGCGCGTTGGCGATGCCAACGACATCGATCGGATCGAGCACGCCTTGGACATCTTTCACGACACCAGGGGGCGCCCAACCTTCATCATTTTGGACAGCCATATCGGCTATGGCTCCCCGCACAGGCAGGACACTGCGGCGGCCCACGGCGAGCCGTTGGGCGAGGAAGAGGTCCGCCTCGTGAAACGCGCCTACGGATGGCCCGAGGACGCGAAGTTTCTCGTCCCCGATGCCGTGCGCGAGCAGTTCGCTGCCGGAATAGGCGCGCGCGGGCGAGAGACCCGTCGGCAATGGGGTGAGCTCTTTGCGGCTTATCGGCGGAAATATCCGGAGCTCGCGACCGAGATCGAGCTGATGCAGCAGCGCGAGCTGCCGCAGGGATGGGACAAGGGGCTGCCGGTTTTTCCCGCTGATCCCAAGGGCGTCGCCGGTCGCGATGCCTCGGGCCAGGTCCTCAATGTTCTCGCCCAGAACATTCCCTGGCTGCTGGGGGGATCCGCGGATCTCGGCCCCTCCAACAAGACGCCGCTCACGTTTCCAGGCGCCGGCGATTTCGAGCCCGACACTCCCGGCGGCAGAAACCTGCATTTCGGCGTCCGCGAGCATGCAATGGCAGCCGCCGTCAACGGACTCGCGTTGTCGAAACTGCGCGCCTTCGGCGCCACCTTCTTCATCTTCAGCGACTATGCACGGCCGGCCATTCGGCTATCAGCCTTGATGGAGCTGCCCACCATCTTTGTGTTTACCCATGATGCTATGGGCGATGGCGAGGATGGCCCTACTCATCAACCGGTCGAGCAGCTTGCGTCCTTCCGCGCCGAGCCCGGCCTGGTAGTGCTGCGGCCTTGCGATGCCAATGAGGTGGTCGAGGCCTACCGCTACATCATGCAGCTGCGGCATCAGCCGGCGCTGCTGGCATTGTCGCGGCAACCGCTGCCTACCCTGGACCGCAGCAAATACGCGCCCGCATCCGGTCTCGCGCGGGGTGCCTACGTGCTCGCCGATGCCCCGGCCGGACAGCCCGAACTGATCCTCATTGCGTCCGGCAGCGAGGTGAGCCTATGCCTCAAAGCCCACGAGGAGCTGCTGGCGGAGGGCATCCGCTCGCGCGTGGTCTCGATGCCGTCCTGGGATATTTTCGAGCACCAGACAGAGGCCTATCAGGACAGCGTGCTGCCCCCCGACGTGACGGCGCGCGTCGCGGTGGAGCAGGCCTCGACCTTTGGCTGGGAGCGCTACGTCGGGAGGAGATCAGGCCGCATCATCGGCATGAAGACATTCGGCGCCTCGGCTCCGCTGAAGGAGCTCTTGCGCAAGTTCCGCTTCGAACCCGAGCGTGTCACCGAGATCGCGAAGGAGCTGCTCGGCAAGGGCAAAAGATGAACGCCTCCCGGACACGGCGCGTGAGGTGCCGTAGCGTTCAAAAGACAAGAGATTGCGATGTCCAAAACGCCCGCTGTCGTGTTCCTGTTCGACGTCGATAACACGCTTCTCGACAACGATGGCGTGCAGGCCGATCTTAAGGCGCACCTGAAACAGGCATATGGGGCCGACGCTCGCGACAGGTACTGGGAGATTCTTGAAGAGCTGCGTAGCGAATTAGGCTACGTCGATTACCTCGGTGCCCTGGAGCGCTTTCGGGTCGAGGAGATCTACCGGCCGGACGTGCTGCGCATGTCGAACTGGCTGGTCGATTATCCATTCGCCGATCGCCTCTATCCCGGGGCTCTGGACGCAGTGAAACATGTGCAGCAATGGGGGCCCGCGGTCATCCTCTCCGACGGCGATGCTGTGTTCCAGCCGCGCAAGGTGGAGCGCTCCGGCCTGTGGCGGGCGGCCGACGATCGCGTGCTGATCTACATCCACAAGGAGAACGAGCTTGAGTACGTGGAGCGTCTCTATCCCGCCAACCACTACGTGCTCATCGACGACAAGCTGCGCATCCTGGCCGCCGTGAAAAAGATCTGGGGCGAACGGGTTACCACGGTCTTTCCCAAGCAGGGCCATTACGCATTGGATCCGGACGTCCTGGCCGAGTATCCGCCCGCGGACATTGAGCTTGCCAAGATCAGTGATCTGCTCAGCCGCGATTTGGCGGTCCTTGTGAAAAAGTAGTAGGCACGTGCGATGGGCGACAAGCCTGTTGAAGCGGCGACGAGCACAGCACTACCGGCCACGCCAACGGCAGGCGAGGCCGACATCGCCGGCGTTCGCGCAATCCTCATCGTCGTAGGCGTCTGGGGGAGCGGGAAGACGACAATCGCAACAGCGCTCGCCCAACAACTCGGTTGGCCGTTGGAGGAAGGTGACGAGCTCCATCCGCCAGCGTTCGCCAAGATACGCTCCGCCCATCCGCTCGATGACCGCGATCAGTGGTCCTGGCTAGAGATGGTAGCGGTGTGGATCGACGGTTGCCGCCAGCTCGGCACAGGCGGCGTGATCACCTGCTCGGCGCTCAGGCGCAGTCATCGCGACTTCCTGACCCGTGGCCGGCCGCAGGTGCGCGTCGTTTATTTGCACGGCGAGAGGCCGCTGATCGAGGAGCGCCTGGCCGCACGCAAAAAGCATTCGATGCTCCCAGACATCCTCGACCGTCACTTCGCAAGCCTGGAGGAGCCCGACCCCGATGAGGATCCAATCGTCGTGGACGTGAGTCGGCCCATCGAGGATATCCTTGCCGAGATTCTGCGCGAGCTCGCCCCGCAGGTGCCCGACAATCGAGACGCTATCGTCGCCCGCGACAGTACCAACCGGCCTGCTATCCCCGATGTCAAGCCGTGTGCGCCGCGGCCGCATCCGCAGGCGGCGCGCGGGACTTCCTTAAGATCCGACCTCCCGCTGGACATCGAGGACTATGCCCTGATCGGCGATTGCACGACCGCCGCGCTCGTCGGTCGCAACGGATCGATCGACTGGCTGTGCTGGCCACGTTTTGACAGCAATGCCCTGTTCGCAGCGCTTCTCGGCACGTCCGAACACGGACGATGGCGGATCTCTCCCGCCGACCCGGCGCCACGCATCAGCCGTGCCTACCACGACGACACCCTGGTGCTGGAAACAGTATTCGATACTGCGGATGGCCGTGTCGCCCTGATCGATTTCATGCCGATCGGCAGTGCCAGCTCATCGGTCATCCGCGTCGTGAAGGGACTCCGCGGCAAGGTGGCGATGCAATTGCACCTGGCGCTGCGTTTCGACTACGGCACCACTGTGCCATGGGTGACGCAGCTACCCGATGGATCTGGCCTGAGCGCCATTGCGGGTCCAAACCAGGTGGTGCTGCGTACTCCGGTCCCGTTGCAGGGGAAGAACTTTGCCACTGTCGCAGAATTTGATGTTGCCGAAGGGGAATGCGTCCCATTCGTGTTGACACACGGCCTGTCTCATCTGCCCACCCCCCCTGCAATGGACGGGAGCACGGCCCTGCAGGAAACGGAATCATTCTGGCGCGGCTGGTCGGGCCGTTGCTCCCATGCTGGCCCATGGAGGGACTCCGTAAAGCGCTCCTTGTTGACGCTTAAGGCCCTGACCTACGCGGAGACTGGCGGCATCATTGCCGCCCCCACCACATCACTGCCGGAGCAGCTTGGTGGGGAGCGCAATTGGGATTATCGCTACTGCTGGCTGCGAGACGCGACTTTCACGCTGATGGCACTGGTGTCTGCAGGCTACCGCGACGAGGCGCAGGCGTGGGGGCAATGGCTTCGGCGCACCGTGGCAGGAAGCCCGCAACAGCTCCAGATCATGTATGGCTTATCCGGCGAACGGCAGCTGATAGAGTGGGAAGTACCGTGGCTGCCGGGCTACCAGGGTGCCGCGCCAGTGCGCGTTGGCAACGCAGCTTCTGCTCAACTTCAGCTCGATGTGTACGGCGAGCTCATTGACGCCATCTACCAGGGACGAGCGCTTGGTCTTGCTCACGTCGGGTCAGGCTGGGCACTGCAGCAGAAACTGATCGAGCATCTGCAGCAGATCTGGGAGCAGCCCGATGACGGTATCTGGGAAGTAAGAGGCGGTCGCCGCCACTTTACCTTTTCCAAGATCATGGCGTGGGTGGCGCTCGATCGCACGGTGCGTGATGCCGAGCGGTTCAAGTTTCAGGCACCGCTGGAGAGTTGGCGAAAACTCCGCGACCGCATGCACGCGACGATTTGCGGGCTTGGATTCGACAGCGAGCGCAACACCTTCACGCAAAGCTTCGGCAGCAGCGAGCTCGATGCGAGCCTGCTGCTGATCCCTCTCGTTGGCTTTCTGCCGGCCGAGGATCCACGGGTTCGCGGCACCGTCGCGGCGATCGAGCGAGAGCTCATGATCGACGGCCTTGTGCTGCGTTATCGAACCAAGACCGACATCGATGGTCTGCCGGCCGGAGAAGGTGTTTTTCTGCCGTGCAGCTTCTGGCTTGCCAATAATTACAAGCTGCAGCATCGCGACGCGGAAGCACGCGCCCTGTTCGAGCGCCTTCTTTCGCTGCGCAACGATGTCGGCCTGCTCGCGGAAGAATACGATCCGAAGGCGGAGCGGCAGCTCGGCAATTTCCCGCAGGCGTTCTCGCATCTCGCTCTCATCGGAACGGCGCTGAGCCTGCACGATGCCGGCCCTGCGCAGCAGCGCGGGCAGGGAGCGAAGCCCGCTTCGTAAAGCCGGCATGACGAGGGACGATGTTGACTCCCGCAACGATGCCGTTGACGTCTGCTTCCGCAGATGTCTCGCCTACCACGGCGAGCGTCCACGGCCTTGATGGGGTCAATTTCTTCCTTGCGGGGGCACTGGCAGGCTTCGGTCCGTATGTGGCCGTTTATCTGGCCGATCAGAGATGGACGCAGGACAGGATCGGCTTCGTCCTGAGCGCCAGTGCTCTCGCCGGCTTGCTCAGTCAGGTGCCTGGGGGCGAACTGCTGGATAGCACCCGCTCGAAGCGGGTGATCGTGGCGCTCGGTGTTCTGGCGGTGGCGCTCAGCGCGATGATTATTGACTTTCGACCGGACTTTTCACTGGTTTTGATCGGGCTGACGCTACAGGGAGTCACCGGCGGGATATTGGGGCCAGCGATCACGGCGATCAGCCTTGGACTGGTCGGCCATTCGGCCCTGCCTGAACGGCTTGGGCGCAATCAGCGCTTTGCTGCGACAGGAAGTCTTGCCGCAGCCGGACTCATGGGCCTGATTGGATACGTCTTCTCGTACAAGGCGATATTCCTGCTGGTCGGCGCACTCACTCTGCCTCTGTTCGTTGCTCTCGCCCGCATCCATGCAGCGGACATTCACTTTGGTCGCTCCTGCGGCGCGCCCCATCACCACAGTTCCGATCGGCCCGTGAGAGCCGGCCGCGCGAGCCTGTGGAAGAGTCCGGGATTGCTGGTTTTTGGCGCCTGCCTGTTCCTGTTTCAACTCGCCAATGCGTCGATGCTGCCGCTTGTCGGAGAGGCTCTTATCTATCAGGGAGAGAGCCGTTCCTCGCTCATAGTGTCGGCATTGATCGTGCTGCCGCAAATCATTGTTGCAGTGATGGCCCCATGGGTTGGACGACAGGCAAACAACTGGGGCCGACGGCCGCTTCTCCTCATCGGAATAGGCGCATTGCCGATCCGTGCATTGCTGTTTGCCTTGATCACCGATCCACCGCTGCTCCTTGCGTTCCAGTTGCTGGACGGCATCAGCGGGGCAGTAGTTGGCGTGTTGACCGCACTCGTTGTTGCCGATCTGACGAACGGCACCGGTCGCTTCAACCTCGCCCAGGGTCTCGTCGGAACAGCATCCGGGCTCGGCGCTTCGCTGAGCACCGCGGCGTTCGGTCTCATAGCTGCGAGCTTTGGGCGCACCGTCGTATTTCTGAGCATTGCTTCGGTGGCTCTTGCCGCTGTGTTGATGCTTTGGTTCTTCATGCCGGAGACGAAGCCTTCGACCAAGCCCGCGGGCCTTTCCCACGCATCTGCTTAATTCAGCAGTGCCGTCTGACCAATATGCTTGACGGTGTGCTCTGCAATCATCCTTTCCTCGTCGGTCGGGATGACATAGACATGCATGCGGCTCGCCTGCGCAGTGATCCGGGGCCCGGCAGCGTCATTGGCATGCTCGTCGAGGGTGATGCCAAGCCAGGCACAGCGTGCACAGATGCGCGAGCGTATTTCGGGTGCATGCTCGCCGATGCCGGCCGTAAACACGAGACCGTCGAGACCTTCGAGCGAAGCTGTCAGCGCGCCAATCTCGCGTGCGGCGCGGAATACGAACAGGTCCACGGCTTCATGCGCATGTGGATCGCCGCTGGCCAGCAGTGTACGCATGTCGCTCGAAATCCCGGATACGCCCGCAAGCCCGCTGCGGTGGTATAGAACGTCCTCGATCTCGGCAGCGCTCATGGCATGCTCGCGCATGAGATAGGTCACTGCGCCCGGATCGAGGGTCCCGGGGCGAGTCCCCATAAGCAGGCCATCGAGCGTAGTAAATCCCATGGTCGTATCGATGCTGCGTCCTTCGCGCATCGCACACAGGCTCGCACCGTTCCCGAGATGTGCGACGATGACGCGACCACGCGCGAGGTCAGGGTCAATCGTCCGCAATCGTTGCGCGATGAATTCGTAAGAGAGCCCGTGGAATCCGTACCTTCGAACGCCGGCCTCACCGTAGGCGCGCGGCAAGCCGAGGCGACGCGCGAGAGGACCCATCGTGTGATGAAACGCGGTATCAAAGCATGCGACCTGGGGCACGTGGGGCGCGAGCCGCGCGCAAGCGCGAACTCCCGAAAGATTATGCGGCTGATGCAGCGGCGCAAGCGGCTCCAACTTCGAGAGCTCCGCCATCACCTCATCGTCAATGCACACCGGTGTGGTGAAACTGTTCCCGCCGTGCACGATACGGTGACCGATCGCCTTGAGTGTGTTCTGGCGCTGGTACTGCGAAAACCAGGAGAAAAGCTCCTGCAGAAGATCCTCGTGCGTGAGCTTAGCGCCATCTTTGCCGAACTCCCTGTCGGTAACGGTATCACCCCGAGGTCCCCGTGCTATCAGATGTGGGGCGATTCCAATCTTCTCGACCTCGCCGCGAAAGAGCTCGGAAATCTCCATGCCGGTCTCGCAGTGCCAGAAGGAAAACTTGAGACTCGACGACCCGGCGTTGAGAGTCAGGATGCCGCTGGCCATATCCACTCAATGTTTGTGCATCAATGTGACCGAAACGCGCTCTAGTCGCCGGTACGGGCCGCGCTCTTGTATGGCCAGCTCCAATTCTGGATTTCGGGCATGTCTTCGCCGTGCCGGTCCACGTAACTGCGATGCTCGATCAGCTTGTCGCCCAAATGTTGCTTGACGTGAGCGAATTTGGAGCCGAGGCCCGGCACCCACTCGATCACATCCATCGCCAGATGAAAGCGGTCGAGCCTGTTGAGCACCACCATGTCGAATGGGGTCGTCGTAGTGCCTTCCTCGTTGTAGCCCCGCACGTGCATGTTGTCGTGATTTTTGCGCCTGTAGGTCAAACGGTGAATGAGATAGGGATATCCGTGATAGGCGAAAATCACCGGCCGGTCGCGCGTGAACAGCCCATCGAATTGCGCATCGCTGATCCCGTGCGGATGCTCGTCCTTGGGCTGCAGCGTCATGAGGTCGACGACGTTCACCACACGGATCTTAAGGTCGGGCACGTGCTTGCGCAGCAGGGAGACTGCCGCGATGGTCTCGAGTGTTGGAACGTCGCCGGCGCAGGCCATGACTACGTCTGGCTCGCTCCCGTCCGGATCGTTTGAGGCCCAATCCCAGATGCCGATGCCAGCGTCGCAGTGCTTCACAGCTTGGTCCATGCTCAACCATTGCGACGCCGGCTGCTTTCCCGCGACGATCACATTGATGCGGTCATAGGTGCGCAGGCAGTGATCGGTGATCCAGAGCAGGCAATTCGCATCGGGCGCCAGATATATGCGCACGATATCCGCCTTCTTGTTGGCAACCAGGTCCACGAACCCAGGATCCTGGTGCGTGAAGCCATTGTGGTCCTGCCGCCAGACGTGCGAAGTGAGGAGGTAATTCAGAGAAGCAATCGAGCGCCGCCAAGACAGCTTTCGTGACACCTTGAGCCACTTGGCATGCTGGTTGAACATCGAATCCACGATGTGGACAAAGGCCTCGTAGCACGCGAACAAACCGTGGCGTCCTGTCAGCAAATAACCTTCGAGCCAGCCCTGGCAAAGGTGTTCGCTCAGCACCTCCATGACGCGACCTTGTGGTGCGAGATGGACGTCGTAGGACTCGATCTTCTCCATCCATACGCGATCGGTTGCCTCGAAGACGTTGTCCAGGCGATTGGAGGAGGTCTCGTCAGGCCCCATCAAGCGGAAATTGCGATTTTCCGCATTCAAGCGCACGACGTCGCGCAACAATGAGCCCATCACGCGCGTGGCTTCGGCCTGGGACGCGCCCGGACTTTCAATGTCCACGGCATATGTCCGAAAGTCCGGAAGGCGCAGCTCGCGCTTGAGCAGGCCGCCATTGGCATGAGGATTTGCGCCCATCCGCCGGTTACCGGTTGGAGCCAGCGTGGCAATCTCCGGAGCGAGCCGCCCCGTTTCCCCGAACAGCTCTTGCGGATTGTAGCTCCGCATCCATTGCTCTAGCAGCCGCAGGTGTTCGGGATTATCTCGAGCCCTGTCAATTGGAACCTGATGGGCGCGCCAAAAACCTTCGACCTTCTTACCGTCGACCTCCTTCGGACCAGTCCAGCCCTTCGGCGTCCGCAAGATGATGAGAGGCCAGCGGGGTGGTTGCATTTTGTTTCGATCGGGACCGGACCTTCGCGCCTGCTGCTGAATCGATTGGATATTGTCTATGACCTCCTCGAGAATCGCGGCCATGCGTTGGTGCATTGCCACGGGTTGCGATCCCGCGACCATGAAAGGCTCATACCCGTAGCCGCGAAACAGGGTCATGAGCTCCTCATCTGGCATCCGTCCGAGGATGGTCGGGTTGGCGATCTTGTAGCCGTTGAGATGAAGAATCGGCAGCACGGCGCCATCCGACGCCGGATTGAGAAATTTATTGCAATGCCATGATGCGGCGAGCGGGCCGGTTTCGGCCTCGCCGTCTCCGACCACGCATAAGACGATCAGATCCGGGTTGTCGAATGCGGCGCCGTGGGCGTGCGCAAGGGAATAGCCGAGCTCCCCGCCTTCGTGAATGGACCCGGGCGTTTCCGGCGCGGCATGACTCGGAATTCCGCCGGGAAAGGAGAATTGCCGAAATAGCCTGCGCAATCCCTCGGCGTCTTGCTGGATAGATGGGTAGATCTCGCTGTAGGTTCCTTCCAGATAAGTGTTCGCCACCATCCCGGGACCGCCGTGACCGGGGCCGCAGATATAGATGACGTTCAGGTCGCGTGACTTGATGATGCGGTTGAGGTGGGCATAGACGAAATTGAGCCCCGGCGTAGTGCCCCAGTGTCCGAGCAGGCGCGGCTTGATGTGCTCGGGTTTCAACGGTTCCCGGAGCAGCGGATTGTCAAGCAGGTATATCTGTCCAACCGAAAGATAGTTGGCCGCGCGCCAATAGGCATCGAGACGAGACAATTCCTGCTCGCTCAGAACGTTCGCCTTTGTGGTGTCGGATGTTGTCTCTTGCATCGAAGGGACCTCCTGAATGGCGCAACGCCATCGCTGTTCAATGGCGGGCAAGGGGCGCTCTATGGAAGATAACGCCCCAACAACTGATGGCGTGAGGCATCGTTCCGTGACCATGCCGGTTGTCGATCCACGCATCGCTGGGAAGCCCGTTCCTCGCGGACCGCCGATGATCGCCATCAAGAGCGCGTCGGGTGCGTCGGTGAGACTCCTGAAGCCGCGCTCCATCTGTCTCCTTCGAGATGCGGACCTGGGCGCCCTGGCTGGGGTGAGAGGACTCGAACTCAGATATCCGGCCGCGAGTGCATGTATTTGAGATCTTGCGATAATTCCTGCTGCTGGGGCTGCAACTGGCCACCGGAGACCTTTCGCGTTTGAAATGCGGGGTTGGCGATACACAGCTCGGGCATTGGCTGGTGCGATAATTCGTTTTCTCTCAACTCTTGCGGATAATAGGCACACAATATTCGTGATCGAGCCGCTGTCGCAAAGCGACCGGGCCAATTTCAACTCCTGTCTTTCAGACTAATGGGCACCCGAGCCAGGGTGAACTCGTTTTGCCCGCCCGAGATTTGTTGGGCGAAAGGAAACATCATGAGCATGAAGCTGGCACATTCCATAGTGCCGACTATGGAAACCTGTCCGATTTGCAAAGGCGGCATGACAATAACGGAAATCGTGCCGGTTTTATTCACCAGCCACCTTGAGAATGTCACCTACCGGTGCAGAGCCTGTCGCTCAGAAATGAAGCGCACGTTCAAACGATGCTCGGGGACGTGGCAACCTATTCACTACACTCCGGAGCTTCCAGCACCAGAAGCGCTCGTGCGCTCGCCGACGAGGTAACAATTAAGCGGATCCGATGCCGGCGCAAAAAGTCGTAGTGTTTGGTGGAACGGGGTTCCTGGGGCGGCGTATCGCTCAACACCTTCTCGAGCACGGGTACGCGGTTCGGGTCGCGTCGCGACATCCCGACCGCGGCAAGAAGATTTTTCGCGACAAGGCGTCAGCGCCGGAGCTGGCCCGGGCAGATATTGGCGAAGATCCATCGACCAGGGATGCCGTGGCCGGCGCCGTTGGGGTCGTCAATGCCGTGAGCCTTTATGTGGAGCGCCCTGGCCAGACATTTTATTCCGTGCACGTCGAAGCTGCGGCGAGACTCGCAAGGCATTCGCGCGATTCCGGCGTGGTGCGGCTGGCGCATGTGTCGGGTATCGGCGCCAGTGCTGCGTCGCCTTCGCCGTACATCCGCAGCCGAGGAGAGGGAGAAAATGCCGTCCGTGCTGCATTTCCTGCGGCGAGCATCATTCGCCCTGCGGTCATGTTCGGACCGGACGACGCCTTCCTAACGCCGCTGACCGGACTACTTCGCACACTTCCCCTCTTTCCCGTGTTCGGGCGCGGCGAAACAAGGCTGCAACCGGCTTATGTGGAAGATGTCGGTGAGGCGATCGCGCGCACATTCAATCTTGCGCACGCGGAAACAGTCTACGAGCTCGTTGGTCCCCGCACTTACACCTACAAAGACCTGCTGCAAACGCTCAGCCATCACCTCGGCTTGCGACGTGCTCTGGTTCCCGTGCCATTTGCGATGTGGCAGACCCTCGCTTTTTTTGCCGAACTCTTGCCCCAAGCTCCCATTACGCGAAACCAGGTTGAGCTCATGGCAATCGACAACGTTGCCTCTCCCGCCTGCCCCGGGTTTGGCGCGCTGGGCATCGAGCCGCACGGAATCGAGGAGATCCTTTCGCCACACTGAAGGCGCGCTGCCCGAGCTCCTGATGATGGAAGGCCTGCTGGAATGGTCCAGTCGGAGTAACGGCTAGGCGCCCGTATCGCCTTCTTCATATCGCGCTCGCTCCTAATGATGTTTCAGCGCCGCCCCTCCTGAACGGTCCGGATTGGAAGCCACCGCTTCCTTGGGACTGTAGGTGCCCACCTGACGAAACTGCCTGGCGCGTCAAACCGCCATAGGCAAGGATGCCGTCACTCGGTCGGCAGCGTGAACTGAAAAGTCGCGCCCCGCCCGGTATTGGCGTGGGCCCACAAGCGGCCGCCATGGGATTCAATGATCCTGCGACTGATGGACAGCCCCATGCCGGTTCCGTGCGGTTTCGTAGTGAAGAACGCTTCGAACATGCGTTCGGGTTGCTCTCCGGGAAGCCCCATCCCCGAGTCACTCACCGAAATCAACAATTGACCATCCTCGGTCCTCTTCGACGTGACGTTCAGTTCACCGCTCTCATCCTTCATTGCTTCGATGCCGTTGAGCATCAGATTCATCAACACCTGCTGCAGTTGCACCCGATCGGCTGCGGTGCTTGGGAGCGCCGCGTCGAGATCGGTGCGGATTGAAATGGACTGACGATCCGCTGCATCCCGCAACAGAACGACCATCTCCCGAATGAGCTCATTCAGGTCGATCAGATCCCGCCGAGGGCTCTCTCGCGTGTAAAGCGAGCGAGTTCGGTCAATGATTTCGGCGGCACGGTTTACCGTGTTGACAATTCTCGATGCGGCCTGACGAGCCTCCTCGATCTCAGGGGGCTCGCGCTGCAGCCACTGCGTGAGGGCCTGAACATTCAGGAACGCGGCTGCGATCGGCTGTTTAATCTCATGCCCCAACGATGCGGCGAACTCTCCCATCATGCTCACGCGGTTCACGCGCGTGAGATCTGCCTCCAGCTGACGCAATCGCCCGCGCTCCAGTTCGGCCCGCTTGCGATCTTCAATGTCCGTCAAGATCCCATACCATTTCAGGATCTTGCCATGCTCATCGCGCATCGGCACAGCCCGAACCAAAAACCAACGGTATTCGCCCTGGACGCTGCGATGCCGTGCCTCGCTCTCGAACGGCTCACCGCTGGCTATCGACTGCTGCCACCTGGTCACTTGTTCATCAAGGTCATCCGGATGAACCACAGATTGCCAACCCGATCCTGAAGTGTCCTCCACAGACAGTCCTGAATATTCCACCCAACGTCGATTGCTCCAAACGTTGCTTCCGTCGGGCCAGGTAGTGAACGCTATGGCCGGTATCGCCTCGATCACGTCGCGCAGCTCTTTTTCACTCCGGCGGACGGCGTCCTCGGCTCGCTTGCGTTCCGTGATATCGTTGTTGGTCTCAAGCACCGCAACCGGCTTACCATTGTCGGCGCACTGCAACGACCAGCGGCTTGCCACGACCACCTGAGTTCCGTCCTTCGTCGTACGCACGAGTTCCCCTTGCCAGCGGCCATCTTTCCACTCGAACGGGATTGGGAATACCGTCTTCAGCAGCTCAGGAGCAGCCTTGCCTCTGGCTTCGTCTGTCGTCCACCCGTACAGCACCTCGGCGCCCCGATTCCAGTAAGTGATAACTCCATTCATGTCGTGGACGAAAATAGCATCATGGGTCAGATTCAGCAGATTAGCTTGCTCGCGCAGAGTTTCTTCGGCGTTCTTGCGTTCGGCTCGTGCCTGAGCTTCGCGCAGCGCGCGTTGCACTGAGGGCGCGAGCCTCGAGAGTCGTGTCTTCAGGACATAATCCGTGGCCCCGATTTTGAGCGCTTCGATCGCTATTTCCTCGCCGAGCGTACCGGAAACAAAGATGAAAGGCACATCAGGCCGAGCACTAAGCGCAAGCTTCAGCGCGGAAAGGCCGTCGAACGAAGGAAGCTTGTAATCCGCGAGGATCAGGTCAAGATCAACCTTCTCAAGAGCGGCCAGGAACTCGGCGCGAGTTTGGACGAGGGTCGTTTCGTAGACAAAACGATCCGCCTCAAGGAGATCTTGAACGAGCTTCGCGTCACTGGGATCATCCTCCAGCAGGAGGATCTGGAGAGGAGGTGTCACGGTACTTTACTTCGCGCTGCCCGGAGGCGGCTGATTGATGACCGCCCAGAACATGCCCAGTTCCTTCACGGCATTGACGAACTCGTGAAAGTCGACCGGCTTTACGACATAGGCGTTCACCCCGAGCTTGTAGCTTGTCATCATATCTTTTTCTTCATGGGATGACGTGAGTACCACGACGGGAATCATCCTAAGCCGCTCGTCGGATCTGATTTGCTGCAAAACCTCCAATCCATTGACCTTGGGCAGCTTCAGGTCCAGCAGTATAACTGCGGGGTTATCTGTAGGACGAGACGCGAATTTTCCCCGAGCATAGAGGTAATCGAGAGCCTCTTTGCCGTCGTGGGTAACTACGACCTCGTTGGCGAGGTTATATTCCTCGAGAGCCGTCAGAGTAAGCTCCACGTCTCTCGGGTCGTCCTCGACCATCAAAATGCGTCCCAGTTTGTTCATAGGCTGTTCGTTCATAGGGTGTTCGCAGTCCTCTTTGCTGCGCGCTGTGCTTTAGGGAGCGAGAAATAGAAAGCCGCGCCTTGATCTACCGCTCCCTCGGCCCGGACCTTCCCTCCATGGCGGTGGATAATGCGCTGGACGGTGGCCAGTCCTATTCCAGTACCTTCAAATTCTTCAGAGGAATGCAGGCGCTGGAACACCCCGAACAGCTTGTTGGCATACTGCATTTCAAATCCTGCGCCATTGTCCCTTACGAACATCTCTACTTCGTTTTGGTTTGCGTCCAGGCAGCCGATCTCGATCTCGGCCTGCGACCGCATGCGCGTGAATTTGATCGCATTGGAAAGCAGATTCACAACGACCAGTTTCAGCATAGACCGGTCTCCGTGGCACACCGGGAGTGGTCCAATTTTCCAGATAATTTCCCGACCTCGCGGCTCTTGCCCGAGCTCCGCAACAACTTCTCTGACAAGCTGGTCCAGGTTCACCGCCATGTTTTTGGCCTCGGCACGCCCGATCCTCGAAAAGGCCAGAAGGTCGTCAATCAGATTGCCCATTCGCTTCGACAACTCCACGATCGTTTTCATGTACCGCTGACTCTTGTCATCCAGCAAGGAAGATGCCTGCTTCTGAAGCAGCTCGGCGTAGCCGACGATATGGCGAAGCGGCGCGCGCAGGTCGTGCGAGACCGAATAGGCAAACGATTCCAGTTCCTTGTTGGCCGCTTCGAGTTCCGTGGCCCGGTTCGCGAGTTCCTGGTTAAGACCTCTGATTTCGTCCTCGCGGCGAGCGCGCTGTTCCACTTCAGCCTGAAGATGATCGCGGGCCTGACGAAGCTCACCCTCGATTTGGCGGCGAACAACAGCAAATGAGGTAACAACTGCGACCCATGTTGCGAAAATGAGAAAGTACGGTAAATCTTCGCTTGAAATCGTCAGGGAGTAAAGGGGTGCCACAAAGAAATAGTCAAAACATGCGCTCGATAGCAGCACGGCCAGCACGGCAGGCCCAATTCCCGCATACCAGGTGCTGACGGCGATCGACAGAGTAAAAACCGGCAGTCCCACGTCGCGGAACTTGTAGTATTGCAATGCAAGCGCCACCCCAAGCGCAATTGCCACGCAAGCGACGGAAAAACCGTAGCGCAGGATCGGTGAGCGGATCCTCTGCAGTTGCAGGTTCCAGCGCGCCAGGGTTCTCCTGACTCCGACATCTGTGGGCCGTTCCGCAACGTCAGCCATTACAACACTTCTCTGCGAGTATGCAGCGCACTGCGCCGGAAGTCCGCGGCCTTACGATCGTTGTCGAAAATGGATTCCGAGGGATCCATACCTTTCCATGCCGCAGCCGCTTTTCAGTGGCTTCAATTTCGGATTGCCAGCGCGGGGGGGCAGGCAACGTCACGGGTTCTTCCCCGCGGCGAGTCCGGCAAGCCGCCGACCGCAACGACTGGCCACGCAATACGGCGCGTTACGGCCTGTATCGTTATACGGGATTCCCGGTCGGCTCGCCAGTCGCGTGCTGGCGCGGAGCGCCAACGCGAGTTCCGAGACCACTAAGCACTGACTTGATTATCGAAATCGTGGCCAAGCATTCACTTGGTCCCCGGAATTCCGAGCTTGGCAGCGAATGCAACTCCACAGACTCTGGATTTTTCTGTTGCTCCTCTCCCTAGCAACGATCCTTTCCGGTTGCGTTGAGGACGCCATCAGACCCGTGCCGTTCGTCGGAAGCTTGACGCTTTTCGTAGCGATATTGGTTGTTGTCGCATCTGGTCTACATTCACTCATCGCCAGCCAAAGCCTGACGGTCGGGGCGAGCGCCGTGATTTCGCTCGTGCTGGCGGCGGGTGTGACCTTGTTGTTGCTGGGTATTACGGACGCTCCTTCAAAAACCAAATCTGCAATCCGTCAGAAATTCGTGCTTTTGATTTGAGAGGGGACTATGGTTGGCTGCGAAGGGTCGAAATCAACGGCTATCCGGGGAATCCCGAATGGACTGATGTCTTGCAGCCAATCGATCACCTGAGGAGAACTCCATGCAGACGCTTCAAGCTGACTACTTTGCGGCGTATCGCAATTTGAAACTGTCACGTGATGATAAAGGTGTGCTGGTTGCCGAGTTCCATAGCGACGGCGGCCCGTTCATTATGAACGCGCAAGCACACACGGAGTTTGTCGATGCCTTTCACAGAATCGGACAAGACCGAGCGAACAAGATTGTCATCGTTACAGGCGCGGGCGGGAATTTCATTGGGGACGTAGAATGGCCATCGTTCGGAGATGTCGCCGATCCGGGCGTCTGGAGCAGAATTCACGACGAAGGCGTCCAGACTTTAGAGAACATTGCGAACATCCGCGTTCCGGTGATCGCGGCCGTCGAGGGACGCGCCCATATCCACTCGGACTACGCGCTCCTCGCTAGTGTCATCGTGGCGGCTGAAGGTGCGACATTCCAGGACGTCGGCCACTTTGCCGTGGGAGTTACGCCGGGTGACGGGATCTTTACAACATGGAGTTATCGGGCTGGAGCAGGTCGAGCCGAGGCATTCCTGCTCAATCCACAGCCGCTGCTGGCGCGTACCGCATACGAATGGGGAGTCGTGGCGGAGGTGGTACCGAACGGCAAGGCAGTGGTACGCGCTCGGGAACTGGCCGATTTGTACCTGCAGGCGCCGGAAGTGACGCGCCGGAATACGCGCATTCACTTCATTCAACCGTTGAAGGAGCGCATCGTGCGGGAACTCGGTTACGGACTATCCCTCGAAGGAGCGTCATCGGCCGACCTGGTAAAATCAAAGCAATCGAAGAGTTAGTGCTGGCGCGCCGCTCGCGCCAGAAGGCGGCGATCCCCATGACGCAGGCGGCGGAGAGGGTTACAGGTGCCTCCGCTATGATCTGGGATCAACTCGCTGATCGTGCTGATCAGGGCGCGCTGCGCCGGGCGGAGAACAAACATCTTAAGGAGGATCTACCATGGCTTGGCTCTTCCTGCTCGTTGCTGGCCTGTGCGAAACGGTCTGGGCGATCGGCCTCAAATACACCGAAGGATTCTCGCGTCTGTTACCCACGATCGGCACAGTCGCCGCCATGGCGGCCAGTATTGGTTTCCTAGGCCTAGCCCTTAAGTGGCTGCCGGTCGGTACGGCCTATGCGGTGTGGACGGGCATTGGAACCATCGGCGCTACGGCGCTCGGTATCTATCTTTTCAATGAGCCCGCGACATTACTTAGGCTTGCCTGTATCGGCCTCATTCTCTCGGGCACCATCGGACTGAAAATCACCTCATAGGCCATGCGGCGCGATGTGGATCTCGCGGAAGGTCAGCGTTCAAAAATAGCTCTCCAACGTGCCGCGCCGCCGGACGTCGAGCGTGGCGCAGTGGAAGGCACCGCCAAATGCGGCGTAGTGCAGGAACTCGCATGGAATTGGCTCGAATCCCCATTTTTCCATCGCACGCATTGTTGCCGTATGATGGGGATCAACGATGACGCGCTTCTCGCCCACTGTCAGCACGTTCATGTTGAGCCATTTCCCGCATAGCGAAGTGATCTTGAGCATGCGATCGGCGATTGGTTCGGGCTCCGGGGCCACAAGGATGTCCCATTTTTTCAAGATGGCCGGCAGACGGTCGACGTCTACATATTCGGGATTGATCAGAATCTTGCCGGGCGCAAGCGGCAATATGGTGGTATCGATGTGCATCGGAGTGGGACAGCGGCTCTCGATCTCATGAATGCGATAACCGTCGCCAAGATGGCGACGCAGCCATTCGATACCGGACGCATTGGTTACGTTGCTGCGGGTCACGAACAGGTCGCGCCCGCAGCGAAAGAAATCGGCGGCGTCGAAGACCGGTTCGAATTCAGTCAGGATATAGGAGATCGGCTCGCCTTTTCCGGGGACGCGAAACTCTGCATCAAACAGCTCGCTCGTCAGTTGCGGCTTGGGCGCGGCGGTCCAGCGCGCGCCGCGTCGGAAATAGTCCTTCAGGATCGGACGATAGGAGTGCGTCTCGAAGTAGCGACACGGCCAAGCCATCGGGGTTTCGATGATCTCGTCGCCGATCACGAGCATGCTGTCGCGCGGACAGGAATTGCAGAACCCGCGCGAAGACCATTCCGGCGTGCTGAAGCGTTTCTTGTGATCAACCGGTTCCGGCCGGATTACCACGATGCCCAGCGACTGCAACAACGTAACAAAGCCATCAAGCTCGCGCTGCGCCGGTTCGATCATGATCTTTGGAAAGCGCCAGCCTGCAACCAACGCCTGGGCCCGCGCAGCCATGCCGGGAATGTTGCAGGTGACAACCGGATGACCGGACGGGATGGTCGCACCCTCGAGCCTTCCGACAATCACTTCCTCCAGCGGATCCCACTCGTTGTGCGAGTTCACTGGAGAAACTTGCCGCGCTGGGGCAGCGCCCGGGCCGATACTGCGCGTGATCATGTCCATTGCATGAGGCCTCTGTGCTACAACAGTCGTGCGGTGATCTGCCCCGTAGGTTAATCGATCGGCCATGCAAATCACACCGCGGAGACCGACTGCGTGGCTGGGGCGGGAGGATTCGAACTCGCAAACGTCATTTTGAAAAAACCATTGAAAATGTTGGGTGAATTCTCATTGGATTACAGACGGCTGAATACTGTAGGGCGCCTCGGTCGCACTGGCGGAGACCGCAGCGCGTTTACACGCGCATGAGTTAAGCCGGTAACATCCGCCGCGCCGCTCCGAATGCGATGGACACTAGCAAGGCGAGCAGCCAAAGCAATGAGGCGTGATCAGGTAATCGATCGTGCAGTCGCAATTCATGAAGCTGGACATGCAGTCGGACGTGTGCTCGTGGCGGACTCGCTCGGTTGGCGGCCGGACGAAGCAATCGCATACATTGATGTCCATGAGGCGCCAAGCACAATAGGCACGAGTTTGGATGGCAGGCACCAGCTGCTGTCACAGGCGACAACGTTTGGGCAGTTTCTGTCGCGGCCGATGCACGAATTCCTGGATCCGAAGAGGCGGACGCCAACATCCCTGGACATAACCTGCGAGATTTTCGCAGAGATGCGAGCCGCCGGGATTGACATTGATGGGTGGTTCCGCGCCAAGAGCATAGAATGCATTTTTGGGCCGATGGCAGAAGCAAAGTGTTTGGCGAAGCCGTTTAAGGATGCGTTTGACGACTGCAGTGCGGAACGTGACCTAGTCGATATTTTCCGCAACGGCACTCTTTGCGGGATGACGCCTGACCAAATTGGCGCCGCAATCAATGAGAACATCGCGCTCGCTGAGCACCACATGGCACACCCCAACGTGTGGGCTGCGATCCTGGCGCTAGCGGATGCTCTGAAACCCGGCCGAATGGAAGGACGGACCGCGGTTGCAATTATCGCCGGCGCATTGTTCCGTGGCGCAAACGAACCCGTCTAATCCGGCGGCAGCAGCCCAACTCATGCCGCACGCGCTCCGATGCTGCTCGTCCGGCGGCCAGCCCTGAGCGACATCAGTTTACGAGGAAGATAATTCCGGTGAGATCTCAACGACTTCTGAAAACGCCGTGCGCGAGTTCGAGTTCTCTCAGCCGAGCCAGGTGAACACGGTCCATTTCGAACACCAGATAGGGTCGGCCCCTCACCCCAGCCCTCTCCCCGAAGAACGTAGAAGGGGAGAGGGAGCCGGCTGAGGCTTTTGCACCAGTGTGCGCCAATCTAAGAGAGGCCACCCATCAAAACTCCCGTAGGAGGCGGCCGAAGCTGGGAATGGGGTCGCTCACGCCGCAACGGCGCAAGGCGTTCCACACGATTGCCTGTTGCGCGGTCATTACGTTGAGCGCAAGCTCGCGCTCGAGTGCGGCCACGTAGCTGCTGTGCTCCCGACGAGCGCGATGATGACTGGTTAAGCCCGCCTGCCGCGATGGGGCATTGCAATGTCGCTCGTCCTTCTTACGAACGCAAATCAGTATACCGGTCCCAGCGCGCTCGAAGCGCTGCTCAAGGACGGCCACACCGTCGCTTGCACCGACGCCGCGTTCGCACAAGCCGACGCGCGCGCGGCCTTTGACAAGCGGCACGCCAACGCGCGTGCGATCGCTGCGCAAACTCCGGAGGAGGTCCACGCGGAAATGATCGCGCGGTGGAGCGTTCCCGACGCCATCGTATCGAACGACGTGTATCCGATTACGCGCAACGACATCGAGGCGATTCCGACCGAAGACCTGGTCGCCACGTTTCAGGCCATCGTGATGATTCCGATTCGCCTCACGCAGGTCTTTCTGCCCGCGATGAAGGCGCGCGGCCGGGGCACCTTCGTGTTCGTGACCTCAGCGCGCGAGCTGCGGCCGGAAAGGGGATTTGCCGTGCCGACGACCCTGCGCGCGGCAACCACGGCCTTCGCGAAGGCGCTTGCCACGGAAGCGGCACCGTTCGGCATCCAAGCCAACGTCGTGGCCCCGAACTATCTCTACAGCGAGCTGTACTATCCCCGTGCGCGCTATGTGGACGATCCCGCGGGACGCGAGCTGATCGCCCGCACTGTGCCGATGGGGCGCCTGGGGAATGCCGAGGAGGTCGGTGCGCTCGTCGCCTTCCTCGCCTCCGGCGCCTCGTCCTTCACCACGGGACAAGTGATTTATTTCACCGGGGGCTGGCCATGAATCGCAGGATGGCGTGCGAGTGCATCGAATCCTAAAATGTGGCCTTCCTTCTGCGGGTCACATGCGTACACCCACCGTAAAATGGTGATACATGATCCGTTACGAGCCGATCTCACGCAGAGTGCGCGATGAAAACAGGATAGTGCAATGATCCGGTCCGATAATGTGGCAATCGTGGGGTCGCCCGCACTGGCGCGCTTAGCTACCGATTCGTTGCGCGAATTCCGAAATCGCCAGCGGGCCGCATACGAAGTAATTAAGGCCCGTGCTGTGCCGTTCAACCTGGCACGCGGGAAGCCAGCTACCGACCAAGTTGCACTTGCTAACCAATTACTGACGGCAGTCACTACACCTGAGGAATGCTGGGCTGAAGATGGCACCGATTGCCGGAACTATTACGGTAGTCCGCAAGGGTTGATCGAAGCTCGCCGGTTATTTGCACCGATGCTTGGTGCGCCGCCCGAACAGGTTCTCGTGGCAAATAATTCGAGCCTTGCACTGATGCACGATGCGGTGGTTTATGCACTTCTTACCGGTGTACGTGACGTCGGTGCGCCGTGGCGCGATCAGCACACGCCCATCCGGTTTCTGTGCCCCTCGCCTGGTTATGATCGCCATTTCCAAATCTGTGAGCAATACGGGATCGAGATGATCACTGTCCCGTTAACCGGGTCAGGCCCCGACATGAATGAGGTCGAGCGGCTTGTCGCCGACCCGACAGTGAAAGGCATGTGGTGCGTCCCGAAGTACAGCAATCCAACGGGTGAAACCTATTCCTCCGAAACGGTAGCGCGGCTTGCGCGCATGCCGACGGCGGATGACTTTCGGCTGTTCTGGGACAATGCGTACTCGGTTCACCACCTGACCGACACACCCGACTGGCTCGACAACGTGCTTGACGCCTGCGCCGCCGCCGGCAACCCAGATCGGGCTCTGGTGTTCGGCTCGACCTCAAAGATCACCTTCGCGCAAGCTGGGCTCGGCCTCTTCGCAGCGTCGCCCGCCAACATGCGGTGGTTCATCTCGCGCCAATCGACGCGCACAATCGGGCCTGACAAGCTCAACCAACTTCGCCATGTCCGGCTGCTGCGCAATACTGCCGGGATTGCCGCACATATGGAGCAGCAGCGCCGGCTCCTTCAGCCCAAATTCGCAGCCGTGACAGAGGTATTTGAGACCCGACTTGGCGGCACAGGAGTGGCGACTTGGACCCTTCCGCGCGGCGGCTATTTTGTCAGCCTTGACGTACTCGATGGCTGCGCCGATCGCGTCGTGACGCTGGCCAAGGCTGCAGGCATCGAGATGGTGCCGGCAGGCCGAACCTTTCCATATGGCCGGGATCCGCGCGACCGTAATATCCGTATCGCTCCATCTTTCCCCCCGGCGGACGAGATCCGCGCGGCGGTTGATGCGCTGGCTACCTGCATCCTACTCGCATCCAGTGAGCGGCTGCTCACTGAGCGCGGTGTTAATTCATGATGCTGCCAGTCGTTTTCGCCCCCGCGGAATGCCCGGCACGGGCACATTTTCGCATCGAGGCTTTCACGCTGGTTCGGCACGCGCAATCCCGCGGGGGTGGGCTTGTGCAATGGCGCGGGAATGCCCATCCTGTGGTGAACGGCTTGGGGTGCCGCGGGCAACGCGGCTGAGATCAAACCCATCGAACCTGTCTGGGTCATTCCAGCGAAGGGAGCCGCCGGTTGCCGAACCGCGTCTCACTCAATGCGAGCAAGGCCAACGTCGCCATCATCGGCGCCGGAGTCATTGGTCTCGGCGTCGCTTGGCGTTTGGCGGCGCGGGACGCATCGGTTGCGGTGTTCGATAAGGGCGCTGCCGGTGCCGGTGCGAGCCACGCCGCCGCGGGCATGCTGGCCGCCTGCGCGGAGGCCGAGCCCGGCGAGCAAGTGCTGGTCGCGCTCGGGCGCGAGAGCCAAGCACGCTGGCCCGCTTTCGCCGCGGAACTGCAACAGGTGTCCGGCATCGATGTGGGATTGCGGCCGGAGGGGACGCTGGTCGTCGCATTGACCGCGGACGACCAGGCGCGGCTCCTCCATCAGCTCGCCTTCCAGCAGAAGCTCGGACTGCCGCTGCGATGGATTTCGGCGGCGGAGACGCGACGACGCGAGCCGCACCTTGCCGGCAAGCTCACGAGCGCGGTGTTCAGCCCCGAGGATCACCAGGTCGATAATCGCAAGCTGGTTGCCGCCCTGCGCATCGCCGCCGAAGCGGCCGGCGCCCGCATCAGCGAGCATCGGCCGGTGCGCGCGATTTCGTCCAACGGCGGGCGGGTCGACGGCATAGTGCTCGCCGATGGAAGCAAGGTTGCTGCCGATGTGGTCGTGCTTGCGGCCGGCGCCTGGTCTCGAAGCATTGCTGGGCTAGCGCCCGAACTGCGGCCTCCGGTGCGCCCGATCAAAGGCCAGATGCTCGCGCTTCGTATGGATCCGGCCGCACCGCTATTGACTCACGTGGTCTGGGCCCCGGGCGCCTATCTGGTGCCGCGCCGCGATGGCCGCCTGCTCGTGGGCGCGACCGTCGAAGAAAAAGGCTACGACATGTCGTTGACCGCAGGCGGCATGCTCACCCTGCTGGAAGCGGCCTGGCGAGCGGTGCCTGCTGTTGAGGAACTCCCGATCGAGGAAATGTGGGTCGGCCATCGACCGGGCAGCCGGGACGACGCGCCGATTCTCGGCCCCGGGCCATTGGATGGGCTGGTCTATGCCACCGGTCACCACCGCAACGGAATTCTGCTTACGCCGGTCACTGCTGACGCCATCGCACGGCTCATTCTTGACGGTGTCGCCGAGCCGTCGATCCGCCCGTTCGGCATCGAGCGGTTCCTGGCTTCGGCGCGGGCCGCTGCAGAATGAAGGAGACTGACATGACGCAAGCCGCTGTGCAGTCGAACATCCGGGTCAACGGCCAGGACGAGCCGCTCGGCGTCGCGACGCTTGCCGCTTTGTTGGAGAAAAAGGCGGTTGACACCGGCCAGCGCGGGATTGCGGTCGCTCTCAATGGAGCGATCGTCCCCCGCGCCGCCTGGCCGCGGACGGCGCTTCGCCCAGGCGACAGCATCGAGATCGTGCGCGCCCTTCAGGGTGGTTGAGGAGTTTTTCGAAATGCCCGATCCCTTGATCATCGCCGGTCGTGAGTTCGGCTCACGCCTGTTTCTTGGCACCGCCGGTTATCCGAACCGCATGCTCATGCTCGACGCCATCGCCGCGAGCGGGACCGAGATGGTGACGGCTTCGATCCGGCGCATCAGCCTCGCCGGCGAGGACGAAAGCCTGGTCGATCTCATTCCGAAGCACATCCGTTTCCTTCCGAATACGGCGGGCTGTCAGACCGCGAAAGACGCGGTGCTGACCGCCGAGCTCGCGCGCGAGGCACTCGAAACCGACTGGATCAAACTCGAAGTGATCGGCGACCGCGAGCTGCTTTATCCCGACACCGAGGAGCTCGTGCGCGGCACCGAGACGCTGGTCGCCAAGGGCTTCACCGTGCTGCCTTACTGCACCGACGACCCGGTCGTCTGCCGCAAGCTCGCGGACGCAGGCGCGGCGGCGGTGATGCCGCTCGGCTCGCCGATCGGGTCGGGGCTCGGCATCTGCAATCCGCATCTCGTCGAATTGATCTGCGCGCGCTCGCCGGTGCCGGTCGTGCTCGATGCCGGCATCGGCACCGCCTCCGATGCCGCGCTTGCGATGGAGCTTGGCTGCGCGGCGGTGCTGCTCAATACGGCGGTGTCGAAGGCGCGTGATCCCGTGATGATGGCCAAAAGCATGTGTGCGGCAGTGGAAGCTGGCCGGCTGGCGCGTCTCGCTGGGCGCATACCAAAGCTCGCCCATGCGGAGCCGTCGAGCCCGCAACTCGGTCTGGTCGGCACGTGAGGCTTCCCGACCCGCCGCTCCTGCTCATCACCGATCGGCGACAGGCTCTGTTGCCGCTCCCTGACGTGGTGAGGGCGGCGCTTGCGACCGGCTGCCGCTGGGTCAGCATGCGGGAGAAAGATCTATCCGAAATTGATCAGATTGCGCTCGCGCGAACCCTGCTGTCGATCGCGCGGCGCCACGGCGCCTGCCTGACGCTGCATGGCGATGCCGCCTTGGCCAAAGCCTGCGGCGCCGACGGCGTTCACCTCCCGGCCGGCAGCGATCCAACCGCAAGCCGCGCGATGCTGGGGCCCGCCAAGCTCATCGGCGTGTCGCTTCACACCGTCACCGAGGCCGAGGCGATCGATCCGAACGTCGTTGACTATGCAATCGCTGGGCCCACCTTCGAGACGGCGAGCAAGCCCGGCTACGGCCCCGAGATCGGCCGCAAGGGCCTTGCCGAGATCACCCGTGCGGCGCCCGTACCGGTACTTGCTATCGGGGGTCTCAATGCCACGAGGGCCGCTGAAGTCTTGGCAGTCGGCCCGGCCGGCATTGCGGTCATGGGCGGCGTCATGCGCGCTGCGGATCCAGGTCAAGAAGTGAGGGCGCTGCTTGCGATCGTTGCGGGAGCTCGTCGCTAGCCCCCGACCTTCGCTCATTGGGGGAACGTGTTGCAAAACTCCCATTGAGACGATTGGCAAACCGCTGGAATTTCCTTCCTTGACGGCGCATATTGGTTCTTCCTCATTCGGAGGCGCCGGCATGCCTCTAACAGGGCCAATTCCTGAGGGCGAGACTTTCTTCTGTCCGCATTGCGGGGCTCTTTATGCGGTGACGCGGTCGCGCCTAAGTGACGCCAACATCGCCAAATGTGTGGTTTGTCTGCACACCATGGAGGAACGAGAGTCAACCAAAGTTCCGATCTACAAGCTCGTCCAGCGGCCTGAAGATGCCTGAGCGAGTGGCGAGATTGAGAATCGCGGGTTGATCCAACACGACAGCAGAAAACAGCCAATCGCCGGAAAAAGATCAGACACCCAATACACCACAGACCCTACCTTCATTGGCAAACTGTCGGCTTGAGCTTTGCTGTTCAATTCAAATACCCGCTTCGCGCCGAATACGGCGCAGAGCGCCGAATGGAACCGCGGTGCCTATGTCGCCGAAGCGCTGGCGCATTGCGGCGAATGTCACACGCCGCGCAATCTTGCCTTCGCGCTCGATAACGGCAAAAAGTTTGCCGGTGCGATGACGGCTGGCTGGAAAGCTTTCAACATCACGTCCGACAAGGGTACCGGCATCGGCGGCTGGACCGATAACGAGGTGTTCGCCTATCTCGCGAATGGTCACGCATCGGGACGCGGCACGGCGGCGGGGCCTATGGGCGAAGCCGTGGACGAGAGCGTCAGCCAGATGGCGCCGGCGGACATCCACGCGCTGGTCAGTTACGTGCGCAGCGTTCCGGCGGTGGCGTCATCCGAGCCGGCGACGATTGCGCCGCCAGCGCCGGTTTCGCCCAAGGAGGGCGGAGCGAGGTCGGACGTCCTTGGCCGACGCGTATTCGAACAGGCTTGCGTCAGCTGCCACAACTGGACCGGGGTCAGCGCGCTCTCGCCCTACGCTACTATTATCGGCACGCGTGCCGTGAATGATCCGACCGGGACGAATGTCGCCCAGATCGTCATTTCCGGCACTAGGCGACACGATCCAAAAGGAGTGCTCTCGATGCCGGCTTTCGGCAACGCCTATTCCGACATCGAGATCGCAGCCGTCGCCAACTACGTCACCGGACGTTTCGGCAGCAACCAGTCTAAGGTCTCCGAGAAGGACGTGGCTCAACTGCGCAGTCAAACGGCTCGGTGATGACGTAGAGTACGTCTCTACAACGGGGCAATTCCCTTCCGTCGGGGACAGGCAGCGCGTGCGCGCCGCGAGCGCAGCGATTTGCTCAGGTCTAACGGTAAAGAACAGTCAGTACGCTGCCAACCAGCCTTGACGCGGAAACCTTGCTCATTTCGATGTACCGCAGGAAGAACGGTTGGAGATAGCGGTTACTGAGTCGATGGATGTTCGCATCATGCAGGTGCCAAGGTGCTATCCCTCAGCGGCATCAAATACCGCAATTGTCGTCCCTATTTGGAGGATCACGAAGGTCCTGATCGGGCGTGTTGTTCATGTGCTAGACTTAGACTAGCACTGGTGCCGAGGCTTGGACCTGCGGCATGAGCAGCGCGACGAGACCGCTAGCGCCATGAGCAACGAGCGCCGCATCGCAGAAGAAGCACTGCGCGAGAGCGAGCAGCGCTGGCGCAGCTTGACCGAGGCATTGCCGCAACTGGTGTGGTCGGCCACACCGGACGGCGCATGCGATTACTTTAGCACCCAATGGACCGAGTATACCGGGGTCGCCGAGAGCGGGTTGCTCGGCTGGCGTTGGATGGACGTTCTGCACCCCGACGACCGGCAAAGTACCCGGCAATTCTGGACGGATTCGGTAGCAGGGCGACGCCCTTATGACGTAGAATATCGCGTGCGCCGGCACGACGGAACCTACGGCTGGTTCAAGACGCGCGGGGTGCCGATCCGGGACAACAACGGCAACATCGTCAAGTGGTGCGGGTCCTGCACCAATATCACCGACGGGAAGCGAGCCGAGGAAGCGCTGCGCGAGAGCGAGCAGCGCTGGCGCAGCTTGACGGAGGCGTTGCCGCAACTGGTGTGGTCTGCCACGCCGGACGGCGCGTGCGATTACTTCAGCACCCAATGGACGGAGTACACCGGGGTCGCCGAGAGCGAGTTGCTCGGCTGGCGCTGGATGGACGTTCTGCACCCCGACGACTGGCAAGCTACCCGGCAATTCTGGACGGATTCGGTGGCGGGGCGCCGCGCCTATGACGTGGAATACCGCGTGCGCCGGTACGACGGAGTGTACGGCTGGTTCAAGACGCGCGGGGTGCCGATCCGGGACGGCAAAGGCGACATCGTCAAGTGGTTCGGGTCCTGCACCGATATCACCGACGGGAAGCGAGCCGAGGAAGCGCTGCGCCAGAGGGAGCAAGAGCTTTGGAAAGCCGGGAACGAACTCGAGAAGAAGGTGGCGGAACGGACCGCCGAATTGCGCCGGAGCGAGGCCTATTTAGCTGAAGCGCAGAGGCTAACCCGCACGGGCAGTTGGGCGTTGACGGTCGCGACCAGAGAGATCGTGCATTTGTCGGACCAGTTTTATCAGATATTCGGCTTAGATCCGGAAAGGAGGATGCCGTCACTTCAAACAGTTCGCCAACTCATTCATCCTGAGGATCGGCCCACCGCAGCTGAAATTGTTGATAAAGCAATCCGTAAAGGGAAGGGTTTCGAGCTGGACTACCGAATTGTCCTTCCGGAAGGCACAATCAAATTCATCCACGTAGTGGCTCACCCAGTCTTCAACACGTCCGGAGATCTTGTTGAGTTTTTGGGCACCGTGGTGGATGTCACGGAACGCAAGCGGGCGGAGGAAGACCTACGCGAGAGCGAGCGGCGGTACCGCGAGGGGCAGATCGAGCTCGCCCATGTCAATCGAGTCACTACCATGGGACAGCTGACGGCCTCGATCGCCCACGAAGTCAACCAGCCGATCGCAGCGGCGGTCACCAACGCGGATGCCGGATTACGCTGGCTTGCCGCCCAACCACCTAACCTTGAGGAGGTCCGGGATGCATTCGTTCATATCATCAAGGCAAGCAATCAAGCCAGCGAAGTCGTCGGCCGCATTCGCGCCCTCATCAAGAAGCTCCCTGCGCAGAAGGCTAGCTTGGACATCAACGAAACGATCCTCGAAACGATCGTCCTGACACGCATCGAGATGCGGCGGCATTGCATCTTGCTGCAGACCGAACTCGCGAACGGTCTGCCACGCATTTGGGGAGACCGAGTCCAACTGCAACAGGTGATCCTGAACTTGATCATGAACGCCATCGAAGCGATGAGCGAGGTCAGCGAGGGATCGCGCGTCTTGCTGATCGGCACAGGTGCGCACACGCCGGACGACGTGACCGTCGCCGTACGAGATTCGGGCCCGGGATTGAAACTGGAGAGCCTTGGTCACCTGTTCGATCCGTTTTACACGACCAAACCGGCTGGCATGGGTATGGGATTGTCGATCTGTCGTTCGATAATCGAAGCGCACGGTGGACGATTGTGGGCGAGTGCGAATGCACCCCGAGGCGCGGTCTTTCAGTTCACCCTGCATCAAGATGCTGCGTCTTGAACCAGCGCCCTCAATCGTTCCAGGACGTCAACCGGGCGGAATGCTGCCATGACTTGGCTGGCAATCCTCAAGGGTTGTACATCGCGTAACCACTTCAGGACAACATGTTGGCGCGCTCCCTGAGACAAAGCGGGAGTGTGGAGCACAAGGAAAAAATAACCCCGAGCAACAAACAGCTCGGGGTTTAATTACTACGCACGTACACCAGGCTTGTTTGCCGGACGGGACCTGGGGGGACAGGGGGCGTCCGGTGCGCCTCGTGACTTGCATATAGTCACCGACGGGGCGTGGCGCAAGCCCGTACTTTCAGATCGCGACAACGTGCTGCGAACCGAAGACACGACAGTGTCGTGCCCCATAACTCCGTGCCCATCAAGGCGACCCCCCGAAAAATCGCAGCGGTTGAACCCGGCCCGGCCTTGGACTAGCGCTCCCGGCGCGCACGCGTCGGCTCCGGGGGAAATGCAGCATCTCCATCGCTTCGCAACAGTCGCCCCGTTGCAGCATCCCATATGCCTATGCTCCAATCACGAGATGCCGCGACGTTTGCTCCATCCGTTGAGAATTCGGCGTTTGATTGAACTCCCTCCAGAACGTGCAAGAGTTCTCCAGTCACGGCAGCCCAGATCTTGCTCTTGATCCGCAGCCATGATGCAGCCTCCGTCCGGAGAAAACGAAACGGAGCGAACAGCTCCGCCTAGAGGGGCATCAGCAAGACAAAATCGCCGTTGACCTGCTTGAACATGGCTTCCCGATAAGCCTCGCCTCATGCAGCCGCCATCATCGTGCTCCCTGCGTTCTGCCCCTGATCATTTCTGCCGGAACGCCTGGTTGAACGACATTTTCAGCCGGCCGATCTGCTGCAATGCGGGATTTCGACCCAGCTTATGACCGCAACGGGGTCAAAACCCGCTGATTACCGCGTCGCAACATTGATGGCCGGTTCAGCATGAACGCCAGCAACGTGTAACCGGGGCTGGATGACAAGGATAAGCGCAATTCAACCCAAGTAGCCGCAAGCATGCCCAAACTTCCTTTAGCTCGACTGCTATGTTCGACGCTGCATGGATTCATTGCGTGTACATGAGGTCGTGAGATGAAGATGTGGACTGCCAAGATGTCACCAGTTTCGGTGACACTCGCCGCGCTTGTTCTCGTTTTCGCCGCGGTCGGCGCCGAACCAGCAGCGGCGGTGTCTACCAAACACGGAGTCAAGCCCTCGACTACGCCGAGCATTATGGTCGATGAGACTGGAATATCTGGCATGATGCAGGGGTTGGAGTCGGCGAACAGAGGTATTCAGGATAAACATCATACAAATGGTAAGACGGCCTGCAGCGCTGGTATCTCACGAAGCGGCGACATCATGGTTTCCCAGGTTTCCTCCACGGAAGGCCTTCCGCGAACGCCCTTGCTGGAGCAAGGACCGGCTGTCGCTCCTTACAACCCACCGGCCTTGAACAATCCTAGCGAGCGCGTCATGCAATCAGACCAGTCTTTTCAACTGAATCGAGGCATAGGTGATAATCCCACCAACCGTGATGAGTACGTGCGCGAGCAGCTCAACAAGTAGCGTGCCCCACGTATTCCCTTACAGAGCCGGTCACAGACTATTCCTCTTCGCCTTAGACCTGATCGAGCTGAATGGCGACGCCGTTCGCCGCGATCCGTTGGCCATGCAGCGGGTCACCTTGGAGCACATGCTAGCGCGGGCATGTGGACAGTGGATGATTTTATGGCAGCCCTCGCCTGAACTGCCGAAGATCTCAAGGCGCTCGCGAGGTCAATTCAACCTGCACGCACATACTACTAGCCGCCGGGAGCAGACATGCGCTTGCCGGCGGCAAGTTCAAATCCCGGAACGGGTCGTCCTGTCGCGCGCGAATGTCTGAGTTGATGAGCGCAACATAGGGCGTGGGGCGGTCGCGAGCTTGCCCCGGGTCAACTGTGACAAATCACGGGTCAACTTGCCTCAGCGATCACGCAGCAGACCATCCCTAACTTCCGACCGCTACCGTCCCGACCTCGTCCAGGATCGGGTGGTAGCGGCCCCTGGTCGGGATTGGGGAGCCGCCGTATCCTCGCGTTCCCGGCCGGGGCTCACTTTCGGCTGTGCGATGCCGTCTGCACCGTCCGCTGATGCGTGAGGAGAAACCGCAATCATTCTTGAAGCTGGGAGGGCCGCGAATGGAATCGGAAGCCTCTCTTTTGCTACAGTCGGAGGCTCACCGTTCTTGAGAGCCGCAAGGAACCTCCAGAGTCAGCAAAAAGAAACAAGACTTGAGGAGAGATCAGCCGTAAATACGGTGTGAGTTGTGCCAGATCCGGTCGCCGGTCCGCGTTCCGGAGCGAATAAGCCTCGGAACATCGAGCCTGTCAGAACGATCTTGAAAAAATCAGAGGTTTGTCTGCGGCACAAATCCTGCTGCCCCGACCAGACCTGGAGCACAGGCAAGCGATGGTAACGGCACGAATTTACAAGCCAGCAAGGACCGCGATGCAGTCAGGCAAGGCGCGGACTAAGGAGTGGTTCCTCGAGTACGAGCCGGAGCAGCCGCGCGAGATCGAGCCCCTGATGGGTTGGACCGCCTCTGGCGACATGCGCCAGCAAGTGCGGCTGCGTTTCGATACCGCCGAGGAGGCGACTGCCTATTGTGAGCGCCACGGGATTGCGTACCAGGTTTTCAATCCCAAACCCGACAAGCCGCGCATCATCCCCTACGCTGATAATTTTTCATTCAAGCGCACTGAGCCCTGGACGCATTGACGCCGCTGGGCGTACCCGTTTGTGTCATGGCGATCGAGCGCACCAGGGGAATGAGAGCGGAAGCAAGGTATTCGGCGCTGCTCATGTCCGCTAATAGATGTCCGCTATCAAACAAGCTTATCTGGCGCGGAATGACCGCTTGGGGTCCGGAAGGCCGCCGCAGTTGGAGCGAACAGGCTTCCGGTTCGTAAGCCCTCAACGGCATGTCGCACGGAGCGGCAGGCTGGGCCGAGCGAGAACGCCGGGGTCGAAACTGAACTGATGAACAGACCCGCGCGCGCCAAGAGAACGGTAGCAGCTCCGTTGCCGCCGACAATGAAACCAGCGAAAATTGGCCTGCTCCTGACACCCCGAGAAAGCTGCATTCGACGGCGCGCTGACCTCATCGTCATGGGCACAATCCAGAGCATGGTGATCGAATGAATGGGGCTGGCTCAGCGCAGTTCCGGCGCCGCCAAGGACCCGTCGCGCTCGGCCGCCGGGGCATCGCCGTCGAGCGGGATATACCAGGGGCACAGCAGGCGCTCCGCCCAGCTCACCACATAGAAGGAGACAATGCCGAAGGCCGAGAGGATGAGCAGCACACCGAACATCACCGAGGTTTTCATGGCGCCGGAGCTGGTGAGGATCAGATAGCCGAGCCCTTTGTCGGCGCCGATGAACTCGGCGACGATAGCCCCGATCACGGCAAGCGTAATGGCAACTTTCAGGCTGCTGAAAATGTAGGGTAGCGCCCAAGGCAGCCGCACGCGCCAGAATACCCGCAGCGCGCTGGCATCGAGCGAACGGGTGAGCTCGAGAAGCTCGGCGTCCACCAATTCCATGCCGGTGGCGGTGTTGATAACGATCGGGAAAAACGCCACCGTCGCGGCCACGATCATGTTGGATTGCAGGCCATAGCCGACCCAAAGAAGCAGCAGCGGCGCGATTGCCACTTTCGGGACGGATTGCAGCGTCAACAAAACCGGATAGATGACGCGGCGCAAAAATGGCGAGTAGACCACCAGGATCGCCAGTGGGATGCCGGCGGCGATTGCCAGCGCAAATCCGCCGAGGACCGCCCACAAGGTCGCGAGAAAATGCGTCGGCAGGATTGCGCGTATCTCCCAGGTCTCGATTGCAATCCGGCGCGGGGACGGCAGCAACCATCGCGGCACATTGAGCAGATCACACAGCACCTGCCACGCTACGATAAGGCCGATGATGGCGAGGGCCGCCTCGCCGTATTGGCGCACGAGTTTCCAAAATTTGGGCGAAATACTCATCCGCGCCCCTTGCGCTCCGCGTAGATTGCACTGCGGATCGTCTGCACATGATCCTTGAACTCGGAGGTGAATTCGGTGGAAAGCATGCGCGGGCGCGGCAAGCTGATCGGCACGTCCATGACGATGCGGCCGGGACGTGAGGTCATCACGATGACGCGGTCGGCCAGCAGCACCGCCTCGTTGATGCTGTGGGTCACGAATACCACGGTCTTCTTCCGCTCAGTCCAGATACGCAGCAACTCGAAGCTCAAGTCCTCTCGGGTCATCGCATCCAAGGCGCCGAACGGCTCGTCCATCAGCAGCATCTCGGGGTCGTAGATCAACGCCCGACAGATCGATACGCGCTGTTGCATGCCTCCGGACAATTCGCTCGGCAGCGCGTGCTCGAAACCATTCAGACCGACTAGTTCGATGAGGCTTTTCGCTGCGTCGCGGTAGGCGGCAACCGGCCAGCCGAGCATTTGGATCGGGAAGAGCACGTTGTCGAATACGGAGCGCCAGGGAAGCAGGACCGGCCGCTGGAAAACCATGCCTATCTTGCGGGACGGCCGCTGCAGGCGCCGACCCACCAGCCTCACCTCGCCGGCGGACGGCGGCGTAATGCCGCCGATCAGCTTCAAGAGCGTACTCTTGCCGCAACCGCTCGGCCCTACCACGGTGACGAACTCATCGCGCGGGATCGCGAGCGTCATGTCGCGCAAGGCGACGACCTCAGCCCCGGCGCGGGTTGTGAAGCGCTTCTCGACGCCGAGCAGCGAAACCAGTGGCGTCCGGTCGGAAGCTGACGTGACCGCATCCGTCGGCCGCGGAAGAAGTTGCTGCGCCGCAATGTCGTGCTGGACCCATTGCATCGCACGTCCGATCCGAGGCGCTCACTTGCCGGAAGGGACAATTGGCGTCGCCGGGAGGAAATCGGCGCTGTAGATTTCCTCAACCGGGGCGAAGCGCTTCAATGAGAGCGCGCCGGTAATGATGTCGCGGGTCTTCTCCATTCTCGCCCGGTCGATGTGACCAAGGCCTGTTCTGTGAATCTCGTCGGTCGCGTCGACCTCACGCATAGCAAGCAGCTCGTCCGTGGCCGCGTCCGCCGCGACCTCCGGGTTGGTCCTGCGCATGATCGCAATCGCCTCGTCGGAATGGTCGAAGGCATAGGCGACGCCGCGCAGCGATGCCTTCACAAAGCGCCGGACAAGATCCGGCTTGTTCTGCATCGTCGCCGGCTGGGTGAGAATGGCATTGCCATAACCTTCGAGACGGAAGTCCGAGTAGCGCATCGTGAGCGCGGTCTTTCCCTGCTCGGCGGCAATCCGGCGGAACTTGCCGATGTTGATGCTCTGCTCAAGCACGGCGTCAACCTGGCCCGACATCAGCATCGGCAGGAAGTTGGCCCCGTCCACGACGACTTCGCGGATCTTGCTGCGCTCGATGTCGTTGGCTTTGAGGAATCCGGGAAACATGTTGACCGAGGCGCCGGAGGCCGATCGGCCGATCTTGCGGCCCTCCAGGTCCTTCGGACTCTTGATGCCGGATTCGGCCAAATAGATGATGCCCAGAGTTGCCCGATCGTAGATCATTGCCACGATACGGACCGGCACGTCTTCGTTGGCCTGAGCGGCGATGATCGCGCCGGTATCGGCGAGACCGAAACTCGCGGTGCCGGTGGCGACCCGCTTGACCGTATCGCCTGAGCCGAAGCCGCGCGACAGCGTCACGTCCAATCCGGCCTCGCCGTAATAGCCTTTCTCCTGGGCCACGAAGTAGCCGGCGTGGGTGCCGTTGACGACCCAGTCCAGCGCAAAACCGACGGCGTCGCCAGCAGCGGCAGGGAGGGCAATCACCATGCTGAGAGATGCCGCGCCGAGTGCGGCCGCGATACGCCTAGGACTGCAGCTTGGCATGATCTCCTCCTGCTTGTTCCGCCGGGGTGCTGATTGGCACGGGCTTGTGATCCGATCGCAGGATAACGAAGGCGCCGGCGATCGGCTACTTCGGAATCGTCGCCGCTATGTAATCCGCCGGGCGGCAGGTTACGGCAGCCAAGTCGGCTTCGCCGGATCGGCTCGCTAATCCCCTACCTGGCTTATAAAATAAACATGGCCCGGCGCCGCGATCCAGGTGCGTAGGAAAGCACGCCGCGCCGCCGGAAAGACGGTTGCGTCGTCCTGCTCAAGTCGAACGGCACATTCGACAGCGGAACATTTTCCGATGGCGCGCGCAGGCCCGCCGCCACGCCGCCATAGCGGATGTTGTTGTAGGCGAACTCGAACCCGGATTTGCGGTAGTTGCCCTGCTGGGCGACGCCGCCGTCGAGCCCGATCGTGCGAGCCGATCGAACAAGACGAGAAAGCGATCGAATTCCTTCTTGGCGGGGGCGAGCATTCATCTTCTCCTCTCCTCTTAGGTCTATCGGTTCGCTCCAGTTGTCGTATCGAGCTGCGTTGCTTATCCCGTCGTGGCGGCAGCATCGGCTTTTGCCGCAACCACGCCGACGCCATGCCGATAAACAAGCTCGGCACCTTTCCAGCCGGTCACAAGCAGCGGGATCATGGAAACCACGAGTAATCCGGTGAGAGCGTAAGGCACGCGCTCGTTTTGCCATGCACTCCAGCCCGCCCACAGGGCTGCCGCCCACCAGACGATTGCAGTGGCGATCGCCCAATTGCGGTGGTCCACCATGGGCGCCGTCTGCGTCTCGCTGTGCGGGACACTGAGGAATGCCTGAATGCCCGCCGCAACGGTGAAGATGGTGACAATGGCCCCAAGCCAGAGATTGACCCGCGCTGCAATCAGCGCGGCACTGCTCCAACGGCTCTTCGCCATCGCGACCTGCACCGCAAAGAGCAGCGCTGCGGCGAGCGCCGTCTCGTAAGTCTTCTGATCGCCCGCGAGGTCCGCCTCGCGCGCACGCGCCATGTCTGTCCGAAGAGTCGCCGTCAGCTCTGGGGAAATTTCCCCGAGCTTGCTTTCCGCCTCGGCGATCGATCGAGGCGTCGGCTGCCGGTTGCGAAGCGCCGCCGAGCTTTCAGCCGCGGACGGGCCGGCAGCGGCATTGGCTGCGAGCTTGGCATCGATCGGCGCCTGCACCTGCGCGATTTGTTGCGTGCAAGGCCCGGCGGCACTCGCAATTGTTGATAGGGCGAGTGCCGCAACGGTGGGCACGAGCAATCGCCGTAGCCGCTTATTCGATCACATTGTCGGCAGCCAGAAGCAGGCCAGGCGGCACGTCAAGGCCGAGCGTTCTGGCTGTTTGGACGTTGATGGCAAACTCGAAGTTGGTCGACTGCACATCTATCCCGTTCCTATGTGTTGCAGGCTGCGAGCGACGCGTCCCCGAGCTTTGCATTCTCTTTGCTCTCTGCCGGCGAAACCGCTGAGTTGGGTCAGGAAGACCCACCTGGGCTAGGCGACATTCTATTACACGACGTCACTCACCGTCTTGGGCCGGAGCTGAAACCATTCGTGTTATCCTCTTCTTCGGCCTTCCGGGCCAAGACCTTGAAGCCTCGTCACCGGAGGCTTGCCGTCATCCTTCACGACGGAAGCGCCGTCGTCGCAACGATCCCGATCGAGAGGTTTACCAACGGCGGCCCTCCACCCCTCGTGCTGTTCTCTGCTTCAGTCGGTCTCATAGCGACGATGTTGACGGTCCTTCTATGGTGGGGAGCCCGGGCCCTCACCGCTCCGCTCGCTCGATTTGCCAGCGCGGCCGGGGAGTTCTCATTGGATCGGGACCCATTGCCGCTTTCCGAGGATAGCGGACCCGATGAAGTCAGAACTGCCTCTCGCGCGTTGAATCGAATGCAGGCGCGCATTCGTAGCATGATCGAGAATCGCACGCGTATGTTGGCGGCGGTGAGCCACGATCTGCGTACGCCCATTACACGCATGCGTCTGCGCGCAGAGTTCATCGATCAAGACGACACGCGGCGCCAGATGGTCGCCGACCTGGACCAGATGGACAGAATGGTGCACGCTGCGCTTTCTTATCTGCGCGATGGCGCTTCTTCCCATTGCCGGGAGCTCATCGACATCGCAACTTTAATGCAGACGATCTGCAACGATTTCTCCGATCTCGGCGGAGCGGTAGTGTACGAGGGGCCTGGCCGCTTATTGGCCTGTGGTAATAGTGATGAGCTCCAACGAGCTGTTACGAATCTGGTGGATAATGCTCTGAAGCACGGCGGGAACTGCGCGAAAGTCCGGCTGCAGGCGCTCTCCGAGAGCGAGATCGTAATCGATGTGCTCGATGAAGGGCCGGGTATTCCAGACGAACGCAAAAAGGCCATGCTCGAGCCTTTCGCGCGCGGCGACTCAGCTCGCCGTCTGAATGAGAGTACAGGAGGGTTTGGACTCGGCTTGGCAATTGTGAAAGCGGCAGCTGAGGCGCACGGCGGAGAATTGCTGCTCCTTGATGCACGGCCGTGCGGATTGCATGCCCAGCTGCAATTACCGGTAGGAGCCGAGCGCACGTGCTCCAGCCAATGCTATACTGAAAGGGAGGTAGAGGCCGAGGGTAATTATTCCCGGGAGATGCCGCCACGGCGAAAGTAGGTTTGCGCGTCCACCCGTGGGCGCGGCTCGACGCGATGACCGAAGACGAGGTCGTGGCTGCCGCACTGTCTGACCCGGACGCGCAGCCTCTCACCCCCGAGCAACTGGCGAGAATGCGCCGCGTATCCCGCGTCAAGGTGCTGCGACAACGTCTCGGAATGACGCAGGCGGAATTTGCTGAAGCCTTCCACTTGCCTATCACGACTTTGCGTGATTGGGAGCAGTACCGCAGCACCCCAGACGCGCCAGCTCGCGCGTTGTTGTTGGCCATCGAACGCGATCCAGAGGTCATCCGGCGACTCCTCGCGGATAGGGCGGCGTAGTATCGGCGACATGACCGCTGGGTCAAAACCGGAATCGCTCTCCAGCGGTCGCATGTCAGCTTCCACCAGCTGCTGACATCCGCTCGCGCGATGATTACTCCGCCTCCGCTTCCGCTGTGTGGCCGCGCCGGGCGAGGAGCGTTAACTTAACTTAAGCTGCAATCGCCAATCTCTCAGTTGTCATGCCCCGCTTTAAGCGAGGCATCCTGTAATTCCGGGGCGGCCGGGTGAGGCAACCGTGCCAAATTCAACTTTTCCTGATTACTGGATCGTCCGCATACGCGGACGATGACAACCGCGAGCATGGTGGCGGATCCGCGGAAGATTTCCAAAGTTTAATTCCGCCGCCACATCCCAGTAAGGCGATGGCCGGCATTAAGCCGCGCCAAGAGCGGCACTCTGATGCCGGCCATTCAACCAAAGGTGAATCACTGTGACCAACCTCCCTGCTGTTAACAAGCCGCGACGCGTTCTCTCCGCGCGCCGCATCGTGCTCTTAGCGACCATCTCCGGCCTTGCCGCGGGAGCGGCGCTCGCCGGCTCCGGGCTGCAGGTGCAGCTCCCGCATTTCTCTTCCGTCCAGGCCGCCGAAAGCGCGCGGCATATGCCGAGCTTCGCCGATGTCGTGGAGAAGGTGAAGCCGGCCGTGATCTCGGTGCGCGTCAAGAGCGATGCCGGCGCCAAGATGATGAGCTTCGACGACGAGCGGCCGTCTGCGCCGGACTCGCGGATGGATCGTTTCTTCCGCCGCTTCGGCATGCCGTTCGGCAATGAGACCCCGGACAATCAGCGCCAGCCGCGCAATGGTCCGGTTGTCGGTGAGGGCTCAGGCTTCTTCATTAGCGCCGACGGCTATGCCGTGACCAACAACCACGTGGTCGACAAGGCAAAGACAGTGGAGATCACGACCGACGGCGGCAAGACCTACAACGCCAAGGTGATCGGCACCGATCCGCGCACCGACATCGCGTTGATCAAGGTCGACGGCCGCAGCGACTTCCCGTTTGTGAAGCTCGCCGAGAGCTCTCCCCGCGTCGGCGACTGGGTGGTGGCGGTCGGCAACCCGTTCGGCCTCGGCGGCACCGTGACCGCCGGCATCGTGTCCGCTCGCGGCCGCGATATCGGCGCCGGTCCCTATGACGACTTCATCCAGATCGACGCCTCGGTCAACAAAGGCAATTCCGGCGGCCCGACCTTCGACATGGACGGCAACGTCATCGGGGTCAACACCGCGATCTTCTCCCCCTCCGGCGGCTCGGTCGGCATTGCCTTCGACATTCCCTCCGACACGGTGAAGACGGTCGTCGCCCAGCTCAAGGACAAGGGCGTGGTCAGCCGCGGCTGGATCGGCGTGCAGATCCAGCCGGTCACCACCGCGATTGCCGAGAGCCTCGGCCTGAAGGCGAGCGAGGGCGCGCTGGTGGCGGAGCCGCAGGCGGACAGCCCTGCCGCCAAGGCCGGGATCGAGGCCGGAGACGTGATCACCGCGGTCAACGGGCATGCGGTCAAGGACGCCCGCGACCTCGCGCGGCAGATCGGCGCCATGGCGCCGGGCAGCGAGGCGAAGCTCAGCGTCTGGCGCAAGGGCGAGGAGAAGAGCTTCACGCTCACCTTGGGCGAGCTGCCGAAGGAGCGGGATGCGCGCGCAACGCCTGCACCCAACTCCAAGCCGGCCGGCACCGACGTGCCAAAGCTCGGCTTGATGCTCGCCCCGGCCGGGCAGGTTGCCGGCAGTGGCGCCGAAGGGGTTGTCGTCACCGAGGTCGACCCCAACGGAATTGCTTCCGAGCACGGCTTCAAGGCGGGCGACGTCATCCTCGACGTCGGCGGCAAGAAGGTCAGCAAGCCGGAGGACGTGCGCACCGCCATTGCCGACGCGCACAAGGACGGCAAACACGCGGTGTTGATGCGGGTGAAGTCGGACGACGCGACCAGGTTTGTCGCCGTTCCCCTCGGCCGCGCCTGAGACGGGTCGGCTCCGCCCCCCTTTCGTGTCCCGGCCGAGTGCGGTCGGGCCCATCTAGCCCGAACGCACGAGAGTCGGGACACGCGGTGGTCGGTGCCCGCAGGGGGCGGGTTTGAAACCCGCCCCTACAGCTGCCGGCGCAGCGGTAACGGCGTGAGCATGTGACGAAGTGCGGCCCCTGTGCGTTGATCACTTGAGCGCTCCTGCCGCGGCAAAGCCCGAATGGCGCCCCTAGTTCAGTTCCCATGCGTCACCAGCTGAACATCGACCTGGTCTTCCCGATGAAGGACGAGGTTTCCGCCGCGCTGATGTGTCTCAAGGCGGAATTGCTGCTTGAGGCTGGGGTCATCGATGCCGACGAGATGAGCGCCGTCATCGAGCGCGCCGCCGCACTCCTGGACCGGTTGGCGAGGGAAGCGGCATAGGTTCGCATTTTTCCTGATTTGTCATCAGCAGCAGCGCAGCAAACGCGGTCTGTTCCCTCTCCCCGTTCTTACAATCGAACTCAGGTTTACCTGAGTTCGATCGCATTCATGATTGGCCCAAGTCGGATAAATCCGAATTCGGCTGAGAGGGTTAGGGTGAGGGGCGGAGGCGCAGGTTCTGATTGACTTCTTGCGCGCGTGCCGGTATGAACGAAACATGAACATACCCTGCCAACTCTGCTCCCGGTTCGCTCCAGCGCCCCGGCTGCTTGGACCTCCCCCGCAACCCGCAAAACGGACCCGAGCCAATTTTCGGCCAAACGAACCCGAGGCAGTTTCGTTTCGAACTCTCGCCGAACGAACCCGGGCCTGGACGTTTTCGCCGTTTTGCGCAAACGAAGCCAATTTGCGCAAACGAAGCCAATTGGGAAAACGTAATGGAAACAATGTTTGAATATGAACGACACAACCAATGAGGATATTTTTTGTCTTTACTCTCACTGATTGAGGAGAGCGGACTCCGGGCTGCCGTCCAAGTCACGGTTCATCCGCCGCACGGAGCGGAGCCCAGGGTCACCTGCACCGCCCGCGGCTGGCGGTTGCGCCAGGTGTAGAGATAAACGGTGGTACGCGGCGCCATGCGCGCAATGATGGTCTCAAAGTCGCTCGCGCGGATGAGCGGCGCACCGTTGATCGAGGTCAACACGTCGCCCTGCTCGATATGCGCCGCCGCGGCGGGGCTGCCCGGTTGCGGCTCCGCGAGGATTGCGCCGTAAGGCTCCGCCATCCCGAGGCTTAGGGCGACTGCACGCGTCATCGGAGTGACGCCGACACCGATCCATCCGCACAGCTCGTTTTTATTCTGCTCGGCTTGCGCCAGCCTGAGATTTGACGGCGCCGCATCGGCCCATGTGCAGCCCGAGAAGCCGGCATAAAGCGCCAGCAAGGCTTCCAGCCCGAGCCTGAGAAGACCTCGGCTCCCCATTGTCTCGCGTTCAGCAGTGTTGCGCGGAAGGTGGCGCGGAAGAACCCTCACCGAGCCGCGTGGCAGTCAGGCGCCTCGCTCCACGATCTGAAATCGTCGGCGTTGCTCAGTAACCGTAGCGACGGGAGACGGGGCCGAGTTGAATCCCCAACGTGCTCAGCGGCGGCATGGTCATCGATCCGTCCGGGTTGGTAAGGGCGGCCACCGCGCGGCCCTGTTCTCTTGCTTCCCGCACGATCTTGTTCATCTCGAAGCAGGTGAGCCACTCGATGTAGCTTGGCAGGTAAACCGTGGTCTGAATGCAACCCTCGCGGTCCGAGGGCTGATAGCTCGACCAGTCCTTTATCAGCTGCTCGCGCGCCTTGTTCTCGGAGTCGAGGCAGATCTCCACCTCGTTCGCCCCCGTCCCCCCGACGGAAAGATTGGTCATCACGCTGGCAGCGATGCGACACGTTTCCTGGGTATTGATCGTGGGCACCTGCGCTTGCGCAGGCCCTGCAAGGACGAGCACAAATCCGGCGACCGCGACCGCCAGCACGGTGCGGCAGGGATTGGCGTTTAGCGGGACCGCTGCTCCTTCCATTGTCGCCCCTGTTTGCGCAACGCGGATGCTTTCATTCGTTAGTCGTGCTTTCGGCGTAAGGGTTCAATCCGCCGCAAGCCGGAGCATGAATCTTGGCGCAAGCGCGCGTCTGCGACGCATTGAGTGCTCCCGAAAGCTGTGCTGATATGGATTTGCGGCCTTCACCGGCCCTGGAGGAAACCCAATGACAGGCTCTGCTCGGCGCGATGGGACGGGGGGGCACCCAATAATGCGCTCCGGCTTCACCCGGCGCGACACGCTCGCGATCGGTGGCGCGGCGCTGGCATCCGCTCTGGGACCCATGGCGAAAGCCGAGGAAAGTCCCGAGAGTTATGGCATTTCGGCGTTCGGCGATCTCAAATATCCGCCCGACTTCAAGCACCTGGAATATGTCAACCCGAACGCGCCGAAAGGCGGAGCTTTTTCTCAGGTCGCACCGACTCGGATCTTCAATCAGGGCCTGCTGACGTTCAATTCGCTCAATAGCTTTATTCTCAAGGGCGATGCCGCCCAGGGGATGGAATTCACCTTTGCAAGCTTGATGGCGCGCGCCGAGGACGAGCCGGATGCCATGTACGGTCTTGCCGCGCGCGGCGTGCAAATCTCTCCCGATCAGCTCACCTACCGTTTTTTGATCCGGCCCGGCATCACCTTCCACGACGGCAGTCCCCTTACCGCACAGGATGTGGTGTTTTCATTGCAGCTGCTGAAGGCAAAGGGGCATCCGATCATTCAGCACCTCCTGCACGATTTCGTCGGCGCGCAGGCGCCCGACGACACCGCGGTTGTCGTGAGTCTTGCTGCGCGCCACGCCCGTGACCTGCCGATGTTCATAGCCTGGCTGCCGATCTTCTCGCAGCGCTTTTACACGCAGTATCCCTTCGAGGAGACGTCGCTCGAGCCGCCGCTGGGCAGCGGCCCCTACAAGGTGGCGCGCTTCGAGGCCGGTCATTTCATCGAATACGAGCGGGTCAAGAATTGGTGGGGTGCCGAGTTGCCGATTGCGCGCGGGCAGAACAATTTCGACACCGTTCGCTATGAGTACTATCGCGATCGCGACGCCGCCTTCGAGGGGTTCACCAGCAAGGGCTATCTGTTCCGGGAGGAGCTGGTCTCGCGGGTCTGGGCTACGCGCTACGACTTCCCGGCCATCCGCGATGGACGCGTCAAGCGGGATGTCGTGCCCGACCATACGGCGGACGCGGCACAAGGCTGGTACTTCAACACGCGACTGGAGAAATTCAAGGACAAGCGCGTGCGCGAGGCTTTCATCGACGCATTCGATTTCGAATGGGCCAACGCGACCATCATGTACGGGGCCTACCAGAGGACCCAGTCCTACTTCGAGAAGTCCGACATGAAGGCGGTAGGCCGGCCGGGACCGGACGAGCTGGCCATCCTCGAGCCTTTCCGCGGCAAAGTCCCGGACGAGGTGTTCGGAGAGCCGTTTGTGCCGCCGGTGTCGGACGGCTCGGGCCAGGATCGCGCGTTGCTGCGCAAGGCGAGCATGCTGTTGCAGGATGCCGGATACGTCATCAAGGACGGCAAGCGCACGACGCCGCAGGGCGAAGCCTTCGTCGTCGAATTTCTGATCGACGATCCCGTTTCGTTACCGCATCACAACGCCTTCATCAAGAATCTCGGGATCCTCGGCATCGACGCCAGCGTTCGGGTGGTCGACCCCGTGCAGTATCGCAAGCGCGTGGACGATTTCGACTTCGATATTGTCGTGCAGCGGTTCGGCTTCGCCGGCACGCCGGGAGATTCTCTGCGGATTTTCTTCACCTCCCGCGCCGCGACCATGAAGGGATCACAAAATGTAGGGGGAATATCCGATCCGGTGGTCGATGCGCTGGTCGAGAAGGTGATCGCGGCCGACAGCCGCCCGGCCTTGATCTCCGCATGCAAAGCGCTCGACCGGGTCATCCGCAGCGGCCGCTATTGGGTGCCGCATTGGTACAAGCCGTCCCATTGGCTCGCATATTGGGAGGTGTTTGGCCGGCCGCAGGCGCAACCGCGTTACGGGCTCGCCATCCGGGAGACGTGGTGGTCGACTTCACCCTCGTGACGTACGACTGCGCCGGGTCAATGGTTCAGCCCAGGGCGCTGAGGTCGTCCCAAGCGTTCAACCCATGTAGGGGCGGGTTTGAAACCCGCCCCTACGCCAACACGGCGCGATTTGTTGCCTGCTGACGTGCTCGCCGGGGGGTAAGGGCCGAGAGCCTGGAGACGGTGAGCAACCAGTGGAGGGCCAGCATGGACTACGGCAAGAAATTCATGGTCGAGCCTGGCGAGAAGGTCCGACTATCGAAGATCGACCCTTCCTATACCGGCAAGCACGAAACGCATGAGAACGCCGTTCCCGAGATCCAGGCCAATGTCGAGCGTCTGGAGAAGCTGCAATATCTCCTCTACGCGGACGGGAGCCAGTCCCTGCTGGTAGTGCTGCAGGCGCTCGACACTGCGGGGAAAGATGGCGTCATTCGCCATGTCTTCACGGGCATGAATCCGCAAGGGACTTCCGTGTTTGGATTCAAGCAGCCGAGCAGGGACGAGGCCGCTCACGATTTCCTCTGGCGCGCCCACATCCGCGCGCCGGCAAAGGGCGAAGTGGTCGTCTTCAATCGGTCCCATTACGAGGATGTCCTCGTGGTACGCGTGCACAAGCTGGTGCCGCATTCAGTGTGGTCAAAGCGCTTCGAGCTGATCAACGACTTCGAAACAATGCTGTCACGCAACAAGACTACCATCCTGAAATTCTACCTCCACATCAGCCCGCAGGAGCAGTTGCTGCGGTTCAAGCAGCGACTCGACGACCCATGGCGGCATTGGAAGATCAGCGAAAACGACTACTCCGAACGTGAGCTGTGGCCGCAGTACATCGAGGCCTACGAGGATGCCATGGCTTTGACCAGCACCAAGCGTGCGCCATGGTACGTCATTCCGGCAAACCACAAGTGGTTCCGCAATCTTGCCGTATCGCAGATCATCGCCGATACCATGGACGGGATGGGGTTGCAGTTTCCGCCTACTCGCGTGGACCTCGCGGAGATCCGACGCAAATATCACGCGGCGGAGCGGGAAGCGAAAGACGGCGACAAGCCGGGCAAGAAGGCAGCCGAGAAAGTCAAGTAGCGTACCGAAATCTTGAAACATCATGAGCATGACTCGATTTTCTTCGGTTGCGCTGCTGCTCGCACTGGGGCTCATGGGATGCTCGTCGGAGGGAGCACCTGTCCCCGAGACGCAATACGCGACGAAGATCCTCGGACAGTGGCAAGGCGCAGTCGGAGACGTGAACGAGGCAATCACGTTTGCCTCGGACGGAAAGTTCGTGTCGCAGGTGCGACAACGCGGCTTCATCAGCAACACCCTCGGTCAGGGCGTTACGGGGACGATCCGTGGGACATGGGCGATTCAGGGAAAGTCCATAACCCTGAAAATCGACAGTGCCGAGAACGACCGGGTCTTGAACAAGGAGACCATCAGCACGATCGAGGTCTTCAGGCCGAACGAGCTTGTCGTCAAAAGCGATGCGGGAGGCACGGCAACGTTCGTGCGCGTGCTTTAGACCATATCCGGCGAAAGCCCGCGCTCGGGCTCGAGCCGAGCGTGGAGACCGGCTGACGCGTTGCATCTTACCATCACCTGAGGAGGCTCCTGCGATGAAACTGGCCGACGTTCGCGCCAACGCCTTTGCAATGCCGCTTACAAACCCGGCCTACCCCAGAGGTCCGTACAAGTTTTACGACCGGGAGTTCGTCGTCATCACCTATCGCACCGATCCGGATGCTCTGCGCGCGGTGGTGCCGGAGCCGCTGGAGGTTGCGGGGGACACCGTCAACTACGAGTTCATCCGCATGCCCGACTCCACTGGGTTCGGCGACTACACCGAAACAGGCCAGGTCATTCCGGTGCGATTCCGCGGAGCCGATGGCGCGATCCAGGAGGGCGGCTATGTGCACGCGATGTATCTCGACGACAATTCGCCGATCGCCGGCGGCCGTGAGATCTGGGGCTTCCCGAAGAAGCTCGCCACCCCGAAGATATCGCACGAGAACGAGACGCTCGTCTGCACCCTGCATTATGGCTCGGTGCTCTGCGTTTGCGCCACCATGGGCTACAAGCATCACGAGATCGATCGCGAGCCCCTGCTTAAAAGCCTTGCCAAACCCAACTTCATGATCAAGATCATTCCGCACGTCGATTGCGGGCCGCGCGTCTGCGAGCTGGTGCGCTATTATGTGGAGGATGTGACGCTCAAGGGTGCGTGGCGCGGCCCCGCGGCACTGCAGATGTTCGAGCACGCCCAGTGCGATGTTGCGCGACTTCCGGTGCGCGAGGTGGTATCTGCCTCGCATTTCCTCACTGATCTTACTCTCGGTCTTGGCGAGGTCGTCTATGACTACTTGAAGCAGTCGTGACGGACCTCGCAGCAGAGCAGAAAAAGGAGACGATCTTGGCACGCTTCGACGGACGAGTAGCGATCATCACCGGCTCCGCCAGTGGGATCGGCAAGGAGGTCGCGCTGCGGTTTGCGGCCGAGGGCGGTATCCCGGTCATCGCAGATCTTGACCTCAAGGCGGCGGAAGCAACCGCTGCGGAAATCAGGGCGCGCAAGGCGGATGCCTTCGCGGTCGCCATGAACGTGACGGACGAGGCGCAGGTTGAGAAGGGCGTTGCCGATACTGTTGCGAAATATGGCAAGGTCGACATCCTCGTCAGCAATGCCGGCATCCAGATCGTGCGGCCGCTCGTCGATTTTCCCTTTGCGGACTGGAAGCGGCTGCTTTCCATCCATCTCGACGGCGCCTTTCTCACGACCAGGGCTTGCCTCAAGCACATGTACGCCAAGAAATACGGCCGGGTTATCTACATGGGATCGGTGCATTCGCACGAAGCTTCCAAGCTGAAGGCGCCCTACGTCACGGCGAAGCACGGCCTGCTTGGTCTGTGCCGCGTGCTGGCGAAAGAAGGGGCAGAGTACGACGTGACCGCGAACGTGGTCTGTCCCGGATTCGTGCGAACTCCCCTGGTCGAAAAGCAGATCCCCGAGCAGGCCGCCGAGCTGGGCATCTCGGAGGCCGATGTCGTGCGCAACGTCATGTTGAAGGATACCGTGGACGGCGAGTTCACGACGACGGACGATGTCGCCGATGCCGTGCTGTTCTTTGCTGCCGCAAAGAACAACGCGATGACCGGGCAATCGTTGGTGGTGAGCCACGGCTGGTACATGCAGTAGGGCGAGAGACCCGCCCGCGTTCGGAAGGACAAAGGCGCCCGTTACAAGCTAACCGCGCGCGCTTACACCGCTTCCAACGCGGTGTCCTTGAATGCGCTCTCCGGCCACGTAAGGCCGTAATGCTCCCGTAGGGTCTTGCCTTCGTATGCCGTGCGAAAGAGCCCGCGCCGTTGCAGCAAGGGGATCACCTGTGCACTGAAGACATCTAGCATCGAGGGGAGAAGCGGCGGCATGATGTTGAACCCGTCCGCCGCGCCATCGCTGAACCAGTCCTCGATCAGGTCGGCGACCTGCTCCGGCGTGCCGGCGAAAGTGAAATGGCCGCGGGCGCCGGCCAAAGTCCCGAGCAACTGCCGCAAGGTGGGCCGGTCGCGCCGCACGTAGTTCAGGATAACCTCGGTCCGGCTGCGCGCCGCCTCGACCGAGTTTGGTTTGGGAAAGTCCTCCTCCCTCAGCGGGCGGTCCAGCGGCAAATGCGAGAAATCATGCCCGCCGAACCGGCCGGAGAGCCGCTTGCGCCCGACCTCCGGGTCGGAAAGCTCGTTGACCTCGCAAGAAAGCCGCTGTGCCTCGGCTTCCGTGGACGCGATCATCGGGCTGAGCCCAGGCAGAATGAGCGCTTGCGCAGGGTCCCGCCCTTGAGCGGCAACCAGCTGCTTGAGGTCGGTATAGAATGCCTGCGCTGTTGCCTTCGCCATATGGGCGGTGAACACAGCCTCGGCGTGCCGCGCGGCGAAGCGCCGGCCGGTATCGGACGAACCCGCCTGAACCAGCACCGGGCGGCCCTGAGGGCACCGCGGCATATTGAGCGGCCCCGCGACCTGGTAGTGCTCGCCCTCATGATTGATGCGTCGGATCCGGCCTGCCCTCGCGTAGCGCCCGCCGCGCCGATCGTCGATCACGGCATCCTCGGCCCAGCTGTCCCACAGCGCGTTGACGACGGCCATGAACTCTTCGCCACGGGCATAGCGATCGGCATGGCTCACCTGCCCCTTGTCTCCGAAATTGCCCGCGGCCGAGGCGAGCCAGGACGTGACGATGTTCCAGCCCACCCGTCCATTGCTGATGTGATCGAGTGACCCGAACTGGCGCGCGAGGTTGAACGGCTCGGTATAGGTCGTCGACGCTGTTGCGATCATCCCGATTCGGCTGGTCGACACCGCCACTGCGGCGAGCACGGTCACGGGCTCGAGCCAGGTGCGCGCCGCCTGGTCCACATCCTCGCCCAGCGCGAGCTGATCCGCGAGGAAGATGGAGTCGAACAGGCCGGCTTCCGCCCGTTGCGCCAGGTCCTGGTAGTAGCGGATGTCGGTGAGGGCCAGCGGCGAGGACGCGGGGTGACGCCATGAGGCCTCATGATGTCCCCGCCCATGGATGAAAAGGTTCAGATGCAGTTGTCGCTTAGTATCGCGCCCTGCCATTGCCCACCTCCTCAAATGGCCGGTCGCAAGCCCGGCGTTGATCCGCGACCGATATTTCGTGCCCGGCCAGCACATAGTTGTTCCGCCCCGTTCCATTGTCCAGAAAGCCGTGCTGCAATATCCCAGCTTCTGGCTTTTATCTCCGACCAGTCCAGAGCTCAGGGAGTAGGCAATGCGCCGGCGCGATATTCTCAAGGCGATTGCTGCTGTGGTGACTGCCGGCCCAGCACCGGCGCTGGCACAGAGCTACCCCTCACGGCCGATCACCATGGTGGTCCCGTTTGCCGCGGGAGGCGCATTCGACGTCCTGGGCCGAATCCTTGCCGCGCGCATGGGCCAGATTCTCGGCCAACAGATCATCATTGAGAACACCACGGGGGGTGCGGGGATCATCGGCGTGAACCGCGTCGTGAATGCCGCGTCCGACGGCTATACATTTCTGTTAGGCAGCATCGGCACCCATGCCTACAACCAGACGATCTATAAAAAGCCGCGATACAACGCAGTCACCGATTTCACCCCGGTCGCCTTGCTTGTGGAACAGCCCATGGTGCTGGAGACGCGCAAGGACTTTCCCCCCGACAATCTGGTCCAGTTCATCGATTACGTGAAGGCAAACAGCGCAAAGCTGCAGTTCGGTTCGGCAGGGGCCGGCACCACGACGCACCTTGGCTGTGCGCTGCTCAACGCAGCCATCGGCGTCAACGTCACGCACGTTCCCTATCGCGGCGGCGGCCCGGCGGCGAATGATCTGATTGGCGGGCAGATCGATTACATGTGCTCCAACGTGGGCGGTTCGCTGCCCCTGATCCTGGGCAAAAAGGTCAAGGCCATCGCGATGCTGTCACGGCAGCGCTCCTCGATCATGCCGGATCTGCCCACGGCGCACGAGCAGGGACTGGTCGATTTCGATGTCGTGACCTGGAATGCATTTTTTCTTCCGAAAGGCGCGCCTCCTGAGGTCGTGAAAAAGCTGAACGACGCAACGAGTCAGGCGCTGGACACTCCCGCGATTTAAACCCGTCTGCACGAGCTCGGGGTTGCGCCTGTTGCGCGTGAGCGCAGATCGCCCGAATACCTCGCCAAGTTCGTGGTCGATGAAATCGCCAGGTGGGAAGGACCGATCAAGGCGAACGGGCTGCAGATAGAATAAGGCTAGCTCGGCATCGCGGTGATCCCGTCAGAGAGAAAGCAAATGGAGACGGCGGCTGTCGATCGTGCGGAATCAATCGCTGCGGCCATGGACGTGCTCGACCGGCATCTCGCTGCCCTTAATGCCGGTGACGCATCTGCTCTGGCGCAGACCTTGCATTTTCCACATTACCGTTTGGCCGGTGTTGGCATGATGGTGTGGGAAGGCCCGGAAAACTACCTGCAGGATTTTCATGCCCGGGCAGGAGAGGAATGGCACCACAGCACCTGGGAATTTCGTCATCCCATCAGTGCCAGCTCGGCGAAGGTTCATCTCGACGTGCAGTTTTGCCGATATCGCGCAGACGGCTCGGTCCTGGGTCGCTATCGCTCTATCTGGGTGGTAAGTTGCATGGACGGGCGTTGGGCCGCGCAACTTCGGTCGAGCTTTGCTCCGTAGGGACCCTATCAAGCCGGCATCCGCGCTGCCTTGCGGGGCTGGGCGCGGACCGGCATAGGTTGACGAACGGTAACTTGAGACCAACGCGGCTTGGGCCTAAGACCTGCAATGGCCCGCCGGGGGTCCGGTTGGCCAGACGAAGTTGCGACAACATGGCTGATCAGAGAATTTTCGAGCATTCGCGCCAGCTTTTCCTGAGCGCTCGGGAAGCGTTGCGCCCGATCCTGCCCAAGCGGCTCCTTGGCGATCTGCCGCTCGTTCCCGTGGTGCGCCTCTCCGGCGTGATCGGCTTGTCTACTCCGCTCAAGCCCGGGCTCACGCTCGCCAATGTGGCGCGGCCCCTCGAGCGCGCCTTCGGGATGCGCAAGGCGCGCGCAATCGCGCTCCTGATCAACTCCCCCGGGGGATCTCCGGTGCAGTCGCATCTGATCTATCGCCGCGTCCGCCAGCTTGCGGCGGAAAAGAACGTTCGGGTGATTGCGTTTGCCGAGGACGTGGCGGCCTCCGGCGGCTACATGATCGCCTGTGCCGCCGACGAGATCATTTGTGACTCTTCATCGATCGTCGGCTCCATCGGGGTGGTCGGCGGCTCGTTCGGGTTTGCCAAACTCATGGACAAGCTCGGGATCGAGCGCAGGCTCTATACCTCCGGGGAGCACAAGGCGATGCTCGACCCGTTCCTGCCGGAGAACCCCGAGGACGTTGACCGGCTCAAGGCGGTGCAGCGTGAAATCCACGAGGGGTTCATCGAGCTGGTCAAGCAGAGCCGGGGCGCGCGGCTCAAGGGTCCGGAGCAAACTCTGTTCTCCGGGGAGTATTGGACGGGGAGCACGGCGGTCGCGCTCGGCTTGGCGGATGGTATAGGGGACTTGCGCTCAGTCATGCGAGAGCGATTCGGAGAGGATGTCGCGACGCCGCTTATATCACCCCCGCGCAGTTGGCTCGGGCGGCCGCAGGCCGGCGTGGCGCTTCTCCAGCAGCTATCCCAGCAGAATGGATTTGCGCAGGAGATGATATCGGCGCTGGAAGAACGTGCGATATGGTCGCGTTACGGATTGTGATCGGATTCGGCACTCGATAGGAGAGACACCATGCCGGCATTTCTCATGTCGCCCTTGGTCAAGATCGCATTCGGTGTGCTTGGCGCGGGCGTGGTGATTTACTGGGCTGCCAGAGAGGTACGCCGCATCAATGACGAGCTTGAGCGGCTCAGAGCAAGGTCGGCAACGGATCCAATTGACCGGCGGGCCCTTCCGACCTTGCGACGCGATCCACGCACCAATGAATGGCGGGTCATGTGATCGGCTACCCTCCCGCGTGCGCTCCTGAATGGCGGAAGTTGAGGTCTCCAAAGCTCTCGTTGCTGGCGGACCTCGGCTTACCTACTCGCCTTTGATCCGCTTCTCCCGGATCACGTTGCCCCAGCGCGTGATTTCATTCTGGAGATAGGTCGCCTGGTCATGCCGAAGACGGTTGCGGTAAAGCTCGCGGAGTGGTCGAGCGCCAGCGCGCCGGAGGACTCGGCAAACGTCACCGCGCCCGCATAGCTCCACGTCGGCACATCGGGAACGCGTTGCCGAGCCTAGAAGAAAGCCCCGGCCGTATCCGGCCAGGGCTTTACGACCGAGAGGGAGTTGCCTGCCTACCAGTACCATGGCCTACGGCTGGCCAGCGACACGGCGACGCCTTGCACTTGACGATCGGCAAGAATGCCCGCTCCATATATCTGCTGTCCGCGCGAATTGGTCATGCCTGCAAACCCGGCTCGCTCCCGCTTGGGCAGCGCGGCGTTATGCGAGATCCATTCGAGGTACTGCACGGTCGCATCGACCTGATCATCGAAACCCGCGCACGGGAACAGTGTCCACTCGGTGATGAAGCTCTCGCGCCACACAGCATCCGAGGGCAGTTGAATGCCCCCGCTGCGGATGAGGGCCTGGTGCTCGCGAGCCCGTTCGATCTTGTCGCCGATGGGCATGATCGGGCAGATGCGCATGCCCGGACGGGGTCGAATCTCGGACACCAGCGATGGGCCCTGATTGGTGTCTTCGATCAGGACGGCGCTCACATCGTGCCTCTTGATCATTCTGCGGACAGCTTCCCGCAGAACCGGGTAGTGCGCTTGCTCCCGCCACTGCTCCAGCAGCAAATGATTGCCGCGGACTGGCAGCCAGGCCTGGATGACCGAGAAACTGTGCAGCGGCCCGCCCTTCTGGCCCGGATCCACGCTGAGCACCACACCGGAATCGGACATCGGCACCAGCGCCGACGGAAAGGTCCCAAAGTTCTCCGACTTGATGCGCAGCAATCTGGTGCCACCCGGGTTTTGCTGCTGGACCGTCTCGAACCCCGGCCGCCTCGCGGCTTGCAAAAGCTCGATGTCGCGTGAAGTGAAGGCGTCCGGCCGCAGCAGCTCGCCCTTTTCCCGGACCCAGACCCCATGGTCGGGGAGCTTGTAGCTCCGCCGGCGCATGGCAATGAGCGGCAGCTGCAAGTGCTCCCACCGCCCCTGCTCCAGCAGATGCCCCGATAGGTCGTCTTCGTTCACCCGATGCGCGATGATAAGAACGCGCCCGCGCTTCGGGTTGTTGAGCCGCGTGAGGATCTCGGTATCGAAGAGTTCCACCACCCGGTCGAGCCGCTTCACGTTGTTGCTGTCTTTCAGCTCGATCGGGTCATCGATGATGATGAAATCGGCGCCGTGGCCGGTGACCCCGCCCTCAATCGACACGGAGCGAACACCGCCACCTGCGGTGGTTACGAAGTCATCGAGTTTGGAGCGGCTCTTCGTCAATCGCGCCTTCTTGAACACCCCTTTGTACCACTCGCTGCGTAAAATCCCGCGGATGCCATGGGCGATCTTTTCCGCGAGCTCCTGGCCGTAGGTTACGATCAGGATCTTCGCCGAAGGATCACGCCCCAACACCCAAGCCGACAAAGAGACCGAGCCGATCCAGGTCTTGAAATGGCGCGGCGGAAGATTGACGATGAGGCGTTTTGTCTTACCTGTGACCACGCCTGCCAGCCGGTCGGCCAGAAGCTGGAGATATGGATCATCGGGCATGCTCTGTGCGTTCATCTCTTTGTACGCCTTCATCGCGAACGCCAGCAGATTGCTGCGCAGCAAGCTCTTGAAATCGCCGGTCATGACTTTGCTCCTGACGCTGTCGCAGCCCGTTTTTTGCGCTTGGTGAACGCCTCCACAATTTCGCGATCCCCGACGTCCTCAATCGCGTCATCGTCCTCGGCCTCAGCGAGCATGCGCATGCACATCGCCAGTACCGACGCCGCGGCACGCTGATTGCCACCGATGGCCGCGGCCACGACGCTCTTGATCAAGGCCCGCTGTTTGGAGATCTGGATGTCCCGATCACCATCGTGGACGGTGACCACTTCGCTGAGTTCCTCGCGCAGCTCCGACCGGAAATTGCGCGCTCCCTTGGGCCGCCCGCTCGGGTTCCCACTTTGCCCCGGGCGAAACTGATGCTCCCGGGGTGGATGTTTGTAGCCGACAGCGTCGGCCTCGTAGTCTTCAGACATGGTTGTAGTCCTCTATTTGGTTTCGATCTGAACACGCGCGCGGCGCCAACATGGGCTTCGCGAGCGTCCGCCGAGCGTTCTGCGCGACGGACCGGAAGGGCAGCAGCCTCAGTGGCCGGGGCGGGCTGCGCATGACCATCGGTAATGCACAGACGCCAAAAGCTGACCGCGGACGCGATCCTTCCGTGTTCGGTTTTGACTGAAATCCAAAGAGCGCCGCGGCGAGCTCAGCGCTGCGTCCCCATCCGACGCGACGGAGGCCGTCGCGGGGCAATCCTAATCACGCGCCCAATTTTCTGGGCCGAGGAACTCTCCTGCAATGTAGTCGCTCCCGGTATGAAATCAAGCATCCCCGGAAGCTCAGCTAGCGGTATTATAATACCTTCAGCTTTTCCCTGTATTTTTCGCTGATGTCAGGGATTGCCCGGTGCCTAGCCGTCGTGGGATCGCCCCCGCGCAGTTGGCTCGGGCGGCCGCAGGCCGGCGTGGCGCTTCTCCAGCAGCTATCCCAGCAGAATGGATTTGCGCGGGAGATGATATCCGCGCTGGAAGAACGTGCGATATGGTCGCGTTACGGTTTGTGATCGGGTTCGGCACTGACAGGAGAAGCTCCCATGCCGGCATTTCTCGTCTCACCCTTCGTCAAGATCGCGGTCGGTGTGCTTGGCGCGGGCATGGTGATCCACTGGGCGGCCAGAGAGGTCCGCCGCATTAATGATGAGCTTGAACGGATCAGAGCAAGATCGGCAACGGATCCGATCGATCGGCGGGCTTTGCCGACCCTGCGACACGATCCACGCACCGGTCTATGGCGGGTCATGTGATCGGCCCTGAGAATTCTCTAGCGGAGCCTACTCGCCTTTGATCCCTTTCTCCCGGATCACCTTACCCCAGCGTGTGATCTCACTCTGCAGGTAGCTCGCGAATTCCGCCGGGCTGCTTGGCGACGGAGTGACCCCGGCGTGTTGCAGCTTGCTGCGGATCGCTGGATCGGCGAGCGCGGCATTGAGCGCCTCATTGAGCTTCGCAATCTTGGAGGGCGGCGTGAGTGCAGGAGCGAGGATGCCTGCCCACTGATTGGCTACGGCGTCGGCAAAGCCCTGCTCGATCAGCGTGGGCACGTCGGGAAAGATTTCAGAACGGATCTGCGACGCCGCCGCCAAGGCCTTCAGCTTCCCGGCTTTGACCTGAGCGATGATGGTCGGCACGTCGGCAAAGAAGCCGTCGAGCCGGCCGGCAAGAAGATCAATTATTCCCTGCGATGCTCCGCGATAGGGCACCGCCTGAAATCTCACGCCGGCTGCCTCCTCGTAGAGCACAAGCGCGAGATGCGAGATGGCGCCGAGCCCGGTAACGCCAATGCTCATCGCGCCTGACTTCTGCCTTGCCATGTCTGCGAGCTCGAGCGCGGAATTGACCGGCATCGACGCCCTCACGACCAGCATGGTCGAGTTGCGCACTGCAAGCCCGACCGCCGCAAAATCCTTGCTTGGATCATAAGGCAGGCTGCTGCGCAGCCCCGGATTGATCGCAACCGCACCTACAGTCGTGAACAGCAGGGTCGTGCCGTCAGGCTCCGAGCGCGCAACGTATTCTGCCGCGATCGCGCCATTGGCGCCGGGCCGGTTTTCCACGACCACGCTTTGGCCGAGCGCAGTCGACTGACGTTCCGCCAGAAGGCGCGCGACGAAATCGGTCGTGCCGCTGGGAGTAAACCCGACGACGAGCTTGATCGCGCGGGTAGGACGATTCTGGGCAAACGCTGAATGCGGCGTGGCCAGCGCCAGCAGGGCTGCGGTGCACGCCAGCAAGCGGATGAGGAGAAGCATGCCGGAAAGATAGCAAGGAGCCCCCTGATCGTCATCGCAGGACTTGCGCCGGTCCGTGCCGGATTCTTGACCGCTCCCCGCGCGGTCATTAGGTCTACGCGGCGATGCGCCGCATCTCGATGATTGGCGAGCTCATGAGCCGCGATCTTCCCGCCCACATGCGCCCCGAGCATTCGTTCCAGGGATTGATCCTGGAGCTGCAACGGTACTGGGCCGACCATGGCTGCGTGATCTTGCAGCCCTATGACATGGAGGTGGGTGCCGGCACGTTTCATCCCGCCACCACATTGCGCGCGTTGGGACCGAAGGCGTGGAACGCGGCGTTTGTGCAGCCCTCGCGGCGGCCGAAGGACGGGCGCTATGGGGAGAACCCGAACCGCCTTCAATACTATTATCAATTCCAGGTCATCTTGAAGCCGTCACCCGACGACATCCAGGAGCTCTATCTCAAATCGCTCTATGCCATCGGCATCGATCCCGAGCTTCACGACATACGCTTCGTCGAGGACGACTGGGAATCTCCGACGCTCGGCGCCTGGGGATTGGGCTGGGAATGCTGGTGCGACGGCATGGAAGTTTCGCAATTCACCTATTTCCAGCAAGTGGCCGGTTTTGAATGCGCACCGGTCTCCGGCGAGCTGACTTACGGGCTCGAACGGCTTGCCATGTATGTGCAGGGCGTTGATCGCGTATTCGATCTCAATTTCAACGGCCGCGAGGGCAAGCAAAAAGTGACCTACGGCGATGTATTTTTGCAGGCGGAGCAGGAATACTCGCGCCACAACTTCGAATTTGCCGATACCGGCATGCTGTTTGAGCAATTCAGGATGGCGGAACAGGCCTGCCGCCAATACATTGATGCCGGTTGGGTGACCACAGGCAACAGGCGCCGGCATCTCATGGCGCTACCCGCTTACGACCAGTGCATCAAGGCAAGCCACGTATTCAATCTGCTCGACGCGCGTGGGGTAATTTCCGTTACCGAGCGTCAGAGCTACATTCTGCGCGTGCGCGAGCTCGCCAAAGCTTGTGGCGAGGCATGGCTTGCGACACCGGCCGGAGGAGGATCAGCATGAGCGTGGTGCCCGAAATCGGCGGACGTCAGCCGCTTGCGGTCGATGTCGAGGCTGGCAAGAGCTATTGGTGGTGTGCATGCGGGCGCTCGAAAAAGCAGCCCTTCTGCGATGGCTCGCACAAGGGAACGCAATTCACCCCGGTGGAGTGGAAAGCGGCCCAGGCGGAGCAGGCGTGGTTCTGCGCATGCAAGCGGACCGGAAATCGTCCCCTGTGCGATGGCAGCCACAAGCAGCTGATGACAGCTCCCGGCGCTGACCTCTCCTAGCGCGACACAAAGAGTCCTGGAGCGCTCCGCCGGGAATGCCTGACCTTCTGCTCGAGTTGTTCTCCGAGGAAATCCCGGCGCGCATGCAGGGGCGCGCTGCGGAGGATCTGCGCAAGCTCGTGACCGAAGGATTGGTGCAAGCCGGTCTGGTATACGAAGGCGCGAAGGCTTTTGTGACGCCGCGGCGGCTGGCGCTGGCGGTGCAGGGGATCCCGGCCAAGCAGCCCGACGTCAAGGAGGAGAAAAAGGGTCCTCGCGTGGGCGCGCCGGAGGCCGCCATTGCGGGCTTTCTGCGTGCTTCCGGTCTTGCGTCCATCGCCGAGGCCAGGGTTCAGCCTGACAAGAAAGGCGACTTCTATGTGGCCGTTATCGAACGACCGGGGCGCGCCGCCATTGACGTGATCGCTGAAATCCTGCCCGCGGTCATCCGCACCTTCCCATGGCCCAAGTCCATGCGATGGGGCGAGCAGTCCGCCAAGGCCGCTTCCGATGATCCGAGCCTTGACGCGGGTGCTTCCGATGCTCGCTCGCTGCGCTGGGTTCGCCCTCTGCATTCGATTGTCGCCACGTTTGGACCGGAAACCGAAGATCCCGACATTGTTCAATTTCGGGTCGATGGCATTGCGGCGGGGAACGAGACCTGCGGCCACCGTTTTCTGGCGCCGCAACCGTTCACGGTTCGCCGCCTTGAGGATTATGCAGTGAAGCTTGAGAAAGCGAAGGTCGTCATCGATCGCGAACGGCGCAAGCAGATCATTCTTGCCGATGCGAGGAATTTTGCCTTCGCCCAGGGCTATGACTTGGTAGAAGACAGCGAGCTCCTCGATGAAGTCGCGGGCCTGGTGGAATGGCCGGTCGCCCTGATGGGCACGTTCGACGAAGCGTTTCTCTCGATCCCTCCCGAGGTCATTCGCGCCACCATTCGCAATAACCAGAAATGCTTCGTGCTGCGCGATCCACGCAACGCGCAGCTGGTCAGCAAGTTCATCCTGGTCGCCAACACTGAGGCGCGCGACGGCGGCAGGGCCATCATTGGGGGCAACGAGCGTGTGATTCGAGCGCGGCTCTCGGATACGAAATTCTTCTATGAGACCGATCTTGCGACCAGGCTCGAGGATCGGTTGCCGAAGTTTCAGCACATCGTCTTCCACGAGAAGCTCGGCACCCAGGCTGACCGCATTGCCCGCCTGGAGGCGCTGGCGGGGCATATCGCGCGCGCGATCGATGCCGACGTGCAGAAGTCCGAACGCGCGGCGCGCCTCTGCAAGGCAGACCTGCTCACCGAAGTGGTAGGCGAGTTTCCCGAGCTGCAAGGGCTCATGGGCAAGTACTACGCGCGAGCGCAGGGCGAAGACGAAGCGGTCGCGCATGCCTGCGAAGATCACTACAAGCCGAAGGGGCCCGATGATCTCGTGCCCGCGGAGGGGGTTTCGGTTGCCGTCGGGCTTGCCGACAGGCTCGATCTTCTGGTCGGCTTCTGGACCATCGGCGAGAAGCCGACCGGGTCGAAGGACCCCTACGCCCTGCGGCGGGCGGCCTTGGGTACAATCAGGCTGGTGCTGGCGAACGGGCTGCGCTTGCCGCTCTCCGGAGTGATCCGCGAAGCCTGGAGCTTACACGACCGATTGAGTGCTGCTCGCCAGAGCCGCCCGGAGGTGCTCATTTCTGATCTTCTCGCTTTCTTTGCGGACCGCCTCAAGGTTCAGCTGCGCGAGCAGGGTGCGCGGCATGACCTGGTAGACGCCGTTTTTGTGCTTGCCGGGGAGGATGACATTCTGCTCATGGTCCGGCGCATTGAGGCGTTGGGGAAGTTTCTCGACACCGAAGACGGCCGAAATCTCCTCGCCGGGTACCGGCGTGCGACCAACATCATCCGGATCGAAGAGAAGAAAGACGGGTGCGAGTACGTGGGCACGCCCGATCCATCTCTCTACCGCCAGACCGAGGAGCAGGCATTGTCGCAGGCAATTGCGACAACCAAGGCGGAGGTAGGTGTGGCCAGCACGAGGGAGGACTTTGAGGCAGCGATGCGCAGCATGGCGAAGCTTCGCCCCTATGTCGATGCTTTCTTCGACAAAGTGACAGTAAACGTCACCGAGGGGGCCGACAAACATCTCCTGCGCGAGAACAGATTGAAGCTGCTAAACGAGATCCGAGAGGCTACTCGCACGGTTGCAGATTTTTCACGCATTGAAGGCTGAAATCAGGGCTCCCCTGATCAAAAGCCGAAATTGGCAGCCGATTACGTGGCGGCTGATGAAGGTTCGATCAGTGATCGAGCCTCTTGGAACCGGGCGCGTGTGCCGTCATTATTGTCCTGCTTGCCGATAGGGAGATTCCCATGACCATCACAGCCGCCCATATCAGTCCGTTGATTGCCTTGATAGCAGGGATTCTGATTCTGATCGTGCCGCGCCTCTTGAACTATATCGTTGCAATTTATCTGATCCTGTTCGGCATCATGGGCCTGAATGCAATTCACCACTTCATCCACTGAACAATTCATGACCAAACCGAGCTTGCGCCGCACGCCGTCGTCAAAGAAGGCTGCCCGATCAGTACCGCAGAGGCCCGGAAAGGCCGGCAAGGTCGGTAAGCCCGCTAAGGGTGCCGCCTCAGCGGATAGCCTGCGCCCAAAGCGCGGGGGCGACGGCAAGTGGGTGTACAGCTTCGGGAATGGATCGGCTGAAGGCCGTGCGGAGATGCGCGACCTTCTTGGCGGCAAGGGCGCGGGCCTCGCCGAGATGGCAAATCTCGGGCTGCCGGTGCCGGCCGGTTTCACCATCACGACGGCCGTCTGCACCTATTACTATCAGAATGGAAAAACCTATCCTTCGAGTTTGAAGGAACAGGTCACCGCCGCCCTCGATCGAGTGGGCCGCTTTGTGGGCAAGACATTCGGGGACGCGGACAATCCGCTGCTCGTGTCGGTGCGCTCGGGCGCCCGCGCATCCATGCCCGGCATGATGGACACGGTGCTCAATCTCGGCCTTAACGATCAAACCGTAGAAACGCTGGCGAGGAACTCACAGGACAAGCGCTTTGCCTACGATTCCTATCGCCGCTTCATCACGATGTATTCCGACGTGGTTCTGGGCGTCGGTCACCATCACTTCGAGGAGATCCTCGACGAGCAGAAGGATCGGCACGGCTACACGCTTGATACGGAGCTTGCGGCCGAGGACTGGGTCGCGCTGGTGCGACGCTACAAGGAGCGAGTGGAGGAGGAGCACGGGGAGCCGTTTCCCCAGGATCCCCACGCCCAGCTTTGGGGAGCCATCGGCGCCGTCTTTGGATCCTGGATGAACCAGCGCGCGATCACGTATCGCCGTTTGCACAACATCCCTGAAAGTTGGGGAACCGCGGTGAACGTCCAGGCCATGGTATTCGGCAACATGGGCGAGACCTCCGCCACGGGCGTCGCATTCACGCGCAATCCCTCGACGGGCGAGAAGCGGCTGTACGGCGAGTTCCTGATCAATGCGCAGGGCGAGGACGTGGTCGCCGGCATCCGCACCCCCCAGGAGATTACCGAGATAGCGCGCCGGGAGGCGGGTTCTGCCAGCCCCTCGATGGAAGCGGCGATGCCGGAAGCGTTCAAGGAGCTCACCGGGATCTATGCTCTGCTCGAACGGCACTATCGCGACATGCAGGACCTCGAGTTCACCGTTGAGCAAGGCAAGCTCTGGATGCTGCAGACGCGCGTGGGCAAACGCACGGCCAAGGCAGCGTTGAAAATTGCGGTCGACCTTGCCAACGAGGGCCTGATCACGCGCAAGCAGGCAGTTGCCCGGATCGAGCCGCTGTCGCTGGATCAGCTGTTGCACCCCACCATCGACCCCACTGCCCAACGAGAGGTGATCGCCACCGGGCTTCCGGCCTCTCCCGGTGCCGCATCGGGAGAAATCGTTTTGTCGGCCGATGAGGCCGAGGCGCTCAAGGCGAAGGGCAAGAAGGTGATCCTCGTGCGGGTGGAGACCTCGCCGGAAGACATCCACGGCATGCATGCGGCAGAAGGGATTCTCACGACGCGAGGCGGCATGACCTCGCATGCGGCCGTGGTTGCGAGAGGCATGGGCAAGCCTTGCGTTTCCGGCGCGGGTTCGCTGCGGGTCGACTATGCTGCCACAACGGTAAGCGTTGCCGGGCGCACGCTTCGGCAGGGCGACGTGATCACCATTGACGGCTCCACCGGCCAGGTTCTTCTTGGTCGCGTGCGCATGACCGAGCCGGAGCTGTCGGGTGAGTTCGCGACCCTGATGGGCTGGGCCGACGCGTCGCGCAAGCTCGGTGTGCGCGCCAATGCGGATACCCCCAACGATGCGAGGATTGCTCTCAAATTCGGCGCGGAAGGTATCGGGCTTTGCCGTACCGAGCACATGTTCTTCGATGAGGGTCGCATCCGGGCCATGCGCGAGATGATCCTTGCGGATGATGAGCAGTCGCGCCGCGCCGCCCTTGCCAAGCTTCTGCCCATGCAGCGCGCCGACTTCACCGAGCTGTTCGAGATCATGCAGGGTCTGCCGGTCACGATCCGGCTTCTCGACCCGCCTTTGCACGAATTCCTTCCCCACACCGAGCGTGAGATCGCCGAAGTCGCCGACGGAATGAACGCCGATGCCAAGAAGCTAGCGGATCGCGCGCGCGAGCTGCACGAGTTCAACCCGATGCTGGGGTTTCGCGGATGTCGGCTGGCCATTGCTTATCCCGAGATCGCGGAAATGCAGGCGCGGGCGATCTTCGAGGCGGCGGTTGCAGCCCGTAAAAGCACGGGCAGGCCGGTAGTCCCGGAGGTCATGGTCCCGCTCATTGCGAGCAAAGCTGAGCTTGATCTCGTCAAGGCGCGCATCGACGCCATGGCGAAGGCGGTGGAACAGGAGACCAAAACCAGGGTCCATTACCAGGTCGGCACCATGATTGAGTTGCCGCGTGCGTCATTGCGTGCCGGTGAAATCGCCCAGAGCGCCGAATTCTTTTCCTTCGGCACCAATGATTTGACCCAGACGACGTACGGGATCAGCCGCGACGACGCCGCGAGCTTTCTAGGCATCTATATGGCCCGCGGGATTCTGTCTGCGGACCCGTTCGTCTCTGTCGACCGCGAAGGGGTCGGTGAGCTCATGCGCATCGGGGTGGAACGCGGTCGCGCAGAGCGCGCCAAGCTCAAGGTCGGCATTTGCGGAGAGCACGGCGGCGATCCGTCGTCGGTCGCCTTTTGTCATGAAATTGAGCTGGACTACGTCTCGTGCTCGCCATTCCGGGTCCCCATTGCACGGCTCGCGGCGGCGCAGGCCGCGATCACACGACCAACGGCGGAGGACAGATAACAGATGTCATATCAGATGTCAGATGTCATAATTAGTTGAGAGATCGTACTTGTTGGTTGACAAATCACTCGCGCGATTATTCGCATCAGCCAGCGCGTCGCAGAGCATCTCTCGATACGTCGGTGCGCACCGGCACCCGCCAATCGATTCCCTCGCACAAGATCGACAATTGCGCCAGCGTCAGGACTACAGCGCCTTCCTTCGTCAACGGCCAGACAAACCGTCCGCGCTCCAGCCGTTGCGCATGCGGACACAAGCCCGTGCCGTCCCACCAGAGAACCTTAATTCTGTCAGCTCGCTTCCCCCGGAACACAAACAGATGCCCGCAATACGGATTGCGCTTGAGCACGTCCTGCACCATCATGGCGAGGCCGTCAAATCCTCGCCGCATGTCGGTCGTCCCGCAGGCCACCCAGATCTGCGTGCTGATTTCCTCTGAGGTTGCGCGAGGTGCACGCGACGGTACTCAACAAGGGACTCAAGCTTTTGTGGAGTCACGGTCTGCCTTTATGCTTTTCATCGCAGCGCGAAAAGCCTGACGATAGCTCCTGCGCCGTCAGGTAAACCATCTCTTTTGATAATCCACCCTTCTTCCTTATCAGCTTGCGGATCGATTCAGGATATAGCGCCCACAAGGTTCGGGTCCCTGCGCTACCGGCTTGAGGATATAACCATTGTTGGCTTGAGCTCGCGGCGTGGAACCCAAATACCGCCTTCGGCGTCAGGCAGATACGATCACGAGGGATCATGGCAAGAACCAGCGTGCAAGCCGAAAGGCAAAACCCATCGATGATTACCTGCTCTCGAGAGTTCCTGATTGATGCGAACCTTTCCAGGTAAGCTCCCATAGGGCCACCAGAGTCATCAGCAATGCGCACCATGGCTGATGCAACTTGGCAGCCGAGGCCAAACGTCGCGAAAAAACCACATATAAACGCAATTCCACAGCGACCCAGCAAGGTCCGACTGCCGGTTCGAGCCGATGCCGTTACTGCATCTCTGAAAGCACCAGGGCTCGCAAGCACCTTCGTCCTCAGGAAATTTTCTCCTCTACAGCGCGTTCGTTCTTGAAAACGAAGCTTTCCACGATCCAACCAAGCAGTCGGCCACTGCCGTAGGTCATGCCAAAAACAACAGTTGCGGCCACTCCGAAGTACAAGATCGGCAAAAAATTGTGTTCAGTCCCGGCAATCACCAGACCCGCCGTCAGCGAGACCAGCGCAAACAATGCTCCCACAATAACTCCAATGCGGCGGTAGCTTCCGCCCAGTCGTCCATCATCTCGCTTCTCAGTCGCAGGAATAACTTCTGCGTTTGGGAAATGTACCGCCTCGTCAGCCATTCGATCTTGCTCCTGCAGCTCGAATAACGCATCGGAGCTGCGCGGTTCTTTCCCACCCTGCCGAGTCCGGCCCTGCTCTTGCCAAATACCACCGGTAATCAGCACTACGATGAAGCCCACCGCAGCGGCAGCTGCTATTCCTATCGAAGCATAGTTGAGCGAAAGAAGCGATATCACTCTTGCCTCACTTGCAGGAGGCAGTCCGAGAAGCTGCTCAAGCAGCCACAGAACGGGCCACCCCGTCATCGCCACAAAAGCAGCCACCTGGATTGCAAAGTATGCGCCAGCAATCGGTCCCAGAACTAGAAGCGACCGCAGCATTCGCTTGGGATCTCCTGCGCAAATCAGCAAAAGGGCGAACACAATCGTGCCCGCGAACACGAACGTGAAAACGAGTGCGGCGGCGCTAGGGGCGGTTTCCCGCGCGAACGCGATCCAAGGATCAAGCGAAGTGCCCATCACGAGGCGCCAATCCTACAGAGCGCAGCACAAGCGGCGGATCGTGATCCAGCGATTAGCGGGGGCATCTCGCGACGGGACCCATCTCCAATTTACTTGTAGTGCTGTGGCGAAACCGCGCAAGAACTCGATGGTTTGCGACAATCAATACGCCTTCCTATCGAACAGCACCAGCGACACGGTCCTGATAATGATCTTGATGTCGAACCAAATTGACCAATTTTGTATATAGTAAAGATCATGGTCGACCCGCGCTTTAAGCTTCTCTATGGAATCGAGCTCGCCACGCAGCCCGTTCACTTGCGCCCAACCGGTAATGCCGGACTTCACCCGATGACGCGACGCATAATAGTCGACGGCCTCCTCAAGCGCCCTCCCTTCGGCTCTTGTTCGCAATGCATGGGGGCGTGGTCCCACAAGCGACATCGAGCCTTCAAGGACATTGAACAGCTGGGGTAATTCATCGATGCTCAGTCGGCGGATAATCCAGCCCACCCGCGTTACGCGATCATCATTCTGGCTAGTCTGCTTTGTCGCGTCCGGATCAGTCTTATCCGCATACATTGACCGAAATTTCAAGAGCTCAAAGTGCGTTCCATTGAGACCTTCGCGGACCTGGCGGAAGAGGATTGGTCCGGCGCTTTCCAGCTTTATGGCGATCGCGATGAGGGCAAGCAATGGCGACGTGACGGCGAGAGCAAACAAAGAGGCGACGATGTCCCCGCAACGTTTTGTCAATCGGTCCCATCCCGCGATGGGACAGAACCCGGCCTGAAACGCCAGGCCTTCTCCGAGATCTCGAACGTTCAATACCTCCCCCCGAAGGCGATCATCGTCACAGTACAAGAATATGTCGACAGCTAGAAAGCGAAGTTTAGTAATTTTGCTCGCGAGCTCCGGCATGAAGCTCCACGGCGCCGATATGTAGACCTGGTCGACCCCTTCGCCACGGATGGTAGCGGCGAGCGCTTCAATATCTGCTGTGGCAGCGAGCGTGCTGCTCCTGACCGTGCGGGTCTGGTTGCTAGAATAGAGGAGCAGTTGCTCAGGGGTCAGCGGGCGCGCACCCAGACCAATGCTCAATGCCCGGAAGATACAGGCCCCACGCTGCAATTTTCCCTTTACCCACATTACCCCGCAGAGGCGTGCAAGGAGAAGGAGTTCAAGGGCGGATATGGCCCAAACATGGAACCAAAGGCGCGAATAATTCTGAGTAGTCTTGGTGGCGGCGGCGATTGCAACGAGGGTCGAAAAAGTGGCGACCACAACCAAGATAAGCCGTTTGATATTGAGCCTAGCGTCGAGAATAAGGGAGGGAGAGTAAACCGGGTAGAGCCGCGCGCAGATCAGGTAGACCACGACACCGATCGCGGCCGCCTCCAGTTGCGCTTGGAACTGTTCCTGCGTCACCGCCGAGGCACCGAATGCTTCGAGGTAAAAGCCCGGCGCCATCCCACACAGGAAGAGGAGCGCAACCTCTTATTAGCAGGAAGGTTACGACGGCATGCTGGAGCGAGATTCGCCGTCCGGCCAGCGAACCAGCTGCAATCGTGTCCGCGGCGAATACGGCTGCCGTCATCCCCAAGTCCCCTGACTCTCAGTCATAGGCGTGTATTTTCGCCAAAAAAAACGCGCGATGATGGTGCAATTCGGTTTTTTGTTAGACGGTTCTGTTAAGCTTTTGTCAATCTCGGAGGTCATGATCAGCGGATTACCGATCGCGATCACTGACGTGGTGAGCTCGGCGCCCTTAATGGTTAGGATTAATTCAAAAGTTGTCTATGAGAAACCCAAAGCAAAGCTGGCTCAAGCGTCTTGTAAGACCCTAAGTCAACTAAAGAAGGCGGCAGTTTATTCAGCCGGTTCTGATGCGCTCTTAACTCGACTAGATCCCTGGAAGAGAGCCCGAATGTTCTCAACCACGTACATGAAGGCACCTATAACAACTCTCACCCGAAAATTCGTCACCACAAGCGAAGGTTGAGCGCAGATTAGCTCACGGAAAACCGGCAAAACCCGATCGCGAGCGAAGAAGGCCGCCACTTCACCATAGCCTTCCACGCTCAAAGCCTGCGTACTTGCATCCGCAATCGCACGCGCGAGAGCGTCCACGTCCCCCGCTGGGACCACGAGGGCGACGCCACTCAATAGGTTATGAAGTTCAGTTCCCTCATCGGCCTGAACCAAGAGAGGACGTCCGCTCGCTAATGCTCCTCCAAGTTTCGATGGCAGAACCAAATCAGCGGCACCCCGGTCCTGTGGCAAAATATGAAGATCGGCCAAGTTTAGTAGCTCGCATAGCCTTTCTTCGGGCTGCAGCGGCAAGAAATGTATGTTAGGCATCCCCCCGTACTGTGCCACGTATTTGTGTTTGAGTGAGCCTTCGCCCGCAATAACGAACTGTATTCGATCCGCTCCTCTAAGCTTCTCGGCGGCAGCAAAAACGAGATGTAGGGCTTGTTTCTGCCCGATGTGTCCAGCGTAGAGCACGACAAAGGCATCATCACGAAGGCGAAGCTCTTGCCGAAAGGTATTGGGAGCTGGCAGCGGCTTGATTTGCGACAAGTCGACCCAGTTGCGGACAACGTGCACACTCTCCGGGGGCAGTTGTTTTTGCAAGAGTCGCTCTCGCATCTGCTCGGAAACTGTAACAATCGTCTGAAACTTCCGAAGCACAATGCGCTCAAATAAGAGCGCAATGCGCTCCTTAAGACCAGCTTTGAGATGGCCAACGGCGAATGCCGCATCGACTTCGAGGTCCTGCACATGAAGGATGCGCTTCGCCCCGACGAGTTTAGCCGCAAGACTGGCTGCAGGGGCCGAGAACAGTGTCGGTTCAATGCAGATGACGCTCTTTGGCCTAAAGCATAAAATACGCCACGCGACGAGAGGGGCCGCCGCAATCGCAAAACTCAGCGGGGCCAAGAACCGCCAGAAGCCACTTCCGTTCTTGCGAAGCAACAGCGGACAGCGGTAGACCTTGACCCCGTTCAGCGTTTCGCGCGAATACCAATGAACTGGGTATCCAGCCCGGACGAACCAACCCGGATAGTGCGGAGGCGCGGTAACGACTTCAACGATATGGCCGTTGGCTGACAGGTACTCCGCTAACTGAGTGGTATAACGACCAACTCCGATCTGCTCCGGGGCATAGTTGATTCCATGGATCAGCACTTTCTCGCTCGGGGGAGACGGTTTATGTTCAGCTGTGCTCGGGTCGGGTTGGCTGGCCCCCAACGTCGTAAGTGGACTGAAGATACCCGCGTTGATTGATCTACGTAACAATGATGATTCGATGGAGAACAAACGTCTCCCGACGGATAAGCGGTCGGTTAATGCTGATAAAGCGTGCATGGCATTTCTTGTCGGAAGCCGCTAGCTCGAACAAGCGACCTGCCTAAACGACTGCGTAGCAGGAAGTGACGAGCCCCCCTTTCCCCGGCTGTGATGATTAGATCCTTTTTTGTCTAAGTTGGGGCAGCACGCCAAAACAACTGGGACCTCAAGCTAATAATCAGATGTCGGAGATTACATCCGACATCCGACCTCTGACATCTGTGCTCTGCTCAAACCACCACTTTGCGCAGAAAACTCTTCGACCTCGCTGCGCAGCTCCGAAACCGCTGCTTCAACCGCCTGCGAGCCGTCCAGCACCGCAGTGGCCGATGCACGGGTATGCGTCGCTGCCTCGCTTACCTTCCCCAGCACCGAGCCAACGACGTTTGTCTCCTCGGCCGCATGGGTCACGTTGGAGGAGATTTGACCCGTTGCTGCGCTCTGCTGTTCGATCGAAGCCGCGACAGCAGACGTATATTTGTTGATCTCGCGCATGCGATCTGCAATGCGGCGAATGGCTTCCACCGCTTCCGTTGTCGAGGACTGCACCCCCAGGATCTGTGCGGCAATGTCTTCGGTGGCCTCACCGCCAGCCTCTTCACCTCGGAGGCAACAACGGCAAAGCCGCGTCCTGCTTCACCCGCCCGTGCTGCTTCGATCGTGGCGTTGAGCGCCAGGAGGTTGGTTCGCCCGGCAATGTCCCGGATCAACTTGACGACGTCGCCGATCTTCTGGGCAGCAACCGCGAGCGCCTCGATCTGACCATCGGTCGCTTCCGCTTCTTCCACCGCCGCATGGACCACAGTGTTCGTGAGCTCCAGTTGGCGGCCGATCTCGGCAATGGAGGTGATCAATTCGTCGACCGCGACCGCGGCCGGTTAGCGTTGCCGCGAGGTTAAGAATTGGTTGCGATTCAAGTCCTGCTTTCAATTCGACGGCGAAGACTTTCTTAGCCCGACGCCGCCTCGCGCGATGTCGATTCTTATGGCGATAATGCGGCGGTCGAACACGGTTAACGCGAAAGCAAGCGTAGGGCGGCAATAAAAAAATCGTCGCAATTGCGCCATGACGGTGCCTTGACGCAACAGGAGTATGCGTCCGCGTTCGGGGCTGGGGGTCAGCTGACGATGCTTTGGTTATGCGGAGGGCCGAAGGGAGGCCTTAAGGCGCCTTTCGGCTTGGGGGTCCTCATACTGCTGACATGGCACAGCAGTGTCGGCCGTCAGGATTTGGCGGCGCTGGTGGCGCGTCAGCCTGTCTCTGCGGAGCGTTCGCAAAGGGCGAACCTCGCATCGCCGTTCAGCATCAGCACTGAGGAGAGATTCGATGTCGCGGACGCGACCGGAGCATCGATTCCCGTTTCCCTGGGCTATACGCTTGCCGGCTTCGAGGCACGCGGCAATGACCTGAACGGGTCGATTCAGGAACGCATCGCCAGAGAGAACGAGCTCTACGGAGTTGGCCGATCCTTCGTCGACCGCAGTCGCAAAGGCGATTATGCCGTCTCGCGCAAAGGCGATCTCCTGGTTTCAGTCAAGCGCGGAGATCAGTCGAAATCCGTGGCGCAGAACCAACCTTCGCAAACGGGATCGCGACAAGCGGAGGAAGCGCAGCAGCGCGTCGGCTCGTCGGCTCGGGTGCAGCGACAGGAGCTGGCGAGCATCACCGCCAGCGCCCCCGCGTCTGGTGCGCGGCCAAGCGGTGACGATCAGTCGGATTCGTCCGGGCCGCCGTTAGAAATCCGCGGATCTTCGAATGGGACAGAGTATCGCGTGGCGACTGTCTCGCCGCAAAGCGCGGAGGTTGCCTATCCGGTGCTTGCCCCCGCTCCTAAAGAGGTCATGGGCAAGGCGCGGACCGCCGGCGACACGGCCTCGAAGAACCTTGCCGCACTTGATCCCGATCTGAAGCTTCCGCCGGCACGGCTTTATTTCGCCAGCCGCCCCATAGGCGTAAAGCTTGCGGCCCTCGAACCTTGGGCGCCGGGGGAGGAACCGCAGTTCGTCGATTTCGGCCACGCCACGACCAGAGACACGGCAGCCGCAGCCGATCCTTTGAACAGGTCCGCGACATTGACTGAGGAATCCACTTTTAAGCTCGCATCACTGCCGCCGGATGGCGCGGGGGCCGGTGACGAGGGCGGCATCTTCGACATGCCTGTCGATAAGGAAGACCTGCCCCCGATCTCCGGTCCGGGTGGAAAGGACGAGGCGGGCAGGGGTGGGGAGACTGTGGCGCCTAAAGGCGAGGTGACGGGCGCAGACAAGCGGCCAATGTCGCCGGCCGAGCGGCTCAAGCTCGATGGGAGGAGCCGTGCGAAAGCGGAGAAATGCCTTGCCGAAGCGGTTTATTTCGAGGCACGCGGCGAGGCCGTACTCGGGCAGGTGGCGGTTGCCCAGGTGGTGCTCAATCGCGCCTTCTCGGGCAAGTACCCGGACAGCGTCTGTGGAGTCGTTTATCAGAACGCGCACCGGCACCTCGCATGTCAGTTCACTTTTGCCTGCGACGGCATCCGCGATGTGATTCGCGAGCCCGACATGTGGGAACGCGCCACGAAGATTTCCGCTGAAATGCTCGACGGCAAGCTGTGGCTGCCGGAAGTGGGCAAGGCCACGCACTACCATGCGACCTACGTGCATCCGGGCTGGGTGCGGGAAATGAAAAAGATGCACAAGCTTGGCGTGCACATTTTCTATCGCCCCCGCGCATGGGGCGACGGCGCGGATGCGCCGGAGTGGAGCGACCCGGATACGACGCAGTCGGTTGCGAAAACTCTGTAGTATTTCCCATCGTCATGGCTGGGGACGGAAGCCCGCTGCGCCTGCGCAGCGGGTGCCCGTCCCGCGCATGACGGTGGATCAGCTCCACGCAATCCGAAGCCTCATTGTCCCAATCCTGCAAGCCTCGCAAGCTGCGGAGCTGCCATGCGCGGCTGCCCGAGCCAGACCGTAATCTTTTGTTGGGAGCGGTTGAGCCAGTCGTTAGAACACGTGATCCTCGATTCACTTTGCTTTGCGGAGATCCAGCTTCATGACGGTTGCGCCCTTTGTCCCGGCGCGTTCTTTGGCGGGAGACTGGCGAAGGCCTGTCCTCATTGTACTCTGTGGCTGTCTCATCTCAGTCATCAGCTTTGGCCCGCGTTCGAGCCTGGGGTTCTTTTTGACCCCGCAGTCGCAGGCGAATGGGTGGGGCAGGGATGTGTTCGGGCTGGCACTCGCGGTGCAGAACATCCTTTGGGGGCTCGGCCAGCCCACGGCGGGCATGCTGGCGGATCGTTTCGGGGTGGTGCGGGTACTGTGTATTGGCGGCATCCTTTATGCCCTCGGCCTCGCCACCATGGCGGTTGCGACGACGCCGCTGCTTCTCGACATCTCGGCCGGATGCCTCATCGGCTTTGGCCTCGCGGGATGCTCGTTCGGCATTGTGCTCGCGGCTTTCGGCAAGCTGTTGCCCGAACGCTGGCGGTTGCCAGCCTTCGGTGCCGGCACGGCCGCCGGGTCGTTCGGGCAATTCCTCTACGCGCCGCTCACCGTGTCGCTCATCGACAGCGTCGGCTGGCAGGAGGCGCTGGTGATCTTCGCGTTGGTCATGCTGCTGGTAGCGCCGGCCTCGCTCGCGCTCGCCACTCGAAATGTCGGGCCCCGCGAATCCCAAGGCATCGCCCAGTCCCTGCCACAGGCGCTCTCGGAGGCGTTCGCGCAGCGCTCGTACCTCCTGCTTGTGCTCGGCTATTTTACCTGCGGGTTTCAGCTCGCATTCATCACCGTGCACCTGCCGGCCTATCTCGTTGACAAGGGGCTGGCGACTGAGATTGGCGGCTGGACCGTTGCCGCCATCGGGCTGTTCAACATCGTGGGCTCGCTAATGTCGGGCTGGCTGGGCAACGTGATGCCCAAGCGTTATCTGCTGTCGTGCATTTATGCCGCGCGTGCCCTCGCCATTCTGGTCTTCATTGCATTCCCGATTACTGCGCCCTCGGCGCTTCTGTTTGGGGCGGTCATGGGCCTTCTGTGGTTGTCCACGATCGCGCCGACCAACGGCATCATCACCGTGATGTTCGGCACCCGTTGGCTCGCAACTCTCTCGGGATTTGCGTTTTTCAGCCATCAGGTCGGAGGCTTTCTCGGAGTGTGGCTCGGCGGGCTCGTGTTCGAGCGAACCGGATCCTATGACTCGGTCTGGTATCTCTCCATACTGTTTGGCCTTCTCTCCGCGCTGATCAACTTGCCGATTGTCGAAAAACCCGTGCAGCGCGCGGCGGCAATGGCCTGACGGCCAGCCTGCAAAAAAAGCGAGTGGACGAATAGGCTCGAGTGCGGAAGAATACTGCTGCTGTTTCTGTTCGGCTCATCGGTCCTTCTGTCTCATCTGTCATCCGGGTTCCCTATGGCCTCTTTCAAAGCGATCGTGATCGAGAAAGGCGAGACCGGCCAGAAGGTCGGGCTCACTGATTTCAATGAGACCAATCTCATGGACGGTGATGTCACTGTCGGCGTCGAGTGGTCCACGCTCAACTACAAAGACGGGCTTGCAATTACCGGCACGGCGCCGGTGGTGCGGCGCTTTCCCATGATCCCGGGCATCGATTTCGCCGGAACGGTCGAATCATCCAGCCACCCCGCATGGAAGCCCGGGGACAAAGTGATTCTCAACGGCTGGGGCTGCGGCGAGACGCATCTCGGGGCCTATGCCGAGAAAGCGCGCGTCAAGGGCGACTGGCTCGTGCGTCTTCCTGCCGGCATGAGCGCACGGGAGGCGATGGCGATAGGCACGGCCGGCTATACTGCCATGCTCGCCATCATCGCCCTGGAACGTCACGGGCTCGCTCCTGCGAGCGGCCCGGTGGTGGTCACGGGGGCTGCCGGCGGTCTTGGCTCCGTCGCAATTGCAATTCTCGCAAAGTGTGGTTTTCAGGTCACTGCCTCGACCGGCCGCCGCCACGAGGCTGACTACCTCAAAGAGCTTGGCGCCAAAGAGATCATCGACCGTGCCGAGCTCGCCGGACCCCCGAAACCGTTGGCAAAAGAGCGCTGGTTCGGCGGCATCGACACCGTCGGATCTGCAACGCTTGTCAATGTGCTCTCCATGACGCGTTACGGCGGGGCAGTCGCAGCATGTGGATTGGCCGGAGGAATGGATTTGCCGGGCTTCGTTGCTCCGTTTATTCTGCGCGGCGTATCGCTTCTCGGCATCAACTCGGTCATGCGGCCCAAGCCCGATCGAGAGCTTGCCTGGCAGCGGTTGGGGCGTGATCTTGATCGGGGGAAGCTTGCGGACATGACCGGCGAGATCGGGCTCGCCGAGGTCATCGACGCCGCCCGGGAGATCGTCGCGGGGCGCGTGCGTGGGCGGATTGTGGTCAAGGTTTAGCTAAGAAGTTCAGGAACTATCGATGAAGCTAGGGCATGCTTGTGCCTGATTCGCGTGGTTAACCGCTGGTATACATGAGGCGTCCGGCGGTAGCGGGATGGGGGGATCGATGATTGCGCGCCTGGTGGCTTTGCTTGTCCTGCTCGCGACCGGGCCGGCCATGGCCCAAACCATGAATGCCGAAGCAGCCAAGCGCTTCGTGACGGGGAAGTTGTTCGCCTTCGGTTGCGTCGACGGCTCCCGCGGGCTCGGCCGCATCTACGCCGACGGCTCGGTGATCGGCACGATCCAGTTCAACGGGTCGGGACCTGTGAAATCGGTTTGGCTGCCGCCCGGAACGCTGAGGGTGAAGGGCGAAGCCATCTGCGCTTCGCTCAAGGGGCTCTCGTTCGAGCCGTGCTTCAATCTCACCCGTACCGGCGGGGAAAGCTTCCGCGGAGCCGTGAACGGGTTCGGCATGGTGGCCTACTGCGATTTTCACCGGCGCATGAGCGTAGCGGGGCTGGGTCCGCATCCCTATCTGGGGGAGCCGATCACGCTCGATGCACCCGCCGCTGCCGCGCACGAACACAGGTAAGGTGTCGCTCGGTTCGAATCTGCCGATGCAGGCGTTGGCAGCGTCAGGTCGCGGCGATCGCTTGCGGAAACAGCAGCCGCTGATAAAGCCAGCCGATCCCCAGCAAGACGACACCAAGTCCGATGAAAGACAGGGCTTGGTAGATGCCCGTGAGCCCGTGCATGTCCACCAGAAAGACCTTCAGCACGCTCAGGATCACGACCGCGGCGAAGGCAAATCGCAGCGCCTGCGAGCGCAAGTGTACACCCGTTGCCAGCAGTATGACGCCGAAAGCAAGCCACACGACCGAATAGGTGTACTGCTCGGCGCTGGTTATGATGCCGCGCGTCAGAGTGAAAGCGGCATGCAATGAGATCCGCTTGGTGTTTCGATGCACGCCCTCGGCTAAGGGCTACCGCATTGGAAGCAGGAGCGAAAAGAGGTTATTCCAGATCGAGCCGAAAAGGATGGGCCTCCTCGGCCATCATGCCGCGTCCGATCAACTCGATGGCTGCGACCATGCGGCCGTCACGGGCAAGCATGCGGTCCGCGAGCCATACAATGCGCGCATTCGGTGTTGCGGTGGGCGATGCACGGCGCAGCTCCTGCGCAATCGCGAGCTCGCTGCGTCCTGCATTGAGCGCGCAAGCCGCGACATAGGCGCCCGCGGTTGAGCGGCTGATCCCGGCGAAACAATGCATCACCAGCGGCTTGGCGCGATCCCATGCGCGCACGAAGCAGATGAGCTTGTTCACGTGGTCCTCGCAGGGGATGACATAGCCTTCCATGGGCATGCTGATATCGTCCATCCCGAGCACGAGATGGTTCTCCTCCAGGATGTGCTGCGGCCGCTCAACCCGGTCCGTGTGTTTGAGCAGAGTGACGATGTGACCAGCGCCGGTCTGATGGACGGTCGCATGAAGCCAAGCAAGGGAGCAGATGTGAATCATTCCGTGGTCGCGGGCAAGCTCGATGAATCGGTAAGGTGATGAGCCCTATATAGGGGATACCTTGTTGATCGGAAAGCGTCAGTGCCGGAACGCGAGAGCACGCTGACCATGAAGGCGATCGTGGCCCGATCATCGCTTTTCAACCAGCTTGCCGAAGCGCTCGAGATAGCGCGCTTGTGCCGCCTCGGCCGGCCAAGGCGAGAGGTAGTCCCGCTCGATGATCGGGGAGAATTTGGGTGGAGAGCCAAAGAAGCGACGGGCCTCGGTGGACGAGAACCCGGCGAGCCGTGTCGCTTCCAGGTAGGCAGCAGAGCGATCGCAGCTCTTGATCAGATCGACCAGACTCGCCGGCAGAACGGCCGGTAACCCGAAGCGCAGATGGATCGCGGACAGCAGCCGTGCTTCGACTGATTTGTAGGCGTCGCCGATCACTGCCTTGAACGGAGAGATCATGTCTCCAATCACGTATTCGGGCGCGTCGTGAAGGAGCACGGCGAGGCGATAACTGCGGTCGAGACGTAGGCGTTGATGCGCGATCAATTCCGTTAGCAGGGAGTGCTGAGCGACGGAGAAGATATGGGCGCCTTCGGTCTGGCCGTTCCAGCGCGCAACGCGCGCGAGCCCGTGGGCGATATCCTCGATCTCGATATCGAGGGGGGAGGGGTCGAGCAGATCGAGCCTGCGCCCCGACAGCATGCGCTGCCAGGCGCGGACCGCATGTGAGCCCGGGGCAGGCTTTGTCTTCGCAGCCATCAACCAAGCTTGGCCAGCGCCGCATGCCGGTGACAGCTGACCACATGATCGTTGACCATGCCGACCGCCTGCATGAAGGCGTAGACGATGGTCGGGCCGCAGAACTTGAAGCCGCGGCTCGCCAATTCCTTGGAAATCCGTCGAGACAGAGCGGTTTCCGCCGGCACTTGCGAACGCGAGCGAAAGTGATTCACCTTGGGCCTGCCGCCGACGAAACTCCAAAGCAGCCGCGAAAAGCCCTGCTCTTTCTCCATCACGTCAAGGTAGGCACGGGCTGAGAGGACAGCACCTTCGATCTTCGCGCGATTGCGCACGATCCCGGTATCCTGCATCAGCTTCTCGATCTTGCGCGGGGTATAGCGTGCGATGCGTTCCGGCTCGAAATTGTCGAACGCGCGCCGGAAATTCTCCCGCTTGCGCAGAATCGTGATCCAGGAAAGGCCGGCCTGGAAGCCGTCAAGCACGAGCTTTTCGTAAAGCGCGCGGTCATCGTATTCCGGGACGCCCCATTCCTCGTCGTGATAGCGGACATAGAGCGGATCGAGCTTCGGCCAGGCGCAGCGAGGAAGACCGTCGGCGTAGACAATGCGAGCGTTCATTCGGCAAATCCAGCAAGCTCGTTTTTCACGACTTCCGCCAACGCACCCAAGTGTTTGGTGGCTGTGCGCCAAACGAGGATATCGAGAACGTCCTGATACTGGTGGCGATAGATATTTCCGGCTCCAGCCACATCGTCCCAGGGTATTCAGAAGGCGTGGATGGCTTCTTTCTCGGCGGAGGGGCGCACGTGTGGTTTTAGCGCTTGGCGATCTACGACATCGACCGGGCTCGGGAACAGTTCAGCAATGTAACGCGTCAGCCCGACATAGCCGAACAGATCGAGCTCCGCACTTGGGTCGAGCTCTACCATGACGTCGACATCGCTGTCCGGACGAGCGTCACCCCGCGCTACCGACCCGAACAAGGCAGCATGGAGCACGCCCCGCGCCTGCAGATCGTCCCGATGCCGTCTGAGAATGGCCACCGCTTCCTGGTTATTCATAAGCCGACCTTAGCGCAAATCGGCCCCAGCATACATAAACCTACTCCGGCGCCTTTGCGTCGCCGGGGAAGGCAAAGCGTGCCCAGGCGGGCTTGACCGCATGCATCTCCACGCCGCCGGCTGTGAGCGGCTCCCCGGCCGCGAGCGCGTCGCCGAGGCGATCGAGCCGCAGCATGGCAACGCCGCACCCTTGCGCGGTCGAGCCGAGCGTGCCGACGGATTTCTGCCCCGCGTTTACCGCGGTCCCCGGTTCCGGTGCGAAGCCCTCATAGCTCACGCCAATGGTCCTGGTGCGGGCGGTGCCGCGATGCTCCATGCGGGACACGACCTCCTGGCCGACGAAGCATCCCTTGTCGAAATCGATCCCGCCGAGCTGGTCCATGTCAGTCTCATGCGGAAATGCATCTCCATACATGAAATCGAGGCCGCCGCGCGGGATCGCGAGCGCAATGCGATGCGCCTCATAGGCTGGTGCATCCACCAGCTCAGCCCCGAACGAGGCCGCTGCCTCGCTCGCGAGATGCGGCGCGAGCATGCAGCGCATGCCCAGCTCGGGGATGCGCGGATCGGCATAGAGCAGGCCGAATTCGCGCGTGGGGATGCCGCTCCAGATCGCCATCACGCCGAGCACTTCCGACAGATCCTCGATGATGACTTTCGCGCGGAGCTTATAGAAGTTGAAGCGCTCGATCAGCATGGGCGCGAGCGCGCGGGGACAATCGAGGAAAAAGCCGCCACCATCGCTTGAATTTGCCTCGCCAAGAATAAAGTCGCCGACGATCTTTCCTTGCGGGGTCAGCAAAGCGGCGAATGCGGCATGCGCGGGATCGACCCCGGCGATGTCGTTGGTAACGAGCCCGTTGAGGAACTTGCGCGCATCGTCACCGGCGATTTTGACGACGCCGCGGTCGGGAAGCAGCGCAGCTTGCATGTTGGAGATTATGCCACGGCGATCGGTCGAAATTTAGGTCCGATCCCGCCGCCCCACAAGGCACCGCCCCGGCGCAGGCCGCAAGTGCCGTCGCGCTACTGGCTTGTCAGCATCAGGGAAAACTCACCCTTGCGGATGCGCAAGGCAAGCCCCTCGGCAAAACGAGCGGCGGGCTCTTCCCCATAGGTGGAGACGAATTCGGCAAAGGCGGCAAACAGGCATGCCTGCGCAAGGCAGTCGCCGTCGATGCCCTCGATCCGGGCCTCCTGCCATGCTTCGTGCAGGTAGGCGAGCGCAACCCGCTTCTGCTCATGGTCAAGAGCCTGCCCCTGCGGCTCGGTCATTGGAGCTTCCTGTATCACATTGCGGTTGGGTCCCCGCGGCCATTTTCCGCAAGAACAATCTAGCACGCAGCCAACAGGCGGCTAGATGGAAATACCGGAACGGTTAATGTGCGCGGCTTGCTCTATCAGTTCGCGTAACGCGCTGTTACGTCGCGAATGAGCTTGGAGCCTTCCTCCAGATAGCGGCGGATGACCAGATCCGCCGCCGGCGTGCAGGTCCGGTAGGTTTGCTGATAGCCGCGGTAGCCCCGGTTGAAGCTCGCGATCATGCGGGAGCGGCGCTCGGGCTGGGAAGTTTCGGCATCGATCAAGGCCTGCATCTCGTTGCGCCACTTCTGGCCCTCATTCGCCCCGCAGATGCCGCGCAGATAATGCAGGGCACCAAGAATCTCCGCAAGCCGCTGCAGGCTGCCGTCGAACGGCGCGGCCGCAACCTCGGCACGCGCAGGCGCCCCGGCTGCGATGAGCGCAATGGAGGCCAGCAACAGGACGCGTCGAAACATGGCTGGACGGGAAGTTGCGCTGCTGGCTCGAGGGTCAATCGCTGTAGCCGGCAATAGTCGCGGCGCAACACGACGGAAAAAAGGCGTGCACGCCCGCGGGTCTACGCCGGAGGGTTTAGCAGCTCGTAGGCTGCCGCGACGATTTCTGCAAGGCCGGGAGTGGTGGTGAGCCCGGCGAGCTGGGCGGGCTCGATCCAGCGCGCCTCGCTGAGCTCCTCGTTAAGCCCCGGCTCGCCCCCTCGCCAATGCGCGGCAAAGCACAGGATCACGAAATGCCGCTCGACCCGATTCTCCGCATCCCGCACAATGGACTCGCGAAAGCCCGCCAGCGCGATCGGCTCGATGCTCATCGCGGTTTCCTCGGCGATCTCCCGAATGACGGCCTCAGTGAGTCGCTCGCCCAGTTCCACAACGCCGCCGGGCAGGCTGTAGAGGCCGTGCGCGGGCGGTCGCGCCCGGCGCACGATGAGGAACTTGCCCGCACGCAGGATGACGGCGCTGACGGCGAGAAATGGCCGCTCGGGGTAGGCTCTTGGGTCGGCCACGGAAAATGCGCTCCGGACGCATTATGTGAGCGTTTCCGCCACTGTTGAGCGGTATGGTTAAGACCAGCTTACCCGAAGGCGCGCGCGATGTGCGGACGTTACCTGCTCCTCTCCTCGCCGGAGGCGTTCCGCCGGCTGTTCGGCTATCCGCAAGAGCCGAGCTTCCCTCCCCGCTACAATGTAGCCCCGACGCAGCCAGTGCCGATCGTGCGCATGGTGGAGGGCGAGCGACAGTTTGCGCTGGTGCGTTGGGGCTTGATCCCATCCTGGGTGAAGGATCCCCGCAACTTCAGCTTGCTCGTGAATGCGCGCGTAGAGTCGGTCAACGACAAGCCCGCGTTCCGCAATGCCATGCGGCGCCGCCGCTGCCTCTTCCCCGCGGACGGTTTCTACGACTGGAAGGAGGAGGGCGCCCGCAAGCGCCCGTTTTGCATCCGTCCGAGGGATCGCCTTCCGATCGCCTTTGCCGGGCTTTGGGAAACCTGGATGGGCCCCAACGGCGAGGAGATGGAAACGGCGGTCATCATCACCACGCCGGCGAACCGTGAGCTCTCAGCGTTGCACCCGCGTATGCCTGCGATTGTTCATCCCCAGGCGTTCGACATGTGGCTCGACTGCACCCGCCTCGATGCGCTGACCGCAACCGCTCTGCTCGAGCCTGCGCCGGAAGGGATGCTTGAGACCTATGAAATTTCACCCGCGGTCAACCGTACCGCCAATGACGGACCTGCCCTGATCGAGCCGCTGCGGCAGCAGCCGGGGTCGGCTGAGAAGGCAGCGCCCGCAGCTGCGGTACCCAAATCCAAACGCAAGCCGGCACGCGAGAAGGACGAGCGGCAGCCCTCGCTGTTCGACGACCTCGCGTAGGGCGGTCGTATTCTGTCATTCCGGGGCCGCGAGCGTAGCGAGCGGAGCCCGGAATCCATAACCACAGGCCGTCCGGTTGCGAACGGCGAGCGAGCAACTGCCGGCTGGGGTTATGGTTTCCGGGCTCGTCGGCAAGTCGGTGAAACCGACTTGCCGACGCCCCGGAATGACAGCGTAGTTTGTGACGCAGTACCGTTAATCCGCCCTACAGCACCTTGCCAGGGTTGAGGATGTTCTTGGGATCGAGGGTGCGCTTGAGCGTGCGCATGAGCTCGATCGCGACGGCGTCCTTTACCTTGGGCAGGAGATCGCGCTTGAGCACGCCGACGCCGTGCTCCGCGGAGATCGAGCCGCCGAATTTCGCCACGACCTCGAACACGGCCGCATTGACCTCGTCCCAGCGCTCGAGGAAGGCAACCTTCTCGGCCCCGACGGGCTGCATCACGTTGTAATGAATATTGCCGTCGCCGAGATGGCCGAAGGGGAGGGGACGCGCGCCTGGCATAAGTGCGGTAACGGCCGCATCCGCCTCCCGCAGGAACGCGGGTACCGCCGCGACCGGTACCGAGATGTCATGCTTGATCGAGCCGCCTTCGTAGCGCTGTACTTCGCCGAACATCTCCCGAATGCGCCAGAACATTTTCGCCTGCTCGAGACTGCCGGCGATGGTCGCGTCGATGATCAGTCCGCGCTCGAGCCCTTCCGCCAGAATTTCTTCCAGCACGCCGCGCAGGCCGGAGCGCGCCTGGGACGAAAGCTCGATCAGCACGTACCAGGGGTGCACTTGCGGCAGCGGGTCGCGGCAGCCTGCGCCGTGGCGGAGCACGAGCTCCACTCCCGCGCGGAGCATCAGCTCGAAGCTCGTGACCTCGCCGCCGCTGCGCTCGGTCGCAAGTCCAAGCAGATCGAGCGCTGCCTCAGGGGAGGGGACGCCAAGGAACGCCGTCTCGACGGAGCGCGGCCGCGGGATGAGGCGCAGCACCGCGGCAGTGATCACGCCCAGCGTGCCTTCCGCGCCAATGAACAGGTTGTTGAGATCGTAGCCGGTATTGTCCTTCTTGAGCTTGTTGAGGTTGTTGAGCACGCGCCCGTCCGCGAGCACCACTTCCAGCCCCAGCGCATGGGAGCGGGCAATGCCGTAGGCCAGCGCTGCGGTCCCGCCGGCATTGGTGGCGAGATTGCCGCCGATGGTGCAGGTCCCTTCGGATGGCAGCAGCTGCGGATAGAGCCGGTCCACCGCGGCCGCCGCCTCGCGCGCCCGCAACAGCGTGACCCCGGCCTCGCAGGTCATGGTGTTGGAGACGGGATCCAGTTCGCGGATACGGTCGAGGCGATTGAGCGAGAGCACGACTTCCCCGTGCTGCGGCGTCTGACCTCCCACCAAGCCGGTATTTCCGCCCTGCGGGACGATCGGGATCCCGTTCTCGTTCGCAAGGCGCAGGATCTGCGCAACTTCGGCGGCCGTGCCCGGCCGCAGCACCACCGGGGTGTGGCCGTGGAACAGGTCGCGCATCTCGACCAGATAGGGCCCCTGCGCCTGCGGATCGGTGATGGCGTGCTTGTCGCCCACGATCGCGACGAAGCGGGCGAGCAGGGCGGGATCAAGCGAGGCGGGCGTCTTGGACAGCATCAGGCCAGCTCCATTTTGTGGGCCTTGTCTTTCCACGGATCATATACGAGTACGCCGGTGCCGACGAAATCCCTGACATTGCGCGTTACGATGATGAGGTCATGCACTCGCGCAGTTGCCGCAATGAGGAGATCGGCCGGTGCGCGGGTGCGTCCGGCCACCGCATTGCGCCGGCCGAGATCGAGCCATTCAGTTAGAATTCCGACTGTCAAAGGGAGCGTATGATCCTCAAAGCGTGGCTCCATCTCTTCGGCCATCCAATGCGCAAGCATGGCTCGACGATGCGGATTAGCGGTCCTATCAACCCCAACTCGCAATTCAGCGATCGTGACAATACTGACCGCCACTTCAGGGGGAGGATGTTGGCTGATCCAACTCAGGACGGTCTGACTTGGAGGATGCCGAATACTTTCGGAAACGACGTTCGTGTCCAGCAACCACTTCACCGCTCGTCCTCGAACGGGGATTGGTATTTCAGAGGGAATTTCGTCTTGAAGCGTTTAACGTTCAGAGCTGTCCCTCTGTACTTTTTCGATGCTTCGACAAATCCGGCAAGCGTCTCCTCGTGCCGCGGCTTGGGCCTAATCTCGAAACGCTCTGGATCAACAACCACGACCGCTTCTCTGCCGTGGATGGTGACCTGCTGCGGTTTTCCGGCCCGCGCTCGGCGCACCAGCTCGGAAAACCGGGCCTTGGCGTCCTGCAATTTCCAGGTATCGGTTTGAGCCATGCCGGTCCTCCTCCTAATCTGGTCAGACTGGTCAGAAGGTTGGACATCCCGGCGGATGAAAGCAAGCCCTGAGCTTGCGATTTATCTCGGGGCGGCGGCCCGCCGCAGCCGATCGTTGATCGCCTCGCCGAGTCCGACCTGCGGCACCGGCATCACCGCAATCGAGCTCGCGCCACAGGCATCAAGCGCGCGCAGGTGCGAAAACAGGTTGGCTGCCGCCTCGATCAGATCGGCGCCTGGAGAGAGGTTGAGCGTCGCCACGGCCCGCGCGGCGCCCTCGATCTTCGTCGGGCCGAAAGCGAGCAGCGCCTCGCCGGAATCGACCCGCTCGGCGTTGAGCCGCAACCGCGCCCGCGGGGCATAGTGGGCGGTGAGCTGCCCGGGCGCGATGACGTCGTCGTCGCTCGCCGGGCCGGCAGCGGCATCCCTGAGCGGCACAATCTGCTCGATTGCTGCGCGCGACAACGCCCCCGGTCGTAGCAGGGTGGGCGCATCGATGCAGGCGATGATGGTGGACTCCAATCCCATCGGCGCAGGGCCGCCGTCCACGATGAGGTCGACGCGCCCGCGCAGGTCCGAGAGCACGTGCTGTGCCGTTGTCGGCGAGACGTGTCCCGACCGATTGGCCGAGGGCGCCGCCACCGGCCGGTCGAAGGCGCCGAGAATCGCGCGCGCGACCGGATGACCAGGCACGCGCACGGCAATGCTGTCGAGCCCAGCCGTCGCAAGCTCCGCAATCGGGCAGTCCGCGCGCTTTCGCAGAACGAGAGTCAACGGTCCCGGCCAGAATGCCGCCGCAAGCCGCTCGGCCGCTGCATCGAATTCGGCGAGCCGATGCGCCGCCGCGCGATCCGCCACATGCGCGATCAGGGGATTGAACGAAGGGCGTCCCTTGGCATCGTAAAGGCGAGCCACCGCCGCGGCATTGCAGGCGTCGCAGCCCAGGCCATAGACCGTCTCGGTCGGAAATGCGACCAGCCCACCGCGCGCGAGCACGCGTGCCGCCGCTGCGATTGCGGCAGCATCGTCGGCGGCACAGACCCGAGTGGCAAGCTCAACGTTCATGTTCTCGGCTCGCAGTGGCGCGCTGTCCCGAAGTTAGATCGACCGCGTTGCAGCCGGAAAACGGGCGGTTGCTTGAAAGCGTCGCACAGCTAGGTATATATCCCGACTTCCTGGTCAGGCGGAGTGTAGCGCAGTCTGGTAGCGCACCTCGTTCGGGACGAGGGGGTCGCAGGTTCAAATCCTGCCACTCCGACCAGCTTTCCGCATCCATCGCAGGCACTGATATGGGCAACGAAATCCCATCGCGCTCCAAAACAACGCACGGAGTTTGATGAGCACTTAGGTCCCTTGAACCTGCGCCAGCGCCTAAGGCATGCCGGGCCCGGATCTGGCTCAGCGGTGCCCGGCTTGGGGGACGGCCGAATGCTCCGCTCAGACGTCGAGGATTGGTTATTCGAGACGGAAGCAAAGGCTGCGAGCAAGAGCATCCAGATTCAGGAAGATGCAAGCCTAAGCGTTGCGGGTTGTAGCGATGCTAGACCACCGATACGCTCAGCAGGGAACAGGGCCGGCCGCCATTGCGCATTCCCTGCGTGCCATGCGGCCTGCTCGCGACGCGCCGCGTCTTCACCACCAGCGCTGTGGCCGCTGATAATAGTTCCGATTGTTCTGCCGCGGATCGTAGTACTGGCCGCCGCGCCCGGGCGTATTGTTGAAACCCCAACCACCCCAGCCGAAGCCGACGCGGATATCGGGCGAGCGCGGGCGGTTGATGATGCCGCCCTGCGGCTGGTTGTTCAGCGCAATGACGAACTCCGTGCGATAGTTGGTCTCGCGGTGCAGAGGCTCGTCCGAAATGATGAGCGAGGACCGCGGCAATGCGGTTGGCGCGATGCGATCGAGCACATCCTGCGGGAGGGTGATGCGGTCAAGCGCGGCCTTGGCGACGTCCCCGCTGTCGATCGTGACCGCGGTCCAGCGCAGGCCCCCGTCGGTGCGCGCCACGGCCGTAAACACATGCGTGCCGATCGGCTTGTCGGGATTGCGGATCGTGACCGGAACCTCAATGGTCGCATCGAACGCCTCGCCCCCGTCCGGCAGCCGCTTATGCGTGTTGCGCCGCACGTAAAGCTTCTGTGTCGCGCGGCTGATGAAGACCGAGACCGGCTCGAGCGCCAGCTTTGCCTCGCTTGCCGCCTTGGCGGCGTCGGCCTTCTTGGTCTCGGCCGCCTTGGCGGCGTCCTGGGCCGCCGCGGCAGCGTCGAGCTTGGACTTCGCGTTGGCCTTGGCGGCGTCGAGCTGCGTCTGCAGTTCCTCGACTTTCGCAGCGGCCTTCTGCTTCTGGTCCTCGGCTCGTGCCTTGGCCTGGTCGGTCTTGGCGGCGGCGAGCGCCTTCGCTGCGACCGCGAGCGCGGCATCGGCGCCAGTCTTGGCCAATTCAAGCTTGCGCAGCGCCGCCGTGAGCGGGGCCGCCTCCTTCACCGCAAGGGCGGTAGCGTTCTTCGTCTGTTGAGCTAGCTTGGTGGCCTCGTCCGCCTTGCGGGCGAGCGTTTCGGCGCGCGCCGGCGCGGCCGCGATGGCCTCAGATTTCGGGACGAACAGCGCCGGATGGGAAAACTCGACCGGCTCCGCGTCACTCGGCGAGATGATCACACGCGTGCCGATGCGGACTTTGTCGAACAGCTTCTCCGCAAAGCCAAAGGGCATCCGCACGCAGCCGTGCGAGGCCGCATATCCGGGCAACGGCCCGCCGTGCAGCGCGATGCCGTTCCAGGTGATGCGCAGCATGTGCGGCATCCAGGCATCGTCATAGAGGCTCGAGCGATGGTCCTTGTTCTTCTCCACGACGCTGAAGACGCCGGCTGGCGTCTCGCGTCCCGCAGTTCCGCTCGACACCGGCGCGCGCAGGACCCAGCCGTCGGCGTCGTAGATGGTCACCTTCTGGCTCTTGATCGATACGATCGCCATGATCGGCTCGCCCGCGTCGCGCGGGGCCGCCCCCTCGGTGGTATGCTCGGGACGGGCCTGGCGGGGCGCGGCGTCGGCGGGCGGAGCCGCAGTCAGCACCGTCAGGGCGGCCGTGGCCGCGAGCGTCACAATCGCGGGAAGTGCCCATCGCCGGACTATCTCTGTGGATTGGGCCGTCGTGCATCGATTTGTCATGCCATGTCCCGGTTGTCAGGGAGGAATCGCGTCGAAAGCACACGGTACCGCAGCGGCACGCCGCTTCCATTTCCCCTGTTTCATTCGCCTGCATCGAGGATCAGCGCCTCATCCGACGCGATGCATGCCTTTTGGGGTATGGACTTGGGGGCACGCCACTCTGCGCCACACTGAATCTGTTGGCGAGGTGATTGATGCGTCCTGTCCACAGACTAACGAAGTCGCCGCTTGATATCTTCTCCACACTTCCAAAGGTGTGCTTCCATTGCGGGAGAAGATTTCGCCAAATGCACTTCCTACACCATTGCTCCCCCTTTAGTACGCCCTCGTCGGTCGTACACATAGACTGCCACGCGACGCGCTCGGGGTGTGTGTAGTGTTCAATCGCGCCTTGGATACCCTGCTGATGCACCATGTATCTCTCGGCATAATCTGGATAGTGACCAAGCGCCCATCTGAACTTCTCGGCTTGTATCAGAAGCATGTGCGCTGCAGCGCGAGCGTTGTCCCTCGCGTCCCAGATGCTGCCGTCGCCGTACTTTTCGAACTCGTAGTCGCTAAGTTGGAAGAGCCCCTTGTATGATCCAGTTCGTGCGCGAGGATTGAAGTTACTCTCGACCTTGGCGATAGACATCATCATTGCCAAGTCCAGGCCATACAAAGACGCCGCCTCCCGGATTTCGTCGTGCGGATCGCCCGTGGTCGAATGCGGTTGATAGAACCGGGCTTCAAACAAACCACCAAGATACCCGAAAGCATCGAGCGGCATTACCTCCTGATCTGGAGCTTTCTGATCCGAGGCCTTTTCCGAAAAAGTTGTTCCTTCCATGGAGTTGGCTTGGCCAAGACTTGCCAATGAGGAAACCGCAATTGCAATCGTGGTCGACAAAGACACCCGTACAAGGGTAGCGACGACAAGCGCAATTGACCGCCGCGAACAAATATTACGGTGCATAACCCGTCCCCAGGGAAGCTAATAGAACTGTTCAATTCTGCGGGCCGCAACGGCTTTTCAAAGGTTTAATGCGTCCTCACGCGGTTTATAGTTAATTGTGGCCGTCGGGTTACAGTGCCAAACGGAGACTTAACCCGCGCCCGGTGCGACAAATAGGCAACGTCTGAACGAGAACCGACAGGAGGACAGTTGTTCTCCACAGGCTTCCGTGCGCGTGCACACTTTGGCCTGAGAGGGATCACGAGCTCATTTGTGCAGGTTTTCGGACGCCGGCAACGACGATCTAGCCACGCGCTCCGGTATCCGGCGTCCGAAAAGCGCCAAGGCACGAAATCGCGGGAGGTAGGCCTCGATCAAAACGATAACCGGCCGCTCCTGCCATCCACAGCAGCACGACGTTGCAGCCGGAGTAAGGTCGATTGGTCGCAGCATTGCATGGAGTGTTCATGCCAGCCGTCGCAGACCACGGCTTGACCCACGGCGCCGCTTCACGTTCCAACTTCGCAACACCCCGGGGCGGCATGCTGTTAGGACCCTTGAAAGTTTGTGGCCTAAAAAAACCTTTTGTGACTTTTGCGTTATGGCCCCACGGGATGCTGACGAGAAATCCTGACGGCGCGCTAGCCCTTATTATTAGAACCAGCCTCGCCATTTGAACCAGGCGAGGGGAATAATCGCGCTCAGAGCAATCATAGCGAGCCCGAACGGATATCCCGCTATCCAATTGAGCTCCGGCATGTACTTGAAATTCATCCCATAGATGCCGGCCACAAGAGTTGGAGGAATCCCGACAACTGAAACGATCGTCAGCACCTTGAAAATGTCGTTCTGCTGCATGTTGATCAAGCCGAGGATCGCATCTAACAGAAACTGCACTTTGTTTGACAGGTGGCCCTCATAGTCGTTCAACGAGGCGACATCCTTGACAACCGCTTCCAATCGCGCCTCGAATTCCGGGACAATCCAGCTCTTGCGCAGACTCAAGACGAAGGGAGCCACCCGCCCAATGCCGAGCAGCACATCGCGGGCGAGCGTCAGTCGATCGCCTGTGTCGCCGACTGCAATCAGCGCCCGGCGTAAGGCGGTATTCGATCGCACGATGTGTCTTGGGCGAGCAGGATCACCCCGAAATACAGAGCGCGAAACTTTGTCGAGCTCGGCACCAAGCCGCTCAAGAACGTCCGCTCCACGGTCCACCATGGCTTCCAGCAACGCCATGAATACAGCTACTGGGCCTTGCAACGTTTCGTCACGATTTGCTCGCTCGCCTACAAATTCAAACGTGGACAATGGGGCGAATTGGACCGTAATGAGAACGCTCCGCGTCAGGACAAACCCAGCCGGCGACAAGTAAGCATCCGGCGTATCCCCTTGCGCCACTGCGGGGACGCTCAGGTAGACCGTCTCGTGGTCGACCGCCAGGCGACTGGATGTCTCAATTTCACTGAGCAACTCCATCGAGGGGATGCGTACATTGGTACGGGACTCGACAAACGCTTTTTCCTCGTTCGTTGGGCGCAACAGGTCGATCCAGATGACGTGTGACGGGAGACTTGCGGAGCGACTATTTCGAACGGAATCATCTTTGTCCCGGTAGATCGTCAGCACAGTGCGCTTCCCTCTGCGGGTCAAGTCAACGTTTTATCGGCCTACAGCTTCGTCATCACCTGCAGGCGTCAGAAAAACGAGCCACTGGTCAGTAGCGATCGTACCACGCGACGCGCGCTTGGGGTGAGTGCGAGGTGGCCTTGCCCCATATGATAACGTAAGACCATAACACCATCCCATCTCGCCTCTCGATCAGCGCTTAGTGGTTTGAGGGTTTGCTTGTGTGATGTTGGTATAGGTGGACCCCCCATGCAGGTGCTCCGTGCCCTGCAAAGTCGTCGCTGCCGAGAGTTACAGCCCCGACACTGGTGTCACAAACCGGTAATTAGATAAGGCGATGCGTCGAACGCTACACTACCAGTGCGACAGCGGCAGATTGGAATGTGCGATAGGCGCTACGAGGCGGCGGACGGACCTTGCATCTTCAAACCGTGGTGTCACACCTCATGTCCGCACCCGGCGGAAACGGACATGCGAGAAGGAGGACGCCAGTTCACGTTTTAACTAGTCGGCCAGGCGTTTGTGCCCGATGCGGCTCGAAGGTCTTCTCGGTCGAGAGGCGGATCGATGGTAACGTAGTCATACCGGCCCCCGGGCAGTTCGACCACAACGGAGTTGGCGATGTTGCAAGAGGTTGAGACAATGGAAGAAGCGCGTAAGCGGCTGTTTCAGCGGTTTTCAGAGCTGCACATCGTCGCTGTCACAGTTCCCTATCCGGCCCACAGGACCGTTGAGGAGGGCAAGCAGCTCCGCGGCGCCATGACTGGCACTTTTACAAAGAACCTCCTGCTAAGGGACAAGAAGAATAGGCCATTTCTATTTTCGATCCACGAGGATCGTGTTCTTGATTTGAAAACTCTTCATGCCCGGATCGGCGCCAGCGGGCGGCTCGGTTTTGCCTCCTCGGAGCACATGATCGAACTTCTGGGCGTTTCTCCCGGTGCCCTTACTCCTCTCGCAGTGATCAACGATCGGGCATGCGCCGTAACCGCGGTAATCGATGCGTCACTCATGCACAGCGCGCAGCTCAACTTCCATCCTCTGATAAATACCGAGAGCACTGGTCTTCGGCCGGACGACCTTCTCGCTTTCATTCGCTCGTGCGACCGGCAGCCCTTGCTGGTAGATTTCGACTGAAGGCGTTGGTGTGCGTCATCGCCGTTTTGCCGGCCGCATGGCTTGGCAACATGCCTCATATCGGCACCGTTGATGGAGGGCCGAGCCGCGGCGCCCCGTCAAAATCGAAGCTCTCCCACATATCGCCCGATGGATCGTCGGGTTGTAACGCAGGCGCGTCCCACGGCGGCAGTCCCAACAGCCGTAGACAGAATTTGACGATGCTAACGTGCGAGTAGAGCTTCGAGTTAATGCCTCGCTTTGCATAGGGGCTCAACACCAGGCACGGTACGCGCGGACCGTATCGGAATTGCGAGCCTCGATAGCCTTTGGGCCCGCCGCCCGCCCAGTTGCTTAGCCGTTGCGGCTTGACATGGTCGGCCCAACCTCCCCAATCGTCCCAAGTGATGAATATCGCGGTTTTAGCCCACAGCGGGCTCATCGCCACTGCTGCAACGCGGGCGACAGTCCATTCCATCCCTGGTTTCACAACAGGTCCGCCATGGTTGCCGGGGTGTTCGCTCAAGCCATCCGGTGCGTAGAGCCACGCTACATTGGGTAGGGACCCCGCAGCCAAGTCCAAATTGAACTGCCCGACGGGGACATTCCAAGCGTGGCCGGCGAGGGCTGAGATGCGATCGAAGTAGGAGGAGCGTGGAGACGCGTAGTTCCGCCACGTCATCCCGGCTGCCTCCAGGATAGCCGGCAGACTCTGTAGATCGTAGGGCGGAAACGGTTGATAAAACCGGTGCTTGCTGGAGTTGTCGATTACCGGCGACGCTGCCGCGATCAGATGCAGATGGTTGGGTTCCGACTGGCTCGCTACATCGGTGAAATAGTTCTCACAGAGAGAGTACTGCTGCGCGTAGGCCCAATAGGCGGGAATGTCATCTCGTTTGTACTGTTCATGAACGCCGCCGCCATGGGTCTGGGCGGCGAGCCAAGCTGCGTGGTCGTGTGGGGGATCGGGCACGGGATCTGCAGCCGCAGGCAACTCTATTCCATTGGCCCCAGGGAATGTGCCGAAGTAGTTGTCAAAGGTATGATTCTCTTTGACAATTATAATGACGTGCGCAATAGGGTTCGACATAGACCTAGCTCCGCGAATAGTGCTGGACCTTCAATTCTCCACAGATTTCGCGGCCACGATCCAATCTCAAGGCGGCCAAGGCGCTCGACCTGGACAGTCCCGGCTACGTTGCTCGCGTACGCTGCCGAGGTGGTCGACTAGACGACCAATTCCATGATTCTGGTCCGTTGCAGTCCTTGGACTTCTCACCGCAAAATGCGGGAATTCCGACGGCCCCATATGATTCGAATTTTGGAAACGCTTGACTAGTCAGAGTCGCGCGCCTCTAGTTTCCTATAAGCGACGAAGATAAGATCGCCAGCATGGCTGAGCCTCACGACGCTCCTTTCACCTGTACGAACTGCGTGCCCAATACAAGGTCATCCGGGTCACCGCTACTGATGGGCCGGTAAAGGCGGCCATCTCCTAAGCCTCAACCAACCGGCGGAACGTTACGGGCGTGACAATCCACCGTTATGCGGTGCCCGCAGCGAAACAGGATCAACGGACGATGCTTGGGAACGGCACGGCCTTTCCGCTGTGGCGCCTTCATGACGGCTCAGTCCATCCCCAGCATCACCATTGCGCCAGCCACTGCTAGAACGGCGATTGCTGCCACGAGAACAGTGACGCCATTGCTGATCCAGCGCAGGAGCTGCTCTTGTCTTGCGCGAAAGGCTGCCTGTCGCGGAGCGGTGCGAGGAATTGCGACAAACGACATTGGATAGTTCCTAAAGGAGGTCGATGCTGTTGTTTCCAGACTGGCGTAGCCCAAGATGCTGCCAGCCGTGTGTGACCTACTTCACAGATTGGTTTCGGCGCGCGCTATAGACACGCCACTTGCCGGGTCAGGCCGGGTGCGCTCTGCCGGCGTGGTTTACGATGGTTCACAGCGAGTGGATCATGACGTTGGCTGCCAAGTGCGTCCAATTCGACCGTCTCCACGTTACCAGGGACGGCCCTAATCTCGTATGGCCCCGATCTGCTGAACCAAAATATACGTGCGCGAACCGCCGAGGATCATGCGAATGAGATGAACCGCGGTTTCGATGTGCCTAGAATTGGCAAGGATCAGTCAGCGGCCATTTCTTGGGGAACGTGGTCTTTATCCTGCGCTTATGAGAACGACTGGGATTCCACCTCGAATTCACATGCGCGGATGAGCACATTGTCAGGGCGAATCAAAAGACCGCGCAGACAGAAGTAGCAGCACCCGCTTGGAGATTGGGAGCGAGTTGTGATTCATCTCGTCGGCCATAACGCTTCTCCATCCGACAGCAACGATTTCAGTCCAAATTGCTTCAAAACCGAAGACCCAATGGAGATGAAACGTGGCTAGATCAGCCCCACGGCCTCCGTTGCGCGCCGCCGGCTGGTCGGCCGATGTCCATGCCGCAACCGTCGGCGACAACGTGCCGTTGTCGAATCCGGCACCCTGGCCCATGGATTTCTGCGCCTGCGCTGCACCGAGTGCGCCCGTAAGAAGCTGGTCGCATTTCTCTTATCCCCCCGCGCTCCTGCGCGATTCGTGCTAGCTCCTCGATCATGGAAACTAAACCCCCCGTGCCGCGCGCGATCCTCGTCGGCATTCAGGTCCCGAGCGTCGACGACGTCGCGCACGCCGCGAGCGTCGAGGAGCTGAGCCGTCTCGTGAAGACGCTCGGTTACGAGGTCGTCGGCACGATGTCGCAGAAGCGCGACGAGCTCGACGGCGCGACGGTGCTCGGCAAGGGGCGGCTTGAGGAACTCGCGGCGATCACCGGCGGAACGGGCGTCGTCGGATCGAAGGCAATCCCGCAGAAGTCGAAGGCCCGCGAGCGCTTTGAGGACGCCGACGAGAAGAAGCCGGATGCCCCGCAGATCGAGCCTGATCTGGAATCGCGGCCGAAGCCGGAGTTCGTGATCGTCGATCACGAGATCTCGCCGAGCCAGACACGCAACCTTGAGCGTGCAACCGGTGCGCGGGTGCTCGATCGGACCGGCGTGATCATGGAGATTTTTCATCGTCATGCGCACAGCCGCGAGGCGAAGCTGCAGGTGGAGATCGCGCGGTTGAAGTACGTCTCGCCGCGCCTGCGGGAGTCGTCGGCGGGCGGCGGGCGGCAGCAGGGCTCCGGCGCAGGCGAGTCCGATCTCGACCTCGATCGCCGCAAGATCCGCGATCGCCTCGCCGAGCTGAAAGAGCAGTTGGAGGATATCCAGCGGGACAACGAGCAGCGTCGGTCCGCGCGTCGCGATCAGCTCCGGGTCGCGCTGGTCGGGTATACGAACGCAGGGAAGTCGTCGCTCATGCGCGCGCTCACGGGCAGCGAGGTGCTGGTCGCGGACAAGCTCTTCGCGAACTCTTGACACGACGGTACGCGCGCTAAAACCGGAGACGAAGCCGCGCGTGCTCGTCTCGGACACGGTCGGGTTCATCAAGAAGCTGCCGCACGATCTCGTTGCGTCGTTCCGATCCACGCTTGCCGAGGCGCTCGAAGCGTCGCTGCTGCTGTTCGTCGTCGACGCGTCCGATCCGACGTACGAATCGCAGCTCGAGGTGAGCCGCAACGTGCTGCGCGAGATCGGCGCGGAGGTTGTGCCGTCGCGCCTGCTCCTCAACAAGATCGATCGTGTGAGCGAAGTCGATCGCGCCGCCCTCCGCGCGAAGCACCCCGACGCGATCCACCTCTCCGCGAAGTCGCCCAAGGACGTGGCCGCGCTGCGCGAGACGATCATCACGTTGTTCGAAGCTGCAATGGTGGATGACCAGATCGTTCTGCCGTACGCGAAGCAGGGGCTGCTCGGCGATGTGTACGACAACGCACGCGTGCTCTCCGAAGACTACGACACCACCGGCCGGATCATGAACGTTCGCGGCCTGCCCGGCGCCATCGCGCGCCTGCGAAGAACCCTCGCCACTTCGTGAGTTCGCGCTCTGGCCGAAGGTGGGACCAGACCGGCACGAGCCTTCGTATCTTCGCCCATCTACTGCTGGGTATCGATGACGATGACGCCTTCGGGAGTTTCGATCGCACCCGCATTGGAGTCGCCGCCGGAGCCGATCCAGGCATGCACCCCGTCGGCGACGGTGACGAGATGCGCTTCGCTCTTCTGTTCGGTCACGAAGTTTGAAAGCGACATATCCGGTAACCGAGAGCGATGATTGGCAAAACGAGGGAGTCCCTAGACAGTCTTTGCTTCGTAATCAGCTATGATGATCCTATCCAACTCGGCAATATTGGCGGCAATCTGCTCAATGTGCTGGTTGGATATGTCCCTCTGCTGGCCTGAGTCGTCCTTCTCGAAAATCCGAAACCGGCCTGATTGCAGCATTTCCCGCTGCATTTGAAGCCTCTCACGCTCGCGCTTGCACCAAGCAAGTAGATTAATCAGAGTGTTATTGGCCATGGCACAAGGTCCTGCATTTGTTTTTCCCTTGTAGCGCCCTTGAGGACCAGCCGGCAAACTGAGGCGGCCTATTCTTCCCCAATATCGGGAAGCATGCATGCTGGAACACGGTCGGGCCGTCCAGCTCAAGCGATATCGACCACCAGCTTGGCGGGTTGGCTGACGTTTCTGGGGCGCTTCTTGCGGATGGTTATTTCGCGTAGCCCTGCGATCTCAGCCAATCTATGCGCCGGCTTCCTTGCAGCCACTCATCGATTTCAGCTTTGCTCTTAAACCCCTTAATGTACCGAATTTCGGCTCCGGGGTAGTGAGCCTCGATTTGCCAGTCGCCCTCTGCAATGCGCTTGTATTTGAAAATGACCCGAGGAGATTTGCTCATGGGCACCAATATGCCGTTGTTCAGAATAGGCCGCTAGGCGGGTCAATCCGCCTTATTCACACGCATGGATATGCTGGCTCATCAGGAGAAGAGTTTATTCAATAGCTCAGACGACCGCTTGATC
>CAWJDY010000011.1:0-52500 GCA_963841705.1 uncultured Alphaproteobacteria bacterium
CCTGCTTCTCTTGCTCGATCTCCTTCATTAGCCGTTCTCTCGTCACCCGAAGCGCTCGTATCTCCTCATCGTCGGCGGGATTAATTTCCGCCGGGCAGTACCACTCCAGCATCTCCTCGTGACTGAGCGAATAGCGATGAGGGGCGAGGTCCAGGGCTTGGTCAGCACCTTGGGGTCTTCGATGGTCACCTGGTAAGTGAGGTAGTTCATCGAGGGACGCGTGAAGCGCTCGACGATGTGTTCCTGGTCGCTGTGGATTCTCCACGCGTCGCTGTGCCAGACTCTTTCATCAACGCCGAGAGTATCCACGACCAGCGTATCTCCCTCCCAATGGCCTCTGGCTTCGCCGCTGAACGAAGGGTCTGGATTGGCACTATGCGGGCGCCCATCGAGGGGAATCAAACGATAATCGTGATTGGTCTCCGTGACTTGCGCCAGGAAGTCGTGCCCTTGAATAAATTGCGTTCCATGCGCTCCCATGCCATGGACGCCGGGCATGCAATTCCTCTGCAAGTGAATGAGCTCCACGTCGATCGCGGCCACCTGATCGGCCTTGGGCAGTTTGTCCAGCGAACTCGGATCGCGGGTATCGTCCAGAATCTTGAAATTTCCGTCCGCGTTCATCTTTTCGATCACCCAGGGCTGGAACGAAGGCTTCTCCTCGTGCGTCGTCTTGGGATCGAAGGGCAGCACGTTCGGGTCGTTCACTCCGAAGGAGCCTACGAGCAGCGCATCTTCCTTTCCCAGCACGCCCACGTACCAATGTCCGGAGAGGTCCGGATGGCCGTCCGCCGTGCGCGGCGCCGGCCCGCCGTCCGGCAGCGGCTTGGATGGCTCTTTGCCATAGCCGGGACTCTTGAACTGCTTGGATTGGTCGTTTTTCTGTTGACCGCTCTTCTCTTGAGCGCGGGCAGGCGCTGACGCCATCCACACAAACGCCAACACTCCCGCAATAATCGCAACGCAGCTGCCAAAATTCCGCTTCATGTGATCTCCTCGATCGCGCGCCTCTGGATCGGTTCTCCACGACTCCTATCGTACTTTGAGCCAATAAGTCAACGCCGCAATTTTAAGCCACGCCGCCCATGGTGCGACGTGCCTCGGTGTCGCCGTGCTTCGCGAACTTCGCTTGCCGCAAGCAGCCATTGGTGTGCTTCGATTCAGCATCCGTTCGGCGATTGCCTGTGCCGGTTCACTGCGACGGTCTGGTCGTATTGGCGGAGGGCGTTCCGTTTTCTGATGACCATGGTTGAATCAGACCCCCTCCCCGTTTTTTGTGCAAGTGCACATTCTGCGGACTTTATTAAGCGCCGCGAAGCTCATGATGCCCATGACTTTCGCGCGGTAGACGTTCGCGGCGATGTCGTTCGCGGCGGCGATTGGCGAAATGTGAAGTGAAACTTGAGGTGCACACCCCCACCCCTACTTTTCTGCAAGAGTGTGATTCGATTGATGTTAGTGCGCGCGTAAGCACAAGAGTATGATTCCATGGAATTTGCATTTTGGAGTTGTGATTGAGGCCGGAAAAGGGAACTGCGGAGGCGAAGGTGCGCGCGGTTTATTCGAACAAGATTCTTCTGTTTGGCCCGGCCGCTTGGGGTGGTCAAAATTTTTGCGACCGGGAACAAGGATTTCGCCGCTCGCGTACCCGCACTATGGCGAGTCCTTCGCGAGCGTTGCATCTATTTTATCGCACGAGTCAAATGACTGGAGTGGAGGTGCCGGTCGGCCTCGCCTGTCGTAACAATGGTGCGACCTGTTGAGGAGACGACCATTCCAATGCATTATAAGCGAGCTTGCGAACGACACCATTGGGTAGCAGACCACTGGCAGCTCCCCCGACATGCCCGTTGCCAGTGGCGGGAATGCATAGATGCTGTCCTACAGAAATCCGGTTGATGTTGGAAATGTGGTTGGCTTGAGCAAGGCTCCTGATACTGGTATGATAGTAGCCGGAAATACCTCCCAGAGTATCACCTGGAAGAACGGCATACCATCCACAGACTTTGCCCGGTCCTGGATTAGCCCCATAGGCAGCAGCCTCGGCTGAAGTGACAATCCAAGAACCAAGGGATAGCAGTGTGATTACCACAAGGAGCATTGCCCGGTGATCGATTGAGAAGCGTGAGGAGGAACTCCATCTCTCTTTCAAAAGAGAGATGAGACCTCTCATAGCTCGTATCATGAACTTCTTCATCGGTACGTGTTTCATTCATCCCTTCCTCTCTCCTCTCACTATAGTCTTGTGATAAATCAGTAGATGTATATGTTGCTCTCTTTCTCCCATCGACAAATCCCTCATGCTATGTTATACTTCTTCTATCTTAGATAGTATGGTGGAAGAAGGGGGGAATTGTATGAAAATTACTCCCCCGTAACGATATGCTCTCCCCTCTTGGAAGCGAAATATAGAGAGCCATGAAATCAGAAGAACTATTAAGTGCAACAGTTCCCGCGTGCCATCGGTCAGCACCGCGCTCGGCCCAGGGAATTGACGAGGATGCCGTCCCGTCCGAGCTCGCGGGCTAGCCCGCGGGTCAAGCCGATTACCGCAGCTTTCGACGTCGTGTAATGCAGAGCAAACGGCATGCCGTAGGTCGCAGCGAGCGAGGCTAGATTGATGATGCTGCCGCCTCCGGCTTGCCGCATCGCCGGCACCGCCGCTTTGCAGCAATTCCAAATCCCTTTGACATTGACCCCCATGGCGGCATCCCAATCCGCTTCGGCAATCGCGTCGAAGCGTCCGCCGCGCAGGGCGCCGTAGAGCGCGGCATTGTTGATCAGCGCGTCGACGCGCCCGAACGCCCGGGTCGCAGCATTGGTCATGTCCGAGGCGGATTGGGCGCTTCTCACGTCGAGCGTGACGCCGATCGCTTTCCCGTTCTCCGCCTTTATGAGGTCGAGCGTCGCCGAGCAGTCGTTTATGTCCGCAACAACGATCAACGCTCCGCCGCGGATAAGCTTCGCGCAAATTCCTGGCCGATCCCGCGCGCAGCGCCCGTGATAACGACGACCTTGCCGCGAACAGTTAATTCCGTGGTGTTGTCAGCCATCGCCCCATTTTCCTGAAGTTCGCCCATCTCGGCAAAGCGTCTCTCGTACCACTCGGAATTGCGCGAAAGCAGGACGTACCGGTGGGCTTTTTAGGTGTGTTCGCGTCATAATTCCGGCTTGAACGGTACACCAATGCCCAGTCCAGTATGTCCGAAAGGGACGAAGATGAACCGGCGCCGGCAAATTCAACTCACCCCCGACGAGCAAGCCGCGTTTCTGCGCGAGCACCGCAAGGCCGCGCTGGCGACGATCGGCAGGGACGGGTTTCCCCATGTCGTGGCGATGAATTTCCTCGCGAAGGACGGCGCCTTCTACATCACTTCCTACGGGAAGGCCCAGAAGGTGGCGAACATCCGGCGCAACCCTAAGGTCGCCCTGATGGCTGAGACCGGAAACAAATACGCGGAACTGCGCGGCGTCATGATCCGCGGCGAATGCGAGATCATCGAGGGGGTGGATGCCGTCCGCGAAATCTTCGCCGCAATGGCCGAGGCGCGCGGCGCCCCGCCAGGCGAACGGCCGCGCGGATCGGCCGACAGCGCGCCAAAGCGCGTCGTGCTGAAGTTAACCCCGGAGAAGGTCACCAGCTGGGATCACCGTAAGCTGGGCGGCGCGTACTAGTGGTTCAGGCCCATCACAAGATTTACTGGGCGACGGTACAACGAATTTACGCAGGTGCCGCTTCGGTCGTGCGATGCTGGCGACGGCCAACATCGGTTCGCCGATCGCCGCCATCACCACCGGAATGGTCACAGTCGCCGCCTTCGCCGCGAGCACTGCCGGAGTTCCCCGCGTGACGATCAAATCCACATTTTGCCGTACCAGTTCTGCCGCGAGTTCGGGAAAGTGACCGCTAGCTCCGTCCGCAGAGCGGTATTCGATGATGAGGTTGTTGCCCTCGACATATCCGAGGTCGCGCAAACCTTTGCGCAGCGCGTTGAAACTGGCGGCGTTTGCGGCAGCCGAAATTGTTTCCAGCATGCCGATGCGCCACTGCTTCCCAGGTTGCTGCGCACGCGCGGCGAGCGGCCACGCTATAGCCGCGCCGCCGAGCAGCATGAATTCGCGTCGTCTCATCATTCGATCACCTCGTCGGCGACAGAAAGCAGCGTCGTGCGCTGGCGGCAAGCGGCCACGATCCTGCAGCGGCCCCAATCACTTTGATAAAGTCGTGCCGTCGCATTGCACAACGCTTAGGATCACTCTTTTCGCTCTCAACCTTTGCCCATCAAAACAGGAAATTGCTGCCGGCGAAACGGGGGGTAAGCAGCCAGTGTGCGCTGCAGAAATCCAGAGCCGCTCATGTCTCTTGTGGGTCAAAAGCACGCATTACCGCGCCGCAGCATTACTGTCTGCTTCTCCGCAACCAGCGGACATGCGCTTTGAAAAACTGGCAGCTATAGTGTGCCATCACTTGGTCGCCTTGGATGTGTGTTGGCCCAAACGCCGGCTATCGCGACTGCCGGTCCACCGTACATTTCGCCATCGGTGTAGACAGCCAATGCTTTCAATCCATCGTCGCGGCCCCGATCGCGCACGAGACGAACTACATCCGTCCTAACCTCATCAGGCTGCAAGCCGGCTTGGCAGCGATCTTGTAGGGGCGGGTTTCAAACCCGGCCCTGCATACCCCGGACAAAGCCTCTGTGCTTCACCTACCCGGCGCTGAGCGGGCCGGCGATGCTCTCCAAGGAGCGCATCTCCGCGTCGATGCCGAATTTCGCCTCGATCGCCGCCGCAATCAGCATCAGGCACGCGGCAAAGGCGTAGCCGGCCGCGAGCGCCCAGGGCGAGCCGGACTGCACCAGATAGCCGAAAACAAGCGGCGCCGCGGTGCCGCCCACCGCGGTGCCGAAAGCATAGAACGTCGCGATCGCCAGCGCGCGCATCTCCAGCGGAAAGATCTCGCTGGCGGTGAGATAGGCGGAGCTCGCCGCGGCGGAAGCAAAGAAGAAGATCAGCATCCAGGCGAAGGTCTGCCCCCAGGCGGAGAAGACATCGAGTCCGAAGGCGACCGCGGTGGCGATCAGCAGCACGCCGGCGATCGCGTAGGTCGCGGTGATCATGGCGCGCCGGCCGACGGTGTCGAAGAAATGCCCGAGGACGAGCGGTCCGAGGAAATTGCTCGCCGCGAGCGTGACCAGATACGTCCCGGTGCGGTCGCTGGCGACGCCATGGTAGCGCACCAGCACCAGCGCATAGGAGAAGAACACGGCGTTGAACAGAAACGCCTGCGCGATCATCAGCGCCAGCGCCAGCATGCTGCGGCCGCGATACTTGCCCAGCATCGCATGCAGGATCAGGTCGAAGCCGAAGTTGCGGCGCGGATGCACTTCGAGCCGGCCTTGCGCGGCCTCGAGCTCGCGCCCGGTATCGGCGCGCACGCGCGCTTCGATGTCGGCGATGGTCGCGTCGGCCTGCCGGGCAAATCCATGGGTGATGAGCCAGCGCGGGCTCTCCGGCACATAGTGGCGCAGCAAGAGGATGCCCAGGCACAGCACGCCGCCGATGGCAAACGCCAGCCGCCAGCCGACATTGGGCGCAAACACGTTGGGGTCGAGGAAGATGAGCGAGGCGCCGGAGCCCGCGACCGCCCCGACCCAGAAGCTGCCGTTGATCATGATGTCGATGCGGCCGCGATAGCGCGCCGGGATGAGCTCGTCGATGGCGGAATTGATCGCGGCATATTCGCCGCCGATGCCGAAGCCGGTGATGGCGCGGAAAACGGCAAAACTCCAGAAGCTCCACGACGTCGCCGTGAGCAGCACGCCGACGAGATAGACCATCAGCGTGACATAGAAGATGAGGCGGCGGCCGAAGCGGTCGGTGAGCCAGCCGAAGATGAGCGCGCCGATCACGGCGCCGGTCACATAGGCGGAGGCGGCGGCGCCGATCTCGCTGGCGGTGAGCCCCAGCGTGCGCGAGCTCTGCAGCACCGGGCCGATGGCGCCGACGATGGTGACCTCGAGGCCGTCGAGGATCCAGGTGACCCCGAGCGCAACGACGACGAGGAGATGAAACCGGCTCCACGGCAGCCGGTCGAGCCGCGCCGGGATGTCGGTGCTGATGGCGTGCTGCGCGTTCCCGTCACCCCCCGAGCCGCCACCCTGCGTGCCGTCATGCTGAGGCGCTCGGCGCTTGGCGCCGAGCCTCGAAGCATTCCGCGCCGCGCGAAACCTGTCTTGAGCAGCAGAGGCCATTCCCACCCGACCTGCGCACGCGACATCCGCACCCGAACCCTGGGCCAATCCGACCCCGCGTCAACCCTCAGCCCCGGCCCCGGTTCCTGCTCTGATACCTCCCCCTGAAAGGGCAGGGCTATCGCATATGGGCTGTCGTCCCGGCCAAGCGAGCCCGGCTCCGGCCCCCGCGTACGCGGGGGCGGGACCCAGTAATCCATGGCCGGCGTGAATGCCCAAACTGCTTTGGTTACTGGATTCCGGCTCTCGCTTGCCGTGCGAAGCCCGGCTCGCTCGGCCGGAATGACGGGCACGGGCGTTCCAGTATGGCGTGGCAGACAGTTCTCGGAGGCAAAATAGCCCTGCCTGAAATGCCCGCAAATTTCGCTTGCGGGACTCACCGCCGCACGCTAGAACAAATCAGGAACAATAACCTCCGGAGGTCCGCATGAATTTGTCGCCCGCACCCGCATCCACGGCCAATCGCACACCCGTGCAGCGCCGCAACTGGGCCGGCGAGCCCACCATGCTCCTGGGTGAGGACGCGGACGGCTACAAGGAGCTCCTTGCCCAGGTGTCGGCGCGCCTGATCCCGAACGACGTCCTGGAGGACATGTTGATGCGCGATGTGGTGGACCTCGCCTGGGACATCCGGCGGCTGCGCCGCATGAAGGCCAACCTGCTGCGCCTGCGCGCCCGCAATGCCATGTCGGAGGTGCTCGCTCCGCTGGTTAGCGGCGCCTACGCCCTGGCGGAAAAATGGAGCGCGCGGGATGCTGCCGCGGTCAGCCAGGTAGAAGCCGTGCTCAAGTCTGCGGGCCTGTCCATGGACACGGTGATGGCGGCAAGCCTGCGCTCGGAGATCGACGAGTTCGAGCGGATCGACGCGATGATCGCCGGCGCCGAGAACCGGCGCGCCACGGCATTGTCTGCGATCGAACGCCACCGCGCGAACTTTGCGCAGGAGCTGCGCGACGCAACCGGGGAAGCGTGCACCGCAGATCCGGGACCGTCGACCGGGTAGGGGCCGGGTTTGAACCCGCCCTACAACACCTTCTCTGCTCGTGGGGGCAAGTCGGGGTCCCCCAAAAAATGCCACGCATTTTTTGGGCGCCCCGCATTGCCTCGCCCTGCTTCAACAGACGCTGCTGCGCATGCGGACGACGCAATGCGCCGCCCCTACGAAGATCTCCGCGTTACCCCTATCTCTGGTTTTCCCCGCCTGGCAATACAACCGTTTTGGTCGAATTTCCGCAAACGAAGCCAATCGGGAAAACCCAGCAAAAACAATGTTGCAACATGAACGGCGCACGCATGAGAGGTAAAGCCTGCTGCGCTCGACCATAGCGTGGGGCCGCCGCCGGCGCACCGCCCGCTGGGCCAGAAGACGGGGCAGCCTCGACCTGTGGCTCGCGATTGCGATCGTTCTGGGCCTCATCGCCTGGCAGCTCTATCGGCATTTCCACCCCGAGCCGCATCCGCTCCTCATCGGCCGCGCGCGGGTGATCGACGGCGACACCATCGATGTCGCCGGCGCGCGCATCCGGCTCATCGGCATCGACGCGCCCGAGCTCGATCAGACCTGCACCGATCCCAAAGGAGAGAGCTGGGCCTGCGGCAGAGCGGCGACGCGCGAGCTGCGCGCGCATGTCGGGCGCCACGACCTGACCTGCGCCGCCCGCGGGCTCGATGCCTACCGCCGCGTGCTCGCGACCTGCGCGCTCCCCGACGGCAGCGACATCAACGCCTGGATGGTGCGGGAGGGCTGGGCGGTGGCCTCGGGCTTTGCACCCTCGTACCATGGCGAGGAAACCGAGGCGCGAGCCGCGCGGCGCGGGATATGGTCGGGAAGCTTTGTGCCGCCGCGGCAATGGCGCCACCGCTGGCAATGACGCAGGACATGGAGGAGACGTGCACATGCGGATTCAAGGCGGCTAACATACGCTCGGCCGTCATCGTCCGCGTATGCGGACGATCCAGTAAACGTCGAACGTGCGGTCCGGCTCGCGTGAACCTCCCGCCCAGAGCTTACTGGATGCCCCGCATGAAGCGGGGCATGACAACCGAGAGATTTTAAGATCAACGCTTAACTTGGCGCGCATGGGAGGAAAGAGCATGCCAAAGACAATGGCGAAGCTGCAGTCACGAGCAAAGAAAACATCCCTGAAAAAAACATCGCGCAAGAAGGCGCCGGCTTCACGCGCCAAACTCAAGACGAAGCCGCGCAGCAAACAAAAATTCAACGCCACGCATTTCCGCGAGCAGGACTTCCGCACCGACGGTCTGCGCCCTTACGCCCGATACCGCGACCTCGGCATGAGCGCGGCCACCGGCGGCCTCCTCCAGGCGCATGTCATCCGCTTGGTGCCGCCGTGCGATCCCGCGGTCGTCTCCAAGCGGCACTATCACGAGGTCGAGCTGCAGATGATCTACGTGCTCAAGGGCTGGATCAAAGGCGAGTACGAAGGCGAGGTCGTCACCCTGCACCAAGGCGCGGCCTGGCTGCAGCCGCCGCGCATCGAGCACCGCGTGCTCGACTATTCCGACGACTGCGAGCTGCTGGAGCTCGTCGTCCCCGCCGACTTCAAGACCGTAGAGCTGGAGTGACACTCGGTGCGCTCACAAACTACTCTAGCCCGTCATTCCGGGGCCGCGAGCGCTCGGATTGGCGCTTCGCGCCGTCCGAGCGCGAGCGGAGCCCGGAATCCATAACCACAGCCCGTGCAGTGATGAAAGTGGTTATGCTGCGGTGGCACACATCACTGCTTGGGGTTATGGATTCCGGGCTCGCAGGCAAATCGGCATGGCCGATTTTCCTGCGCCCCGGAATGACGGCGAGGGGCAACTTGGGAGCAGACCGAGTATGTCGCGCTGCGGATTACGCCCACCCCGGCCTGAACGATACGGTGCTGGGGCTTGCCTGTGCCCATGCCGTGAGCGGGATGGCGTGTTTTCGGGCAGGTGCACGTGCAACGTGCGTCTCTTTTTGGCCCGCTTTTTGCTCTGGACTCTGCGGGCAGGGGCGGGGGCAATGGAAGGAGGTCCTCTGCCATGTGCGACTTCAGCCTGCAAAGCGTAAAATCAAGGCCCGCCAAGGTCGGCGACAAGCTGACCACGGTCAACTTCAATACCGGCACCCGCGGGTTTGCGGCGCCGGATGATCCGACCACGGCGGTATGCGTTCTTCCCGGAACGGAGCTTGCGTTTGCCGGGGAGGTGAGATGTGCGCCGTCCGGCTTCTTCGGCTGGAAGGCGAGAACCATCGAGTCCGATACGGCGATCTTCCGCCAGATCAACAAGGACGTGCCGCGGGTGCATCACGATGCGCTCGAGTTCCCCGACGGCACGACCGTGCTGTTGACGGATCTGGTCGAGGGGCAGGCAGCAACGGTGCTGCAGCTCCCGGCCCAGCCGAAGACGGCGGTGGAAGCAGAAGCCCAGGAGCGCATCCCGATCGCGGGCTAAACTACGCGCGTCCGCGAAACGTATCGTAGTTCGTAGGGGCGAGTCAGGGTCCCCAAAAAATGCAAGGCATTTTTTGGGGTTCCCGCATGCCTCGCCCCTACGGATTTCGTGTGCGTCTCTGCGCGCGCCGCGCCCCTCTCCCCATCCCCTGCAATTCTGTTATCCTGCCGGCCTTCGCCCCATCGCGAAAGAATGCCCAGAAACAGGGCCGGAGGAAAAACCATGAGCAGCCAACTGACCAAGGAAGAGCTTGCGGCGCTGATGCCCTCGGAGCTCGTTGCGCATCAAACGCCGATTCCGACCCAGATCGTCTCCAGCGACGAGTTCTATCCCGATCCGCAGAACGAGCGGCAGCGCGAGGTCGAGGCGCGGCTTCTCGCCATCGCCGACGATCTCGGCGGCAAGCAGGGCCTCGACCGCCGCCGCTTCTTTCAGAGCGCGGCGGGGATGGCCGCGTCGTTCGTGGCGATGAACGAGGTGTACGGGCCGCTGTTCGACGTGAGCAAGGCGGAGGCCGCGACCCCGGCCATGGCCCAGGAGCGCGCCAACGCGCTCAAGGACCAGTTCATCATGGACATGCATACCCATTTCCTGCGCGACGACACCCGCATCATGACCTTTCTCAACATGCGCAAGGCGGTGGGCAAGGCCGGCTGGAACAAGCAGCTCGCGGACCAGGAGCAGACCATCGAGGACCTCAAGTTCAACAACTACAAGAAGGAGATGTTTCTCGACAGCGACACCAAGATCGCGCTGATCTCGTCGGCTCCCTCCGACGTCGAGCAGGACTGGTTCCTGACCAACGAGCAGATGGCGGACGCGCGCAAGAAGGTCAACGACGAGGCCGGCTCGCGGCGCCTGTTCTGTCACATGATCTTCACGCCGGGCCAGCCCGGCTGGCTCGACAAGCTCGATGCCGGGCTCGCGCTCAAGCCGGAATCCTGCAAGGGCTACACCATCGGCGACAACACCCATAAGGACATCAGCCGCTACCCCTGGCGCATGGACGACGAGAAGGTGGCCTACAAGGGCTACGAGAAGATGGTGAAGGCGGGGATCAAGAACGTCTGCGTGCACAAGGGGCTGTTCGCGCCGGGCGTGGAGAAGGAGTTCCCGCACCTGCGCGGCTTCGCCGATGTTGCCGATGTGGGCCAGGCGGCGAAGGATTGGCCGCAGCTCAATTTCATCATCTATCACTCGGCTTATCGCCATGTCGGCGGCGATCCCAAGCAGGCGCTCGCCGAGTTCGAGCGCACCGGCCGCATCTCCTGGACCAGCGATCTCGCCGACATCCCGGCGCAGTACGGGGTGAGCAATGTCTACGGCGACGTCGGCCAGCTGTTCGCAACCACGCTCGTTGCCGAGCCGAACGTGTGCGCGGCATTGATGGGCACCCTGGTCAAGGGGCTTGGCGCCGATCACATCTGCTGGGGCACCGACGCCCTGTGGACGGGCTCGCCGCAATGGCAGATCGAGGGGCTGCGCCGCCTCGAGATTCCCGAAGCGATGCAGAAGAAATACGGGTATGCGCCGCTCGGTCCTGCAACCGGCCCGGTCAAGACCGCAATCTTCGGCGGCAACAACGCCAGGCTCTACGGCATCGATACCAAGCACACCGAGCTCGAGCTCAACCGCGACCGCTTCGCCGCGCTCAAGGCGGAATACGGGAAGGCGGGGCCGGAGCGTTCCAATCTACGCTACGGCTATGTGGTGCCCACCGGGCCGGTCGATTACTCCGTCTTCGCCTAGCCGCATGATGTGCCCCGGCCTTGCGCCGGGGCACATGCTGTCGGGTGGGGGTGCGGCCCCCGGCCCCGGCGGTCAAATTTGGTGATCGGCGGGCCTCGCGTTCACCCCCACCCGGCTCCCCCCGATCAAGTCGGGGGTCGCCGACATCCCCTTTCAGGGGGAGGTATTGTGGAGCTTGTTGCAGCATGCTCGCCAAGCACGACGTCATGCTCGTCATCGCCGCGGCCGCCGCCATCGTCGGCGCGATCGCGATCTACGCCGCGCCGGCCGCAAGGGCGGCGAACGATAGTCCGCTCGTCATCGCCAGGCAGGGCTATTTCTTCGTCGGCGGCAGGATCGACCGCGCGATCGAAGGCGCGCCCATGGTCGGGCAGATCTACGTCGAGTTTCAGATCCCCGAGAGGCTCGAGCACCCCTATCCCGTCGTGATGATCCACGGCGGCAGCCAGACCGGGACCAATTTCACCGGCACGCCCGACGGGCGCGAGGGCTGGGCGCAATATTTCCTGCGCCGCGGCTACGCCGTCTACGTCGTCGATCAGGTGGCGCGCGGACGCGCCGCCCATTGGGGAGAGGTGCACGGCGCGATGACCCCGCCGCGCATCCGCTTCGTCGAGGACCGCTTCGTCGCGCCCGAGCGCGCGAAGCTGTGGCCGCAGGCGCATCTGCACACGCAATGGCCCGGCGCGGGAGAGCCGGGCGATCCGGTGTTCGATCAGTTCTATGCGAGCCAAGTGCCGTCCATTGCGGATTTCGCCAAGCAGCAGGAGCTCAACCGCGACGCCGGCGCTGCGCTGCTCGACCGCATCGGTCCCGCGATCCTGCTCACCCATTCCCAGTCCGGTGCGTTCGGCTGGCCGATTGCGGATGCGCGCCCGAAGCGCGTCAAGGCGATCGTTGCGGTCGAGCCGAGCGGGCCGCCGGTGCACGATATCGAGTTCAAGGGCGCGCCGGACTGGTTCGCGGACGCCACCAAGACAAAGATGTCGGGGCTCGGCGAGGTGCCGCTGAGCTATGACCCCCCGGGCGCGCCCGCATTCGTGCGCGAGGAGAAGGCCGATGCCCCCGACCTGGTGCAATGCTGGATGCAGACGAGCCCGGCGCGGCAGCTCGTCAATCTGAAAGACGTCCCGGTGCTGGTCGTCACCTCGGAGGCGTCCTATCACGCGAGCTACGACCACTGCACGGTCAAGTATCTGCGCCAGGCCGGCGTGAATACGACGTTCCTGCCGCTTGCCCGGCGCAACATCCGCGGCAACGGCCACATGATGATGCTGGAGAAGAACAGCGACGAGATCGCCGCCGCCATGCTCGAATGGCTCGACGCGACCGTGCGCAACTAGCGCATCACGAATAGAGCTATCCTCGTGTAGGGGCGGGTTTCAAACCCGCCCCTACCAACACTCAACAGCGCCTCTGTCCATCATCTTCCGTTCCTTCGCCTCGCCGCGATCATGTCGGCGAGGTGCGTCATCTTGATCGGCAGGCTGTTCACGCTGAGCCCGAGGGGAGCCAGCGCGTCGTTGACGGCGCTCGCGATTGCCGCCGGCGCGCCGAGATAGCCCGATTCCCCGGATCCCTTCTGGCCAAAGACGGTGTGCGGCGAGGGAGTGACGTGCTCGACGATTTCGACCACGGGCACCTCCTGCGCCGAAGGAAGGACGTAATCCATGAAGCTTTGCGCCAGGAGCTGCCCGTCGGCGTTGTAGGTGAACTCCTCGAGCAGCGCCGCGCCGATGCCGTGCGCGATCCCACCCATGGTCATGCCGCGCACGATCTTGGGATTGATGACGGTGCCGCAATCATGCCCCAGCACATACCGCCTGATCTCGGTCTTGCCGAGATCAGGGTCGATGGTGAGCAGGATGAGGTGAAATTCAAAAGCGAAACAAGGATACATCTGCACGCGGCCATCGGCCGTCGGCAGCCGGCCTCCGGTCGGCACTTGCAGCACGTGGGCAAAGGCGAGCCCCGGCTCGATGCCGGGGGGCAGCCGGTGAAAATTGCGATGCGCAATGGCGACCAGCTCGGCCCAGCTGCGCCGGTGCTGCGGGCTCGCGGCATCGCTGACGTCGCCGCTGGAGTAGGTCGCGCGCTCGCGCGGGATGGCAAGGTCGTGCGCGCCGATCGCGATCAGCCGCTCTTTTAGTTTCTGCGCAGCGTGATAGGCGGCGCCCCCGAGCATGATCGCCATGCGGCTGCCTACCGGGCTTTGGCTCGGCAGGGCAGCAAGCGAATCCGGCCGCACCACGCGGATGCGATCGGGATCGATCTCCAGCACTTCCCCGATCACCGAGGCGGTCAGGGTCTCGTGACCCTGCCCTGCGGAGAGGGTGTGGATAGTCGCTGTCACCGCGCCGCCGACATCGACATTGATCCGGCAGGATTCGGTGTACGTCGTGGTCTCGTTCTTGGGATTGAGCAGCGGCTCGAAGGTGGAATTCGCCCCGCTCGGCTCGAGGCACGCAGCGACGCCGGTGCCGGCAAGCTGGCCCTGCTCGCGCCACCGATCGCGCTCGGCGATCAGCGAGGCGTAATCCGCTTGCGCCAGCACCTTGTCGATGACCGTATGATAGTCGCCGCTGTCGTAGGTGGTGCCGCTCGGGATCAGATAAGGAAATTCATCGGCGCGGATGAGATTGCGACGGCGCGCTTCCAGGCGGTCGAGACCGCGATGGCGGGCGACCTCGTCGATCACGCGCTCGATGGCATAGTTCGTCGGCGATTGACCGAAGGCGCGCACCGCCTCCTGCACGGTCTTGTTGGAAGTCACGGCGATGGCGCGGTACTGCACGCTGTTGATGCGGTAGGGACCGACGATGGCGCCGATCGGCTTTCCCAGCTGGAACGGCGAGCGTCCCGCGTAGGCGCCGACGTTGTCGAGAGCGCGCAGCTTCATGGAACGGATCACGCCGCGCTCGTCGAACGCGACCTCGATGTCGAAATTCCGTTCCGGCCCGTGCGCGTCGCCGCCGCGCATGTTCTCCAGCCGATCCTCGATCAGCCGCACGGGACATCCGAGCCGGCGCGAGAGATAGCCTGCCAGCACCGCATGCTTGATGCCGCGCTTGACCCCGTAGCTTCCGCCCACGTCCACGTCGTTGTGGACGCGCACGCACGATCCCGGCAGCTTCAGCGCCAGCGCGATCTGATCGGGAAACCGCGGCATCTGCACCGAGGCGAAGACGTCGAGCATCTCCCGCCACGGATCCCAGCTCGCCAGCACCGCGAAGGTCTCGACCGGCACGGTGGAGCTGCGGCCCCATTTAAGTTTCTGCGCCAGCCGGTGCGGGGCTTGGGCAAAGTCGTGCTCGACCTCGCCCCAGGTAAAAGTGCGATCGAGCAGCACATTCGAGCCGTGCTCGGCATGCACCGCGGGACTGCCGGGCGCGTAGGCTTCCTCCCCGTCGAGCACAAAGGGCAGCGCCTCATAATCGACGGTGATCCGCTCGGCGGCGTCCTCGGCGAGCGCGCGGGTATCCGCGACGACCGCCGCGACCCATTCACCGGAGTAGCGCGCGACATCCACCGCCAGCGGCCGCCGCTGCACCTTCGGAGTATCGAGCCCCGCGAGCAGAGGCTGCGTCGCGGCCGCAAGCTCGTGTCCGTCCAGCACATAGTGCACGCCCGCCATCGCGAGCGCATCCGCCTTGTCGATCGAGACGATCCGCGCCGCCGGATAGGGACAGCTTACCAGGGCGATATGGCGCGTGCCGGGAAGCAGCACGTCCGCAGCGAAACGGCCCCTGCCGGCCACGAAGCGGCGATCCTCGCGCACGCGGCGGTCGGAAGAGATGTAGCGGAAGCGGGTCGGGCCCGCGCTCATGGTGGGGTTGCCGGGCGGTTGAGACCGCGCAAGCGTTCTGCGGCAAGCGCGACCGCCTCGATGATCTGGGCATAGCCGGTACAGCGGCAAAGGTTGCCGGAAATGGCATCCACGATCTCCGCCCTGCTTGGCGCGGGATTGTCGGCGAGGAGGGCGTGGGCGGTCAGGATCATGGCAGGGGTGCAGTAGCCGCACTGCATTCCGTGGGTCTCGCAGAACGCATCCTGGATCGGCGAGAGCTCGCCCGGCGCAGGTGCTATCCCCTCAATGGTCGTGATGGCATAGCCGTCGGCTTGCACCGCGAACATCAGGCACGATCGGATCGGCCTGCCGTCGATCAGCACGGTGCAGGCGCCGCACACGCCGTGCTCGCAGCCGGCATGGGCGCCGGTGAGCAGCAATTGCTCGCGCAGACAATCGAGCAGGCTGGTGCGCGCCTCCACCTCGACCGCCCGAGTCTCGCCGTTGACGTTGAGCGCAACTCGATACTTCCCAGTTTGGGACCTAGGCCTGACCTTGAGGCCGTCACCATACTCTCGGTCGTCATCGTCCGCGTGTGCGGACGATCCAGTAACCACCGAACGACCAGTTTGGGGCATTTTCGCCTCAGCCTGACGCACCGGGATTACTGGATGCCCCGCATAAAGCGGGGCATGACGACCCGCAGGTTGATCGACCTCCCCCTTCGGGGGAGGTATCTGCGCGGCGTCGCGGAACGCATCCGCGACGGCGCGCGCGAGCAGAGTTGCCGCGGCGCGCCTGCGGTAATCGGCGGACGCATGGAGGTCGGAAAAGACCTCCTGGTCAGCAAGCATCGACTCGACTTGATCGCGGATCAAACGTTGGTCGATCTCACCGAGCGATCGGCCTTCCAGCGTCTCGCCGAGCCGATCAAGACGCAAGGGCACGCCGCAGATTGCCCCAAGGCCCAGCGCGGCCCGCCGGCAGATGCCGGCCTCGTCCAGGGCGACCTGTGCCGCCGCCGAGGCGAATGCAAAATCGCTGCTGCGCGCACTGATCTCGTGAAAACCCACCCCCGTGCGCATGTTCGGCCAGAGGGGAAAGCGCGCGCCGGTGAGCAAGGCTGTGGGCGGCAGCGCCGTCGTCATTGCGCCGGTGAAGAATTCATGCGCCACAATCTCGATGCTGCTCGATCCGTCGCGATAGACCAAAGTGGCCCCCAGCGTGATCGCAACCAGCACAATCTCTGCGGCGGGATCCGCATTGGCCAGCGATCCGCCGATGGTGCCGCGGGCGCGGATCGGCGCATGAGCCACATGCGGCATGACTTTCGCCAGCAGCGGCACCTCGGTTCCAATAAGCCGGTCTCGTTCCACCACATGGTGTTTGGTCGCGGCGCCGATTGCTATGCCGTCCGGCTCTCTGCGGACAAAGGCGAGCTCGCCGAGGCGCGCGATATCGATCAGCCGCTTCGGCCGGGCGAGCCGCATGGCCATCAGCGGCACCAGGGTCTGGCCGCCTGCGATGACACGCGTTTCGTCTGCGTCGCCGTCGTGCAGCATCGCGCAGGCCTCGTCGAGGTCCGCGGGACGGCAATATTCAAACGGGGCGGATTTCAACGCGGCGCTAGCGTACCAGTATCGGGGCGGGGCCGAACCGATAATTCACGCCGATCTTCACCACGTTCATGCGTTCCCGAATATTGGTGTCGAGGAGAACCGTTCCGAAGGCTTCCACCATACGCAGCGAGTTGGCTCCGAGATCCATGTAGTTGTACTCGATCTTGGCGGTCCAGGTGTCGGTGAAAGCATATTCGACGCCGGCGCCCACCATCCAGCCCCATCGCAGCTCATTGGCGCTGAAGAGCATGGGAGTAAAGGACGTGGTGAATTTGACTTGGTAGTTGTCGTTGGTCCAGGCGGCACCGCCCTTACCATAGACGAGCAGGCGATCGAAGGCGTACCCGGCGCGAACCGCCGCGGTGCCGAGATTGTCAAGCTTGGCGGTGCAGCTGCCGACTATCACGGTAAATACCGCGGGTGAGCCAAGCCCACCGCAGCTGGTGCTGCCTTTGGCGTTGGTCCAGCTCGCCTGCCCTTCTACTCCGACAACCCAGTTTTCGATCTGATAGTCTGCCCCGAGCTGTCCGCCCACAACCAAGCCGGACACATCCAGGCTCACAGGCGACGGCGCGAGCGAGCCGCAGTTTAGCAGCAGCAGGCTAGGGCTAGAACACGGGTTCGGCGTCGGCGTTGGCCCTGGCGAGAGCAACAAGCCGAACGGTGCCGGAGTCTCGTTCTTTGAGCCGAAGGCTCCGCCGACATGCGCCCCGAAATGCACACCGGTCCAGCGGAACACGACAATGGCCGGGCGAGGTTGATACAGCGTCTCCACCGGCATATCGGCGGCGGATGCCGGCAGGATGGCGGCGGCGAGCGCCATCGCAGCCAAACACAAACGTATTACCTTCATAACCCGCCCCGCACTCAACCGCCCACGCACGAGATGAGGCGTTGCGCCCCAAAGGTGGCACCGTCGTGTCGCGCAGGGGCAGAGTCAAGCACGCGGGTGACGTGCCCGCTTCCGCGAGCGTGAAGAAGCTCCAAAACACCGCGAAATTCGTGGATTCTCTTGGATTTTTCCGCTGTGACTTGCTTGCTACAGATGCAATGATTCTGCCCGCCGTGCGCAGGTGTGCCTTTTTGCCCGCCGCGAGACGCTATCCCCGGCGCGCTTCGCTTCGGCAAAATCTCTCCCGACTGCGACCGAAGATACTCATCACTGCCATCGGCCCATGGCGCGCGGTCTTGCCCGGGCCGTAGGTCGAGGCGAAGCGTAGAGAGACCGTCTCGATAGCCATATTGTCGTTGTAGTAGGTGCAGATGTTCTCGCCCATGAACTTGGCCGAGTCATAGATGCGCTTGGGTTTGGCTGGCAGGTCCTCGGACATCGGCTTCCAGGTCGGCGAACCGTATTCGCCGGTTACCGGGCCGTAGACTCCCTTGGCGCTGGTGAAGACGACGCGTTTGATGCTCGGCGCACGCGCGGCCTCGAGCACATTGACGAGCCCCATCACGTTGACCTGGACGCTCAGCGCCGGATTTGCAGCCGACACCGCGCCGACGAAGGCGGCCGCATGCACCACATGCGACACCTGATATTTTTTGATTGCCTGCAGGATGCGCGGCATATCGAGCACGTCGCCCTGCTCGAAATCGATCTTGTCGGCGATGTCGCCAATGAGGCTCTCGTCGCGATGACGCGCGAACACGACGGGGCGGTGGCCTTCCCTGACAAACTTGCGGCTGGTTTCGGCGCCGATGACGCCCATGCCTCCGGTAATCAGGACTTTCATCTTGCCCTCAGTCGGCGATATGGTTCGAACCTCGCCACTAGTGAGCGTTCTCCGCGGCAGCGTCCACGATCCGGAGCACGTCTGCCATCACCGAATTGAGATCGAAGTCCTTGGGCGTGTACACCGCCGCGATTCCGAGCTGCTTGAGCTTCTGGGCATCCTCGGGAGGAATGATCCCGCCTACGACGACCGGGATGTGCCCCAACCCGGCGCTACGCAGTCGCGCCACGACGTCCTGCACCAGTGCAAGATGCGAGCCCGACAAGATGGACAGTCCAACCACGTGTGCGTTCTGCGATTGCGCGGCTTCGACGATCTGCGCCGGGGTGAGCCGGATCCCGTCATAGAAGATGTCCATGCCGGCGTCGCGCGCGCGAACGGCGATCTGCTCGACCCCGTTGGAGTGACCATCGAGTCCCGGCTTGCCCAAAACGAACTTCAGTCGCCGGCCGAGCTTGCTGGAGAGGCGGTCCACCTGCGCGCGCAGATCGTCGAGACCGGTCGTCTCGTTGCGCATGGCCTGCCCCACCCCGGTCGGCGCCCGGTACTCCCCAAACCTTTCGCGCAAGGCGAAGCCCCACTCCCCGGTGGTCACGCCCGCCTTCGCGCAGGCGATCGATGCCGGCATGATGTTGCGGCCCTCGCTTGCGGCCGTGCGCAATTCGCCCATCGCCGCCCGCACCGCCCGTTCGTCGCGCGCAGCGCGCCATGCGTGGAGGCGCTTGATCTGCTCGCGTTCGGCTTGAGGCGAAACCGTGAGCACGGCCTCGGCCGCGCCCGCAAGCGGGGAGTCTTCCGTCTCGGCAAACCGGTTCACTCCGACCACTATTTGCTCGCCGCGCTCGATCGCTTCCAACCGGCGGGTGTTGGATTCCACAAGCTGGCGCTTCATGTAGCCCTGCTCGACCGCGGCAACGGCTCCACCCAATGCCATGATGTGAGCAAGCTCGGCCTTGGCTTCCCGCTTGAGCTCCTCGACCTTGGCGGCGATTACGGGCGAGCCGTCGATGATGTCGCCGTATTCGAGCAGATCGGTCTCATAGGCGAGGATCTGTTGCATGCGGAGCGACCATTGCTGATCCCAGGGCCGCGGCAGCCCCAGCGCCTCGTTCCAGGCTGGTAGCTGGACCGCGCGCGCCCGTGCGCTCCTGGAGAGCGTGACCGCGAGCATCTCCAGGAGGATGCGGGTCACGTTGTTCTCGGGCTGCTGCTCGGTCAGTCCCAGGGAGTTGACTTGCACGCCGTAGCGGAAGAGCCGCTGCTTGGGATCGGTGACGGCGTAGCGATGGGCGGTGATCTCATCCCAGAGCTCGACGAAGGCGCGCAACTTGCAGAGCTCGGTGATGAACCGCAGCCCTGCATTCACGAAAAAAGAGATGCGCCCGACCACGTCTGCAAAAGCGTCGGGAGACACTGCGCCGGAAGTTTTGACGCTGTCGAGAATCGCAACGGCCGTCGCGAGCGCAAATGCAAGTTCCTGCACCGGCGTCGCGCCCGCTTCCTGCAAATGGTAGGAGCAAACATTCACCGGATTCCATTTCGGCATCTCGCGGGTGGTGAAAAGAATCACGTCGCGCGTCAATCGCATCGAAGGGGCGGGAGGGAAGACGTAGGTGCCACGCGAGAGATATTCCTTGATAATGTCGTTCTGCGTGGTGCCTTGCAGGCGAGAACGCTCGGCTCCCTGCTCGTCCGCGAGCGCGACGTAAAGCGCGAGCAGCCAGGCAGCGGTCGCATTGATGGTCATGGAAGTATTCATGCTGCCAAGTGGGATCTCGGCGAAAAGCGCCCGCATGTCGCCGAGGTGTGAGATCGGAACCCCGACTTTCCCCACTTCCCCCTGCGCGGCGGTATGATCGCTGTCGTAACCGGTCTGGGTAGGCAGGTCGAAGGCGACGGACAGGCCGGTTTGGCCCTTGGCCAGGTTCCTACGGTAGAGAGCATTCGACTCCCGCGCCGTCGAATGTCCGGCGTAGGTACGGAAGATCCAGGGCTTGTCGCGCTCTCGCCGAATGACGCCCGATGGCTCGTGCATGGCTGCCGCCTTGCTAGCCCGGCCCCGTTCATTGTGCATTGCACTATCTGCGCGTCGCTCGCAAGCACAACGGGGGCACCCAGCCATTATGCTTGCAATACGCGGCTTGCCTGCAGATTTCGCGGACACATCGTTGGTGGCCTTGGCCGAGCGACTGGGCCTATCCCGGATAGCCAGCGTTGGTAGTGACTTCGAGATATACCGAATGCTCGGGAGCCGCCGGTTCGATAATGTTTTCCTTGGCCCTGATGAGTTGTAGTCACCGCCTTATGAAGCCGACGATGAGCAAGAGGACGATTGCTCCGATGAGCGCATTGATGATCGAGCCGACAAACCCGGAGAACGGAACAAAACCAAGCTGAGTGAGCAGCCACACACCGATGAACGCTCCGATAATTCCGATGATGATGTTCCATAGCAATCCGAAGCCAAAGCCGCGCACGATCTGCCCGGCCAGCCAGCCGGCGATTGCGCCGACGATGATCATGATAATGATGCTGTCGATTCCAACCACGGCTCTCTCCCCCTGATACGGCCCCGAGCTCATCGCGAGCTCGGACGCTTGCAACCAGCATAACGGAAACTTTTGCCGCCGCCACAGATTGTTCCCTGAGCCTCGCTGTTTTTTATTGCAGCGCAGCATCAAATGCGACAGGATGCTGTCGGGGCAAGAACGTGCGGAGACGCCATGCCCGCTCTCGCGAAATCAAGCCGCCCGGTGGCTTTGAAAGAGCTTTATGGGATCGGCGAAATACCCCCTCGGGGCCACGTGCCGCCCCAGATGCATGCCTGGGCCATTCGCAAGGAGCGCCACGGTCCGCCGGAGAGCTCGATGCAGCTCGAAGTGCTGCCGACATGGGAGATCGGCGAGGACGAGGTTCTGGTCTACGTCATGGCCGGCGGCGTCAACTACAACGGCGTCTGGGCCGGCCTCGGTGTTCCGATCTCGCCCCTCGACGTGCACAAGCATCCCTTCCATATCGCCGGATCGGACGCCGCGGGCGTCGTGTGGGCGTGCGGCTCCAAAGTGCGTCGCTGGAAAGTAGGCGACGAGATCATCGTCCACTGCAATCAGGACGATGGGGATGACGAGGAATGCAACGGAGGGGATCCGCTCCTCTCGCCGTCCCAGCGCATCTGGGGCTACGAAACCCCTGACGGATCATTTGCCCAGTTCTGCCGCGTGCAGTCCCGCCAGCTCATGCCCAAGCCCGCGCACCTCACTTGGGAAGAGTCCGCCTGCTACACGTTAACCCTGGCGACTGCCTACCGCATGCTGTTCGGGCATCCCCCGCACACGATGAAGCCGGGAGACCACGTGCTGGTATGGGGCGCGTCCGGCGGCCTCGGCGTGTTCGGGGTGCAACTCGCCGCCGCGTCAGGAGCGAATGCGATCGGGATCATCTCGGACGAGAGCAAACGCGACTATGTGATGCAACTCGGTGCCAAGGGGGCCGTCAACAGGAAGAATTTTTCATGCTGGGGCCAGATGCCGAAAGTGGGCACCCCCGAGTACGACACCTGGGTCAAGGAAGCGCGGAAATTCGGCAAGGCGGTCTGGGACATAACCGGCAAGCGCGACGTCGACATCGTGTTTGAGCACCCCGGCGAGGCGACGTTTCCCGTCTCCTGCCTTGTCGTAAAGCGCGGCGGCATGGTCGTGTTCTGCGCGGGCACCTCGGGCTACAACATCACCTTCGATGCGCGTTATGTCTGGATGCGGCAGAAGCGCATCCAGGGCTCGCATTTCGCGCATCTCAAGCAGGCGTCCGCAGCAAATCAGTTCGTGCTCGATCGCCGCATCGACCCCTGCATGAGCCATGTGTTTGCGTGGGGCAAAATCCCCCACGCGCACGAGCTGATGCGCACCAACATGCATCCGCCGGGCAACATGGCAGTGCTGATCAATGCTCCCAGAGAAGGCTTGCGCACGCTCGAGGATGCGATTGAGGCAGGTTCTGAGTAATCTCGCGACCGCAGCCCTCACGCTCGGCCCATTTCCCGCTTCTGGGAAGCAAAACGCAGGCGCGCCGCATTGAGCTCTCCGCCATAGACGAATATCGAGGCGGTCCAATACAGGAACACGAGCGCTATCATGGCCGAAGCGAGGCCGGCATAGGTGTTCACGTAGGCGAAGGAGTATTCCGCCAGATAACGGCCAAACCCCGCGCCAGCGGCAAGCCACATGATCAGCGTCGCTACGATCCCGGGGATGATCTCGCGCATACGGCGCCGCCCGGCGGGCAGCCATTTGTGGGCAACAAATAGCGCCGCGATCAGGACCACGCTGGCAACGAAAAAGCGGAAAAACGTGAAAGTGCCTTCATTCAACGGCCCAAGCCACGGCGCCTCCCGCAGCGCCGTGCGAAACAGCAGAGGCCCCAGCACGACCAGGAAGCCCATGGCCAGCAAGCCGAGCGCGGCGAGCATTACATAGCCGATCAACTCCAGGCGGAGCAGGATCCAATGCCTGGTCTCGACCATCTTGTATGCGCGATTGAGACCGATCCGCAGGCTCTCGACTCCACTGGAGGCAAAATAGACCGCGAGAACGAGCCCAATCGTGAGCGCCCCCGTGTGCGTGGTCGTGAGAACGCTGTGGATCTCCAGGTCGAGCGGCACCGCGACTTCCTCGGGCCAGGTCGCGAGTAACAGGTTTGCCACCTGGTCTGCGAGATCGGCGGAGCCGAAGAATCCCGCCAGAGAGGTAAGCACAATAAAGAAGGGGAACATGGCCATCAGCACTGAGAGTGCAATATGGCTTGCGATCGCCCATCCATCGTCTGCCTGAAACTGCCAGAGGGCATCCAGAGCAATGGCGCAGGCGCGTCGCATTCAGGTCGGAACCCTATCCGGTTGAGCGTCTGGTAACTCCCTCATCCTCATTCCCCGAACCTGATTTCTACGGAAAAATGCAAGCTTGTCCCCGCACTTTGCTTGCTGGAGAGTTTTCCCCCGGTTTGTGCGATGCACATGCGATGTTGTAAATCGCAGCGCACGTCGTCAACTGCAAGGTGATCGCATTGAAGGATGCACGGCGCCGCGATGCCGGTGTGAAGCTGATCGCGCTTGCGCGCGAGGCCGCCCGCGCCACTGAGAAGCTCCTATCCGCGGCCATGGCGGCCGTGCGCCAGCGTGTATCGGTGGAGAACCATCTGGTCGACCGGTTGCTCGATCGCGAGCAGCGCGCCACCCATGGACTGGCTTGGCTTGCCACTTACGTGGAAGCGATTCGTCAGCTCGGCTTGTACGCCGAGCGCATGCACGCGGGCGAGGGTGTGGGCGAAGCGGAGGAGCTGCTGGTCCAGATTGGAATCGGCGAGTACCTCGCGCAGATGCAGGGGGGCATTCCCATGAGCGCGGGCGAGATCGTGCGCCCCTCGGACCTGGGGCTCTCAAACGACCTGTTCTCCGCAGAGCTCACGGGCCCGCTCGAAACCCTCATGACCGGCAATGCCGAGCGTCGCACGCGGCTTGTCGACCTTATGCGCGCCCGGCAGGACGGCAATGTCGGGGATTGCGGGCTCGAGGAAACGCTGACGAGCATCCGCGACGAGATGCGCAAGTTCGCGGAGTCCGAGGTCATCCCCCACGCGCAGCGCTGGCATCGCACCAATAGCTACATCCCGATCGGGATCATCGCGCAGATGTCCGAACTCGGGGTATTCGGGCTCACCATCCCGGAGGAATACGGCGGGCTCAGCCTCGGCAAGGAAGCAATGTGCGTTGTCTCGGAGGAGCTGGCACGTGGCTATATCGGCGTGGGATCCCTGGGCACCCGCTCTGAGATTGCCGCCGAGCTGATCATCTCCGGCGGCACCGAGAAGCAGAAACGCCAATGGCTGCCGAAGATTGCCAGCGGCGAAGTCCTGCCGACAGCGGTCTTCACCGAGCCCAATGCCGGCTCGGATCTCGCCTCGATCAAGACACGCGCGCTGCGCCAGGGCGACGTGTATAAGGTCTACGGCAACAAGACCTGGATCACCCATCCCGTACGCGCCGACCTGATGACGCTCTTGGTGCGCACGGATCCGCGCGAGCCCGGCCACCGCGGGCTCTCGATGCTGCTCGCGGAGAAACCGCGCGGCACGGACGAGCATCCGTTCCCGGCGGCCGGGATGTCCGGCACCGAGATCGAGGTGCTCGGGTATCGGGGGATGAAGGAATATGAGATCGCTTTCGATGGTTTCGAAGTCAAAGCCGAGAACCTCCTCGGCGATGTCGAGGGATTGGGCTTTCGTCAGCTGATGCAGACCTTCGAAGCCGCGCGCATCCAGACCGCCGCGCGCGCGGTCGGAGTTGCGCAAGCAGCAATGGAGCAGGCGCTCACCTATGCGCAGCAGCGCCAGCAGTTCGGAACGTCGATCGTCGATTTTCCCCGCGTGAGCGACAAGATCGCAATAATGGCGGTGGAGATCATGATCGCGCGGCAGCTCACTTATTTCGCGGCGCGGCAGAAGGATTCCGGCAAGCGCTGCGATCTCGAGGCGGGCATGGCAAAGCTGCTGGCGGCGCGGGTGGCCTGGGCCAATGCCGACAATGCAGTGCAAATCCACGGCGGCAACGGGTTTGCCCTTGAGTTTCCGGTATCCCGCATCCTCTGCGACGCCCGCATCTTGAGCATCTTCGAGGGGGCGGCCGAAATCCAGGCGCAGGTGATTGCGCGGCGGCTGCTCGGCGCGGCGAATTAGTAGATCCGGCGGCGATCACTCGGCGGAGGCGTTGTCCCGCCACACCGGCTGATGAAGACCGGTCTCGAGGACCCCCCGAGCTCATGCTTCCGCGGGAGGGACCTTCTCATGGTGGAAGCCGCGCTCGAGCATCGCGTAGACCTCGCGCACGAGGATATGCGTCGCCACCTCGTTCTCTGTTCGGCCAAGCTTCCCCAGGGTCGCTAGCAGAACCAGGTAATTAAACGTTTCAGTCGGTAAGGTCAGACTTAGCGACCGCGCCTCTGAGCGGTTTTCTGGCCGAGCCATTGGTACGCCTCACAGTTATAATTGGATTATAATGCCATTATAACTCTTGATTGGCGACTCGAATCATGGAAGCGTCGCCCCAGCGGGAACCCATGTCCTCGCGAGCTCAGATCCCCGACGGATCCAGGGGCTAAATGCGGCGGGATCCATCCGGCTGAGGCCGGCACGAGCGTGGATGCGGTGGGGGTTGGCTCCCGCCGGCGCGGAAACCGTTGCGCAGATCGCGCGCAGGCAATGCAATTCGAGGCCAAACACAGTGATCAGAACTCAACCAACGTGGACGACGGAGCGCACCGCGCTCCTGAGGAACCTGATGAATGCGGGGTTCTCATGCGGACAGATTGCCCGCGAAATCGGGGTCAGTCGGAACGCAGTCATTGGCAAGGTCAATCGGCTCGGCCTATCGCGCTCCAAGCGTGCTGCTGACAGGCCGCGCGGGCAGAGGGGCACCCGGAAGAACCGCAACGTGGTGACCAGATACCCGATGCTGCAAGCGCTGTGGACGAACCCGCAACTTGCGCCAGAAGAAGCGCCGGACGACAGCATCAGCCGCTGCTCTTTGCTCGAGCTGCAGGAGTGGCATTGCCGCTGGCCTTGTGGCGACCCCAGTTCCGCAGATTTCGGCTTCTGCGGAAATAGGCCGGTTGACGGCCTGCCGTATTGCTCAGCGCACGCCCGAATGGCTTATCGGCGCAGACTATCGCGCTCTATGACGGATCGAACACCGCCCAGAGACCTACATAGCCTCGCGGCGCCGTAGGCAAAGCGAGGATCATCTACGCCGCTCGGGCAGGCTCGCTCAGCAGCTTGCCGATGTTGCCGCCAAGAATTGTCTCGCCCTCCGGCCCAAGCGCGCGCAGCTCCTTGACGAAATCGCGGACCGCCGCCCGGTCGCGGATCTCCTGCGGATAGTCAGTGGCGAAGACAATGCGCGATGCCGGAATTTCGATCAGCGCCGCCTTCACCGCGCCGATGGCGCCGCAGAAGCCGGCAGTGTCGAAAACCATGTTGTTGTGCAGGTAGTAGTCGAAATCGTTTCTCGGCTTCGTCCCGTGGCGGGGATTGTCGAGCGTTCCCCAGAACTCCTTGTCCTGATAGGAGCGGATGCGTCCCAGCAGCGCAGACAAGCCCCCGCCCAGATGCGACATGTGGACGGTGAGCGCTGGGTGGCGATCGAACACACCGGAATTGATCAGCCGGATCGTCGCCATCACCACGGAAAACTCTCGCCCCACCGAGCGCGCCGTGTCATAGCCGTCGAACTGCCTGGTCTGGTTGAGCTTGAGCGCGGGATGCACGAATACAAACAATCCGAGCTTCTCGCACTCGGTCCAGAACGGCTCGAATTGCGGAGCATCGAGATAGAGGTCGTCGGTCTCGGACGTGATCACCACTCCGGGACATCCCAGCTCGTGCCGGCAGCGCGCGAGTTCCCGCATCGCCTCCTGCCCGCCGAGCGGGTTCGCATGCCCGGCGGCAATGAAACGGCCGGGGTAGTCGCGCTCGGCCCGCTTGGCGGTCTCGTTGCACAGCCGCGATCTTTCGTGGTCGGCGCACATCCCGGCGGCGCTGGTGAGCAAGGCCTGATCGATGCCGGCCTCATCCATCATGCGGATGTGCTCATCAAGATCGAACAGCATCCAGTGCATGATGAAGCTTGGAGCGCCGTTCTCGTCATAGGAGACGAGCTTGCGACGGCCGAGGTCCTTGGGCATCAGCTCCCGAGGCGTGAAGTGGTGCTGGAAATCGACGATCATGCCTGAATGGGTCCCGCCCCGCTAATCCGCTCGCGCCCGTCAGTTCGTTGTCCCCAGATGCTGTAAGGCGCGCCTCACGGCAGCGTCAAGCCGCGCCAAGGACCACGATATGTGAGCTCACGGCGGTGGTCTCGCAGCGAGGGGAGTGCTAGGAAGTTCCGCAATGTCCGAGTTCCTCGTCTACGCTCTGGTGCCGATCGCGGTGGGCGCGGTGGCGGTGGTGCTCCTGATGGGCCTGAGCAACTTGGCGCGCGGCGGCTCGCCGCAGCGGTCGCAGAAGCTCATGCGCATGCGCGTCCTGCTGCAATTCGTGGCTATCATCGTAATTATGCTTACGATCTGGGCGATCCGATAGGACCCAGGGATGGTCGTCCTCAACAGGATCTACACACGCACCGGCGACGACGGCACGACGGCGCTCGGGAGCGGGGAGCGGCGCAAGAAATACGACCTGCGGGTCTGCGCCTACGGCAGCCTGGATGAGCTCAGCGCTGCGATCGGTCTGGTGCGTGTCCACAACAGCGATGCCGCCCTCGATGATCTCCTGGCCCGGATTCAGAACGATGTGTTCGATGTAGAGGCCGATCTCTGCCTCTCCGAGAAAGGGCCGGGCGGCGCCCGCATGACTGTCACCGATGCGCAGGTGGAATGGCTGGAGCAACAGATCGACCGGTACAATGCCGATCTCGCACCGCTGCGGTCCTTCATCTTGCCCGGTGGACGCCCTGCCGCCGCCTATCTCCACCTCGCGCGCACCATCTGCCGACGCGCCGAGCGGATCATGGTGGAGCTCGCCGACAAATCGAGCGAAGGAGTCACCCCGGCAGCACTGAAATACATCAACCGGCTCTCGGATCTCCTGTTCGTCATCGGCCGCTATGCCAACGATAACGGCGCTTGTGACGTCCTGTGGCGGCCCGGCCAGAACCGGTGAAAGCGGAATGCCGCGATGGTGATGACGCCGCTATGGGATGACAATCCCTTCACGCAGCCGATCAAGCCGGTTGTGACATGGTGTCTCATCGCAGCAAATGTCATTGTCTACTTCTACGAGGCCGGCGCTCCGCAAGCGGGTCTTGATCGTCTGATTGACACATTCAGCCTCACGCCCGCGGCGCTGCACGGGGACATCGCTCCGCGCGGCTCGTTGCCGCCGCTCATGACCCTGATCACCTACCAGTTCTTCCATGCCGACATCGGACATCTTGCCGGCAACATGATCTTTCTCTGGGTATTCGGGGACGATATCGAGCGGGCGCTCGGCCGCATGCGGTATCTCTTCTTCTATCTTGCATGCGGCGCCGTAGCGGGGGTCGTCTTTGCCCTCTACGATCCGCACTCCAGCATCGAGCTGATCGGCGCTTCCGGCGCCATTGCGGCCGTTGTCGTCGCCTACCTGATGCTGCGCCCGTGCGCCAAGATCACCGTGCTCCTCGGGATCATCCCGCTGCGCATCAGCGCGTATTGGGTCGTCGGCTTGTTCGTGCTCACGCAGCTGTGGAACCTCGGCGCCGCGTCCAAGAGCGAAGTCGCCTACTGGTGCCATTTCGGCGGCATGCTGGCGGGCGCCATTCTGTTTCCGCTGATGAAACCTCGAACGGTGAGGCTGTTCGAGTGCTTGCAACCCCAAAAAGAAACGGTGCTGCGGATCGGACCAAGCCCGGTCCCCCGCGCATCGGAGCTCGATCGCATCCGTTGACACTGCAACAGGCCGACCAGTAATTTCCCGCGGTTTTCCAGTGCGCATCACACGTTTGGCGTCTTCCCGAAGAGTGAATTGATGAAAATTCTGGTGCCGGTGAAACGGGTCGTTGATTACAACGTCAAAATTCGCGTGAAGCGCGACGGTAGCGGCGTCGAGCTCGCGAATGTCAAGATGTCGATGAACCCGTTCGACGAGATTGCGGTGGAGGAGGCGCTTCGGCTCAAGGAGAAAGGCCAGGCAAGCGAGATCGTGTGTGTGTCGATCGGCCTGGCGCAGGCGGCGGAAACCATCCGAAACGGGCTCGCCATGGGCGCCGATCGCGGAATTCTGGTCAAAGTGGACCGAATGCCCGAGCCGCTCGGGGTCGCCAAAATCCTCAGGGGCATTGTCGAGCAGGAGAAGCCCGGCCTTGTCATCATGGGAAAGCAGGCTATCGATGATGACTGCAATCAGACCGGGCAGATGCTGGCGGCGCTCACGGGCTGGCCCCAAGGTACCTTCGCCTCAAAGCTGCTGATCGAAGGCGACAGCGTCCTGGTGACACGCGAGGTGGATGGTGGCTTGCAGACGGTCAAGCTCAAGCTGCCGGCCATTATCACAACCGATCTGCGTCTCAATGAACCGCGCTATGCAAGCCTGCCGAACATCATGAAAGCCAAGAAGAAGCCGATCGACGAGAAGAGCCCGGACGCTTACGGTATCGACCTCTCGCCGCGCCTGGAAGTGATGAAGACCACGGAGCCGGGCGGCCGCAAGGCGGGAGTGAAGGTCAAGACCGTCGGCGAGCTCGTTGACAAACTGAAGAACGAGATGGGCGTGATTTGAAGGTCGTCCTCCCATGACCACCTTGTTGATCGCCGAGCACGACAACAACGTCCTCAAGGACGCGACCAACAAGGCATTGACCGCGGCCAAGGCGCTCGGGGCCGAGGTGCACGTGCTGGTCGCCGGACGGTCCTGCCGGCCGGTCGCTGACGCCGCGGCCAATCTCGACGGCGTGAAAAAAGTGCTGCTGGCGGATCAGCCCACCTACGAGCACATGCTGGCGGAGCCGATGGCCGCACTGGTGGTCACGCTCGCGCCTTCGTACGAGGTGATCGTCGCGCCTGCGACGACCACAGGCAAGAATATCATGCCGAGGGTTGCCGCCCTGCTCGACGTGATGCAGGTCTCCGACATCGTCAAGGTCATTGCGCCGGATACGTTCGAGCGGCTCATCTACGCCGGCAATGCCGTGCAAACAGTGCGCTCACGCGACAAGGTCAAGGTGATCACGGTGCGAACCTCGACGTTCCAGGCGACGGGCACGGGGAAAGAGACCGCTCTCATCGAAGAGATTGCCGGCGCGCCAGACCCCGGAATTTCCAGCTTCGTCGGGGAGGACCTGTCGAAATCCGAGCGCCCGGAACTCACCTCCGCTAAGATCATAATCTCGGGAGGGCGGGCCATGCAGAGCCGGGAAAACTTTACCAAGTACATCGAGCCGGTCGCCGACAAGCTGGGCGCGGCAATTGGTGCCTCACGCGCGGCGGTCGACGCGGGATATGCCCCCAACGACTGGCAGGTCGGCCAAACCGGGAAGGTTGTTGCACCCGAGCTCTATATTGCCGTTGGGATCTCGGGAGCGATCCAGCATCTTGCCGGAATGAAGGATTCCAAGGTTATCGTGGCCATCAACAAGGACGAAGACGCGCCGATTTTCCAGGTTGCCGACTACGGGCTCGTAGCCGATCTGTACCAGGCCCTGCCCGAGCTCGCCGCCGAGCTTGGAAAGCTCGGCCACTGACCGGTGTCAAACATGCAGCATTTGGGTCGGCGCTCTGATCGGCATAGGACAGGCAAACGAACATGATCGAAGTCAAAGAGCGACCGAAGGCTCGTCCCGAGAGCACGGCGCTTCCCATTCGCAGGATCGGAGTTATCGGCGCGGGACAGATGGGAAGCGGGATTGCCCATGTGGCTGCACTCGCCGGCTTCGAGGTTAAGCTCAACGACCTCACCGCCGATCGCGTCAAGGCCGGCATTGCGACCATCAACGGCAATATGGCGCGGCAGGTCAGCCGCAAGCGTATCACCGAGGAGGAACGTCAGGCTGCGCTCAAGCGTATCAGCCCGGCAGCGACATTCGAAGCGTTCAGCGACTGCGATCTCGTGATCGAGGCGGCTACGGAAAAGGAAGAGGTCAAGCGCACGATCTTCGGCAACCTGTGCCCGCTATTGAAGCCAGAGGCCATCATTGGCACCAACACATCCTCGATCTCAATCACCCGGCTCGCGTCGTCCACCGACCGGCCGGAGCGCTTCATCGGTATTCATTTCATGAATCCGGTTCCGTTGATGGAGCTGGTCGAGCTCATCCGCGGCATCGCTACCGATGACTCGACGTTCGAGACAACGAAGCAGTTCGTGATCAAGCTCGGCAAGCAAACCGCGGTTGCGGAGGATTTTCCCGCCTTCATCGTCAACCGCATCCTGCTGCCGATGATCAATGAGGCGATCTATACGCTGTATGAAGGGGTGGGCAACGTCGAGGCGATCGACACCGCCATGCGCCTGGGGGCGCATCATCCGATGGGCCCGCTCGAGCTTGCCGACTTCATTGGCCTCGATACCTGTCTTTCGGTCATGCAGGTGCTGCATGAGGGCCTGGCCGATTCCAAGTATCGGCCCTGCCCCCTGCTGGTGAAATATGTCGAGGCGGGCTGGCTCGGGCGTAAGACCCAGCGGGGGTTCTACGACTATCGCGGTGAGAAGCCGACGCCGACGCGTTGATGCCCTCACGACTGAGGTGCGAGAGCCGCGCTGACGAGCCTGATCCCATCCTCGCTCGCCCATTCCGCCGGGCCTGCCATCGTCCCGATCTCGCAACCCCGCGGATCGACAAGAAGCGTCGTCGGCATCCCCGCTGCGCGGCCGACGGTCTTGAGAATCTGAAACACTTTGGCGCTGGGATCAGCATAATAGCCCAGCTTGTCGATGCCGCTTTCTTTGAGCCATTCCCGCGGCTTGTTGGGATCACGGGTATCGATGTTGACGGCGACAACCTCAAAGTTGGGCCCCCCGAGCTTTTGCTCCAGCGTGTTGAGCGCCGGCATTTCCCGCCGGCAGGGGACGCACCACGTGGCCCAGAGATTGAGGAGGACGGTGCGGCCGCGCCATTGCGAGAGATGCCGTTCCCCGGAACCTGCATCACGAAAGGCGAGATCAGGTACGCGTAGCGCCTGCGCCGCTACCGCAAAGGCGGCAACTTCGCCATGGGCCAGCGGCGCGAGCCGTTGCGCGGCGCTCACCGCTCCCGCACAGGCGGTATCGGGCACATTGCGCCGCAGGCCTGCGATCCCGTATACCGCCGCAGCAATGAGAAGGACCACTGCAAACGCCAGGAGCTTGCGCCGGCTCGGATGGTAAATTGATTGGCGGGGCGCAATGTTCATCGACGCCATAACCTCCATTGAGCAGATCGTTTCAGGGCGAACGCGTCATGAGCAACGATATGTGGGGTGGCCGCTTCGCGCGCGACCCCGATACCATCCTGCAAGACATCAATGTGTCCATTGACGTCGACCAGCATCTGTTTCGTCAGGACGTTGCAGCCAGCAAGGCCCATGCTGCCATGCTTGCACAGCAGGGCATCATCTCGCCCGAGGATGGCCGGCAAATCGCTCACGGTCTAGACACGATCCTGTCAGAAATCGAATCCGGCAAGTTCCAGTTCAAGCGCGCGCTCGAAGACATTCACATGAACGTGGAGAGCCGTCTCTCCGAGCTGGTCGGGGCACCGGCGGGACGGCTGCATATCGCGCGCTCCCGCAATGACCAGGTAGCCACGGACTTTCGGCTGTGGGTTCGCGACAGCATCGAGGCTGTGGACGCCGCTCTCCTGTCCTATCAGCAAGCACTGGCGCAACGAGCCCTGGAGCACGCTGCCACGGCGATGCCGGGGTTCACGCACCTCCAGACCGCGCAGCCTGTGACATTCGGTCACCACCTCCTCGCCTATGTGGAGATGGCAGCCCGGGATCGCGGCCGATTCAGGGATGCCCGCAGGCGGTTGAACCAGTGTCCGCTGGGCGCGGCCGCGCTCGCCGGCACCGCGTTTCCCATCGATCGGCAAGCCACTGCGAAGGCGCTGGGCTTTGATGCTCCAATGGCGAACTCGATCGATGCGGTATCGGACCGCGATTTCGTGCTTGAGGCGCTTTGTGCTGCCGCCCTTACCGGAGTGCATCTTTCGCGATTTGCCGAGGAGATCGTGCTGTGGTGCTCGCCGCTCGTCGGCCTCATTTCGCTGTCCGATGCTTTCACCACCGGCTCTTCCATCATGCCGCAGAAGCGCAATCCCGATGCTGCGGAACTCGTGCGCGCGAAGGCCGGCCGGATCATCGGCGCACTGGACGCGCTTCTGATCGTGATGAAGGGCCTGCCGCTCGCCTATCAAAAAGACATGCAGGAGGACAAGGAAGGCACCATGAGTGCTTTTGCGGCTCTGACGCTCTCGATTGCCGCCATGACCGGGATGGTCCGCGATATGACGGCCAATACAGCGCGGATGCGGGATGCTGCGGGTGAGGGTTACTCCACCGCAACTGATCTCGCGGATTGGCTGGTGCGCACGCTTGGCATGCCGTTCCGGGACGCGCACCGCGTCACCGGCCGAATCGTTGCCGACGCAGCGGCAAAAAAAGTTCCGCTGCACGAGCTCTCGCTCACAGCGATGCAGGCTATCGAGCCGCGTATCAGCAACGATGTTTTCGCTGTGCTCTCGGTGGAAAGCGCGCTGCACAGCCGTCAAAGCTACGGCGGCACGGCTCCGGAGAATGTGCGCAGGGAGGCCAAACGCTGGCTCGAAGTGCTGGGAACGGAGAATGGCGACGCCCGCCATGCTGCGGCCGCGTCGGTCTGATCTGGTATGCTGGCTGGACCAAGGAGTGTCCGATTTTGACGACTGCCCCGAGGCTCTGCCGCATTCCAACGGCCGCCATTGTTGTGGCTGCCGTCGCCGTGGTCAGCGCGATGGGACTTGCCGGCTGCGGGCGCAAGAGCGGACTGGACCTGCCGCCCATAGCGGCAGCCCCCGAGCAGCCGGCGCCTGCCCAGCAACCGCAACCCGAGCCGGCCAATCCGCCGCAGCGCTGAGCTGGCGTCGGCCTAGTCGTCGGTTCCATGCTACCCCGGTTGAGGTTGCGCGCGTCACCGCGGGCAAAATGGGGCCCAGCCGCGAGATCCCTGATGCATCACTTTGATTACGACGACGGGGTACTCCACGCCGAGGGGGTCAACCTCGTCGAGCTCGCGGCCGCTGTAGACACGCCATTCTACTGCTACTCCTCAGCGACGCTCATCCGGCATTTCGACGTGTTTACCCGAGCGTTCTTCGACGTGAAAACGCTCGTCTGCTATGCCATGAAGGCAAATTCCAACCAGGCGGTGATCAAGACCCTCGCCAATTGCGGCGCCGGCGCCGACGTCGTTTCCGGAGGCGAGCTCAAGCGGGCGCGCGCAGCCAACATTCCTCCCGACAAGATCATGTTTTCCGGCATAGGCAAGAGCGCGGCCGAACTCGCTCTCGCGGTGGACGAGGGCATTCTCTGCATCAACGTTGAATCCGAGCCCGAGCTTGAGCTGCTCTCATCCATCGCGGCGGGCAAGGGCCGCACAGCGCGGGTTTCCGTGCGGGTCAATCCGGACATCGACGCCAAGACACACCGCAAGATCGCGACCGGGAAGGCTGAGAACAAGTTCGGTATTCCGATCAGTCGCGCGCGCGAAGTCTATGCGCTCGCTGCGAAGCTAACCGGTATCGCCGTTACCGGCGTCGATATGCATATCGGGAGCCAGATCACCGAGCTCGAGCCGTTCGACAATGCTTTTGCCCTGTTGGCTGATTTCGTCCGCCTGTTGCGGGCGGATGGTCACCGCATCAGCCATATCGATCTCGGGGGCGGGCTCGGGATCCCATACGGGCACGAGGTCGAGCCGCCGCCGGATCCTTCAACTTATGCGGACATGGTCAAGCGCGCTACGCATGATCTTGGGTGTACGCTGGTTTTCGAGCCTGGCCGCGTGATCGTGGGCAACGCCGGGATTCTCGTCACCAAGGTGCTCTATCTCAAACGGGGTGAGACCAAGACCTTCGTCATCGTCGATGCGGGAATGAACGATCTCGTCCGCCCGACCCTTTACGAGGCACACCACGAAATCCGACCAGTACGGCAAGCGGCGGGGGTTACGCCGGCGAAGGTCGACGTTGTGGGCCCCGTCTGCGAATCCGGGGATTTCCTCGCGCTCGATCGCGACATGGTGCCACCGCGGCCAGGCGATCTCGTCGCGGTCATGAGCGCGGGCGCCTACGGCGCGGTCCAAGCCGGCACCTACAATACCCGCCCCCTGGTGCCAGAAGTGCTTGTTCGGCAAGCCGAATGGGCCCTGGTGCGGCCGCGTCTCGAGGTTGCCGACCTGATTGCGCTTGACCGACTGGCGCCCTGGCTGTGAGCGGCGCTGCCAAGTGGCGCAACCATTCTCCCGGTCTCGTCGTTTTGATCGGACGGGCGCCTTCCTTTTGCCGGCTGGAACCGCTCTAATGACGTGTTACCATTAGAAAAAATTGGACCGATTCTTGATCGAAAGGCCAGCATTGAGCGATCCCATTCCGGACGCGGCGCCTCACCCGCAACCGCCCGCGCAGACAAGTTCTGGCCGGGAAATGCTCCGACGTGCTTTGGCGCAAGCGCATTGGACGCTCTTCTGGGAACGGCTGTGGCCTCCTGTTGCCAGGCTTGCCACGCTCGTTGGCCTCTTCCTTGCGCTGTCGTGGCTGGGCATTTGGCTGTGGCTCCCCTCGCATGCGCGGGCGATCGGGCTGGTCGTGTTTTTGCTGCTCGCTGGTGCGGCGTTGGCGCCGTTCTTCTGGCTGCGCCGGCCCAGCCGGGCGGATGCACTCCAGCGGCTCGATCGCAACTCGGGTTTGCGCCATCGGCCAGCGACGGCGATGGCCGACGAGATGGCTGGTCCGGCTGCGGACCCTTATGCCGCCTCGCTGTGGCACGCCCACATGGAGCGCGCCTTGGCTGCGGCCCGCGCGCTCAGGCCCGGGCTCCCCAGCCCGCGGCTTGCATTGCGCGACCCCTTCGCCGTCCGTGCTCTCGTGGCGATCCTCGTGGTTGCTACCTTCATCGCGGCCGGCGATGAGCGCATGAAGCGGGTTGCTGCTGCATTCGATTGGCAAGGCGTGATGCTGCCCACCAATTTCCGCATCGATGCGTGGGTGAGCCCGCCCGCCTATACCGGAAGGCCTCCGTTGATTCTGCCTGGACTGCACCCGAGCGAGCCGGTGCAAGCGGGCGGCGAAGTTTCAGTCCCCGCGGGCAGCCTGTTGGTAATTCGCGCGAGCGGCATTGCGCTCGACGTGGCCACGACCGGGGGGCTCGCTGAGGCACCCAAGGGCACGCAAACCACCAAGGCCAACGGGAGCGAGGAGCGTCGCTTCCTAATCAAGGAAGCGGGCACAGCGACCGTTCGCGGCGCATTCAGGCGCGATGTCGCCTGGCAATTCACGGCTATTCCCGACCACCCCCCGACGATCGCGCTCACGGAAGATCCGGAAGGACAGGCGCGCGGGGGCTTGAAGTTGTCTTACAAGCTTGAAGACGACTACGGCGTCGTAGGCGCGCAGGCCACGTTTGGTCTCGTCGATCAGCAGGGCACGAACGGGCAGCCTCCGCGGGGCCTCTACGAAGCTCCCAGCTTCCCCCTGGTTCTGCCGCAGGCGCGCACGCGCAATGGCGTCGGACAGACCACGAAGGATCTCACTGAGCATCCGTGGGCTGGGGCCGATGTTGTAATGACGCTGAATGCCCGGGATGAAGCCGGAAATGAGGGCCGCAGCGAGCCGTTCGAAATGCGCCTGCCGGAGAGACCCTTCAGCAAACCTATGGCGCGTGCCCTGGTCGAGCAGCGCCGGGTGCTGGCGCTCGACGCGGACGCCCAGGCCAACGTGCTCAACACGCTCAACGCGCTCACGCTTGCCCCCGAGCGCTTCGACATGGACACCAATGTGTATCTCGGGCTGCGCTCGATCTACTGGCAGCTGGCTCACGCCAAGACGGACGATCAGCTGCGCGAGGTGGTCGCGCGGATGTGGGACATGGCGGTGCATCTGGAGGATGGCAGCGTCTCCGATGCGGAGCAGGCGCTGCGGGCGGCGGAAGAAGCACTGCGCCAGGCGCTCGAGCGCGGTGCTGACGATGAGGAAATCAAGAAGCTCACCGACCAGCTGCGGGCCGCGCTGGATAAGTTCCTGCAGGCCATGGCGGAACAGCTGCGCAAGAACCCGCAGCAGCTCGCCCGGCCGCTAGACCCGAATATTCGGCAGCTGCGGCCGCAGGACCTGCGCAACATGATCGACCGGCTCGAGCAAATGGCCCGTTCCGGCGCCAAGGACGCGGCGCGCCGGATGCTGCAAGAGCTCCAGTCCATGCTCGAAAACCTGCAGATGGCACGCCCCGGACAACAGATGGACAGCGACGACGACATGATGTCCGCACTGGACGAGCTTGGGGACATGATCCGCAAGCAGCAGCAGCTGCGTGACCGCACCTTCCAGGAAGGGCAGGACCAACGGCGTGATCGCCAGCGCGGACAGCAGGGTGGGCACGGACAGCAGGGCAATCGGATGGGAGAGCTGCGCGAGAGCCAACAAGGGCTGCGTGAGCAGCTCGACAGGTTGATGCAGGAGCTGCGGAAACGCGGCTTCGGGCAGGGCCAGCAGGGCCAGGGCGAGATGGATCAGCTCGGCCGTGCCGGCGAAGCCATGGGTAATGCCGAAGGAGACCTCGGAGAAGGGGACGCCGACGGCGCGGTCGAATCCCAAGGACGTGCGCTCGAGGCGCTGCGGCGAGGCGCACAGCGTTTGGCGCAATCGATGCAGCAGCAGGGAATGATAGGGCCCGGACCCAATGGCCGGCCCGGTCGGCTTGGACCCTCGCGTGCGCAGCAGGAAACGGACCCTCTGGGTCGTCCGTTGCGCGGCCGCGACTACGGCGACGATGCCACGGTCAAGGTGCCTGGCGAAATCGACGTGCAGCGGGCGCGCCGGATTCTGGAGGAGTTGCGGCGCCGCTTCGGCGAGACCTTCCGCCCGCAGCTTGAGCTCGACTACATCGAGCGGCTGTTACACGACTACTGAGTTGCTGCTTCCTGCAGGCTCGTGGTCCGCTTCGAAAATGTCGGTTTGCGCTATGGGATCGGGCCGGAGGTGTTGCGCGACTTAACCTTCCGTATCGACCCCCATTCGATTCAGTTCCTCACCGGGCCTTCCGGCGCCGGGAAGACGTCGTTGTTGCGCCTTCTGTTTCTGTCGCTGCGTCCCACCCGGGGTCTCGTGACCATATTCGGTCATGATGTTGCCACGCTGAGCAAGGATGCGCTCTCGACGCTGAGGCGGCGCATCGGAATCGTATTTCAGGATTTTCGCCTGCTCGATCACATGACTACGTTTGAGAACGTCGCATTACCGTTGCGGGTGATGGGGCAGGAGGAGCCGAGCTATCGCGAGGAGGTGCAGGAGCTGCTCAAATGGGTGGGGCTGGGCGACCGCATCTGGGCGCTGCCGCCCGTGTTGTCCGGCGGAGAGAAACAACGGGCTGCAATTGCACGTGCTGTGATTGCAAGGCCGCAGCTCCTGCTCGCCGATGAACCTACCGGCAACGTCGATCCCAACCTAGCGCAGCGCTTGCTGCGCCTGTTCATCGAGCTGCACAAATCCGGGACGTCAGTGATCATCGCAACGCATGACATTGCTCTCATGGATAGGTTCGATGCGCGGCGCCTCGTCCTGCATGATGGTCGCCTGCATGTCTACGAATAGCTCGATGACGCTGCCGGCCGGGGCATCGCCGGCCGATAGCTCGGCCCCAGTGGCCGTGTCGGCGGGACGCCGGCCGGCGCCCATCGTGCCGCGCGCAACCATTGCCGGGAGGGCGCTGATGGGCGTAGTCGCGATCATGACCTTCCTCGCTTCTTTGACAACCGGCGCAGTGGTGCTGGTTCGGGCTGCGGCGGACCAGTGGCAGGCCGACGTCGCTCGTGAGATCACGCTGCAGGTGCGCGCGGTAAGCGGCCGCGACATCGAAGCCGATGTCGGCAAGACGGTCGCAATGGCGCGCGTGTTTCCCGGGATTGCGGAGGTGAGGCCCTATTCGAAAGACGAAACGGTGCATCTGCTCGAACCCTGGCTGGGGAGCGGGCTGCAATTCAATGATCTTCCGATACCTCGTTTGATCGTGGTGCGGATTGCGCCTGGCGCAACCCCCGATCTGGGCGGGCTGCGGCGATCCCTTCAGCAGCAGGTGCCGGGGGTGAGCCTTGATGACCACCGCAGCTTTGTGGCGCGCATGCGCGCGATGTCCGGGGCCGCGCTGCTTGTCGGCACGGCCGTGCTCTTTCTTGTCCTCCTTGCGACCATGCTTTCGGTGACCTTTGCCACGCGCGCGGCCATGGTGACCAACCAGCCGGTGATCGAGGTCCTGCATCTCATCGGAGCGAAGGACAGTTTCATCGCGGCGCATTTCCAGCAGCATTTCCTCCAGCTGGGCCTCAACGGCGGCCTGCTGGGAGGGGGCATCGCGATCGCACTGTTTGCGTTTGTCGATCTCGCCGGCGGCTGGTTTTCCGGGACGGCTGCCGGCGATCAGTTTGCAGCCATGTTTGGAACGTTCTCGATCGGGGCACTCGGGTACCTGGCCATGCTTGCACAGATCGGCCTGGTGGCTGGGACCACGGCCGTTGCTTGCCGCCGCACGGTCGGCCGTACCATCGAAACGGTTCAATAGATCCTTGGGCCAGCCGCGTGCTGCCGATCAAGGAGACCGGAGATCGGTTTTGCAGCTGGGCGGCACATCTTGCCACCGGCGCGTCGGGTTCTATGCTCACGATGAGCGAGCTGAAAACGGCGGATGTCGGCTGATACCGATCTCGATGAACGCAGCATGAGGCCTCGGCCCCGAGAGGCCGGTCGGTCGTCGCGGGTGCTGCGCTTTCTCGGCAGGTCTGGACTCCTGCTCGTCATCTTGGCGGGGGTGGCTCTGGCGGGCGGTTTTGCCTGGTTCGTCTGGCGCGTTCCTGCGCGCGAGGTTGAGCTCAATCAGGATGCGGACGGCATCGTCGCGCTTACTGGAGGAGCCTCCCGCATCGCCGATGCCATTGAGCTCCTAGCCGCCGGCCGCGGGCGGCGGCTGCTGATAAGCGGCGCCAATCGCTCCACCAATGCGCATGAGATCTCACGGCTCAATCCGGAATTCGATAAATGGGTGCGCTGCTGCGTGGACTTCGATCGTGCGGTCAACACGTTGGGAAACGCCATCGAGATCAAACGATGGGCGGAGCATCGCGGCTTCCATTCGTTGATCATCGTCACTTCCAACTACCACATGCCGCGAGCGCTGGCCGAGATCGCCCACCAGATGCCCGAAGTGACGCTGCTGCCATTCCCGGTCATCCCCGAGCGGCAACGCGCTGAGCCGTGGTGGGCAAACACCATCACAGCGCGGCTCCTGTTTTTCGAATACGTCAAGCTGATTGCTGCCAGGGTTCGCATGGGGATAAACCCCAGTGCAGGAGCGGCGGAGCTGACCTGAAGCCCGGAAGTGGCGCCATGGGTCAAGGCATTTCCTCGGACAGGTGGATTTCGTGCTCATCCTTCGTTCCGTCATTTTCAATGTCCTGTTCTATCTGAATCTGCTGGTCCTGCTTGTCGCCGCGCTGCCTACGCTGCTGATGCCGCGCGTGGCCATTCTGAGCGTTGCCCGCTTATGGGCGCGGATCAATTCATGGTTGCTGCGCACGATCTGCGGCATCACCGCCGAGTTTCGCGGGCTGGAAAAAATTCCTCCCGGACCACTCATTGTCGCAAGCAAGCATCAATCGCTGTGGGAAACGTTTGCGCTGCTGTCGCTCTTTCCCGACCCGGCTTACATCATGAAGCGTGAGCTCATGTGGATTCCTTTTTTCGGCTGGTACACATGGAAGGCCGGCATGATTGCCGTCGATCGCAGCAAAGGCTCGCAGGCGCTGGCCGAAATGAATGCGAGCGTACGGCGAGAGCTGGCGCACAATCGCCAAGTGATCATTTTCCCCGAGGGCACCCGTCGCCCCGCTGGAGCCGAGCCGCGCTACAAGCATGGGGTAGTCCATCTCTACGCGGAAACAGGCGTTACTTGCCTGCCGGTTGCACTCAATTCCGGATTGTTCTGGCCACGCCGATCGATGCGACGCCGTCCCGGTACCATCCGGGTCGAGGTGCTCGATCCGATCCCGCCAAGTCTCGACAAGACCGTTTTTTTCGAGCGCCTGCAGGCCGCCATCGAAAACGCGACCTCGCGTCTGCTAGAGCAAGGTGAGCAGGACCTTGCTGCTGCCGGGATCAGTCCCTTGCATCGGGGGACGATAAGCCATCCCCCGCATAGGCCATCGCGCTAGCATGCGGGTGGGCTCCGATCAGCTGTCCTTGCCACCCGAGCAGGTGCGCCAGCCGATGCAGCTGCGCATCCCGGTAGCCAAGTTGCTCCAGCGCGGCGACGGTCGCAATGACATAGTCCCGGTTCGCTCCCGATATGCCGTGGCCCTGGCGAATGTGATGCAGTTGATGCTCCAGCGAGAGCTGCCCCGCATATTGCGCATGACCACGGTCCACGATGTAGCATAGGGCTGCCACCCTGTGCTCGGCCGGGCCTTCCAGCCAAATCGGTCTAACCACTTCCCGATATACCGATGTCACCTGCTCGCGTCTGCGCAAGTACATCACGGTAGACATCCGTTCTTCTGCGCTCACCCGATAGGCAACTCCGCGACAAGCACCGCCGCGATCGAGCCCAAGCACGAGCCCGGGGCGCTCGGCAGTGCCGCGATGGACAAAGGAATAAACACAGAGCGCCCGGTGGGCGCCCAGGAGCCGAGCTGGAAGGCGTTCGATAAACTGAAACTCCGGCCGCCACATCAGGGAGCCGTAGGCAAAGACCCAGAGGTCTTCATGAGCATGAGCGGGGTCGGGGTCCATGGCTATCCCGGAAATCTGGTGCGGATGTTGATCAGGGCATCTGGCGCAGCTGCGAAAGTAAAGACGCTCACCGGACGCATAGAGCAGGATAGAGACTAGAAGAAAAATCGTCCCGATCTATGAAATTGCCGCAATAGGCGGGTTGAGAGGATGGGTCTGGGAGCACGCATACGTCAGCTCAAAAGCACCAAGCAAGAGCATCGCGCATGTCCAATCCCTCTATTGCCTCCCGCCCCCGGCGCTGGCCGCTGTTCCTCGTGCTCGGCCTCGTCGTGGCGTTCGCCCTGGCATGGACCGGGTTCTGGTTCTACGCGGCCGCCCAAGCCAAGACCGAGATTTCCAGCTGGCGCGAGCGCGAACGCCAAGCGGGACGCCGGCAGGACTGCGCGTCCGTTTCGGTCGGCGGCTATCCCTTCCGCATCGAGATGCGGTGCGCAGCCGCTAATTTTGAGCTGCAAGGCACCCCGACCCTGCGCCTCGACCTGCCGTCCGTCTTGGCCGTTGTGCAGGTCTACGACCCTCGCCTGCTTATCAGCGAGTTCACAGGGCCGCTCAATGTTTCGCAGCAGGATGGACGCAACGAGTATGTGCTCGACTGGAACGTGGGTCGCGCGAGCGTGCGCGGACGCTTGCCCTCGCGAGTCGAGCAGGTGTCGCTTGCCTTTGACGCTCTTTCGATACGCGATTCAGGAAACGTCGACGCCGATCCCACCTTCAAGGCGAAACATTTCGAGCTGCATGGGCGTCAAGCTCTCGGCTCGCGCGCTGCCGATCCGGCGATCGAAACGGTGCTGGAGCTCAAGAGCGCGACCGCGGAAAAGGTCCACCCCATTGCCGCAAGGCCGATCAATGCGGACGTTGCAAGCGTGGTTCACGGCTTCGATGACTTTTCAGCAATGCCTTTGGCCAAGCGTCTGAAGAAATGGCAGGCGCGAAACGGCGAGGTCGAGATCACCAGAGCCCGAGTCGAGCAGGACAACGTCATAGCGGAAGGCGCAGGCACATTGAGACTTACACGAGAAGGGCGGCTCGACGGCAATCTCAACGTCACCGTGGTCGGCATCGAGGATGTCCTGCGGATGTTCAATCTGGAGCGGCTCTTGTCGCAGGGGGAGGTCGGTGCTGCGCTGAACGCTCTTGATCAACTCCTTCCTGGGTTGGGCGGAATCGCGCGCCAGGGAGCCGCGCCAGGACTTGCTGCGGCTCTCGGCAAACGCGCCGAGCTCGACGGCAAGCCTGCAACCGCCCTGCCGATCCGCTTCGTCGACGGCACAGTGTTCCTCGGACCTTTTCAGGTCGGTGTGGTGCCGCCTCTGTTCTAGCTCCAGCGCTCAAGCCTCTGCTGCATAAGGTCGCGGCAACTCATCGCGCGGAAGCTCGGGGTGAGGGCGGCCGAAGTCGGGCGCAGGGGAATCCTGGCCGATCTCGAGAATCCCGCGGCGAATGGCGCGCGTTCGGCTGAACTGCTTGAACAGCGTATCGCCGTCGCCTCGCCGGATGGCACGGGTGAGAGCCGCCAGATCCTCCTGAAAGCGCCCGAGCATTTCGAGCACGGCATCCTTGTTGGCGAGAAAGACGTCCCGCCACATCGTGGGATCGGAAGCCGCGATGCGGGTGAAATCGCGAAACCCCCCTGCGGAGAACTGCAGCACTTCCGAGCGAGTGACCTCGCTGAGCTCATCCGCGGTGCCGACGATCGTATAAGCGATGAGGTGAGGCAGGTGGCTCGTGATCCCGAGCACGAGATCGTGGTGCTCTGCCGACATCTTCTCGACATTGGCTCCGAGCCTTCGCCAGAATGTTGCAAGCCGCTCCACGGCGTCTGGGGCAGCGTCCTCGGGCGGCGTGAGGATGCACCAGCGGTTGACGAAAAGCTCGGCGAAACCCGCGTCAGGCCCGGAATGCTCCGTCCCGGCAACGGGATGAGCAGGCACGAAATGCACGCCCGCGGGAATGTGAGGGAGCATGTCGCGGAGAACGGCGCCCTTGACCGAGCCGACATCGGACACGATGGCACCTCGCGCCAGATGCGAGCTGATCTCTTCTGCTGCAGCGCCACAGGCACCCACGGGAATACAGAGGATGACGAGATCAGCGCCTTCCACCGCAACGGCATTGCTCTCGACGATCTGATCGGCGAGGCCCAGCTCCGCAACCCGCCGGCGGGTTGCCGCGGAACGTGCAGTAGCAACGATCGACTTGACAGGGCCCTGCTTGCGCGCAGCGCGCGCGATGGATGAGCCGATGAGGCCCATGCCGATCAGCGCCAAACGGTTGAAAATGGCCGTGCCACTCATCGCCGGCCCATGAACTCGCCAAGCGCCGACACGCCCAGACGGTTTGCTTCCTCGGTTCCGACGCTCATCCGTAATGCATTGGGGAGCTTGTATGTCGCAACACGTCTCAGGATGAGACCGCGCTTGGTCAGAAACGCATCGGCATCGGCGGCGGATGAGCCCGCACGATCGGGGAAATGGATGAGCACGAAATTGGCCACGCTCGGCGTCACCTCAAGCCCGAGCTTAGGAATTTCATCGAGCAGCCACGCGAGCCAGCGCTCGTTGTGTCTGCGCGACGTCTCGACGTGCGCGGTATCTTTGATTGCGGCAATACCGGCCGCCATGGCGGGTCCATTGACGTTGAAGGGACCGCGTATCCGGTTGACGGCGTCCACGACATGCGCGGGGCCGTACAGCCAACCGAGGCGCAGGGCCGCGAGCCCGTGAATCTTGGAGAAGGTGCGGCACATGACGACGTTCTCCGAGGTTGCGACGAGCTCGATGCCGGCTTCATAGTCGTTGCGCCGAACGTACTCGGCGTAGGCACCGTCGAGCACAAGCAGCACATAGGGAGGCAGCCTACGGTGCAGCCGCTTTATTCCGTCGAACGGCACGTACGTGCCGGTTGGATTGTTCGGATTGGCAAGAAATACGATCCTGGTGTGCTCGCTTACGAGCGAGAGGATTGCATCGACATCGGCGGTATAGTTGGTCTCGGGCGCCGCGACAGGCGTTGCGCCCGAGCCGCGCGTGGCAATGGGGTAGACCAGAAAACCGTGCGTGGTGTGGATGGCCTCGTCACCGTCCCGCAGGTAGGCGTCGGCGATCAGATTCAAGAGATCATCGGATCCGGCGCCGCAGACGATGCGGTCGGGGTCAAGCCCAAAGGCGCGACCTATGGCTTCTCTCAACGCGGTGGAGGCTCCGTCGGGATAATCCTGCAAATGGTCCGCCATTTCGCGGTAGGCTGCGATGGCGTGCGGGCTGGGACCCAGCGGTGTTTCGTTCGACGAGAGCTTAAACACCTTCGCAATCCCCGGCGCCGAGCTCTTGCCAGGCACATAGGGATCGATCGCGAGCACGCCTGGGCGCGGCTGCGGACGTTGTAGGGGCGACATTTCAGGTTCCGGAAGCTGCGGCCTCGGCCCGAAGGGGGGCATCCGGCAGCTTATAGCGGGTGGCATGACTGCCTACGAGGGTCGAGGAGCGCACCGATGCGCCCGCTTCCACCAATAGACCAGTCACCATGTCGATGCTGCGGCCCTGCGGCACCGAGACGAGCAGTGCTGCTCCCTCGAAAGCGCCTTCCGGCACTGCGATCACCTCCGTAAGGATGGCCAACTGCCGCGCGGCGCGCGTCCTCCAACCCGCTACACGCACGCTCCACATTTCTACTTCCTTCACCATTGCGTCGGGTGCGGCACGGGACAGCACGAAGACAGGCATGGCAGCAGGATGGTCTCGCCGCTCGACGAACGGCAACCGCGCTATGATCTTGGGCGCCGATTCCGGCTCGAGCTCACCCCACCAGGCGCCAGCGGCTGTGACGTCAAAGGCGGGCACAAGTCCAAGGTCTCCCCGCGACGCGGAAACCGCCGCTACCACCCTGGCAGCGCCGATATGGGGGACAAAGGGGACGGTAAACCCGAAATGGAAGCGCGCCGAATCGCGCATCATGGCGTCGCCCGCGGAGAGATCGGCATGCACCGAGAACGGCGCCTGCACATAGGTGAAGGTGGCGATGATCACGCGCCAAATGCTCTCGGCGGTGTCAAGCGGCAGGATGCCCTTGTGACGCTCCACCAGGCGACGCATCATCTGCGCTTCGCGCGCAGGCCGGAACGCGGAACCGGTTTCCTGGGTCTGCTTTGTTTTGATCAGCCGGCCGATGATCTCGCCGCGCTGGATCAGCAGTCTGTGCATCGCCTCGTCGAGGCGATCGATCTCCCGGCGGAGCTCGGCAAGGGATGGAATCTCCGGAAGCGAAGGCGTTGACATGCAATCCTCTGCGCTTGCGACCCCGCAAGCGAGGCCTGTAATTGATAGTGCACGGCTGCCGGAAAGCAAAGAAACCGTTGACAGGTGCGCGCGTCCTATTTAAGCCCGTCCGCGCTCGCGTTTGGCGCGAGCAAATGCCGGTGACCCGTAGTAGCAGGTGAGCTGTCCTGAGAGTTGGGTGGAGATGGCGGAACCCGTTTTAAGCCTCGAGGTTGACCTGGCGGGCCGCGTGCACGAGGCGGATAATCCCCGCTCGCCTGTCGTCCGCTTCGGGCGGGAGCAACCGTTGCGGCTCGACGCCGGAATCGATCTTGCCCCGTTTCAGATCGCCTATCAGACCTACGGCGCGCTCAACGCAGAACGCAGCAATGCGGTCCTGATCTGTCACGCGCTCACCGGCGATCAGCACGTCGCCAACGTCCACCCCGTCACCCACAAACCGGGATGGTGGGAAACAATGGTGGGCCCCGGCAGACCGATCGACACCGATCGTTATTTTGTCATCTGCCCGAATGTCCTGGGCGCGTGCATGGGCACGACCGGCCCGGCCTCGACCAACCCGTCCACCGGCATGCAGTGGGGCCTCGACTTTCCCGTGATCACCATCCGCGACATAGTGCGCGCGCAAGCGATGCTGCTCGATCACCTCGGCATTGAATCGCTGTTCTCGATGGCGGGCGGCTCGATGGGCGGCATGCAGGTGCTGCAATGGTGCGCGAGCTATCCGCAACGGGTGTTCTCCGCGCTTCCCATTGCGACCTCGACACGCCATTCGGCGCAGAACATCGCCTTCCATGAAGTCGGCCGACAGGCCGTAATGGCAGATCCGGATTGGCGACAAGGGCGGTATTTCGCTCATGGTACCAACCCGCACCGCGGACTGGCCGTTGCGCGCATGGGTGCCCACATCACCTACCTTTCTGATATGGCCCTCCACCGCAAGTTCGGACGCCGCTTCCAGAAAGGTGACAACCCAACCTTCTCTTTTGACGCTGACTTCCAGGTCGAGAGCTATCTGCGCCACCAGGGGAGCAGCTTCGTCGAGCGGTTCGATGCCAATTCCTACCTCTATCTTACCCGTGCGATGGACTATTTCGACCTCGCGGCAGACTACGGCGGAGTCCTGGCCAAGGCGTTCAAGGATACTCCGACCAGATTTTGCGTGGTCTCGTTCACCTCGGACTGGCTGTTTCCGACCACGGATTCCCGAGCCATCGTGCACGCGCTGAATGCGGGTGGCGCACGGGTTTCCTTCGCCGAGATTGTGAGCGATAAGGGGCATGATGCATTCCTGCTGGATGAGCCGGAATTGTTCGCCATCGTGCGTGGCTTTCTGGAGGGGGCGGCGCGTGCACGCGGCCTCACTGCCGTTCGGGGCCGATGAAGGCGCAATGGATTGTCTCGTGGCTCTGTCTTTAAACGGCGGGGCTGCACGGCGTCGTTGCGATAGCGGGGGCAAAGGCTTGGCACGCTGATGCTGACACGAGCCCAGCATGATCTCACCATGGCGGACGCATCGCGCAATCCGGGCGGAGCCCGTGTTGACCTCTTGGTCGTGGCTGAGATGGTCACGCCGGGCGCTAAGGTGCTCGACGTCGGTTGTGGGGACGGCGAGCTGCTGCGCTTGCTGGCCGAGACACGCGGCGTGGATGGCCGCGGGATCGAGCTCTCCCGCGAAGGCGTCAACGAGTGCGTCGCCAAAGGTCTGGCCGTCATTCAAGGGGATGCCGATACGGACCTGTTGGACTATCCCGACGACGCATTCGACTACGTCATTCTTTCACAGACCTTGCAGGCGACCCGGCATCCGGGCGTGGTGCTCGAGCACATGCTGCGCATCGGCCGACATGCCGTGGTTTCGTTCCCCAATTTCGGTCATTGGCGCATCCGACTGCAGCTGCTGGTCGGCGGTCACATGCCCCGCACGGATAACCTGCCTTACGCCTGGTGGGAGTCTCCGAATATCCACTTCTGCACGATCAAGGACTTCCGCGAGCTCTGCGGCGTTATCGGCGCGAAGCTGGAGAAAGCCGTGGCTCTCGACGCGTGGGGAAGGGCGTTGCGCTTCAATGCCCCCTGGTGGTTCTGGAACTTGCTTGGGGAGCAGGCGGTGTTCTTGCTGAGCCGCGGTCGTTGAACGCTGCCCTCACGGGGGGCGTTCTGCATGGGTTTCGCGCAAGCATTCGAAGCCGCTCGCTTTTTCGGTATGCGCCTTGGCCTTTGAGCGCCCTGGCTCCAAATTTCTGCAAGGCCTCTTTCCGACAAAAGCTGCCATTCCCACATAGCATCGGGGCAGCGTTGCCTTGCCGTACTGGAGTGCGGATCGGCTGCGCTGTTCGCCCATTGAGGATGTTCTTCTCGCGCCGGATGGGCGAAAGGACAGGCTGAGGGTAGGCGCATGGATTTCGAAAAATATACCGACCGCGCTCGCGGTTTCGTTCAATCTGCCCAATCGCTCGCGTTGCGTGAGGGACATCAGCAATTCACACCGGAGCACCTCCTCAAGGTGCTGCTGGACGATCCCGAGGGACTCGCGGCCGGACTGATCGATCGCTCCGGCGGCCGCTCGCGCGAGGCGCTCAGCGGGGTTGAAGCGGCGCTCGCCAAAATCCCCAAAGTATCCGGTAGCGGAGCCGGCCAAGTGTATCTGGCTCCGGCACTGGCGCGGCTCTTCGATCAGGCGCAAAAAATAGCGGAGAAAGCCGGCGACAGCTACGTGACGGTTGAACGGCTTCTGCTTGCTCTTAGCCTCGACAAGGACAGCGAGGCCGGGAAGATTCTCGCCCGTGCAGGGGTAACCCCGCAGAACCTCAATGCCGCCATCGAGGCGCTCCGGAAAGGGCGGACGGCGGACACGTCTTCGGCCGAGAACGCATATGATGCCCTCAAGAAATACGCGCGGGACCTTACCCAGGCGGCGCGAGACGGCAAGATTGACCCTGTCATCGGTCGCGACGAGGAGATCCGGCGCACGATCCAGGTGCTCTCGCGACGGACCAAGAACAACCCGGTCCTGATCGGCGAGCCTGGCGTCGGTAAGACCGCCATCGTCGAAGGGTTGGCACAGCGTATCGTCAACGGCGACGTACCGGAAAGCCTGCAGGACAAGAAGCTTCTGGCCCTCGATATGGGGGCGTTGGTCGCGGGTGCGAAATATCGCGGCGAGTTCGAGGAGCGACTCAAGGCCGTCCTGCAGGAGGTGACCTCATCGGCAGGTGCCTACATTCTTTTCATCGATGAGATGCACACAATCGTCGGCGCCGGAAAGGCCGAAGGGGCGATGGATGCATCCAACCTGCTCAAGCCGGCGCTCGCGCGCGGCGAACTGCATTGCATTGGTGCCACAACGCTCGATGAGTACAAGAAGCACGTCGAGAAGGATGCGGCGCTCGCCCGGCGGTTCCAGCCGGTCTATGTCAATGAGCCGAACGTAGAGGATACGATCTCCATCCTGCGCGGCTTGAAGGACAGGTATGAGCAGCACCACGGCGTGCGCATCACAGATGCGGCGCTCGTCGCGGCCGCTACGCTCTCCCACCGTTACATCAGCGACCAATTCTTGCCGGACAAGGCCATTGACCTGATCGACGAAGCGGCAGCCCGCCTCAAGATGCAGGTCGACTCCAAGCCGGAAGAGCTGGACTCGATCGACCGCGAGATCGTGCGGCTGAAGATCGAGCAGGAGGCGCTGAGGAAGGAGCATGACCCTGGCTCCAAGGAGCGCTTGAAGAACCTCGAAAAGGAGCTTGCGTCCTTGGAGAAGAACTCCGCGGATCTGACCTCACGCTGGAAATCCGAAAAGGAGAAGCTTTCCGAGGCGCAGAAGCTCAAGACCGAGCTGGATCACCTGCGCAACGAGCTCGCCAACGCGCAGCGCAAAGGCGAGTATCAGCGCGCCGGCGAGCTTGCCTACGGACGCATTCCCGAGATCGAGAAGAAGCTCAAAGCGATCGAAGGCGCCGAAGGCAAAAGCGCCATGGTCAACGACGCGGTAACCGCCGATAACGTCGCGCAGGTGGTCTCGCGCTGGACGGGGATACCCGTCGACCGCATGCTGGAGGGGGAAAAGGACAAGCTGCTGCGCATGGAGCAGCAGCTGAGCAAGCGCGTGGTCGGCCAGGCGGAGGCAGTGAAGGCGGTGTCGACCGCGGTGCGGCGCGCGCGCGCAGGGCTGCAGGATCCGAACCGGCCAATCGGGTCCTTCATGTTCCTGGGCCCGACCGGCGTCGGCAAGACGGAGCTGACGAAGGCGCTCGCGGAGTTCCTGTTCGACGATGAAGCGGCGCTCGTCCGCATCGACATGTCCGAGTACATGGAGAAGCATTCCGTAGCGCGGCTCATCGGCGCGCCGCCCGGTTACGTCGGCTATGAGGAAGGCGGATCGCTCACCGAGGCGGTGCGCAGGCGGCCGTACCAAGTCGTCCTGTTCGATGAGATCGAAAAGGCGCACCCGGACGTATTCAACGTACTGCTTCAGGTGCTCGACGACGGTCGCCTTACGGACGGCCAGGGCCACACGGTGGACTTCCGCAATACGTTAATCGTGATGACCTCGAATCTCGGTTCCGAGTTCCTCGCCAATCAACCCGAAGGCCAGGACACGGACGCCGTTCGCGACCAGGTCATGGCCATCGTGCGCGCAAGTTTCCGCCCCGAATTTCTCAATCGGATTGATGAGATAATCCTGTTCCATCGCCTGCAGCGCAACGAAATGACCAAGATTGTGGACATTCAGATGGCGCGGCTGGCCAAGCTGTTGGAGGAGCGCAAGATCACGATCGTCCTCGACCCTTCCGCACGCGAATGGCTCGCGCAGAAGGGCTGGGATCCTGCCTACGGTGCGCGGCCGCTCAAGCGGGTGATCCAAAAATCGATACAGGATCCGTTGGCCGAGCTGATGCTGTCGGGAACGGTCAAGGACGGAGACAGAGTGGTCATCTCTGCCGGCAAGCAGGGGCTGACGTTCAACGGCAAGTTGGCCGCGGCGGCATAAGCAGAAATCAGGTATCAGAAATCAGGTATCAGCAGACAATGATGCCTGACAACTGATACCTGCTACCTGCCCTGGGCGTATCGCGTGGGTTGCGCCCGCGACAGCATGGCATCGAGCCGCCCGCGTTCCTGATCGAAGCCCGCGAGCTGGGTGCCTTCGAGCACGCGGCCGCGCGGCAGCTTGACCTTCATCGGATCGACAAAACGGCCGTTCACCAGGATCTCGAAGTGCAGATGGGAGCCGGTCGAGAGTCCGCTCGAGCCGACATATCCGATCACCTGACCCTGCCGTATGCGTTTGCCAGCCTCCATGCCGCGCGCGAACGCCGACATATGGCCGTAGGCGGTCTCCCATCCGTTGGCGTGCCGGATGCGGATGTACCTTCCATATCCGCCCTCTAGGCCGAGCTTTTCAATAATCCCATTGCCCGCGGCAAATATTGGTGTCCCGGTCGAAGAGGCCCAATCAACCCCGGTGTGCATCTTCATGAAGCCGAGGAGGGGATGATTGCGACCGCCGAATCCCGACGTAATGGATCCGTCAGCGACAGGCTTGCGCACCAGGAACTTTTTCGCGCTTTTGCCGCTGTCATCATAGTAGTCGACGGTGCCGTCGTCCGCAGTCTGATAACGATAGAACTTCCGCGTCTCGCCACCGGTCGTTAGCGAGGCAAACAGCACCTCGGCCTTGCTGTTTTCGCTGGCATTCTCGTCGTCGCTGGCAAACAGAACCTCGAAAGAATCGCCCGGCTGGACCTTGCGCTGAAAATCCACATCGTAGGAATAGATGCGAATGAGATCGTCCACCACGGGCCGTGGGATATGGTTGCGCAGCGCCGTCTCATAGATGCTTTGGTAGAGGCGAACGCCCTTGCCGTCTTCCTCATCGTCATCGCTGCCTGAGGAGCTGATGCTGTTGGCGCTGCGCACATCGACGGCAACGTATTTGCCCATGTCGGACCATGCGACCATGGCCTCGATGCTGGTATCCGTCGCAATAATGATCCGCACCGGCCGCAGCCGTATCCCGTCAGCAGCTGGGGCAAGGAGAACCCTGAGCTTGTAGCCGTCTTTCGGGCTGCTGTCTCTGCCGCGGCCACCGAAAGCAGCGGTGA
>CAWJDY010000011.1:62500-121113 GCA_963841705.1 uncultured Alphaproteobacteria bacterium
AATCCGTCACCAAGAAGGCAATGAGACCGCGCATTCCTTCGACATCGGCGCGGTAGACGATCGAGCGCCCATCCCGCGTTCCCTGGACCAGGCCCGAGCGCGCGAGGATGCTGAGATGGCTTGACAGCGTGTTGTGCGGACAGCCGATGACGTCCGCGATCGTGCCCGCTGGAAGGCCTTCCGGTTCCTTTCGCATCAGCAGCCGAAATACTTCCAGCCGGGTCGGCTGACCGAGCGCGGCAAGGGCAGCAAGCGCATGCGGAGCGGATAACCTGTCGCCACGCGGCGCAGGACCGACATGGCTCACCACCGCCAAAGCACTTTTGCGCATAAGCCTCACCGCAAACGATCTTTCCCGCAGGAACAATTTCCTAGTCGACTTGGACTTTGGAGGTCAGATCAGGCTTCAGATCTCATTCCGTCTTATGTCGAAATTTCTCGACATTAAGCCACATTGGCTCAGGGATGACAAGCCTGGAAGGTTCGCATATCCTTCGGGAGTTCTCGACATCTCATCGCAAAGCGTCATGACACTATCGTGACAATCCGCTTCTCGCCAGAGTCGCGCCTCCAGCCGCGCGACTAGGAGGCACTACGACCCGCGAAGAAATCAAAAGGAGACAAGGCTGGCTGCCGCGAAGAACGAAAGCGAGAAAGGGAGGAAGACCAATGCGAAGCTGCACCAAACTGATTGATGCCGGCCGCCGGAAGTTCCTGAGCGGAGCCGGCCTTGCCGCAGCCGGCGTTGCGACGGCAACGGTCGTGCCTACGCCGACGCAAAGTGCGCCGGCCCCGGCTCGGGTGAATTATCCGTCGACCCGACTTGCCAATGTTCGCGATCTCAAGCTCAACGAGCCCCTGAGTGTTTCTTATCCGGACCGGGATGCTCCGGGCGTACTCCTGAAACTCGGCAGGCGCGTGCCGGCCGGCGCCGGCCCGGAAGGCGATATCGTCGGCTTCACCACCATCTGCCCGCACAAGGGTCTTCCGCTCAGCTACAACAAATCCGATCACACCTTGAATTGTCCCGGCCACTACTCGCGCTTCGACTGCGATGCGGGCGGCCAACAGATTTGGGGACAGGCGACACAGAACCTCCCGCAGTACATGCTCCGCGTCGATGCGGACGGCAACATCTATGCCGAAGGGATTGACGAGCTGCTGTACGGCCGGCTGTCCAACGTGCTGCTCTGAGGGAGGAAATCATGGCTTACAAACGTCAGATCGACCGCCTCCCGATCGTCCCGAAGGACGCCAGGGAGTTTAACGTCACCTGCCACTACTGCATCGTCGGTTGCGGCTACAAAGCCTACACATGGGCGACCAACAGGCAGGGCGGCGCTGCACCAGGCCAGAACAAGTTTGGCGTCGATCTCGCCAAGCAGCAGCCGGCCGATACCGGGGCGTGGTACGCCCCCTCGATGTACAACATCGTCAGGCAGAACGGCGAAGATGTTCATATCGTCATCAAGCCCGACAAGGAATGCGTGGTGAACTCGGGTCTTGGCTCCGTGCGCGGCGCTCGCATGGCCGAGATGAGCTATTCACAAGCGCGCAACACCGAGCTGCAACGCCTCACCGATCCGATGGTGTGGCGCTATGGCCAGATGCAGCCGACGAGCTGGGATGACGCGCTCGATCTCGTCGCGCGCGTCACCGTCGCGGTCATCAACGACATGGGCGAGGACGGGTTGTTCGTGTCGGCTTTCGACCACGGCGGGGCCGGTGGCGGCTACGAAAACACCTGGGGCACCGGCAAGCTGTATTTCGGGGCCATGAAGGTGAAGAACATTCGAATTCACAACCGGCCGGCCTACAACTCCGAAGTTCATGCAACCAGGGATATGGGCGTCGGCGAATTGAACAACTGCTACGAGGATGCCGAGCTCGCCGACACCATAGTCGCTGTGGGAACCAACGCGCTCGAAACCCAGACAAATTATTTCTTGAATCACTGGGTGCCGAATCTTCGCGGCACCTCGATGGGCAAGAAAAGAGCGGAGCTCGGTTCCGAGGAGATCCAACCGTCGCGTATCATCATCGTTGACCCGCGCCGTACCGTCACCGCCAACGCCTGTGAGGTGGAAGCCGGCAAAGACCGCGTGATGCATCTTGCCATCAACTCGGGCACCGATCTCGCATTGTTCAATGCCTGGTTGACCTACATCGCGGAAAAAGGCTGGACGGACAAGGCCTTCATTGCCGCCTCGACCAAGGACTTCGACAAGGTCGTCGCGGCGAATAAAACAAGTCTGGAGGAAGCGGCGCAGATCACAGGCCTCACCGTCGATCAGATCCGCCAGTCGGCGGAATGGATTGCCCAGCCGAAGGCGGGCGGCGCACGGCGGCGGACAATGTTCGCCTACGAGAAAGGTCTCATCTGGGGCAACGACAACTACCGCACCAACGGCGCGCTGGTGAATGTAGCGCTGGCGACGGGAAACATCGGCCGGCCGGGCGGCGGCTGCGTGCGCATGGGCGGCCACCAGGAGGGCTACTCACGCCCCTCCGATGCCCATGTCGGCCGACCGGCCGCCTACGTCGATCGGCTGCTGATCGATGGCAAAGGCGGTGTGCACCACATTTGGGCTTGCGATCACTACAAGACCACGCTCAATGCGCTGAAATTCAAGCAGGCCTACAAGAAGCGCACCGATCTCGTGAAGGATGCCATGTCAGCGGTGCCCGCGGGTGACCGCACCGCAATGGTCAATGTCATCATGGACGCGATCAAGAAAGGCGGACTGTTCGCGGTCGACGTGGATATCGTGCCGACCAAGATCGGGCAGGCGTGCCATGTGTGGCTGCCGGCGGCGACGTCCGGTGAGGCAAACCTGACCTCGATGAACGGCGAACGGCGCATGCGCCTCACCGAGCGCTACATGGATCCGCCTGGTCAAGCCATGCCCGACTGCCTCATCGCCGCACGCATCGCCAATGCGATGGAGCGGGTATTTCGCGAGCAGGGCAACAAGGACATCGCCGACCGCTTCAAGGGCTTTGACTGGAAGACCGAGGAAGACGCCTTCATGGACGGATATCACAATCATGAGAAAGGCGGGGAGTTCGTAACCTATGCGCGGCTGCGCGCCATGGGCACGAACGGATTTCAGGAACCTGCGGTCGATTTCCAGGATAGTAAGATCATCGGCACCAAACGCCTCTATGCCGATGGTAAGTTCGGTGGGAAGGACGGCAAGGCCACCTTCATGGAGACCAAATGGCGCGGCCTCCAGGCTGAGGGCAAGGAAGCCGAAAAGAGCAAATGGCCGTTCCTCATCAACAACGGCCGCACCAACATCACGTGGCAAAGCTCTTATCTCGATCAGGACAACGAGTTCGTGATGGATCGCTTCCCCTACCCGTTCATCCAGATGAACCTCGAGGACATGAAGGAACTTGGCGTCAAGCAGGGCGACTTGGTCGAGGTCTACAATGACAACGGCTCAACTCAAGCAATGGTCTATCCGACCTCTACAGCAAAGCCCAAACAGACGTTCATGTTGTTCGCCAATCCTAATGGTGTGCAAGGAAACGTTGTGTCGCCAGGCGTGAACGAGCTCATCATTCCGAATTACAAACAGACCTGGGGAGGGATTCGCAAGATCGCCGATGCGCCGGAAGGCGTGCGGCACCTTACCTTCAAGTCGCAGGAATATGTCTCCGGCTAATCGCCGTTAATAGCGAAAGCCCGGGCTTGGGTTCGGGCTTTCAACCATACTGGCCGTCCATAAGTCGTTTACCCCCGCCAGAAGGTCAACTCACTGAGTAGTGCTGAAGCGGCGCGTGTGTGCGCGCCCGTGACGCTCCAGCACGACAACCTCATTGGCAATCAAACCGAAGCGGATGCGGGAGTAGTTGAGGCATTAGGCACGCAGCAGGCCGCGGCATGAGCCACGCGGGCCTCATTTTCGCCGGTGCCATCACCATATTCGATGTTTTCGCCAGTCGTGTGGAAAGTTTCCCACGCGATTCCCGCCGGATCATCGATCCACGATTTCTCCGACTTGGCGTAACAGCACGCCGTTTCACCCTGGTCGATGACCGTGCCGCCAGCCTTGCGCAGCCGCGCGTAAACTTCATGCAACTCCGTCTTGCTCTCGACCTGAATACCGAGGTGATCGAGGCCCGGCTCGCGACCGCGTGTCGAGATCGCGAAATTCACGCGTGGATCATCGAGCATCCATTTCGCGTAATCGGGCTTGACGACGGCAGGCTCTGCATCGAACAGAGCCGAATAAAACCCGATTGATTGCGGAAGATCTTGAACAGAAACATGGACATGCATGCGCTTCATGACGTGGACTCCTTTCGAACCGGTTGTTTTTTGACAGATACTTCCCAAGACACAGTCCCCGACGCACGCATGGGGCCGCGCAACACATGATCGAGCACTGCGAGCTCGGCTGGACTCTCCACTTCAAGTCCGAAATGAGCGAGGCCGGTCGGCCGACGGATGACAGAGGCCGCAAGATTGACGGGCGGTTCATCAACTCGCCAATTCGCATAACCCTTTCCGCCGCAGCACGGAGGCGTGTCGAGCAAGTCGGAATAGAACCTGATCGCGTCCGGCAGCCGTTTGACCACCACATGCAGATGAAGCCGTTTCACGCGATGACCTTTTTCCGTTTGGATGTCCCGGCAGAGCTGCGTACGGCGGCCCCAGAGGACCGCGGCGGCGCGCCCTTGCAGCAGTTCTCGGTGAGATAGCCGAGCAGCGCTTTCATGGTGTCGTATTGCGCGGCGTAGATCATCGAACGCCCTTCGCGCCGAACCGTTACCAAGCCTGCCAGGCGCAGCCGGTCGAAATGAAACGTAAGCGTGTTTGGCGCTAGCCCAAGCCTTTCTGCGACCTGACCTGCCGGCAGGCCTTCAGGTCCCGCCTTGACAAGCAGTCGGTAGACATCAAGGCGATTATCCTGAGCGAGAGCGGCCAGTCCGGCGACGGCGCTTGATTTTTCCATAGTTCAACGAATATAGAAGTTATCGTCAGCGTGTCAAGAATTATTTCGTTGGGGGTTGAAAGTGAAAATCAGAGGGTGCCGCTCACCTGGCATGGGGCGAAGGCACGGCGGAGATCGGACCGTGCTATCGAGCGGGAGTTGTCAGCAGCTCAGAGCTACGCCATGGCGTCAGCAGTGCTCAAGTCTCGCCCATTGCCGGTTCAAACTGATCGTTCAATGCGTAGCCGGCGCCGCGCACGGTACGGATCGGATCGGCCGCATGCTCGCGGTTGAGCGCCCGACGCAGCCTGCCGATGTGGACGTCGACCGTGCGCTCGTCGATGTACTTGTCCCGCCCCCAGACGCCATCGAGCAGCTGCTCGCGCGAGAACACCCGCCCCGGCCGCTCCATCAGATATTCCAGCAGCCGGTATTCCGTCGGACCAAGATCGACCGCGCGGCCGGCGCGCGACACGCGCCTTCGCTCCCGGTCCATCTCGAGGTCGCCGAAGGCGAGCAATTGCGTCACCTTCTCCGGAGCCGCGCGCCGCAACAGCGCATTCACGCGCGCGATCAGCTCAGGCACCGAGAACGGCTTGACGATGTAATCATCCGCCCCGGTTGCAAGCCCGCGTATGCGTTCGCTTTCCTCGCCGCGCGCCGTCAGCATGATGATAGGCAGGTGACGCGTGTGCGCCCGCGCGCGCAGCCGCCGGCAGATCTCAATTCCGGACACCCCGGGAAGCATCCAGTCCAGGATAAGAAGATCGGGCGGCGTCTCCTGCAGCTTGACCTCAGCTTCGTCGCCGCGTGCCGCGGTATCGACCGTGTAGTGCGCCGCCTCGAGATTATAACGCAACATGAGCGTCAGCGCCGCCTCGTCCTCGACGATCAGGATGCGCGGCATCATCGTTCCCGCTGGTCCTCTGTTATCATTTCTCCGCGAGCATGGCTGCGAAGCTCGTTGTGTCGCCTCGAGGCCGCTGCTCGGTGAGCGGGCGGCCCTCGATGATGTAATACACCGTCTCGGCGATGTTGGTCGCGTGATCCCCCATGCGCTCGATGTTCTTGGCGCAAAACATCAGGTGGATGCAGTAGGTGATGTTGCGGGCGTCCTCCATCATGTAGGTGAGGAGCTCGCGGAACACCGATGTGCACATGGAATCGACTTCTTCGTCGCCGTTCCACACCGTCAGCGCCAGCTCGAGGTCGCGCCTCCCGTAGCTGTCCAGCACCTCCCGCATCCGGCCCAGCACCAGCTCGCCCATGCGCTCGACACCGAGCATCAGGTTGTCGGGATGCACGTCGGCCGCCAGCGGCATTATCCGTTTGCCGATGTTCTTGGCCAGATCCCCCACCCTTTCCAGGTCGTTGGAGATGCGCACCGCGCCGATGATCTCCCGCAGATCGACCGCCATCGGCTGCCTCCGCGCGATGGTGAGCACGGCTTTTTCCTCGATTGCGTGCTGCAACGAGTTGATCTCTGGATCGACCGTGATGGCGCGCTGTCCGAGATCGGTATCGCGGTTGGCGAGCGCATCCAGCGAGTCGGCAATCTGCTTGAGCACGCGCGCGCCCATCTCCTCGACCATGCCAATGAGCTCGCGCAGATCGACATCGAAGGCCTTGATCGTGTGGTCGGTCATGGGCACATGGTCCCTCGCCAGGTCTGTCGTCATCCGAACCGTCCCGTAATGTAGTCCTGCGTGCGCCGGTCCTGCGGCGCGGTGAAGATTTTACTGGTGGTGTCAAACTCGACCAGCTCGCCGAGATACATGAACGCGGTGAAATCGGAGACGCGTGCGGCCTGCTGCATGTTGTGAGTGACTATTGCGATGGTGTAGTCGTCCTTGAGCTCGTCGATCAGCTCCTCGATCTTGGCGGTGGAGATCGGGTCGAGCGCCGAGCAGGGCTCGTCGAACAGGATGACCTCCGGCTTGACCGCAACGGTGCGGGCGATGCACAGCCGCTGCTGCTGACCGCCCGACAGGCTCAGCCCATTGGCGTTGAGCTTGTCCTTGACTTCCTCCCATATCGCCGCGCGACGCAGCGAGCTCTCGACCCGTCCGTCGAGCTCCGATTTGGGCATCCGCTCGTACAGCCGGACCCCGAAGGCGATGTTCTCGTAGATCGACATGGGGAACGGGGTGGGTTTCTGAAACACCATTCCGACCCGGGCGCGCAACAGATTGAGATCCTGCTTGGGCGAAAGGATATCCTCGCCGTCGAAGATGACTTCGCCGACGGCGCGCTGGTGGGGGTAAAGATCGTACATCCGGTTGAGAATGCGCAACAGCGTGGATTTGCCGCAACCGGAAGGACCGATGAAGGCGGTGACCTTGCCCTGGTAGAGCGGCAGCGAGATTTGCTTGAGCGCCTTGGCCTCCCCGTAGAAGAAGTCCAGGGATCGAATGGAGATCTTTTCCGCCAGGCCCGCGGTATCGGAGGCGGCATGGGAAGCAACAGGCGTGGTTACGTTAGCCATGCTCATGATTCTGTCCTTGTCGCTGCAAGCGCGCGCGCAGTGATGCTCAATGCGAGCACGGCCAGGGTGATGATCAGCGCGCCGGTCCAGGCGAGCTCTTGCCAGTCGCTGTAGGGCGACAGCGCGAACTGGAAGATGACCACGGGCAGGCTCGATATGGGCGCATTGAGATCGAGGCTCCAAAACTGATTGTTGAGTGCCGTGAAGAGAAGCGGAGCGGTTTCGCCGCTGATGCGCGCCACCGCCAGCAGCACGCCGGTGAGCATGCCGGCGCTTGCGGCGCGATAGCAGACTCGGCGGATGACCACCGCGCGTGGGGTGCCGAGCGCTGTCGCCGCCTCGCGCAACGGGTTCGGTACCAGAAGCAGCATGTCCTCGGTGGTGCGGACCACCACCGGAATGACGATCACCGCGAGGGCAACGGCACCCGCCAGCCCGGAGAAATGCCCCATGGGCTGGACCATGATCTCGTAGATGAACAGCCCCACGACGATCGACGGCGCGCTGAGCAGAATGTCGTTGATGAAGCGTACGATGAACGTCAGGCGGTCATAGCGGCCGTACTCCGCCATATAGGTTCCCGCCAGGATGCCGATGGGTGTGCCGATCAGGACCCCGAGGACGGTGAGGATGAGGCTGCCCACAATGGGGTTGAGGAGACCGCCGGCGGAGCCCGGAGGCGGCGTCATCTCCGTGAACACCGCCAGCGACAACCCGCTGAATCCTTTCCAAAGCAGGGCGCCGAGGATGAGCACAAGCCAACCCAGGCCGAGCAAGGTCGCCGCCAGGGAAAGCCCCATGGCAATCTGGTTGCGTCTGCGGCGGGCGGCATAGAGCTTGTTCATGGCACTACCCGACCCGGCGTTCGATCCGCAGCAGCATGTAACGCGCGGCGGCAAGCACAATGAAGGTGATGACGAACAGGATGAGGCCGAGGGCAATCAACGAGGAGGTATAGAGATCGCCGACGGCCTCGGTGAATTCGTTCGCAATGGTTGCCGAGATGGTGGTGCCCGGCGCGAGAATTGAGGCCGAGATGCGATGCGCATTGCCGATGACGAAAGTCACCGCCATGGTCTCGCCCAGGGCGCGGCCCAGCCCAAGCATGACACCGCCGATGACGCCGACCCGGGTGTACGGCACCACGACGTAACGTACCACCTCCCAGGTGGTGCATCCGACGCCGTACGCTGCCTCCTTGAGCACCGGCGGTACCGCGTCGAACACATCACGGGAAATCGAGGTGATGAACGGCAGAACCATGATGGCGAGGATCAAGCCGGCGGTGAGCACACCGATGCCATAGGGCGGTCCCTCGAACAGCGCAGAGAGGCCCGGCACCGGCCCGAACACCGCGATCAGGAACGGCTGCAGCGTCTGCTGCAGGAAGGGCGCGAACATGAACAGTCCCCAGATCCCGTAGATGATGCTGGGAATGCCGGCGAGCAATTCGATGGCAATCCCGATCGGGCGCCGCAGCCACTTCGGGCAGAGCTCGGTGAGAAACACCGCGATCAGAAGCCCAAGCGGCACCGCAATCGCCATCGCAATGACTGAGGTGATCAGAGTGCCGTAGATCGGCGCCAGCGCTCCGAATTTTTCGGTGACCGGGTTCCAGCGTTCCTCGACCAGGAAGTTGAGCCCAAACTCGCGCAGGGCCGGGAGCGACCCGTCAATAAGCGAAATGATGACCGCCCCCAAAAGGACGAGTACGGTGATCGCAGCGGCCCGCGTCAGAATCCGAAATCCGACATCGCCCATGCGCAAGCGGTCGAGGGCCTTGGCGCGCGACGACGACGACGCAATGGCGGAGACGGATTGCACGGGTAGGGCTACATCGGCCATGAACTAACTGCTATCGGGGTTAGTATTATCCAGAACGCGAGCGTGCGGAAGAATAGAGAAAGGCGCCCGACGGCGCCTTTCTCGTCACGTGTGTCGACGTCAGTGCGCCATCGCGTAAATCGGCTTTCCGCTGGCATCTTTGATTTCGCTCGCCCAGAGCTTTTCGATTTCCACGACCACACTCTTAGGCAGTGGCACGTAGTCGAGCTCCTCGGCCATCTTGTCACCGTTGGCGTAGGCCCACGCAAAGAACTTGAGCGCCTCGGTCGCAGCGGCCGGATCCTTCGGCTGCTTGTGGATGAGGATGAACGTGGCGCCGGCAATCGGCCACGATGTTGGGCCGGGTTGATCGGTGAGGATCACATGGAAGCCATCCGCTTTGTCCCATTTTGCGTTGGCGCCCGCAGCTTGGAACGCGGCGGAATTCGGCTCTACGGTTTTGCCGTCCTTGTTGATCATGTTAATCGTCGTCAGCTTGTTCTGCTTGGCATAGGCATATTCGACATAGCCGATCGAGCCCTTGGTATTCTGCACGTTGTTGGCAACGCCTTCGTTGCCCTTGGCGCCGATTCCGACCGGCCACTCGACGGAGGTATTTGCCCCCACCTTGGACTTCCAATCTGCGCTGACTTTCGAGAGATAGTCGGTCCAGATAAACGTGGTGCCGGAACCGTCCGACCGGTGGACGACGACGATGGGCTGTGAGGGCAGTTTTGCATTCGCGTTGAGCTTGAGAATTGCCGGGTCATTCCACGCCTTGATCTCGCCAAGAAAGATCTTGGCGAGCGTCGGTCCATCCAGCTTGAGCTCGCCAGGCTTGATGCCCTCGAGGTTCACCACAGGGACGTCGCCGCCGATCACCGTGGGAAACTGAATGAGGTGATCCTTGTTCAGCTGATCGAGGGTGAGCGGCATATCGGAGGCGCCGAAGGTGACAGTCTCGTTCTGGATCTGCTTGATCCCACCGCCCGAACCGATCGATTGGTAGTTCAGACCGACTCCGGTCTGCTTCTTGTAGGCGTCCGCCCATTTCGAATAGACGGGATAGGGAAAGGTCGCGCCAGCGCCTGAGATGTCGAGGGCAGCTGCGGGCATCAAGCCGGCAGCAACGAACAATCCAGCCAGTGCAAAGGTGTGAATGGGTCTCAAGACGTCTCTCCTGTTGTTGGACGCGCCGATTCACGCAATCGCGAGCGAATGCATTACTCGGCTTTACCGTTGTGAAGCTGTCTTTGCCTAGGAACCACGCTTCGGGGTATGCGGGATTTCCGTCGAATGGCCCAATGCGAGGTTGGCCAGCGTTTTAGTCCGGCCGTGTCATTGGCATATGACATTTGGATGACAGTTGGATGACAATCTTGCCGGACCAACGCCTATTCGCGCTCCGCATGAAGCCCGCGCAGAAATGGCTCGTGTGGCTCGGAATCACCGCCTCCGCCGACGCGGTGTCCTACTTTTGGCTCGATCGGCCGATTGCGCTGTTCGCCCATGAGCATTTGCATCAATACGACCTCTTCGCGAAGCCCACGTACATCCCCGAGATCATCAGCCCGGTCGTGATCCTTGCTTTCGCGGCCATAGGGCTCTGGGCCTTGAGCGCGCGTGCGCTCTCGAAATTGCCGACAGTAGTGGTGCTGGCGGCCGCCAGCTTGGCGATCACCGGAGGCGTCAAGAATCAGCTCAAGCTCGCTTTCGGCCGCACTTGGCCGGAGACGTGGGTGCGCAACAACCCCTCCTTCATTCGCGACGGCGTTTACGGCTTCAACCCGTTCCACGGCGGGCCCGATTTCGCGGCGTTTCCCTCGGGACATACTGCCGCCATTTGCGCTGTCATGTCAGTACTGTGGATATGCTATCCGAAATATAGGGTGCTCTACGGCATCTGCATGGTCGCAGTCGCGATTGGTCTCGTGGGAGCCGATTTCCATTTTCTCGGCGATGTGATTGCCGGCGCATTCCTCGGCATCTCCACCGGTTGGCTCACGGTCGTGCTGTGGGAGCGCGGGCAGCGTCATCTGCGGCCAGCTGCGGTGGCAGATGTGCCCCCCGTCGACAAATCAGATCGAAATCTCGCGCCCGATTTCCACAACCTGGTCCGCCGGCAGGCGAAAGAAGCTGGTCACGTGAACTGAGTTGCGTTGCATCATCGCATACAAAGCTTCCAGCCATCTTGGCAGCGCCTTGGCATCTTCGCGCGGAATGATCGTCTCGTGCCCCACGTAATAGGTCACGTCATCGAGCGTGAGCTTGCCGCCGCAATGCGGTTGGGCCTCACGCAGGAGGGCGGGAATGTCGGGGCGTTCCATGAATCCGAACCGCGCAATGCCGCGCCAGAAATCGGGCGCGATCCGCTCGACCGTGAGCCGGCGCCCTCCCCTGACCCAGGGAACGGATTCGATGATCACATTCAGGACCACCACACGCTCGTGCAGAGCGCGGTTGTGCCGGAGGTGCCACACCATCACGGGCGGAGCATCCAGTTGTGTTCGCGTCAAAAACACCGCCGTCCCCGGAACCCGCGGTATCCCCTTCTCTTTGAGCTTGGCCATGAGCGTGGCAATCGGCATGACGGTCTCTTGCAGGCGTTTCGCCACCGCCTCTGACCCCACGTGCCAAATGAGCATGATGAGATAAACGCCTACTGCGAGCAGGACAGGGACGTATCCCCCCTCGGCAATCTTCACGAGATTGGCGCTGAAGAACCCCGCATCCACGACGATGAAGACGGCGGCCAAGGCAACCGAGATTGCAAGCGGCCAGCGTAAGATCTCGCGCATGGCGATGAACAACAGCACCGAAGTCATCAGCATGGTGGCGGAAACGGCGATACCGTAGGCCGCGGCAAGGTTGTCCGACTTGCGAAACGCCAGAACCAGGGCGACCGTGACGATCATCAGGAGCCAGTTGACGACGCCTACGTAGATTTGGCCGTAGCCTTGCGCCGAGGTCTGGGTGATCTGCACCCGCGGAAGCCAGCCGAGCTGAATGGCTTGCCGCGTCATGGAGAACGCCCCGGTAATGATGGACTGGCTGGCGATGATGGTCGCAACGGTGGCAAGGCCAACGAAAGGAATGAGAAGGACGGACGGACAAAGCCGATAGAAGACGTTGTCGGCCGTGGGTGCCCCCTCCAGCACGATGGCAGCCTGCCCCGCGTAGTTGAGGACGAGGCTCGGGAACACCAGAGCCGACCAGGCCAGCCGGATGGGTCGTGCGCCAAAATGCCCCATATCAGCATAGAGTGCCTCTGCGCCGGTGACGCACAGAAACACCGCACCGAGAACGAGAAACGCGTGGACGCCGCCCGAGATGAGATAGCCTACCGCGTATCTCGGATCGACGGCCGCGAGCACCGCGGGGTGTTGCGCAATGCCCAAGATGCCGAGGATTGCGATAGCAGCAAACCAGAATGCCATGATCGGGCCGAACGTTCGCCCTATGCGCCCGGTCCCCAGCGGCTGCACGGCAAACAACATGATCAGGATGACGACCGCCGCCGGAACAATGTACGGCGTGACGGCCGGGGTCACGAGCTCCAGGCCCTCCAATGCGGAGAGCACGGAAATCGCGGGAGTGATCGCGCCATCCCCGTAGATGAGCGCGGCACCGAACAGGCCTACGGCGACGATGATGGGCCTCTTCTCCCGCTTTACCCCGAGGAGCGCCATCAACGCGAGGATGCCGCCCTCGCCGTCATTGTCCACGCGCATGGCGACCGTGACGTATTTGATGCTGGTCACCAGGATGAGCGTCCAAAGCACGAGCGAGAGCGCGCCCAACGTGGCGCTCTCGGCCGGTCGAGCCCCCGTCAGCGCGAGCACCGTCTTGAGGGTGTAGAGGGGGCTTGTCCCGATGTCGCCGAAAACCACGCCAAGGGCCGAGAGCCCGGCGATCGGAAGGCTCGCGCTGAATGCGCCGTGAGCGCCGCCCTTGGTTGTCTCGGAAGTCAAGACCGCTCCATATCAGGGAGTGTTCCCGGCTGAGATTTGCCGCTGATATACCTCCCGCACATGAACTCGGCATAACCGAGGGTGTCTTTTTTGAAGCAAAGGAGCGCTCCCAGAATGCGGCTCGCGGGTGAGGGTCTGGCTTGTGTCAGAGGGGGGCGGGAGGTCTTTCGCGACCTGCATTTCACGGTGGATACGGGCGAGATGCTGGCCATCACCGGCCCGAATGGGGCCGGCAAGTCATCCCTCCTCCGGGTTGTGGCCGGGCTCGTCCGGCAAAGCGGGGGCCGCCTCATTCTCCAGGGCGGCGACGCGGAGCTCACAATAGGAGAGCAGGCCCATTATGTGGGCCACCAGGATGCGCTCAAGCCATCGCTCACAGTCCAGGAGAACCTTGTTTTCTGGAGCGATTTTCTTGGGGGTGGCGCCGAGGTGATCACGTCGCTCGCGCGGGTTGGGCTCCACGCCCTTCTTCATCTGCCTGCACGCTACCTCTCCGCCGGACAGCGGCGGCGGCTCTCGCTTGCCCGCCTGCTTGCGGTGGAGCGTCCGATCTGGCTCCTCGACGAGCCGGCCTCTACTCTCGACATTGCAGGTCAGGGGCTGCTTGCGGAGATGATGGCGGTCCATCTCTCCAAGGCGGGACTCATCCTGGCAGCCGTCCACGGCGCCGTGCCCGAATCGGCAAAAGAATTGCGCCTTGCAGGCGCGGGCGCATCGGCACGACTTGGGTTGGATGCACCCAAAGAGATCCGGCTGTGAGCCCGTTGTCTGCGCTCCTCGCTCGCGATGTTCGCCTGGCCGTGCGGCTCGGCGGCGGCGCCCTCATCGGTGTGGTCTTCTTCCTCATCGTGGTGACACTTGTGCCGTTTGCAGTCGGACCTGATCTCGCCCTGCTCGCACGGATCGGGCCGGCCATGCTGTGGCTCGGGGCCCTGCTCGCAAGCTTGCTGGGGCTCGACCGGCTCCTGGCCGGGGATCACGAGGATGGTTCGCTCGATCTTCTCCTTACGGGCCGCTCGCCGCTCGAGCTTGCGCTCGCCATGAAGGCGCTGGCGCACTGGCTTACCACCGGCGTGCCGCTCGTGCTTGCAGCGCCGGTTCTCGGAATCCTGCTCAACCTCGACCCCCGATCGACTGGGGCAGTGATGATGACCCTGCTTGCCGGCACGCCGGCGCTCACCTTCATCGGCCTGATCGGTGCCGCGCTCACCGTGGCCTTGCGGCGTGGCGGGCTCCTGCTTGCCGTGCTGATATTGCCTCTGACCATTCCCGTACTCATCTTCGGCGTGGCGGCCTCGACCGCGGCAACGGCTGGAACCGTGCCGTTTCGCGGGCCATTCATCATTCTCTGTGCTCTATCGTTGCTGAGCCTGGTGCTGGGACCGGTTGCCGCGGCGGTCGCCCTGCGCCAGGGACTGGACTGAACCCGATGCGAACCCTATGCGTAGGCCATGAGCTTGATCGAGCTCGCCACGCCGTCACGTTTTGTCGCGCTGAGCGCCCGGCTCATGCCGTGGCTGATCGCAGTGACGGCTCTTGCCTTCGTGGTTGGCGGCATTCAGGCTTATCTCGCTCCGGACGATTATCAGCAGGGGGCGACGGTGAAGATCATGTTCATTCACGTGCCCGCGGCCTGGCTGGGCACTTTCGCGTGGGTGGTGATGAGCGCGGCTGCGCTCGGCACCCTGGTCTGGCGCCATCCCCTTGCCGATGTTGCCGCCAAGGCGGCGGCGCCGATTGGGGCCGCTTTCACGCTCATCTGTCTGCTCACCGGCTCGCTCTGGGGGCGACCGATGTGGGGTACCTACTGGGTCTGGGATGCGCGCCTCACCTCGGTGCTCGTTCTCTTTCTGCTCTATCTCGCCGTAATCGCATTGTGGCACACCGTCGAAGACCCGACGCTTGCCGCACGCACCGCGGCCGTATTCACGCTGGTCGGCGCGATCAATATTCCCATCATCAAGTTCTCGGTCGAGTGGTGGAACACGTTGCATCAAGGAGCCTCGATCTTTCGGCTCAGCGGGTCGGCCATTGATCCCAGCATTCTCCTGCCTTTGCTGAGCATGCTCGTGGCATTCACCCTGTTGTTTCTGACCCTGCATCTTGCCGCCATGCGCAACGAGATCCTGCGCCGGCGGCTGCGCACCATGCTGCTGATGAAGGCGGACGCCGCTGCCCGAGCCTGAGCATGGATCTCGGTCCCTATGCGGCTTTCATCCTGACCGCCTATGCAGCCGCCATCGCGATCGTCGCGGGGCTGGTGGCCTGGGTGGTCCTCGATCGCCGCCACCTCGTGCGCGAGATCGAGAAAATGGAGGCGCAAGGCGTCAGCCGCCGCTCGGAACGCAAAGCGGAGGAGAAGCCGTGACTGTCAGCGACAAGCCAGCCGTGGAGGAAACGGGCGGGGCGACGCGCAGGCGGATGCTCGTCTTGGTCCCGCTCGTAGCCTTTCTCGGGCTGGCGGGGCTGCTCATGCTGCGACTGTTCGCTGGCGACCCGTCCCAGATTCCCTCCGCGCTCATCGGGCATGTGGCGCCGGCGACGAGCCTTCCGGCGCTGCCCGGGCTCTCGCGCGCAGGCAAGGAGGTGCCGGGCCTCGACAGCACGGCGTTTGCCGGCCAGGTCACGCTCGTCAATGTATGGGCTTCGTGGTGCGTGCCCTGCCGCGACGAGGCGCCGGTTCTGATGCTGCTTGCGGCCGACCCGCGCGTCCGCTTGGTCGGCATGAATTACAAGGATCAGCCGGAGAATGCGATTCGCTTTCTCGCGCGCTACGGCAATCCCTTCGCGGCCAACGGCGTCGATGCCAATGGCCGAGCAGCGATTGAATGGGGAGTCTACGGCGTGCCCGAGAGCTTTATCGTGGGTCGCGACGGCCGGATAGCGTACAAATTGATCGGCCCGATCACTCCGGAGAATCTGGACAACACCCTCAAGCCTGAAATCGAGAAGGCGCTGGCAGCACCGGCTCCGTCATCATAGGGCGGCAGCGACCTCACCGGTCGTGCCGTGCTTCTCGTTGCGCTCGCTGCGGAACGGAGTCCAGCCCCTCCTGCGGCTTCGGCTCAGGCAGAGCATATCGCGACATCAGCGGGAACTGCAGCGCAGCAAACAAGAAGGTCAGCGGCAGCACACCGAATACCTTGAAGCTCACCCAGACGTCCGTTGTCTGGGTGCGCCAGACGATTTCGTTGAGCACCGCAAGCCCAAGGAAAAACATGGCCCAGCGCCACGTTAGCTTGCGCCATCCTTCCTCGCTGAGATGGAAAACCGAATCGAAGACGGTGCCCAGGAGCGGCTTGCCGAAAGCAAGTCCGGCGAGCAGCACGCCCCCGAACAGGACATAGATGATGGTCGGCTTGAGCTTGATGAACAGCTCATCGTGCAGCACCAGCGTCAGCGAGCCGAACACGAGCACGATCACGGCGGTCACGAGCGGCATCGGCGGCAGGTGCCGCGTCAGCGCGTAGGACACCGCAAGCGCGACTACGATGGCGAACATGAACACCGCCGTTGCCACGAAGATCCCGGTGCGCTCTCCTGAGGTCGTGGCGATCGGCAGCAACGGCCTGACCAAGGGGAGGAACAAACCCGGCCGGGCGTTCGCAAGAAAGAACAGCAACAGGGGGCCGATATCGAGCACCAGCTTGAGAGTCGGATTGAGCGTACGCTTGTTCGGGGTCATACAATTCCTGCAATTGCGTCGGCAAATTCCTTGGCCGAGAACGACGCAAGATCGTCGATACTTTCTCCTACCCCGATGTAGTGCACAGGCAAGCCGTATTTGTCGGCGATGGCCACGAGAATACCGCCTCGTGCCGTGCTGTCGAGCTTGGTCATGACGAGCCCGGTAACGCCGGCGACCTCGCGGAATATCTCGACCTGAGATAGGGCGTTCTGTCCAACGGAGGCATCCAGCACGAGCAAGACCGCGTGCGGGGCGGAGCGGTCGACCTTCTTTATCACGCGCACGATTTTTTCCAGCTCGTCCATCAGCACAGCTTTGTTCTGCAGCCGGCCGGCCGTGTCGACGAGGAGCAGATCGACTTTGCCCCGCGCCTCGGTCAGCGCATCGAAAGCGATCCCGGCGGGATCGGCGCCGGGGCTGCGCGCCATGACCGATGCACCGGTGCGAGCGCCCCATATCTTCAACTGGTCGATGGCGGCAGCGCGGAACGTGTCCCCGGCCGCCAGCATTACCGAGTAGCCTCGGGCGCGCGCCTTTGCCGCAAGCTTGCCGATGGTCGTCGTCTTGCCGGAGCCGTTGACGCCCACCACGAGCACCACGAACGGCTTCTCCTGCCCCATGACGAGCGGCTGGGCCACCGGAGCGAGTACCTTCTCGACTTCCCCGGCGAGGACTGCCTTCACCTCTTCCGGGGTAATCGCCCTGTCGTAGCGGCCTTCTCCCACGCCCGCGGCAATCCTTGCCGCGCAATCGACCCCAAGATCGGCGCGGATCAGAACCTCCTCGATCTCGTCGAGCACGCCCTGGTCGAGCTTGCGCTTGGCAACGATGTCCGTGATCGCGCCGCCGATCGAGGCCGAGGTGCGCTTGAGGCCGCCGCGAACCCGCTGCCACCAACTCTGCTGCTCGACGGCGCTGTCGTTCATGCGGGAACCCGTGATAGCGGTTTCGTCATGACCCCGGAAGAGATGGTGGCGCGAGTGCTGTATCGCGACGCCCTGATGCTCGTCATCGACAAGCCCCCCGGTTTCGCAGTCCACCAAGGCCCGAAAGGATCGAGGGGCGGCGAGAGCCTGGAGGACTTTTTCGACGCGCTCCGGTTCGGCCTGCCGCGCCAGCCGGCACTCGCGCACCGGCTGGACCGGGACACTTCGGGCTGCCTCGTGCTCGGCCGGCATCGCAAGGCCTTGGCGGAGCTTGGCCGCCTGTTCAAGAGCGGCCGGATCGCAAAGACCTACTGGGCCGTGGTGGAGGACGGTCCGGAGGCGGACGAGGGCCGCATCGACATGCCGCTGGGGCGCAAGGATGCCACACGCGGCTGGTGGATGAAGCCCGATCCACAGGGGCAGCCGGCGGTGACCACGTGGAAGGTGCTGGGGCGCAGCTCGAGGGTGCCGGACGGCTCGGCTCCGGGGACACGATGGACCTGGCTTGCGCTCGAGCCGCTCACGGGCCGAACCCATCAGCTGCGGGTGCATTGTGCGGCGATGGGCTCCCCCATTGTCGGCGACGGCATTTACGGCAATGCGCCGCGTACGGGGGGCCCCGGCCTGCATCTGCACGCGCGCGAGATCGTGGTGCCGCTCTACAAGAACCGCGCACCCATCCAGGTGAGCGCGCCGGTGCCGCTGCACATGACCGAGCGGCTGCGCGCGTGCGGATGGCAGGGCGAGGTCTACCGCCTGGCCTGAAGGGGTTGAGCAGCTGATCACCGCACAGCCCCGGGCTCTCTGGCGCGCTTCGCGGTTTAGGATTATTTTCACATGCGAGTTAAGGCCGATTTGTCATGAACTTTCAGCGCAAAACAAAACCATACGTTGCATCCCCATTTGCCTCTGATCCTGAGGTCATGGGTGGCCGACTCGTGTTTCGCGGAACCCGCATCCCAGTCGAGGTTCTATTCGACAATCTGGCAGACGGGATGTCGCTTGATGACATCCTTGATGCCTATCCTGGTCTGCCGCGGGACGGCGCGATCGCAGCGATCGAACTGGCCTGTGCGGCGGTCAAGCAGGCGGCGCGTTCTTCCTCGGCCTGAGCTTATTTCCATGAGCAAACGGGGGGCAGATGACCTGGTAACATGCCCGCCTTTGTAACCATAACAGAACCAAGACAAGGCGAGGGATATGTCCAATGACAAAGTGGCGGTAGGCTTCATCGGGCTGGGCACCATGGGCGGCCGCATGGCGGCCAACCTGCAAAAGGCCGGCTACAAGCTGGTCGTCCATGACCTGCAGCGGCAGGCGGCGAGCCATCACCTCAATGCCGGCGCCGTCTGGGCCGACAGCCCGCGTGCGCTCGCAAGCCAGTGCGATGTGATCTTCACCTCGCTGCCGGAGCCATCCGATGTGGAAACGGTCTCGCTCGGACCGGATGGACTCATCAGCGGAGTGAAGCCCGGCACGGCCTATTTCGACCTGTCCACCAACTCGCCGAGCGTCGTGAAGAAGCTTCACGCCGCATTTGCCGACAAAGGCGCGCATATGCTCGATGCTCCCGTGAGCGGCGGCCCCGCGGGCGCGGCGTCCCGCAAACTCGCCATCTGGGTGGGCGGGGATGAGACCGTCTTCGACCAACACAAAAGCGTGCTCGATGCCATGGGTGACAAACCCGCCTATATCGGGCCGATCGGCAGCGCAACCGTGGCCAAGCTCGTGCACAACATGTCCGGCTATGCGATCGTCTGCGCGCTCGCGGAAAGCTTCAGCCTTGGGGTCAAGGCCGGGGTCGAGCCGCTCGCGCTGTGGCAGGCGGTCCGCCAAGGCGCGGTGGGGCGCCGCTTCACCTTCGATGCTCTCATCGACCAGTTCCTCCCCGGCAAGTACGATCCGCCGGCCTTTGCGCTCAAGCTCGCCCACAAGGACGTTGGGCTCGCCACCGCGCTCGGACGCGAGCTTGGTGTCCCCATGCGCATGTGCAATCTCGCCTATGCCGAGATGACGGAAGCACTCGCGCGCGGATGGGGCGGACGCGATTCCCGCGCCGTCATGCTGCTCGAGCAGGAACGCGCCGGGATCGAGATCGCAGTTGATCCGCAGCGGCTGCGCGGCGTCGTATAGCTGCTCATCGCGCTGTGGATCTTTTCTGTTGCACCAGCCGGAACAGTCTTTCCGGAGTGACCGGCACCTCCATGATCTCGATTCCGAGCGGAGCCAGCGCGTCCGCGACGGCGTTGGCGACGGCTGCAAGCGCGCCGATCGTGCCGCCCTCGCCCATGCCGCGGAATCCTCCCGCGGTCGGCGGGGCGTATTGCTCCAGATGCTCGACCTCCACGGTTGGGAGCTCGAGGGCGGACGGGACGATGTAGTCTGCCAGGCTTGCAGTCAGGATCTGGCCGCGCTGGTCATGAACGACCTCCTCGAACAGCGCCGCGCCGATCCCTTGCGCTACGCCCCCGCATACCTGCCCCTTGACGATCATGGGATTGATCACGCGGCCGCAGTCCTCACAAACAAAGTAGCAATCGAGCGTCGCCTTGCAGGTCTCGGGATCGATCTCGAGAGCGACGATGTGGGTGGCAGATGTCGCGGTGCCGAGATACGGGTCATACACCTTGGTCACCTCCAGCTCCTCGCGCGCGTCCTTCGGCAGCCGACCCATTTGCGAGTACACGGCCTTCGCCAGCTGTCGGAACGTCACCGCGCGGTCCGTGCCCCGTACGAAGACGGATCCGTCTGCAGCATCGAGATCCTCGACCGCAGCTTCGAGCAGGTGAGAGGCGGCGCGCAGCACGCGCTCGCGCAACTCGCGGGCTGCCAACGTGCCTGCTCCCCCGGCGAGTGCTGCGCTGCGGCTCGCATAGGTGCCGGTGCTGTGGGCAACCACGCCGCTGTCGCCCTGGAGCACGCGCACGTCCTGCACCCGCACTCCCAGATGCTCGGCAACCACCTGGGCCAAGGTCGTCTCGAGACCCTGGCCGTGAGAAGCGATGCCGAATGAGGCCGTCACCGCCCCGGTCGAATCGAGCCGTACCATTGCCGTCTCGGTTCCGGTGTTGATCGGCATGCCGGGTGCGGCGGAAATGCGCGAGCCGATGCCGGTGAGCTCCGCATATGAGGCGATGCCGATCCCGAACCAGCGGCCGGCTTGGCGCAGCGCGTGTTGCCTTTCCCGCAAGCCCGGATAGTCGATTGCGCGGCAGGCAGCCTCGAGATTTTCCTGAAAGCCCGAGCGGTCCCAGACAATGCCGGAGGCGGCCTTGTAGGGAAACTCAGCTTCCCGCACCAGATTGCGACGGCGCAGCTCAGCGGGATCGATATTGAGACGGCGCGCCGCCATGTCCATGAGCCGCTCCATCACGAACGTGGAAATCGGCCGCCCTACGCCGCGATAAGGTCCGCTCGGTGCTTTGCACGTGGCAACCCCGCGCACGCGGCCCCGATACGTGTCGATGCGATAAGGCCCGGGCAGAAAGCTGATCACCTGGACGGGCTCCAGAGCCGCGGTCCAGGGATAGATCGAGTAGGCGCCGACATCGCTGATCACGTCGGCGGAAACTCCAAGGATCCGGCCGTCCTGATCGAGCGCAAGCCGTGCATCGACCGTCTCGTCGAAGGCCTGCGTGGTGGTGAGGAGATCCTCCAGGCGATCGCTGCTCCATCGCACCGTCCGCTTGAGATGACGCGCCAGGACGCAGACCAGAAGCTCCTCGGGATAGAGCGAGGCTTTGCCGCCGAACCCACCGCCCACGTCCTGGGCCACCACGCGCACGCTATGCCCCGGCAGATCCAGGAGATCGCAAAGCGCGTCACGCACGATCCCAGGCACCTGGGTCGACGACGTGAGCGTGAGCAGGTCGCGGCCCGGATCGTACTCCGCGAGATAAGAGCGATTCTCCAGAGCCATGGGGGTTTTGCGATGCGAGCGAAAACGACCGCCGACGTGCACCGGCGCCGAGCGCAAGACCTCATCGATGTCGCCTCGGGCAAACTCGCGGGCGAGCAGCACGTTCGTTCCGGCGTCCTCATGCAGCAAGGCCGCGTCCGGCCTGAGCGCACGCTCCGGGTCCGTCAGCTCAGGCAACGGCTCGAACTCGATGTCGATGTGCTTGAGTGCGTCCTCGGCGAGATACCGGCTTTGTGCAAGCACAGCGACGATGGGCTCGCCCACATAGCGCACCTTTTCGCTCGCCAGCAGATGGATCGGCGTCGGGTGGTAGTGTTTCATCCGCGAGACAGCGACGATCGGAGTTACCAGCGGAGCGATATCCGCTGCCGTGAACGCAGCAACGATGCCCGGTAACCCGCGCGCCTGCGAGCAATCTACCTCGCAGATGCGCGCATGCGGATGATCGCTGCGGCGAAAGGCAAGCTCGAGCGCGCCCGAGCAGGCCCGATCGGCTGTGAACGAACCCTGACCGGTCAGGAGCCGACGGTCCTCGACGCGTCTCACGCTTGCGCCGATGATTTTCGGCCGCAGACCGGGCGCGTCATGGTCCATCATGCGCATCCGCAGAAATGGCAAATCCGCCAGGCTTCATGCAACCAGAGGGAGAGCGATTTCGGGCCTCCCTGTAAACAACAGGAAATTTACAGGGAATTTTTCAGCCTAGGGTTGAAGCGATTAAAAAACGTCTCTCCGGTAAGCATGACCCGCCTCAGTTGATTCCAGCTCAGCCCCGCATGCCTGACTCGCCAAAGACAGAGGCCCCGCCCGTCCGGCGTTGCCAATCCTCTCTCACCCAATCTTGCTTGAGTCCCGCCTAAGGCGCAATCAGTTTCTACCAACGGCGGCTTAATGCTACTTGCGTCACAAGTTACCCTTCGACGTCATTCCGGGGCGCAGGAAAATCGGCCGTGCCGATTTGCCTACGAGCCCGGAATCCATAACCCCAAGCAGTAATGGGTGCCACCGCAGCGTAATCACTTTCATCACGGCAAGGCCTGTGGTTATGGATTTCGGGCTCCGCTCGCACTCGGACGGCGCGAAGCGCCGATCCGAGCGCTTGCGGCCCCGGAATGACGGGCTAGCAAGAGAATAACCTACGCATGAACCGGCCGAACTTTCTCTTCTTCATCAGCGATCAGCACCGCGTCGACTACCTCGGCTGTTATGGCCATCCCGTGCTGCGGACGCCGCACATCGATTCCATCGCGGCGCGCGGCACGCGGTTCGAGCGCTTCTATGTGGCGACGCCGGTATGCATGCCAAACCGGGCCACCCTCATGACCGGGCGCATGCCGTCGCTGCACGGGGTGCGCAGCAACGGCATTCCGCTGTCGCTTGATGCGAACACCTTCGTCGACGCGCTGCGCGCATCCGGCTATGCGACCGCGCTCATCGGCAAGAGCCATTTGCAGAATTTCACCGGCCAGCCGCCCATTCTCGCGCGGGCGCCCCCGCGCGCGGATGAAGCCGTGCTCGACCCCACATTCGCGGAAGCGCGCAAGCCGACTGCCCCCGAGGAAGCGTATGACCAGGAGCATCCGAAACGCTGGCAGGCCGGCCGCGCGTTCCCGATACCGCTTCCGTACTACGGCTTCGAGCACGTCGATCTCTGCACCGCACACGGGGATCACGTGGGCGGACACTATTACGTCTGGCTGAAATCGCGGCGGCGCGACGCCGATGCACTGCGCGACCGGGCCAACCAGCTGCCCCACGATTACGTATGTCCGCAGGCGTTCCGAACCCCGATCCCGGAGGAGCTTTATCCCACGGCTTACATCGCCGACAAAAGCTGCGAATGGCTCGACCTCTACGCCGCGCGAAACCGCGCCAAGCCGTTCTTCCTGATGACATCGTTTCCCGACCCGCACCATCCGTTCACGCCGCCGGGGCGTTACTGGTCGATGTACGCGGCGGGGGACATGGCACTGCCGCCCAGTTTTGCGCCTGGCAATCGGCCGCCGGCGCGGTCAGTGGCGTGGGCGATCGCGCAGCGCGAGACCGGCAAGGCGGATACTGCCGGCCAGGCCGCCTTCGCCGTGCATGAGCGCGAGGCGCGCGAGGCAATGGCGCTGAGCTGCGGCATGATCGCGATGATCGACGATGCCATCGGCCGCGTGCTGGCTCGGCTCGCCGCTTGCGGACTGGCCGACGACACCATCGTCGTTTTCACGACGGACCACGGCGATTTTCTCGGCGACCACCGGCTCCTTCTGAAAGGCCCGGCGCATTTTGAGGGGATCACCCATGTGCCGTTCATCTGGGCAGATGCCGGCGGCGGCGCAGCACGGCGCACCGACGTGCTCGCCGGCACCCTCGACATTGCCTCGACCATTCTCGATCGCGCGAAGGTGCAGCCCTATAACGGCATCCAGGGCGTGAGCCTCCTCCCGGTGCTGGAGGCCACGAGCCCGACGCTCGCGCGCGACTCGCTGGTGATCGAGGACGACCAGCAGCGCGCGGTGTTTGGGCTTCCTGCGGGAGCGCGGCTGCGCTCGCTCGTGACCCGGCGCTGGCGCATGACCATCGCCGCGGGTGATCCTTACGGAGAGCTCTACGATCTGGAAAACGATCCCCACGAGATGGACAATCTGTTCGATGACACCGACCGTCGCGCCGTGCGCGCGGAGCTGATGGAGAAGCTCGCCTATCGCCAGATGGAGCTTGCCGACCGCAGCCCTCTGCCCACGGGGCGGGCCTAGTAATTCTGTAGGGTGTAAAGGCACGCGCTTCGCATGTCTTTTCCGCTTGTACAAAAAAGGTGCGCGCAACGCAGTCAAGCTTGCGCAGACTGTGTAAACTTGTCTGCGCTGCCCACGCGCCGACGACACGGCAGACGATTTTGCGACACCCTATCGCGTTCATTCGAGCGAGAAGATCGATGGAGGTTAAACCCACAGACCTCGTCGTGAGGAGGGCGCATGCCTGCATGCGCGACATCGGGTTTCTGGGCACCAGGGCACCCGGCGATGACCCACATCTTTTGGTCGCGTTCCGTCTGGGCCTGAAAGAAGCCGGCTATATCGAGGGCCAGAACGTGGCGATCGAATACCACTTCGCGGGAAATCAATACGATCGGCTGCCAGTGCTGGCAGCCGATTTTGTTCGGCGGCAGGTGACCGTCATTGCCGCGAATGGCCATGCTGCCCAGGCAGCCAAGGCAGCAACCGCAACGATCCCGATCGTCTTCACGGCGGGGTTTGACCCGGTCGAGGTTGGACTTGTCGCGAGCCTGAACCACCCAGGCGGCAACATTACTGGCGTAACCATCTTGGACGTGGAGCTAGGGCCAAAGCGGCTGGAGCTGCTGCATGAGCTGGTCCCCACGGCGACGAGCTTTGCGGTGCTCGTCAATCCGACGGATCCCGCTCGTGCCGAAACCACATCGAAAGAACTGCAGGCGGCGGCTCACAGCCTCGGGCTGCAGCGGCTCCATATCCTGCAAGCCAGCACTGAGCGCGACTTTGATACGGTCTTTGCAAGCTTGGTCCAACTGCGAGCAGGTGGGCTCGTGATTGGCGGTGAGCCATTTTTCAATAGTCGGAGCGAACAGCTCGGGGAGCTAACGAGGCGTCACGCCGTTCCCACGGTCTACCAGTTGCGCACCTTCGCCGCGACCGGTGGCTTGGCGAGCTATGGCGCCAGCCTTTCGGACTCCTACCGCGAGACTGGCGTCTACACCGGCCGAATTCTCAAGGGCGAGAAGCCCGCCGACCTGCCGGTGCAGCAGGCCACGAAAGTCGAGCTGATCATCAATCTCAAGACCGCCCAGGCGCTCGGTCTCACCGTCCCGCTCTCGCTGCTCGGCCGCGCCGACGAGGTGATCGAGTGAGAGAAGGCGCCAGCGAAGCTGGCGCGATCAGCCGGTGTAAGTCCGGCCCAGGTAAGGCCTAGCAAGCCGCCTGGAAGCGAGTGTTGCGTGAGGCGGCGGCGACGCCGAACACGAAGCGTACACAGCGGTTGCGTGGGGTGTGGGAGTGAGCCACGAAATGATGAACTCGCGGGAGCGGAGATTGTTTTCATGATCGAACGCAACATGTGCAATGCCGTTATGCGAGGCATTGTCGTCCCGCCGGGGTCGAGGGCCACATCACGCGCAAAAGGATCGCGTCGGAAGCTGGGATATCTCGTGACTGGCCGTCAGTGTCGAGTGCGAGGGACGGTCCGCATCGGGAAGGTGAGGAGCCGTAGCCGATGATGCACGGGCACGAGAAGTCGCGCTCCGCCATAGTAGCTGTGAAGCCGACGAACAAAGCGGAGCGATCCGCTGCGGAGCCGGTGGAGCGAAGGGCGGAGACCAAGGGGAATGCGGACCAGCAACGCACGCGCCGGACTCAGCGCCGCATAAGCGTGTCAAAGATGCTGGCTCGCATACGGCAGCATATAGTTGCCGTGGATACCCAAGGTGGGAACCGTATGCGGGAAAGCTGCACGTACGGATCTGTGCGGGGGGCGCGAGGTAACTCGCGTCCCTACCGCGACCGACGCGAGTTCATCACACTGCTTGTCGGCTCGGCAGCAATCTGGCCGCTTCTTGTGCGGGCCCAGCAGACCGGCAAGCTCTGGCGCATTTGCTATCTCTCCGCAGTGTCGCGCGAATCCTCTTCCCGTTCGTATGCTGCGCTCCAGCAAGGCATGCGCGATTTGGGTTACGTCGAAGGAAAGGATTTCGTCCTTGAGTGGCGCTCCGTGGAAGGAAAGTACGAGCGATTTTCCGAGATTGTGGCAGAGCTCGTGAAGGTCGATGTCATCGTCACAGGAGTGACGGCCGCCTTGCCTGCACTGCAGCGCACAACTAGCACGATTCCTATTGTCATGGCTTACTCGACCGATCCCGTCGGCAATGGCCTCGTCGCGAGCCTCGCGCATCCCGGTGGCAACATCACTGGGTTGGCCGGCTCGTCCGATGACTCTTCTCCCAAGCAGCTAGAGTTGCTGACGGCGGTCAATCCGAACGTTTCCCGCATTGGGCTTCTCGGCAATCCAGATACCGAAACCTATTCTTCTGTCCTCAAGAGAGCGCAAGATGCCGCCCAGAAAGTCGGTCTTTCCATCGTACCGATCGAAGCGCGCAACCGGCAGGAAATCGAGAATGCCTTCGCTGTCTTTGCCAAGGAACGCATATCAGCGATCATGGTAGCATCCGATGCAATCCTCTTTGGGCAAAGGCAGCGAATCGCCGAACTGGCGCTCAATAACCGTCTGCCTACGATGTTCTCGCTGCGCGAATACGCGGAAGCAGGGGGGCTGATGAGCTATGGCGAGAACATTGCCGACTTCTTCCGCCGCAGCGCATTCTACGTGGACAAGATTTTCAAGGGCGCAAAACCTGGCGAGTTGCCGATAGAGCAGCCCACGCGCTTCAATCTGGTGATCAACCGTAAGACTGCCGATGCGCTCGGCATCACGATCCCGCCGCAGCTCTACATTTTCGCCGATGAGGTGATCGAATAAGGGGCGCTGCTTGCTGCGGTGCATTAGTCCGCTTGTGGCACACACTGCGTCGAATCGCTGCGGTCGGACGCGATCGGAGCGAAGCGGACATGCCGAGAGCGTCGGAAGCGGGTCGATCTGACGAAAATGACCCACAAGAGACATTGGCTGCGAGACTTTGGTGCAACGCAGCGCGAGGAGCGTGAAGCCACCCCGACCTATAAATGCTCGATCAGTTACTCGATCACCTCGTCGGCGCGCTGCTGGAGATACCAAGGCACGTCGAGACCGAGTGCCTTGGCGGTCTTGAGGTTGATCACCAGCTCGAACTTGACCGGGGCTTGGACGGGAAGCTCGCTCGGCTTGGCGCCCTTGAGGATGCGATCGACATAGGTTGCCGCGCGCCGAAAGTTGTCGAGCGGGTCATTTCCGTAGGACAGCAAGCCGCCGAGTTGAGCGAAGAAACGGAAGGCATAGACGGCAGGGAGACGGTAGCGAGCAGCCAGCGAGGTGATCTCCTTGCGATAGACGTTCGTGAAGCTATCATTCATCACGATCAGGCCGCCATTCGGCTCGCGTGCCTGTGCGGCAATGACGGATGCAAGCTCGGTCGCGTCGTGAACAGGTGCTGCAACCGCCCCCACTGCGAACGACGCAGCGGCGGCTTTGAAGGGGTCGAGGAAGATCTCGGTATACGGTGCCGTTGCCGGGTTGAACAGGAGGGCGACCCGGGTGACGCGCGGCGCAACCTCCTTGAGCAGCTCCAGCCACTTGCCGGCCATCATCGACTCCATATTGACGAAACCGGTGACGTTGGCACCCGGACGCGAGAAGCTCGCGACGAAGCCGCTGCCGATTGGATCGGCGATGTTCACGAAAACAATGGGGATGGTGCGCGTCTGTCGCAGCAGCGCCGCGGTGGTTGGTGTGTTTTGTGAAAGAATAAGGTCGGGCTGCAGCGCGACGAATTCCTTCGCGAATCGTTGCATCAACTCCGCGTCGGTCGTCGCCCAGCGAATGTCGATCCGGATGTTGCGGCCTTCCGTCCACCCGAGCTCCTTGAAGCCCTCCCGGAATGCGTCGACCCAGGCCTGTCCTTCCGGGTCGCTCTCGGCATAGGCCATCAGCACCCCGATCCGCCGCATCCGCTCGGGCTGCTGGGCGCGTGCAGCGAACGGAAACGCAAACGCCGTGCCGCCGAGCAGGCGGATTAACTCGCGCCGTCCAATGTCGATTGCCATTTGATCCATCCCCAATGGGGTCATTCCGCCGGCAATGTCGGAAACAATATCACGCCTCTAATTGGAGGTCTGTGACCCATTTCCCGGGTGCTTCGAGCGGCCGGGGGATGTCCCCTGCCGGTGAAAGTTTTTTGCACCGCATGAGTCCGGTTGTGGCACTAAACAGCGGTCGTTTGGCCTGAGCTTTACAGCCGCTATCGGAGGTGCTGCGGACCTACCGTGACGTAATCGAATGGGTGGGATCGGCGCGAATGACCCATCTGAGACATCGGCCGTGGTAATTTGCTGCGGTGCACAAACAACGCTCCCCTGCCTGCAAATCCCTGTAAAGGGGGGCGGGGCAACAGCCAAAACCTGCAAAAAAGCGAGTACCAGCAAGGACATACGCCGAAATGGCAGGATCAGGAACAGGGAAAAACAGGAAATAACAGGGAAATAACAGGGAAATGACCAGTGGGGTGCACCTGCGATTCATGACGCAACATCGCGATCACCACTCCCAGCGAAAGATGATGTAGTCGTCGTTCGCATCGGCGCGTCCCAGCTCGACCATCCGGCGAAAACGCTCCCGCACGTCCTCGAGACTTTCACCCGCGTCCCTCCACAGGTAACGGGTGTGCGTTTCATTGCGCCGGTGCTCCTGCGCTCTCAAGCGCCTTTGCCAGGCTGGCTCCATGGGATTCAGCCTTTCCGCTCGCTGTCGATGGAGCCCGCATTACTGGCGATGGGCGCGCCGTTTCTCACCTCTCCCATCCGCTTGAGGTCGGTGCGTTCCAGCAAAGCGAGCCGGTCCTCAAACTCATTCGCCTCAAGGGCTTTGACGTAAACGGACATCACCTTGGTGAGCTTTGGCAGCCTCGTCCGCCGTGACGTCGCCAGTGAGCGCAGCGGATGCGATGCCGGCGATGGCAGCGACGGGCGTCGGCGCCCTTTGCAAGCGGCGGCATCTCGCAAAACAGGGGCTCGTTCTTATGCGTGGGCAGGAGTTTGGCCAAACAAAAAGCCCGGCGCGGGAGTCCGGGCCGGGCTTCTCTCACAGCTTTCGAAGATTAGCGACTCATAGCAGAAGTTTGTTACAATGTCAAGATATCAAGCAAAATTTATCAAGCAAAATTTGTGCCGGGAGCACACGAGTTGCTGGACCACGGCCACAATGTGCGGATCGATTATCGCTTTGCTGCAGGTGATTGAATAGATCCGCCGTTTGCTGCGGTGCACGAGTCCGGTTGTGGCACTGAACAGCGGTCCATCCGATCTGATCGAAGCATGCACCACGATAGAGCGCCGAAGCCGATCAGCTCGGCCGCTCGTTTCAGCCGTGTTCTCCTTTTATCGTCATTTCGCGGCGCCCGCTGCGGTCGCGAGCTCACGCGGCTCGCAGCTCGGCGGCGGCATCGAGCACGGCACGGATGACCTTGTCGTAGCCGGTGCACCGGCAGAGGTTGCCGGCGAGCCAGTAGCGCGCCTCGGTCTCCGTCGGATCAGGATTACGGTCCAGCAGTGCCTTGGCAGCGACCAGCAGGCCCGGCGTGCAGAAGCCGCACTGCAGCGCCGCGTGTTCCAGGAATTTTCGCTGCAGCGGATGCAGATCGTGTCCGCGCGCCATGCCCTCGATCGTCTCGATCTTGTGGCCTTCTGCCTCGACCGCAAGCATCAGGCACGAGCAGACCAGACGGCCGTCGACCGTCACGCTGCAGGCGCCACAGTCGCCCGAGCTACACCCCTCCTTGCTGCCAGTCAGATGCAGCTCGTCACGCAGGACGTCGAGCAGCGTGAGTTGCGGCTCACACAGAAACTCCGTGGGCTCGCCGTTAATGATGCTCGATACGTGATGCTTGCTCATTGACGCTCCCCCGCGCGCTCATAGGCGATCGTCGCCGTCCGGCGTGCCAACACGCCGGCAACTTTGGTCCGGTATTCGATCGTCCCGCGCTTGTCGTCGATCGGCTTGCAGGCGTGCCGCGCCGCCTGGTCGAGCCTGGCCAGCGCCGTCTCGTCGAGCTTGCGCCCAACCAACGCGGCGGCAGCCTCGGGAACCAGGATCACTGTCGGCGCCACGGCGCCCAGCACGACCCGCGCATCGGCGCAAACACCGCCGGCGTCGAGCGTCAGGCTGACCGCCGCACCAACCACGGCAATGTCCATCTCGGTCCGCGGAATGAAACGGAGATAGGCGTCGGCGGAGCGCGGCGGACGTTTCGGCAGGTGAAACTCGACGATGAACTCGCCCGGGCTCAAGGAGGTGCGCCCCGGACCCGTGGCGATACTTTCCACGGGAACCTCTCGCCGCCCCTTTGGGCCGGCGACCACGCAGGTCGCGCGGGCGGCGATCAGCGCCGGCACGCTGTCGGCCGCCGGCGACGCGTTGCAGAGATTACCGGCAAGCGATGCCCGACCCTGCACCTGGGTCGAGCCGATCAGATTGGTGGCCTCGACCACCCCGGGCCAGGCCCGCTGCAGGGCTTCGCATTCGCCGATCACGGCGCCGGGCGTCGAGGCGCCGATGACAAAGCCGCCGTCCCGCTCGCGAATGCCGGAGATGCCGGGGATCTTTTTGATATCCACGATCAGGCCCGGCTTGGCCCGGCCGGAGCGGAGCTGAACCAGCAGATCGGTCCCGCCGGACAGGACCTTCGCGGTCCCGGGGGCTTCGGCCAAAATGCGTACGGCCTCCTCGACAGTCGACGGGGCAGTATAATCGAGCATGATCTTGGCGTCTCCAAACTGACCGGACGGGACGCTAGTCCAGCATTGGCTCGCGGTCCAGGCCGAAGCGCGATCTCGCGACGGCCGCGAACGCATAGCCAACCCGATTGCGGACGCGCTTGCATTTGTGCGCCGCCCGCGCAACTCTCGCGCAAAGCCAAGCGCAACGCGGCAATCAGGCGAGCTACAGCTGTGGACGACATCACTTCGCGCGAAACGGTAAAGCAATTCAAATGGGTCGGGACCCGGCCGGTTCGTCCGGACGGCGTGCCCAAGGTAACAGGGCTCGCGCAGTACGGCGCGGACCTGGCGATGCCGGGTATGCTGGTCGGCGGCATCCTGCGCTCGCCCCACGCCCACGCGCGCATTCGCTCGATCGATACCTCGAAGGCAGCCGCGCTGCCCGGCGTCAAGGCCGTGGTGACCTCCGCGGACTTCCCAGAGCAGAAGTTCGAGTATGTCGGTCCGGAACGCGTCGCGCAGAATTTCTGGCATATGACGCGCAACATCATGGCGCGCGAGAAGGCGCTCTATGAGGGCCATGCCGTAGCCGCGGTGGCGGCGACCAGCAAGGCGATCGCCGACGAGGCGCTGTCGCTGATCGCGGTCGACTACGAGGTGCTGCCGCATGTCATCGACGTCGATGAGGCGATGAAGCCAGAGGCGCCGCTCCTGTTTCCCGACTTGATCACCCGCGGGGTCGAGCCGCCGCCGAAGCCCTCCAACATCTCGAAGCGGGTCGAATACAAGCTGGGCGATCTTGCGGCCGGTTTCGCGGCGGCCGACGAGATCGTCGAGATGTCGTTCAAGACCGCGCCCGTGCATCAGGCGTATATCGAGCCCCAAGGTTGCGTCGCTCGCTGCGACGCCGACGGGCAGGGCGAGCTCTGGAGCTCGAGCCAGGGGCACTTCGTCGTCCGCGCCTACACCGCGCAGCTCCTTGGCATGAAGCTCGGCGACCTGCGTGTTTATCCGGCGGAGATCGGCGGCGCGTTCGGCGGCAAGACCGTGATCTACGTCGAGCCGGTGGCCGTCGTGCTCGCGCGCAAATCCGGTCATCCGGTGAAGCTCGTGATGAGCCGGGAGGACGTGTTCCGGGCGACCGGCCCGACGTCCGGTGCGTCGATGACCGTGAAGATCGGCGTCAAGCGCGACGGCACGATTGTCGCCGCCGACGGGCTCTTCAAGTTGCAGGCCGGCGCATTTCCGGGCTCGCCGTTCATGAGCACGTGCATGTGCGCGTTTGCTCCTTACGACATCCCGAATGCGCGCGCGATCGGTTACGACGTGGTTTGCAACCGCCCGAAGGTCGCGGCGTATCGCGCCCCGGGGTCACCGATGGGCGCCTTCGCGGTGGAGAGCGTGCTCGATGTCCTGGCGCAGAAGATCGGCATGGACCCGCTGAAGCTGCGGCTCAAGAACGCCGCCAAGAAAGGGACCCAGATGCTCTCCGGCGCCAAGCTTGGGCACAACGGATATGCCGAGACCATCGAGGCGCTGCTCAACCATCCGGGCTATCGGGCGCCGCTCGGCAAGAACCAGGGGCGCGGCGTCGCCTCCGGCTATTGGTTCAACGGCGGCGGCGAATCGAGCGCCAGCATGCACGTCAACGAGGACGGTACGGTCGTCGTCGCGACCGGCAGCCCCGACATCGGCGGCTCGCGCGCCTCGATGGCGATCATGGCGGCCGAGACGCTGGGGATCGACTATGACCGGGTGCGCCCGATCGTCGCCGACACCGCGTCGGTCGGCTATGCGCATCTCACCGGCGGCTCGCGCGTCACCTTCGCCACCGGCATGGCCGTGGTCGACACCACCAAGAAGATAATCGAGGAGCTGTGCGTACGGGCGGCCAAGATGTGGGACGTCGACCCGGAGGCCGTGGTCTGGGAGGACGGCTGCGCCAAGCCGGCGAGCAGCAACGTCGGCGACTTCAAGCCGCTGTCGCTCAGGGAGATTGCCGCCAAGCGGGCGCAGACCGGCGGGCCGATCGTCGCCGCGGCGGCGGTCAACCCCAGCGCAGTAGCGCCCGGCTTTGCCACCCAGTTCTGCGACGTCGAGGTCGATCCGGAGACCGGCAAGGTGAAGATTTTGCGTTTCGTCGCCGCTCAGGACGTCGGACGCGCCATCCACCCGAGCTACGTCGAGGGGCAGATCCAGGGCGGCGTGACGCAAGGCATCGGCTGGGCGCTCAATGAGGAGTACATCTACAACTCGCGCGGGCTCATGGAGAATCCGGGCTTCCTTGACTATCGGATTCCCGTCTCATCCGACCTGCCGATGATCGAGCCGGTCATGGTCGAGGTGCCGAATCCCGGTCATCCGTACGGCGCCAAAGGTGCCGCCGAAGTCAACATTTGCCCGCCGATGGCGGCCATCGCCAACGCGATCGAGCGTGCGACCGGCCGGCGGCTGACCGAACTGCCGATGTCGCCGCCGAAAGTGCTCGCCGCAATCGACGCGCGCGGGCAAAAGTAGAAGAAGAGGACCGGACGGTCGACGCGCGAGCAGATTGCGTCGAAGTCAATCTTGACCGACAGGTGCCGCTGCGAAATTTCACGGAGGTCTGCTCGTGGCGCGAAACGCGAAGTGCCGAACGGCTGAAAAGATGTCCGGTGATCAGGGTGAAGCAGACCTGATGCAAGCGCACTGATTGCCGCTGGTTTTGGTATGAAGTGTGAGTGTCGCCTCGTTGCAGTTATGACCGTTCTCGAATGAGCTGCAGAGTGCCTGACAGGGACTGGTTCCTTCAGCCCATGACTCTGATCCCGGCGTGTGCCGATCCCGATAATCTTGTCGCCGGTGATCGCAAATCGCCTGAGCGCGCGGCATTAAAAATTTCGGGTCGAGGGTGACGATGTTGGCGTTCGCAACGATCAAATCGGCTTTTGCGTCCTGCGGCTGCGGCAATATCGTCCTGGCAGCGGCATAGATGCCGGCGAAAGCCATGGAGTTCGCAACAAGCTTGCGTCGTAGCGACGCCGCGGTAACCAAATGATTTCGATCCGCAAAACAGGCGCATCATCTCCTCCCTGCATGCGCGGATTGACTCTATTTGGCTTGAGGGCATCGTCCTGCGCGGGTTACCACCCTTCCCATCGGCTCCGACTTATTTGTGATATCCCGTAACAAGCCCGAGAGGGCCTGTATTTGACCTACATCAAGCGCCTTCTCCTGAGCCTGGGGTGTAAATGAGACGCCGCGAATTTCTCGGTCCGCTGGTGTGGTGACCTAGCCGCTCGTGGCGCGCGCGCAGCAAGCCGGGAAGCTGGGGTCAAGCAGGAAGCTGAGGAGGAATGGCGTAAACGATAGGAGCCGCCAGATGCCGAACGAGACACACCTGAAAAGGCTAATTGCTGATGCCGTTTTCGAGGCACATAACACGCACAGAGGACAAGCCGCAGGAGATCAACTCTATATCAATCGCGAGAATTCCCGGATCATTGCCGGCGCCGTTTTCGATGCGCTGAGTCGTGCGAACGTCCTGCTCATTGACCAGCCTGGTCAGTCCAACCCCTGATACAGCTCGAACTCGCGCGCCGGTTACGCACTCCTGCTCACTCGCCACACCGAGCCCGAGCCGGAGTTGCGGCTGCTGCTCGACAAGCTCAAGCTACAATTGCCAGCCCAGCCACCACCGAAAATCACCGCCGAGCAGCCTCGTCCGCAGGCCACCCTGTAGTGCAGACTTTCGAGGGTCGCACTAAACGATATCAATCACTTAAGCCTTCCAGACCCCGCGAATCCGCGAAGTTGGGTTAGCACTTCGCGTCCGAGCCAAAACCGAACTCATGCACTGCAGCAAACCGATGTGCACGGATTGATCAGCTCACCGACCATGGCGAGCGGCAAAGGGGGTGGCCGAGCCGTCGGGCGGTTTGCACCAGCTCCAACTTGTTCACCTGGACCACTGGAAAATCCGCTGGAGGCGTCCTTGCTAAGCCTCTTCCGTCCAGTCTGGTAGTTGATGTAGCATTGTCGCCGAGTTGCCATTAGATGTGCCGAAAATCCCGCAGATGTTCGATGGCCGTGGCGCGCAATCTAGTTAGCACAAGGGAGGAATGTCATGAACCGCATCACCAAATTCACGCTCCCGGCCGTGTTACTGCTTGTTTTAGGACTTGCACTGCCTGCTAGCGAAGCGGTTGGCCAACAGGCAGGGAACCTTCACAGGTACTTAGTTCGGGCCGTCTTGACCCCGGAGGGTATTAAGAATCTACAAAAGCAGCCACCTACGGCCCTCAAGGCAGGCGTGGTCAAGTTTGTCGAGTCGGTTGGGGGCAAGCTCGAATTCTGGTTTTTTGATTACGGTGCGTCTACTGCCTACTCAGTTATCGAGTACCCCGACGAAATCGCTGCAGCAACGGCACAGTTGAGTACAAATGCTGCAGGGTATGCGCGCGTAACGATCAGGCCGCTGCTCTCTGCCGAGGAGATGGATAAGGCTGTCGCAAAGATGCCTCCCGTCCGTGTGCCGCAGCAACAATAGGCGGCGTCTCAGGGGGTGTGATCATGCGTAGGCGTGTTATCGCGATTGCCCGTTCTCGTCTTATCCACCCATGTAGGTCAAATACACATCCATCTCCGCGGCGCAAGTCGCTCGGTGCTTTGATGTTCGCATTGACCGGCAACGGCCGACTTCAGTTTGCTGGATCCCGGGCTCGCTACGCCGCAGCAATCTGGCCCTTCAGTCCACAAGTGAAGGGATTCGACCGGCGTGTACCAGTGGTACTTACGGATAAACGAGCGAATGATCGAAGAAGTGCTCGGCGGGCAGATTTGTCGAACTGGCCATTATCTTCATGGGCTCGATACCGCTGCTCATCATCATAGGAGGAGCAACAACACGCGCCTTCGTTGAGGCGATCCACGCAAATCCGACTCCGACCACTACTGCTGAGGCAATCAAACCAAGTTTGCGCATAAGAAGCTCCCTCGCGTTCCCGCCGAACCGCGAATGCGATTTCGAACAGGGGGCACGCTACCCGGGTCCTCCCGCGAGAAATGTGATGGGCATCACAAAAAGGCGCTTTTCACGGCTCGGCTCTGAACCCAATTTTCCGTAGCTCACGGTCCTCAACAAGCCGAAAAGCGGGGCGGCAAGGGAGAACCGCCCCGTTAAGTAGTCAAGGAAACGCCCAGAACCCGCGTCGCGACGGGTTCAGGTCGAGGACCCTGGCCACGTTGGTTGTCGCGCTCTTTGCCGTCCGGCACCTCCCAGAGTCGGCGGGTTATGAGTTCGAGCCTCATGAGCTGCGGGAGATCGCGGGCATCCTCGATGACCAAGATGCGGTGGTGGGTCATTCCGGCGGCTCGGCAGCGAGTGCGGCACCGGCGCGGGAGGGCCCGTCACCCGTGATCAGCCGGACTCCGACATCGAAGGTGAAATATGACCAGACCCACCCGAGAATGACCGAGAACTGATTGCGCCGTCCCGCCAGGAAGAGGATGTGCACCGCACCCCACAGCCACCATGCCAGAGCACCGGTGAGCTTCACCCGGCCGAAATCGGCCACCGCGCTCTTTCGACCGATGGTGGCCAAGCTGCCCTGGTGGCGATAGCGGAACGGCTGCGGTGGTCTGCTGCCGCGCAGCCGTGCCCGCAGCACCGAGGCGACGTAGGCGCCGGCCTGCTTTGCCGCAGGAGCAAGGCCAGGCGCGGGCTGGCCATCCCAGGCAAGCGCCAGCGCGGTGTCGCCGATCGCGAACACGTTAGGCAGTCCCGGGACGGACAGGTCCGGCCCGACCTTGATACGCCCGGCCTTGTCAGGCTCCTGTCCTAGCCACGCGGCGGCCGGAGAGGCAACAACGCCCGCGGCCCACAGCACGGTGGCAGCGGCGATGCGCTCCCCATTCACCACGACGCCTTCCGCGTCGATCACCTCCACCCGGCTGTTTACCCGTACCTCCACGCCGAGCGCTTCCAGCGAGGCTCGCGCGAATGCTGATAGCCCCTCGGCGAATTGCGGCAGGACGCGGGGACCGGCCTGCACTAGGAGAATGCGCGCTAAGGCAGGGTCGAAATTGCGGAAATCCTTTTCCATGCCATGCCGGGCGAGTTCTGCGATCGCGCCTGCCAGCTCCACCCCGGTCGGTCCCGCCCCGCAAATGAGAAATGTCAACAGGGTATCCCGCACGACGGGGTCATCCGTTGCCTCGGCCTGCTCGAAGGCGGTGAGGATCCGGCTGCGGACGCTGGTCGCGTCGTTCACGGATTTGAGCCCCGGCGCGGCGGCCGCCCATTCCTCGTGGCCGAAATAGCCGTGGCTGGCGCCGGTCGCGAGCACCAGCACATCGTAGGGCAGCCGGCGCCCCTCTACCGTGATGCATTGGTTGGCGATGTCCACGCCGGAGACTTGGCCGCACAGCACGCGCAGCCTGGGGTGATCGCGGAACACGCCGCGCACTGGGATAGCGATGTCGGCCGGCGAGAGACCAGCGGTTGCCACTTGGTAAAGCAGCGGCTGGAACAAGTGGTAGTTGTGCCGATCGATAAGTGTGACCCGCGCTCGCTCTCGCCGGAGTCCCGCCGCACACGCCATGCCTCCAAAACCCGCTCCCACAATGACGATGTGGGGTGCGTCCTCCACCGGCGGAGCGGGTCGACGCATCCGTGCCGCGATGAGAAAATCCAGCGAGTAGCGGCCGGCGCCGGAGACCCCCAGCAGCACCAGGAGCAGTGGGGCATAGACGGTCATGGTATGATCCGTTCCCGCCATTGCCATGCTGGTCCCTGCCACGAGCAATCCCGCCGCCACGAGCGGCGTCCCTAGGCCCACCCCCAGCAACGCGGCTGCCAACAGGGCCCAGGGGCGCGGCAGCATCGCGGACGCCGTGGCTGGCAGCATCACGGATGCGGTGGCTGGGAGCATCGCGGGCGCCAGCGCGTCTCCAGCCAGTGCGGCCGCCAGCCACAGCCGAACGGCGAGGCGATAGAGCGGGCCGATCCACCGATCAAACCAGTCCCCTGCTGCCATCGCGCGCCCGGCTAGCGGCAGCGGACTAAAGCCCAGCCCCTTGCCGAGCAGATGATCAAGGGAGAGGGGCCCGGCGCCCTGCGCCACATACCAGCCGAACAGGGCAGCCCAGAACAGGTGCTCGTCCTGCGCCGGCCCGGAGGTGTGCGCCAGCAGCGTCAGCACGAGCATGAGCAGCGCCACCGGCCGCACCCACAGACCAGCCGCCAGCAGCACCGGCCCTGCAACCTGCACAATGATCGTGGGCCAGCCGGTCTGGACGAACAGGTGGCTGCTCGGCAGCATTCCCGGTGCGAAGAACGCCTTTGCCAGAGACAGCCGCACCAACAGATCAACCAGCGGCGCCGCCAGCCGCAGAACCGTGCCACTCGCGTCAAGCAGCGCGGCGAGCTGAGCCCGCCTCTCGTCGCGCAGGTGGGAGTCCCGTGAGCTCACTACGCAGCCGCGCTCGGGGTTAGAAGATCAGTGAGCGGCCTGAGTCCCAGGAAGGCAGGTGGGATTGGTTGCGACAACCGCAAGGCGCACCATGGCACGAACCCATTGCTTTACTTTGATGATAGGCATTCGAGCACGCTTGGAAGGCGCAATCTAATGCCCCTCGCCTATCGGATCGATAGACGAAGAGCATTGGAGGGATGTGCTCGGCCATGGCACTCCCGGCAAGCGGCGGCCGATCCGCCGCCCCGTTCATGCGTAACGCTACGGAAGTTACAGTCCATAGGCCACGTCTTTGTAATGTCGTGACAACTCGCGTTGTCCCCGGCCGCTGACGGGGGCATCTTGCAACGCTTCCGCTGCACGACGCCGCCAAGGGGCGATGCCAAGGACTCAGCCGACATCACCGGTCAGCGCCACGGCCACCCACCCACTCACTGCTGGGAACATTGGGCCGGGTGAGATCGAGGTGACGCGCGGCCAGGGCGCTGGCTAAGCGTCGGACGAAAACCGCGACGAAACGACCACACGGGCCCGTTGGGGTGTGGTCGGTACTGTAGCGGAGATACCAAATGAGCGCCTGTTACTATACCGCGGCTGCGACGCCGGTTCTTTTGAACGTGTGCCTGTGCTTTCGATGGAGGCTTGCTCCCATGACTTATCAACCAATCGAGAATTACGGAATAGTCGGCGACATGCATACCGTGGCGCTGGTCGGGACCGACGGCTCAATCGATTGGCTCTGTGTGCCGGACTTTGACAGCCCAAGCGTTTTTGCCGCAATCCTAGACGACGGAAAGGGCGGTTGCTTCAAGATCGCGCCTGTGGGCGATGACGTGACGTGCAAGCAGTTCTATTGGCCCGACACCAACGTCTTGATTACACGGTTTCTCGGACCGCACGGCGCGGCCGAGCTCGCCGACTTCATGCCCGCTGGCCGAGCAGTCTCGGGCGAGCGTCACTGTCTCCAACTCGTACGGCGCATCACCGCGGTTCGAGGCATCCTGAAGGTCCGCATGGAATGCCGGCCGGCTTTCAACTACGCCCGGGATGCGCACACCGCCACGCTCATGGTCGGCGGGGCTACGCTGGCTTCACCTTCGCTGATACTCGGTCTCGCCACCGAACAACCCCTTGAGACGATCAACGGCGCCGTCGTGTCGGAGTTCACCCTGAGCGAAGGTGAGGCGGCTGTTTTCGTGCTTCGTCACCTGTCGCGGGAGCCTGGCTGTGGAATTTCGATGTCGGTCAACGAAGCCGAGGAGCTTTTCCGCCGAACCGTTCAGTTTTGGCAAAGATGGATCGCCCAGTCCCGGTACGCTGGCCGCTGGCGTGAAATAGTGCACCGTTCCGCCCTCGCCCTCAAACTGCTGACGTACGAACCCACTGGCGCGATCATTGCAGCGCCCACATGCAGTCTGCCGGAAGGTATTGGCGGCGGGCGTAACTGGGATTACCGCTATGCCTGGATCCGGGATTCGGCATTCACGGTCTATGCCTTCCTGCGTCTCGGTTTCTCCCAAGAGGCCGAACAATTCATGCGCTTTGTGGCCTCTCTCTGCAAAGAGCCCTGTCCAGACGGGTCGTTGCAGATCATGTATGGTATCGATGGGCGGAAGCACCTGATCGAGGAGACGCTCGATCACCTCGACGGCTATATGGGTTCAAAACCGGTGCGCATCGGCAATAGCGCATACAATCAGTTGCAACTCGATATCTACGGTGAACTTCTCGACGCCGCCTATCTTTACAACAAACATGGAGCACCGATTTCTTACGACCTCTGGACCTCTCTGAGAGCGCTGACCGATTGGGTTTGCGACAACTGGCATCGCAAGGACGAAGGCGTGTGGGAGGTACGTGGCGATCAACGGGAGTTTGTCTATTCGAAACTCATGTGTTGGGTCGCGCTCGATCGCGCCATCCGCCTCGCCGACAAGCGCTCGTTTCCTGCCCCGCGCGATCGCTGGCTCAAAGTCCGCGATGAGATTTACGAGGACGTCGTTTCCAAGGGCTGGAACGAGAAACGGCAGGCGTTCGTGCAGCATTACGGCAGTGAGTCGTTGGATGCCGCTAACCTGATGATGGTGCTCACCTTCTTCATGTCGCCGGCCGACCCTCGCATGCTCACAACGTTGGATGCGACGCTGCTGCCGTTGGCGAAAGACGGTCTGACCGCCAACAGCCTGGTGTACCGATACAATATCGAGAACGCCGTGGATGGGCTGTCGGGAGAGGAAGGCACCTTCAACATCTGCACGTTTTGGCTAGTCGAGGCGCTGACCCGGGCCGGCCGCCACGACAGGTCGCGGCTCGAAGAGGCGAGACTGATTTTCGAGCGGATGCTCGGCTTCGCCAACCATGTCGGCCTCTATGCGGAAGAGACCGGGCATCGCGGCGAGGCCCTGGGAAACTTCCCTCAAGCTTTCACCCATCTCGCCCTGATCAGCGCCGCGTTCAATCTGGACCGCGCGCTGGGACCCGGCCGATGACCAGCCTTTGATGAACGACACCGCAAGCAACAGCTCGGTTAGGAAGACCAGCGGACCCAGAACGGGCAGGATCTGCATGAGGATATTCTTCGCGATCCATCTGTAAAAATCGAGCGCGGCATATTCCCCGATTGGAGTGATCGCCGCCCTGAACCCCCCGGCAACCGGCAGCGGCAGCTTCCAGATCGAGCCCTGGTACCACATCGTGCCGATCATCACGCGCATGAACCAGGTGGCAAGATGCCCCATGGTGCGCTGCCCGGGGTCTTGCTGCCAGTTCTTGCGGGCGATCCAGATGCTGGCGAGAAGGAGCGCAATGAACACCCCCGCCAGCAGCCAGCCGATCCCGCTTGCCGCGTGCTCGTCGGTCCGTCCGGTCAGATGCCGCGCTATGTGCCATAAGCGGACTCATGCAGTGCAGCAAACACCATCTCTATTCAATCACCTCGTCGGCGCGGGCGAGCAACGTGATCGGTGTTACTTCTGAATTCGAGGACATCGACCTGAAATAATGTTCGGCGTGTTGGTAATAGTTCTCTGCCCCGACCGTGTTGCCGATTAGGGCCTCGGCACGGGCGAGCGCCAGATACCGCTCATAGTTTCTTTGCGCGTTTTGAGAGTCCTTCGGTTCGAGCCGGGCGGCACTCGGTGTCCACCGCTTCGAGCGGGCAGCAAATGACGCTTCCGGTCTGGGTTGGCGTGCCCTCGTGAATGTCTTTTGGCCATTTTGCATGGCTCACTCCTTGATAGTGGCGGGTAAAATGCTCCGTGCGGCAAACGAAGGACGAGAATCAGAGCTGGTTGCGTGCATTCCCTGAAGAGCGAGCTGCCGCAAGGTTGAAGCACGCGGCTGCTGAGTGCACCGCGTTCTCGCTGGCGGCTCACCATCCCAGATTGGAATGCCAATCGTGCCGTCCAGGCCCGTGCCTCTCCAGGCCTTCCTTGTTCGCGATGATCGATCGCGCGATCAATAATCCATGCCGCCCATGCCGCCCCCGGAGCCACCCGGCATCGGGCTCTGATTCTTCGGCAGCTCGGCCACCATTGCCTCAGTGGTGATCAGTAGACCCGCGATAGAGGCTGCGTCCTGCAGCGCGATCCGCACGACCTTGGTTGGATCGATGATGCCCTTCGCCACCAAGTTGCCGTACTCGCCGGTCTGTGCGTCGTAGCCGAAGCCGTAGGTGTCTTTTTCCAGGATCTTTCCGACCACGATCGATCCATCATCGCCGGCGTTGATCGCGATCTGACGGGCCGGCCAAGAAAGCGCTTTCTTGACGATTTCAATGCCGGTTCGCTGATCGTCGTTGTGGCCCTTGAGCTTCTCCAGAGCCTTGAGCGAGCGCAGCAGCGCCACGCCGCCGCCCGGCAGGACACCTTCCTCGACTGCGGCGCGGGTTGCATGCACGGCGTCATCGACGCGGTCCTTGCGCTCCTTCACCTCGATCTCGGTCGCCCCGCCGACGCGTAACACTGCGACGCCGCCGGCGAGCTTGGCGAGCCGCTCCTGCAGCTTCTCGCGATCATAGTCGGAGGTGGTTTCCTCGATCTGCGCCTTGATCTGGGTGATCCGCCCCTGGATGTCGGTCTTCTTACCTGCGCCGCTGACGATCGTGGTGTTCTCCTTGTCGATCATCACCTTCTTGGCGCGTCCAAGCATGTTGACTGTTACGTTCTCGAGCTTGATGCCGAGATCGGCGGAGACCATGGTGCCGCCGGTGAGGATCGCAATGTCCTCGAGCATTGCCTTGCGGCGATCGCCAAAGCCTGGCGCTTTGACTGCTGCGACCTTGAGGCCGCCACGCAGCTTGTTCACCACGAGGGTTGCGAGCGCCTCACCCTCGACGTCCTCGGCAATGATGACCAACGGCTTGCTCGCCTGCACCACCGCTTCCAGCAGCGGCAGGAGCTCCTGCAGACCGGACAGCTTCTTTTCATAGATCAGGATGTATGGATCCTCCATGTCGACCCGCATCTTCTCCGCATTGGTTACGAAATAGGGAGAGATATACCCCCGGTCGAACTGCATGCCCTCGACCACTTCGAGCTCGGTCACGAGCGACTTCGCCTCCTCAACCGTGATCACGCCCTCGTTGCCGACCTTCTTCATCGCATCGGCGATGAAACGACCAATCTCCGCATCGCCGTTGGCCGAGATGGTGCCAACCTGAGCGATCTCCTCGTTTGAGGTCACGTTCTTGGAGTTCTTCTTCAGGTCCGCGACAACGGCATCGACCGCAAGATCGACGCCGCGCTTGAGGTCCATCGGGTTCATGCCGGCAGCGACCGCCTTGGCACCCTCCTTGACGATGGCGTGCGCCAGCACGGTAGCCGTGGTTGTGCCGTCACCGGCCTGGTCGGAGGTCTTCGAGGCAACCTCGCGCACCATCTGCGCCCCCATGTTCTCGAACTTGTCCTCAAGCTCGATCTCCTTGGCAACGGTCACGCCGTCCTTGGTGACGCGCGGAGCGCCAAACGACTTGTCGAGCACAACGTTGCGGCCCTTGGGGCCAAGCGTCACGCGTACCGCGTGGGCGAGCGTGTCGATGCCGTGCAACATTCTGTCGCGCGCGTCGACCGAGAATCTCACTTCCTTGGCAGACATCTCAGTATTCCTTTTTGTTGGACCTCATCTCGAGAAACGACCGATGGCCGCACTCGAATGCTGAGGATTAGCTATCCGATTTTTTCCTCGACCTTCGAGGCGGCCGCTTCGCAGCCTCCTCAGGACGAGAATTGAGGTCGACCAATCACGCAGCCTTCTTCTTGGCCTCGGTCTCGACAAGCACCCCCATGATGTCGCTCTCCTTCATTATGAGGTACTCAACACCATCGATCTTGACCTCGGTGCCCGACCATTTGCCGAACAGGATGCGGTCGCCGAGCTTAAGCTCGATCGGGATGAGCTTGCCGCTCTCGTCGCGGCCGCCGGGCCCGACGGCAATGACCCTGCCCTCCTGGGGCTTCTCCTTTGCGGTGTCGGGAATGATGATGCCACCTGCGGTCTTCGCCTCGGCATCGATGCGCTCGATGACTACGCGGTCGTGAAGCGGGCGAAATTTCATGGACGTCCTCTTTTTCAAGCCGTCAAATTAGATTCACTTTACAAGCGATTCTGCAGGGCCGCTCAATTGAGCGCAGCCGACTTCGGTGCGAACAACAGCTTGTAACACGCGTCTACAAGGGCAGAATTCGGGTACGAGTCACCCGGGAGGGTCACCAGCTCCTTGGGGAATTCGTCCCGGCGCTTCCACGAGTCGACCTTCGAAAGCGCGACTTTCTTCGCGTCGAAGTCAGGCAGGGCGCGGAATTTGTCGGCGCACACCGGTGCCAGGGCCGCGATGACCGCCAGCTCTGACCGCTCTTTGGCCAACTTGTCAGCGGTGCTGGCAAGCGACCAGCCACCCCAATAAAACCCGATAAACATTGTCGCGATGCCACCTACGGCTGCGCCTTGCAGCAGACGCGTTAGCGATACTCCTTGCAGGATTGAAGGAACTTGCATGGCTTTGCTTTTGCCTTTCGATAAGGGGGACGCGCGCCGAAAGCAGCGCGCGGAATTACGAAAGCGGGCGGATACTCAAGGCACCCGCGCGGACCGCAACCCTATTTGGAGTTATTGTGCCTGCCGATGGCAACAGCGCTGCCACTGAAGGAAAGGGAGACTTCGGTACGTCGCCGATTTTTTGGCAGCTCTCGGACAAGCCATGGGCTTGCCTGTACTTCGGTAAGTGGGGTGCTGGACGTAAAGCGCAATACGCGATTGAAAACTTTAACGCCCGGCCGGTTGGAGCGCTTAAAGTCGATTCCCTCGCGTATGCAGAGGGAGGAAGTTATGAGCGAACAACACGTCGCACCCCTGAGAAAGGCCCGTGAACGCCTAGTTGAAGACCGCCGCGCGTTTGCAAGGATTGTGGCGGCACCGTTCGAGCGTGAACGGACGCACGACGCCCGCGTGAAATTCGTTGAAATCCAGGCGGCGATGGAGGCTCTTGAATCGGGCCATTGCAGACGAAGATTCGCCCAAGTAGGCATTCCGGGGACCCTCGCGGGCGCAAAACGACATATCATTTACAATCCACGGTGAGTATCCGGGCAGCGGCGGCCATTCGGAATTTGCTCGCGAAACGGCAGCAGGGGCCGTTTTCAAAGCTGCCGATCTCATCGGCAATGGATGGACGAGCGTTCACATTTCAGATGAAAAGAACAAAATCTATTGGCCTGACCAATTCGATCAGCTCGGATCATCTACCGAGATTGGCCGGTGGCTGATGCGTGCCCACGCCTAATCCTTCCAGAAGGACTATGCCATTCAAAGGGCCGGCAGATCGCCTGCCAACGCCCGCGATCCGCTGAGCGCATCTGACTTAAAGATGTAAATTTGCACCCCTTCGCCGAAAAGCGAAGCCTAACCCGCTTCGAGCTCGCTTTCCTTCACCACGCGCTCATGCTGCTCGCGTTCGCTTTTGATGCGGTACTGATAATCACCTTCACCGTACGGGAGCTGCCGAATCACATTGTAGAAGCCGCTGGCTGCGTGCTTATGAAGATAATTGCCACGCAAGCGGACTCTTTGGCCGCAACGGAATTTATGGACCATATGGAACTCCTCTCACGCGCACACTTGGTGTACGGTGATCCATTCGTGACTACAGGAGGGGCACAGCCACTGATGGTGAACGAGTCCCTTACCGCGATACACGGAAGCCGCCGGCCCAATCGATTCCCATATGTTGCAGAGCGAACAACACCGACGGGCGGGATGATTTTCGTTGTTGGTCCTCGGCGCTGGACGAATGTTCCAGCGCCGTTGCCAGCGGCGATGGATCTCACGGGCAATGTCGATGGGATATGCCTGAGTCACGGTTGTTCTCATTAGCGAGGCGGGAGCACAACCGGTCTCTCTGCCATCGGCGCCCGGATCAAAAGCCGATGATCTCGTCAACATGGGGCATCCAAAGCCAAATAGCCAGCCTTTTTCAGGTGCACCCCGCGGTGAAAAGGCCGACTGAGGGCAAGTCTGCTAGTCGGTAACTACCCGTCAAGCGGCATCGAGCGAGACACCCGAACATTGAGTTAGGCTTTTCGATCAGTGTCCTTCGATGGGTCATTGCTTTTGGAATATCATTATCGAAAAGGCCTGCACCTCGACCATCGTACGGGGTGGAAGGTGGCTTACCCCAAAGCTCTGCTGTTCGTAGCCGGATCAAGGCCTTGCATCTCTACGAAAAAGACGAGGTCGCCCGTACGCGCGACAACGCTCCAGGTGTCGCTTCCGTAATTTCTCGACGCTGACATTGCGCCTTACGCTCCGGCACCCCACATGAATGGGCACTGGCAAGCAGCGGCTTGTCCGAGAGCTGCACAAAAATCGGCGACGTACCGAAGTCTCCGGTCATCCGCCCATCGGCAGCTCTGTTGCCGTCGGCAGGCATAATAATACTCCAGCGTAGCGTAGCTGGTGCCGAAGACACCGGCTCCTAGCCAGATGTACGGCCTGCTTATGGCGGGCGTCCATCTCACCAAAGCCAAAGCCAAAGCCATTCAGTTTCGAGGGCCACAATGACCGTTCCCTATTACATCAGCGAAGACCAATCCGACATGCGCGGCATAAAGTCCGGCTGGTACGCGATGGAGGACGACGGTGACCTCTCTTCTGGGCCTTTCTCCAGCCGCGAGCAATGCATCACGAGAATCACTCAGCCGACGAACGGATCGAGCCCAGCTATGTTGCGTTGACCGCTAACCTGAAAAAATTCGGCGTGCGGAGGATCGAACTCGGCGCCGTTCCGCGAAACTCGCTGAGAAGACCGTCGTTCAGGTGAAAGAGAATTACGAAAGGGATCCAGGCTGGAGTTTCGAGGCTCCGCAGAGGAACTGTCTCGTTTGGTATTGCCGTGGTTTAAGTCCGATGCCTAGGTCGAGGAAGGAGGCCGGGAAATGTGGATTTCTCTTTTCGCCATCATAATAGCCGTTGCTATATGCCTGAGCGTGGCTGCGTTCATGCTGCAGCCAGCAATGCATCACTCATAGTCCCCACGTCTTCGGAGCAAACATGGCAGATTTCAAATACTGCAACGAAGCAGAGTTACGATCAATGTAGCCTGGGGCCGTGCGAAGCGTGAGATCGTCCCTGCACGGACACCAAGCAAGTATGTCATTGTTACTGTCTTAATCTTGGGTTTTATTTTTTAACAGCACCTAGTTTTCATAGGATTGGCGATTAGATGCCCGAAGTTGATTGAATGATGTCATTCAGCCGATAATTCAACAAAAACATATGGAGAAATCCCCAATGTCTACGAACGAAAATCTGACTATCCACCTCAAAGTCAAGGACTACAGCACCTGGCGTACTGGTTACGACGGACGCGAGAAGAGCCGCGTTTCCGCGGGCATTACGAATGGGAGAGTGTTCCGCCGTGCCGAAGATCAGAACGATGTGGTAATCCTCCAAGATGTCGCCGACGTGACAAAGGCCCGCACGTGGTTGGCCTCAGATGAAATGAAGGCGGCAATGGAGAAGGGCGGCGTAGTCGGCTCACCCAACATCCGCTTTGCAGCGTAAACTGTAGCGCAAACGAACCCTAGCCGGGATGGCTCGTAGCGTTCGCGTCACCATCCCGAAGACGGAAGCCCCGGCCCCTGTCCTCCCAAACTCCGGCTGGGGCGTTTCGTTTGTTTTACGCTCGCGGCAATTCAAGTTCTTGGGCAGTTGAACGTCACCGTGAAGCACGCACCTCGACCCGCGTCAGAGCGCGCGGTATGCAATTCGCCACCAATCTCCTTCACCAGCGACCGAATAATCTTCATTCCAAGACCTCTGCCGCCAGCAGCATCGAATTCTGCCGGCAACCCAGGTCCAGCATCCGATACCGATAGCCAATAGCCATCAGGGGATGCTGTTCCCAATCGAACGGTGATGATGCCTCTGGCGTATTTTGCCGAATTGGTGACAAGCTCGCTGACGACAAAGCCCAGCGGAATGCCCAGAGCCGTCGCTATCTCGACATCCGCACCCTTCACCACGATTGCGCGCTTCACTCCCTCCTGGAACAGCAGCCCCGAAAGATCTTCGCACAGGCGCTGGAGATATCGCTTGAACTTCACTCGCTCCTGATGATCGAGCACATGCAGTTGCCGGTGCACGCGTCCCAACGCGGAGACTCGATCGGCGGCAATATTCAATTGCGCAGCCGCTTCGGGCGTGGCGGCCACTCGGCTCTGTAACCACAGCAGGCTCACGATCAGTTGCAAGCTGTTGAAAAGCCGATGCTCAAATTCCTGCGCCATCATTTCGTGCCGCTGCAATAAATCACTCTTGTCGCGCAGCAACGCGTCTTCGCGTGCTAGCGCGTTTTTCAATTGCGTCGTTATTGTGGCATGCCGGCGTGGATGAAGACCGGTTTTGATTGATGCCGTGGAAGTGCTCATAAATGTCCCGTCGCCCGGCTGGCGGAGCGTGGATACGGCAAGCCCGTAGAACCCAATCATTTTAGTGTTTTAGGCCGAATAGCTCTGAGAGCGTATCAGCTGATTCGAGCTTGCGCTCTTTTCCGCGCGAAGTCGAGGATTATCTCGAAGTAGACATGAGAATTTATACGACGGCAATTTCTTGACGATCTGCCCTCGTGCTTTGCGTTCCGACATCAAACCTTTGGAAGGTCCGTCTGTCCATGCCAGTTCGGGAGTTTCACCGGTCGTGTTAGAGCGATCAGAAACCGCTCGCCCCATGATTGAACGTCGTTTGTCGCCAGCACCTGGAACTGAGCATCGCGACGACTGCGGCGCTCCTCCAGTGGCATCGACAGCGCCTGCGCGATAGCAGACCCAACCGCTTCAGGATCATATGGATTGACGAGAAGTGCAGCTTCGCATTCGACGGCCGCGCCGGCAAATCGCGACAGAATGAGGACTCCTGGATCTTCCGGATCTTGTGCCGCCACATATTCCTTGGCAACAAGGTTCATCCCATCACGCAGCGGAGTGACCAACGCGGCGCGAGCGGAACGATAGAGGCCCACAAGTGCGGATCGACTGTGGGATCGGTTCACATAACGGATCGGCGTCCATGATGCCTCACCATACCTTCCGTTGACGCGCCCTGCTGTTTCATCGATCTGGCGTTCCACGTCGGCGTATTCGCGAATTTCCGAGCGGCTTTTGGGAGTAATCTGCAGATAGGTCACCTTTCCTCGCCATTCGGGATGGGTCGAGAGAAAGCGATCGAAGGCTTCCATCCGCAGTGCGATACCTTTGGAATAGTCCAGGCGATCGACGCCAATGATCATGACGCGGCCGGCCAAGCTCCCAACCACGTCTCGCACGAAAGGCAAATGGACCGCGCGTCGTGCGAGCCGATTGAGTTGCATTGTCTCGACACCAACCGGAAAGATTCCGATGCGGACCGTCCGGTCCGCCGCTTGGAACGTGTACGGATCACGGCTCGGCATTCCGCATTCCTTCCGCAGATACCGCGCAAAATTGTCGGCGTCGATTTCGGTCTGAAAACCGATGAGATCATAATGGTTCATTGCCGGAATGAGTTGTTCATGATTCGGAAGCGCCGTCAGAATTTCCGGCGGTGGAAACGGAACATGGTGAAAAAACCCGATCCTGTTGCTGTGACCGGCATTCCGAAGCTCCTTGGCCAATGGCATCAAGTGATAATCATGAACCCAGACAATGTCGTCGGGTTGCAGAATCTTGTTCAATTCAGCCGCGAAGCATTGGTTCACACGCATATAGCCGCTGAGATCGCGGCGAGAGAATTCCGCAAGGTCCAGCCGGTAATGCAAAATCGGCCAGAGCACTCTATTGGCGTAGCCGTTGTAATATTCCTGGTAGTCCTCTTCGGCGAGATCGGTCAGCACGTACGATTGATGACGGTGCTGAATGGTGCGGACCCTCACATCCGATGCAGTAGCGACACGGCCGCTCCATCCAAACCAAATCCCAGGATGTCGCCTCAGAACCGGCCGGATTGCGACTGCAAGCCCCCCCGCTCGGCTTCCGCCGTCGCGGCCGGGGACCGCGACACGATTGGAGACCACGACCAGTCGGGCCAATAGTAACCCTCCAATTCCGGACAATAATGGGCTCGCAGCGTGACCGAGGCAATGGGCGGTTTCCTACGATAGCGACTTCAACTATGACTATCACATGTCGAGGGACGTAGTGGGCTGGCATAATACAAGAGATCTTCGGGTGCGCGGACGCTGGATCGGGTTGTCGCTCCGGCAGGTCGATTTTCATATGACAGCAGCTCGCGACATCATCGTGATCGGTGCCTCCCTCGGTGGCCTGGAAGCCATATGCGAGCTCACGAGCGGGCTACCCGCCGACCTCGAAGCCTCTCTGATGATCGTGCTGCATACGTATCCGGGAAGCCCGAGACTGCTCGCCGACATCATTGGTCGGTGCACGCCACTTGCCGTTTCGTATGGGGGAAGAGGCGACGCTGTCGAACGGGGACACGTGTACTTCGCACCTCCCGACCACCACCTGACCGTGGTTCCGCCAAGTTACCTGCATCTCGACCAGGGGCCGAAGGAGAACTTCCTTCGGCCAGCGGCAGACGCTCTTTTCCGTTCAGCAGCCAAAGTCTACGGACCGCGGGTTATCGGCGTTGTGCTGACCGGAGGTGGCGAAGATGGGACGAAGGGATTGCGTGCGATCAAGGCGGCTGGCGGTCTGAGTGTCGTACAGGAGCCTATGGAGGCTATAGACCCTCGGATGCCGCTCAGCGCGATGATCAAGAATTACGCCGACTATCGAGTGTCCCTCCACGAGATGGCGTTGCTGCTGGTCCGGCTTGTCACTGGCGACGTCAATTAGGTGGGCGCGCCACCGATGCTCTGCCCCGGCATCCTGGAAACGCTTCCGCACCGGGAAATCGGGGCGTCCCAACGCCGTCATTCTGCACAACATTGTCATTGCGATCATGATTTTACCATGCGCGAAGGAAACGGCTCCAGCTCTTCAAGGATACCTTCCCCGAGCGGCACGCGGCATTCGGGTTCTGGGACTCTGAAGCTGACGAGACTCGGCGGGCAGCAGCGGACGCCGCACCGCTCGGCATCGCCTGCTGCGCGCGTGCCGCGAGCGGCCAAGCCGTCACCGCGCCGCTGAGAAGGCTGATGAACTCGCGCCGCCTCATAGATTAGCCCTCAGGTCGAGGACCACACCCTAGCATATCGTTGGGCGAGAGCAGTGTTATGCATCGCAGCCAAATGGGTCGCTCATGTCGGAGATGGGTCATAAGCCTCGGAGGCGATCGGGGCCGGGGGTCGGTCTATGTCCGCAGTACCTCCCATCGCGTCGAAATTTTATGCACCGCAGCGAAAGACGCCAAGTGCCAGAAGCGGCCGTGAGCAGCTGTAGCAATTCGTGTACAGAAGCCAGACTTACTCGATCACCTCGTCGGCGATGGCGAGCACGCCAGGCGGAATGTTCAAGCTGAGCGTCTTGGCAGTCTTGAGATTGATGATCAGCTCGAATAGGGTTGGACGCTCGATCGGAAGATCGGCAGGCTTGGCCCCCTTGAGAATGCGGTCCGCGTAGGACGCGGCGCGGCGGAACGCATCGTTGATATTGGGCCCGTACGACATCAACCCGCCGCGCTCGACTAACACGCGCGCCTCGTAGATCGCAGGCAACCCGGTGCGTTGCACAAGCTCGATGATCGTCGAGGCATTGGCGGTGAAGATCGGCGATGCGACGAAAACGAGCCCATCGACCTTCTCGGTGCTCGCGTGCTCAAGTGCATTCCGAATGACATCCACGTTATCGATCCGCAGCGGCCGCAATGTCTTGCCGAGTTTCGCTGCCGTCGTGCTGACAGCCTCGAACATCCGCGCGTCGGCAGGGGATGGATCGAATAATACGCCAATGCGTTGCACGCCCGGAACCGCTTCGACCAGCAGCTCCAGCCATTTGTTGGCGACTTCGTCGAATAGCAATGCGATCCCGCTCAGGTTGGCCTCCGACCGCGCCAAACTGCCGCCCATACCCATGCTGCTGGAAATGCCCACGATGGGAATCGATTGAATGGCCGCGCGCGCCGCGTCGACAGCGTCAGAACCCGATGCCACGACCAGATCATAGGGCACGCGCGCCAGCACCGCGGCCAGCCCGGCTAACCGCTCGGGATGGCCGTCGGCGTAGGTCTGCTCGATCACAAGGTTCTCGCCTTCGATCCATCCCAGCTCCCTCAGGCCGCGGCGGAAACCATCGATGTAGGGATGCGGTGCGACGGTGAACCAGCCGATACGCGCGCGCTTAGCTTGCGCGCGTGCGGCGCGGAGCCAAGGCACCGAAGACATTGTAGCGGCGAGAAGAACGAGAGCTTCGCGTCGTTCCAATTGATCGAATCGCAAGTTATCTCCCAAGGCACAAGGGGCGCCTACAGAGTACCAAGTCAGTGAGGATCAGTCAGCGGGCATCCGAGCCTTTTACAACCCGCTACCCGCTACCCGCTGCCCGCCGCCCGGCGGCGCCAGAGTCCGGTTGGGGTCATAAGCCTCGGAGGCGATCGGGGCCGGGGACCAGTCTATGTCCGCAGTACCCCCGATCGCGTCGGAATTTTGTGCATCGCAGCGAAAGACGCCAAGTGCCGACCGGCCGTGAGCAGATGCGGCAACATGCGTGTGCAAAGCAAACCTACTCGATCACCTCGTCGACGCGGGCGAGCAGCGTCGCTGGCACAGTAATTCCAAGCGCCTTGGCGGTTTTCATATTGATGACCAGTTGGAAACGAGTTGGCTGCTCGACCGGCAAATCGGCGGGCTGGGCGCCTTTGAGGATTTTGTCGACGTACACGGCAGCCTTGCGAAAAAGGTCCGCATATATCGCGGAGTACGACATCAGCCCGCCTTCGTCGGCGAACCAGCGCGGCACGGAAACCGCCGGCACGCGGTGTTGCAGCGCGAGCTCGGCCGCGCGCTTGCTCGGCAGGCTGGGCTGAACGATGATGGCGTCGGGCCGGTCTCTTTCCATCGCGGCGAAAGCGCTCTCGAACTCCTCATTGTTGCTAATCCTGATAGGGTTGATTGCGGTTCCGGTGGCTTCGCCGCCAAGCTGGATCTGTTCGAGGAAAGGTTTGGAGAAGGGATCGGTCGCGTTGGCCAGAGCGGTAACCCGGCGCGCCGACGGCAGCATGTCGCGGATCAATTGGACGCTCTTGCCGGCCAGTTCGGCGGTTACGCTCGCGATGCCGGTGACATTTCCACCCGGTCGGGGCAGGCTCATGACCAGGCCCGTGCCGATCGGATCTCCGGTCTCGGCCATCACGATCGGGATTTCCCGCGTCGCTTGCTTTGCCGCCACAGCGGTGGGCGTGAACCAAGTGACGATGACATCGACCTTGAGACGAACCAGCTCAGCTGCCAGTTCGGGAAGCCGGTCGATCTGTCCTTCCGCCGACCGAAACTCAAATCGAATGTTCTGCCCCTCGATATACCCCAGATCGCGTAGTCCCTGCCGAAACTCCCGCCAGAATTCTTCTGGGCTTATATTGCCAATAACCAGCACGCCGATGGCCGGCACCTTCGGCTGCTGCGCGCGCGCCGCGAACGGCCAAGCGGCAGCCGAGCTGCCAAGAAAGGTGATGAAATCGCGTCGCCTCATGGCTCCCCCTTCGGCCGACAGCTACACCCTATCGTATTTTTGCATCACAGCATAATTGGCCGCTGATGTCGCAGAAGGATCAAAAGCTGCGGATCAGCGCTGTCCGGGGATTGCGGGTTATATCCGCACCACCCCTGTAAGCAGACCCAACCCGCCGGCACCGGGGCGGCTCTTGGAGTGCCAGGTGCGGAATTCATGCACCGCAGCAAAAAAGCTTATCGATCACCTCGTCGTCGCGCGCGCTGTCACCGGACGAGCCTTCCGACATAGTCTTTTCCGGGAATCTGCGAGCTGCACTCCCCCGGCGCGTCAACACGGAATTAGGCGTGGGAGAGACCAAGGCTCGCGCTGGGGCCAGTTTTAAGCACTCGCACGACATCCTGTTTCAGCAAGTAGATCGACACCGCCAAGAGTACGACATCCTTCATCAGGAAAGGAACGTTGCCAGCCATCGCCGGAAATCCAGCAACCGGATCCCAGCCATTCGGCATCAACGGGATGATCGTGACGGTCATGACGAACGTGCCAGTCGACCCGATGGCTCCCAAGATTCCCAGTCGCTTGTTCCAAAATCCCAGGAACAATAGCGCGCCGAACAGCCATTCGGAAACCCCCAGAAACCAGCTGGCCCCGCGGATGCCGAAGACAGGATACATCCAGAAAATCAGCGGGCCGTTGCTGATATATGGAATCAGGACCTGTGCCTCGTAGGCCCACCACTTCTGGTAGCCAAAGGCTAGGAAGATAAGCACCATCGACGCGCGGATGAGGTGGTAATCGAGGTCTTTGGTGAGAAGACCGGACTTCGCCAAGATGTGAATGAGCGCATTCATCAATTCACTCCTTTCTTGATCGTGCATCCTATGGACCGGCGTCTGAGAGCCGGTGAGACGGCATGCCGTGGCGTCGATAAGAGTTGGCGGCCGGAAATCCTTGATCAGCAACGATGCGCGCGGCGAGCGCATTGCTCACGCCCGGGAGCAACGGCAGCAGCACCACCATGCGCTGCTGAAGCATCCGCACCCAGCGGGTGGCGCCCTGCAGGATACCGTTTTCGTGGAGGTCAGTCAGCGGGTACGCAGGTCGTTGTGCAACCGGATGGCCGGTTGCACTGCACATCCTAGGTCTGCAACGGGTCAAGCACACGAAGCTGATCCGGCAGATTGTGCTTACGGTGACATGGACTGAGTTGAAAAGCAGCAACTCTGCTTCTTTCGTGTGCTAACCGCAGCCAACCATCGTCCCGCAGTCTTGGAGCCGTTCACGATGACCACGAGCGATCCAAATTCGGCAGGATGCAAGTGTCACGACGGCCGAACCAGCGATAGCGGTTGCGCGCAACCAAGTCATAGATCGTATCGCGGATCACCCGTGGGATGAAATGGAAGATCCATGTCCACTGCCAACGCGGAAGCTCGCGCGCAATGCGCAGCGCGGCTTCGGATTTTACATAGGCTTGGCCGTTCGCAAAGGAATCCGGGCGATCAGGATCGATGCCGAGCTGCTCAGCGAGCGGACGTCCCTCGGCCAACTGGATCGGAACGAAGCGAAAATAGCCGCGACGATCCCGTTTGCTTACGAAGAGGCAGCCGCGCGAGCATAGGACGCATACGCCGTCGAACAGGATCAGGCCGTGCGGCGAGTTGATGCCGCCAGGACTTTTTGGATTAATGACAATTGAATGCTCCGCCTGCATGGAAAAAGCAAACACCCGCGGGATGTCAGGCGCAACAGGGGTGGTCGTCGCCTTAGTTAGAGCCGGTCTCGAAAATGGCTGCCAACCGGCAACCTCCGTGGATCCGTGCATGTCCGGAAACGGGTCATTCTCGACGCAGCGGGTCGAGGCGGCATTCCCATCCATGTCCGCATCGCCTCCAATAGCGACCATAAATTCAACGTGTTGGCGTCTGTACCGAAGTGCCAGAAGGAGACCATTAGCCCTACTCCTTAGTGAGAAGCGGGCAGGGTCGGCGGAAATGAACGTAGCCGCACCTCAGACCATTTACCTTTTATTTACCTTCCTAATATCGTGTTTGTCAGACTTGTCCCGGCTGCCCACAAGGGGGATAGATAGTGCAGGTGACCTACCCGATACTCTTCTGGCCGTGCCATGGAGGCGGGAATCCCCAATCCCAAAAAGGATAGAAAACGCGGACCTGATGAAAATGTTCCGCATTCTCGGGAAGCCACCCGATTGGTACTACCGTCCACTCCATTGTGGACGACGGTGGACTTCGATCATCTTGGTTATCGAGTGAGCGGGGCCACCAACGAAGAAAGAGTGGTACATGAGGAGGGGGCTAATGGTACAGGCCCACCAAGGGCGGTACGCGGCTGGGGGCGGCGCACTGACGTGAATTGAGCTATTGTCGAGCACCCCTGAACCAGTGTTGCCGAAGGGTGCAGCTATGGAGTCGGAACGAGAAACTGAGCACACCGCTGCGGAACCGAGGAATTTTCGCAAGGAGGCAGAAAGGATTGCTCGCGACGTGTTCAAACGCAATGGCCTTCATCACCCAAACAAAGAGCAACTAAGAAGACTGGCACAGCAGCCAAAAGTCATACGCCAAGCCAAGCGTCGGCTGGCTGTGAAGGTGGATTGAACCCTGGTCCCCGTCCTTTCCAGCGCCCACACCGCTTCCCCGTCCACGATGATTGAGCGGCCCCGAAGCGACAGGAGGGCCTCGACTATATGCGGACGAGCGGAAACGAAAGCCCCGGCATTACTTGCCGGGGCTTCCTGCCTTCAACGCTTACGCGAACCCAACGCAACCCTTACCTAGAAACAGCCTACCAGGCCTCCATTAAGGAAACGTTGTGACTGTCCACAGCCTATACACAGGCTGGCTCTGGGTCTCGTGGCGTGGAGACCAGGAACTCCGCGCGGTCCCGAGCGCGAACTGACTTCCCCTTGATCCACGCTGTGCCATAACTCATGCTCCTCGTAAGGCGGCAGGAATTTACCCCGGAGCGCCGAGCGAGCAATGGCGGGCGAGCCTATATTTGAACTGGGTGATGTGCGGATCACGCCGTACATCGCGCAATTTGCAGGCACTTCTTATCAAATAGCAAGCATCGGTAGCGTTCGTGTCATACGAGGCAGAAAACTTAATCGCGTGCCCGTAATTATTTTCGTATTGGGTGTAGGGCTTTTTGTTGCTGCGATGGTACGGTCATCTGGTAGTCCTGAGCTGGCGGAGGCTAATTTTCCATTGGCAGTATCTGCTGTTATTATCATGTTTGCTGCCTACCTTTTACAGCTCGTTTGGCCAAGCCGAGTTTCTAAGTTGCTTCTGAGAATCTATGGTGTGGATGTGGAAGCTCTCACCTCAAGCCAAGGACAATTTGTGCTGGATGTAAAGCAGGCTATCGAAGCAGCATTTATAGCCCGCCCCCAACACGAGAATCGGAAAACTTGAACTGACATGCGTTCAAGTTGCGGGCAATCCAATAGTTGGCAGCTTTCCCTCCTGCTGTGCGTGCACCGCGAGCGGCCCAGTGCACTTGCATCAGGTCCGCTTTACCCCCAATCACCAGACCTTGGATGGTGCGTGTTGGCATTTCGGGTTTGTGCCACAAGCCGGACGTGAGCAGGTGCAGCAAGACGCTCTGGAAGCCCCGTCCAACTTACTCGATCACCTCATCGGCGCGGGCGATAACTGTGTCGCGGCACGGCAACTCCAAGCGCCTTCGCTGTCTTGAGGTTGATGGCCATCTCGAACTTGGTCGGCTGCACGACAGGCAGATCAGCGGCTCTCTCGCCTTTGAGGATTTGACCAGCGTAAATTCCGACTTGGCGGTACCCGTCGGCAAGGCTCGCTCCGTAACTGATCAGGCCCCCGGCCGTGACGAACTCGCGTTGCGCGTAGATCGCGGGAACCCCATGGCGTGTTGCCAGCGAAACGAATTGAGCGCGCCGCGCCAGGAAGAACGGGTCGGTATTGACGAGGAGCGCGGCGGCGCGCCGTTCGCCAAGCGTCGCAAAGACCGCGTCGATCTCCGCCTCGCTCCTTGCCTTCACAAAGCTGATCGATTGTCCAAGCGTGCGCGCTGCGTCCTGCAGCTCCGGCGTATCGATATCGGCATTCGGATTGTCAGGATTTATCAATACTGTGATCGATGTGTTCGCCGGAAGCAGTTGCTGCATTAGCTCAAGGCGTTTGGTCCCAAGCAGCGAGGTGTACCCCCACCATCCGGTGACGTTGCCGCCGGGCCGGTTGACGCTGGCGACGAGGCCGAGCTTAACCGGGTCGCTGCTGAGCGTGAACACGATCGGTATCGTCGCCGTTGCCGACTTGGCCGCCAATACCGGAGGATCGCCTCCTTGCGCCACCAAAAGTGCGACATGACGGCCCACGAGGTCTGCGACCAATGCGGAAAGCCGATCGTAACGGCCTTCCGCCCAGCGATATTCGATCGCGACATTCTTGCCTTCGACAGTGCCGGTTTCCTTCAGACCTTGGTGGAACGCCGCTACGAGATGTGCATACGGACCGGCCGATCCGCTGTGGAGATACCCGATCACCGGCATCACCGGCTGCTGCGCGTGTGCTGCGAGCGGCCATGCTGCCACCGTACCGCCGAGAAGCGTGACAATGAATTCTCGCCGCCGGATTTGGATTGCCATGTGACCCTCCCGCGGCGGGTCGTGCCCATGCGATAGAGGGAACGTTATCACACTTTAGCGAAGGACGAACAACGCTTTTGCGCTGCGGGATTGCAACACGGCCTAAGACCGCAACGGGTCAAAAGCACGCATTATCACACTGCAACAGCAATGGCCGGTTCACTTCGCAAAGCGGACTTGCCATGAAGCAACAACCTCTGCGGTTTGATGACAGCGTCCAGAGATGCAGTCACAGCGCCGCGACAGCTTCATCGGCGTGTTGCCACACGAGTACTCA
>CAWJDY010000012.1:0-111822 GCA_963841705.1 uncultured Alphaproteobacteria bacterium
GCGACAAATTTTCTCTCAAGACAGCTTTGCGTGCGGGCAAGCGGTTTAGGCGGGTGAAACATGCAGCAAAGGATGCAGCGTGACTGACGGTTCAAACCGCGGCGTTTGTAACGCAGTACGTCTCGGGCATTTTCCAATTACGTCGAATGACTGTTACGATACCCACGCCGTCAGCAGTGTGTTATGAATATCCTACGACGGGCTTTGGGTCGATCAAGCGACGAGATGTTCCCAACGTTCGAAAACGCGTGGTCAGCAAAGCCGTCGCGGCGAAGTTTTTGTAGGACCCTCCTCGCCTGGTGCCGGCTTGGCCGCTCACCACAAGGGCGCAACAACCGGAACTGCCGCTTATCGGCTTCCTGAGCAGCGGCTCGCCGATTGTGGACGAGACTGTCGAGTAGCACGGGCACGGCCGATTCCGGCGACCTAGTGGCGCGCGCGCTGGCGATCCTCGCCGAGGAGGCAGACAGCTGGCGAGCACGCCAAGCCGCGACACGAATGTTCGAGCTTACCCGCGAGGCCAAAGCTCAGTCAGCAACCAACTCCGGCCTAGCGCATACCGTTTCGGTGCGGCTGACCGTAAACGGCACGTCGCACGCGCTGTCGCTCGATCCGCGCTCGTCACTGCTGGATGTTCTCCGCGAGCGCCTCGGCCTCACCGGTGCCAAGAAGGGATGCGACCATGGTCAGTGCGGCGTCTGTACGGTGCACCTCGACGGCCGCGGCGTGCTGTCGTGCCTGACGCCTGCGGTCCAGGCGGACGGGCGCCAGGTCACAACGATCGAGGGCCTCTCGCCACCGGCAGGCGATCTGCATCCCATGCAGCAGGCCTTCATCGACCACGACGGCTTGCAGTGCGGCTACTGCACGCCGGGCCAGATCATGGCTGCGATAGCGTGCGTCAACGAGGGACACGCCACCTCGCTGGATCAGATCCGCGAATACATGAGCGGTAACATCTGCCGCTGCGGCGCCTATGTCGGCATCGTTGCGGCCATTGCCGACGCTGCGCCGAAGATGCGCAAGGCGTAGGCGATGCGTTCCTTCACTTACACCAAGGCGGAGACTGCGGAACACGCGGTCAGGGCAATGGCGGCTGCGGGTCCTGGAGCGCGGTTTCTCGCAGGCGGAACGACGGTATATGACCTGATGAAATTGAGAGTTGAGGAACCTTCGAGCGTGATCGACATCAATTCGCTCGCGGAGCTGGCCGGCTACGATACGTCTGGATCGAGCGAGCTCGTGTTCGGCGCCCTTGCCCGGATGAGCGACGTTGCCGCCGACGATCGTCTGATGCGCGACTATCCGGTGCTCTCGGAGTCCCTGTGGCTGGCGGCATCGCCGCAGCTTCGCAACATGGCGAGCCTCGGCGGCAATCTGCTTCAGCGCACCCGATGTGCCTATTTTCGCGGCGGTGAGCCGTTCGCCTGCAACAAGCGCAAGCCTGGAAGCGGTTGCTCCGCGAGAGAAGGCATAAACCGGGGACATGCCCTGCTCGGCGGCAGCACGTCGTGCATCGCCGTTTATCCCGGCGACTGGGCTGTCGCGCTCTCCGTCTTCGACGCCAAGGTCGATGTCCTCGGGCCCAAGGGCGAAAGAACGATCGCGCTTGAAGATCTCTATCGGGAGCCGGGCGCCACGCCTGACGTTGAAACCACGCTGGAGCTCAACGAATTGATCCTGCGGATTCATGTGCCGGCAACGCCGCTGGGCCGCGCTTCGACTTACCACAAGATACGGGATCGGGAATCCTTCGCCTTCGCCCTAGCATCGGCGGCGGTGTGCTTGCAGATGGACGCAGACACGGTGCGCGACGTGCGTATTGCTCTTGGCGGGGTTGCTACCCGTCCATGGCGCGCGCGCATGGCCGAGCAGACATTGGTTGGTCGGCCGCTGACCGCGCAGGCCGCTCGTGCCGCGGGGGACGCTGCATTGGATGGCGCCAAACCGAGCGACGACAATCGCTTCAGGATCGAACTGGCCGCCCGAACGGTTGCCGATGCCTTGATGATTGCCAGGCAAAGGGCCTTTCCTGATGAGCAATGCGCCATTCCCTAATACCCCACGCATTGACGCCTACGACAAGGTCCGCGGTGCGGTCCTATTCGGTACCGACAACACGCGACCCGATATCCTCCACGCTGCGCTCGCCGTTGCCACGATCGCGAAAGGGCGCATTATCAGTCTTGACACTCGGGTCGCCGGCGCCGTTCCCGGCATTCGGCTGATCCTCACCCACGAAAACCTCGCCCATGTAAAGTCGGCCGGCTATTGGATGGCCGGAGGCTATGGCTTTCAAAGCCTCCAGCCCATGCTGTCGCCGGCGATCGCCTATCGCGGCCAACCGATCGCGATGATCGTTGCCGACACGCTTGAAACGGCGATCGAAGCGGCTGGGCTGGTCCAAGCCAGGTATTCGACCGAACCCATCAGCGTGACCCTCGATGCGCCGGGAGCTGAAACCATCAACCAAGCGGACACTCCTCTCACGAAGCATTTTCCCGAGATCATTGCCGGCGACGCCGACAAGGCGTTTGCAGCGGCTCCGGTAAAAATCGATGCGCGCTTCACCACCGCGCCCCAGCACCATAACCCGATCGAGCTGATCGCCACGGTCGCAGAGTGGAATGACAGCAATCTCATCGTGCACGAAAGCACTCAGAACGCAGAAGGCCTCCGCCATGGCTTGGTCGCGGCGCTGGGTCTGACCCCGGACCGCGTGGAGGCCATCTCTCCTTACGTCGGCGGTGGCTTCGGCCAGAAGGGCTCGCTGCAGATGGGGACCGTGCTGGCGGCACTAGCAGCGCGGCGCCTCGGTCGACCCGTCAAGCTGGTGATTCCCCGCGCCCAGATTTTTCACGACTCCAGCTTCCGGCCAGCCATCCGGCAACGGATACGGCTTGGCGCCGAACGCTCCGGCAAGATGCTGGCCGCAATCCACGAGGTGGACGCGCAGACTTCGCGACATGACCTGTTTCCAGCTCAGTATGCAGCAGTGTCATCACGTTTGTACGGGATCAAGAATTTCCGCGGGCGGGAACGGTTGGTACAGACCGACGTGCAGACGCCGGGCTATATGCGCGCGCCTTTTGAGCACGCTGCGTGCTTCGCGCTCGAATGCTGCGTCGACGAGCTGGCCTACAGCCTCGGCCGGGATCCCGTCGCCTTGCGACTGGCCAACGATACTGCGACCGACCCCATCACCAAGCTGCCGCTCTCCTCGCGTCACGTCGGCGAGTGTCTGCGGCGCGGCGCCGAACGCTTTGGGTGGAGCAAGCGAATCATGACTCCACAGTCCATGCGCGCCCCCGATGGACCATTCATTGGCTGGGGTGTCGCCATAGGTGCCTACCCATGCTTCATCGTACCCGCCGTGGCACGGCTCAGGGTAACCATCGAGGGCGGCGTGTTCATCCGCATCGGTGGGCACGAGATGGGGCAAGGAATTCGCACCGCGCTTGCCGCCGCTGTCGGCCGCAAGCTTGGCGTCCCCCCCGCCACCATCGTGGCGCTAATCGGCGACACATGCGCCGCCCCCCAGCATCTGAGCGCCGGATCCTGGGGCACGGCCTCGGCTATTCCAGCTGCTAACGAGGCGGCCGACGCAATGCTCAATGCTCTGGCGCAACTAACTCCGGGCCGCGCTGCCGGTCGAACGCCAGCGCAAATTCTCAAGGCCGCAGGACGCGCTTCTCTGGAAGTGGAGGTCAGGACGAAAGCCCCCGGGCAGCCTGACGAGGTCTATGCGCGGATAGCTGCGGGTCAGCTGTCGTTTGCGGGTCCCGTCTACCCGAACTTTGTTACCTTCAGCTACAGCGCGCACTTCGTGGAGGTGCGCTTCGAGCCGACCACAGGGCGTGTACGAGTACCGCGCGTGGTCAGCATCCTGGACTGTGGGCGGGTGATCAGCCCGCGTACCGCGGCGAGCCAGGTCAGAGGCGGCGTGGTGTGGGGCATCGGGGCGGCGCTGCGCGAGGCCAGCGAGGTCGATCCGCGGTACGGCGGTTTCCTCAATGCCGATCTTGCCGAATACCTTGTGCCGGTGAACGCCGATATCGGCTGCATCGAGGTGGAGTTCATCGACAAGCCGGACTTCAAGTTCAACAGCGCCGGCGTCAAGGGGTTGGGGGAGATCTCCATGGTGGGCGTCGCGCCAGCCATCGCCAACGCGGTCTATCACGCCACCGGCCGCCGCGTGGGCAATCTACCGATCCGGATTGAACATTTGCTTTAAGTGATTTAGCCGCCGACCCGCGGGGGGCCTATACAAAAAGAGTGGGATGATGCTGCTCGGTGATAAAGAAGTCGGTGATGCAAGCTCCCAATGGCTGCTGATTACCGAATTCTGCCATGCCTCCCAAAGCCTCGCCGTCGCCAGACCAACAGACGACCTGCAAGGGGCCGCTCTGGGGTCGCTCGAATACCTCTGGCCGCGATAGAAAATTGTGGTATTATTATGTCAATTTTACCAGTGTCTGGTACAACTGTCATCAAGTCTTGATGATGTACAGCAGTCATTCGGACGATCGGTCCCGACGGCTACGCTCGCGCCATGCGCAACGATTTCGATGCGTTTCCTCCACTCGTGACTGCGCCGACCTATACGACTGCTGACAAGGAGCTCGCGTGCCTCAACCTCGCCCAGTGCCTCGGCTTGGGCAGGGTGGACACCAAGGCGATGCGGATCGAGTTCGACGTCTACGCCGTGCGCGTAGGAGGCGGCAAACGTGGAAATTGAGGTCCCTAAGCTCGGCGCCGGAAGGGTGAGCGGACCGCGGGGTCGGAACTCATCGGGCCGCGCATCCGGTCCGCGGACTGGCACAGGACCTAAGGGAAAGAAAATGGACACAGATCCGAAGAATTTGGCCGAGAGATTTGCAAAAAAGAAGAAAGGTGAACTGGAGCGCCGAGCAAAACTCAAGCAGCAAGAAGAAGTGCACAGAGAGAAAACTGCAATTGAAAAGATTGTTATTCCCTATCTCCGAAAGGTGCAGGAACGACTTTATGAAATATCGGCCCTGCCAGAGGACTTTTCGTTTGGCGTTTCAAAGCTGGATCCCCAGGACCATAAGCCACTTGGAGTGTATTTTACACTCGGAGGCGGACCGACAATCGTGATTTCAATCCAACGCTCCGGGAGCGTAATCGCTGAAAAATTGCACAAAACCGGCCTACGTGATTTAGTGTATTCGCGGGAGAAGAAACCGTTCATCGAGACGCAAGCTGATCTGACCGAAGAAAAGATCGGGAAACTGATCGGTATGGTGATAGACGAGATGCCCGAATGAAATGGAGGAGAAGCCGGAGGCCGAAAGCGAGGAGCATAACACTTAAACACGCTTCATAGACCTGCATTGTGGCTATCCCATTTTGCGCCAATTCTCGTTCTCAGAGCAGGGCTAAACGAAGAGCAACATCCGTCTACCGCTTTCATTCAAACGTACCTCAACTACTCAACCCACATAGGGGGCTCAGATGACAAATAACCCACAGGTTCCATGGACCGACGAGCAGTGGGCTCGCGTCAATCAGGTAATTCAGGAGGAAGCGAACCGCGCGCGCGTAGCGGCGGGCTTTCTTCCCCTTTATGGGCCGCTGCCACCCGGCACCGATTTCGTGCGAGCCGAGGAATTGCGCGACACGCCTACGCAAGTGCCGCCAGTCGTACCGCCAATCAGAATTCGCGACCGGGAAGTCATCCAGCTTGCGACACTCCAGATGATCGTATCCGTGCGCGGCGCGCAGATGGCGGACCCGGAACTGAGGAGCGCGCTCACGCTGTTCCGCCGCGCCGCCAACGTGCTCGGCCGCCTTGAGGATACCATTGTGTTCGACGGCCAAATCGGTCCCGACCAAGGACCGCCAGCCGTAGCGGGAGCACCTCCTCCGCAACTGTGGGAAGTCCATGGCGGGCAGCCTTCCCCGGGACTACTGTTTGCTGCCGCAACTGCCGTTCCTATTGGCGGCGTCGCTCCTGCCGCCGGTCCGCCCGCTGTTGCGGACTTGGTGGCCGGAGTATCGACAGCCATTGGGAAGCTCGAAGGTCTCGGTTATTTCGCCCCGTTCGCGGTGGTACTTGACCAGGCATACTTTCTCGCGGTCCAAACGCCCAACATCGCACTCGTTTTACCTCAAGACCGTATCATCCCGTTCCTGGGCGGCGGACCGTTGCTCCGTTCATCCACGCTTCCTGATCGAAGCGGTGTCGTTGTGGCGCTCGGCGGCTCGCCGATTGAAATGGTAGTCGCAAGGGACGTGTCCCTCCAATTTCTGCAGCTGACGAATGAGCCACGCTACAATTTCCGTGTGTCCGAAAAAATGGGTGTCCGCATCAAGTCGCCCCAAGCAATTGTGCGGCTCGTACCTGACGCGGTGGAACGTGTTTTGGCGTTCTCTCCAAGCCAGGGGCCGGCCGCAGGTTATACCGCGGCCAATCCCATCACAGTCACAATTTGGGGCTCTAATTTGGTCGGAGCGACCGTCAGCTTCGGCGCGGCCCAAGCCCCAAATCCGGTTCGCGCCAATGATAGCATGATTGTTGTGCCGTTACCGGCTTCTCAGGTGGGTGCCGGCATGGTCCCCGTGGAAGTGCGTGTGGGAGCGAACGTCATCCAGGCCGGCCAGTTCACTTACGTCTGAGTAACGCATGGCCACCCGCGTTATCATCCTCGGCGGCGGCGTAGCGGGGATGAGTGCCGCGCACGAGCTCGTCGAGCGCGGCTTTGAGGTTATCGTCCTCGAGCGCCGAGACGTTGCCGGAGGCAAGGCGCGCAGCCTGCAGGTAAGCGATGAGGGCGACCGCCAAAGCGGGCACCAACTCGCTGGCGACGCGGTGGGACCTGTTGGGCACCGCTTGCCCGGCGAGCACGGATTCCGGTTCTTCCCGGGCTTCTACAAGCACGTGATCGACACCATGGGTCGCATCCCATCATTCGATGGGCGCATGGTGGCGGATCATCTCGTGCCGACGACACGGATGGCCGTCACGCAGTACGGAAAGCCCACATTTGTCGTACCGATGGTGTTTCCCCGCACTCCCAATGACGCCGGTGTTTTGCTACGCGACATCCTGGCTGCGTTCGGGCCCATCGCCGAGCTGACCCCCGAGGAATTTGCCTTCTTCGGCGCACGGTTGTGGCAGGTCCTCACCTCATGCGGGGAGCGTCGGCTCGCGGAGTACGAACGAATCAACTGGTGGGACTTCGTCGGTGCCGAGCAGCGCTCGAAGCCCTACCAGAAGTTCCTCGCCGTCGGCTTGACGCGGTCGCTTGTGGCCTCCAAGGCGCGCCGGGCCAGCGCGCGCACCATCGGCGATATCTTCGTGCAGCTGATGCTTACGGTGCTCGATCCAACCGGCGGATCGACCGATCGGGTCCTCGATGGTCCGACGAACCTCGTCTGGATCGATCCATGGCTTGCCTATCTCAAATCGCGGGGCGCGCATTACCACACGAAGTCGGAGGTCGAGGATATCCTGTGCGACAAGGGCCGGATTACCGGTGTCACCGTTAACCAGAACGGCAAGCGCGCATTGGTGCATGGCGACCATTATATCGCCGCGTTGCCGCTCGAGCGGATTGCCCCCCTCCTGAACCGCGCCCCGCTGGCTGCGGCCCCGGAACTTGCCAACCTGCGGACTCTGGTGCCGAACGTTGAGTGGATGAACGGCGTGCAGTTCTATCTGCATCGCGACGTGCCGACGGCGCATGGGCACGTCATTCACATCGACAGCGAATGGGCGCTCACCAGCATCTCGCAGCTCCAGTTCTGGCGCAACGTGCCGCCAGAGCAGTTCGGCGATAGCGACGTGCGCGGTATCATTTCGGTCGATGTCTCCGACTGGACGGCGCCGGGTGGCGATGGGCGGGCCGCCATGCACTGTACGCGCGAGGAGGCTGTACGCGAGACATGGCGGCAGCTCAAGAACTCGATCAATGCCGAGCAGGAGCTGCTGCGCGATGAGGACCTGCATTCCTGGTTCCTTGACCCGGACATCGATACGGATGCGGCGCGCCCCGGTGTTCTGCAGAACCTCGAGCCGCTGTTGGTGAACCTGGTCAACACCTGGGCGTTGCGCCCCGAGGCGACCACCGCTATTCCAAACCTGTTTCTGGCGTCGGACTACGTGCGCACTTACACCGACCTCGCCACCATGGAGGGCGCCAACGAAGCGGCGCGACGCGCGGTAAACGGTTTGTTGGACGCCGTGAAGTTCGATGGACCGCGCTGTGAGCTATGGCAGCTGCACGAGCCCGAGATCCTCGTGCCGTGGCGGCTGCATGACGCGGCGCGCTTCAAGAAGGGCCTGCCGTGGGACGATTCGCTCATGCAGGTTGCGGCCCATGCGCTGCGAGGAGCATCGCCACTCCTGGACCAGGTTCGGCCATTGCTCGAGCAGGTGGCGCCGTTCGTCAATCAAGTGGCGGACGCGCTCGACCTGACCGACGGCATCATCGAGGATCCGAGCACGGTGCGCACCATCGATCCGACGACGACGCGTGGGGCGGCCTATATTCCACCGCCCCTTCGCCTGGGCAGCATCGCCGCCCCGCTGGCCGGCATCCCGGACGTCGCTGGACCGACGGATTTCCTGGAGCGCCTTACCTGGTATCGCAACATGCTCGCCGACACGCTCGCGCAGAGCATTCCGAGCTGGGAGCCGCAACGACATCTGTACGGCCTCGTGAAGGATTTCGTTGACCGCTCGGGCAAGGGCTTGCGCCCGGCCTTGTGCATTGCGACCGCGCGCGCGCTTGGAGGGCGCGCGGAGGACGTGTTCCCCGCGGCGGCGGGGCTGGAAATGCTGCATAATGCCTTCCTCGTGCACGACGACATTGAAGACGGAAGCGAGTCGCGTCGCGGCGCGCCTACAATGCATTGCCGCGCCGGCATTCCAATCGCCGTGAACACCGGCGATTCCATGAACGCGCTTGCGATGCGCCTTTTTCGTCGAACCGGCGAGCGGCTCGGACCGCTGACGGCGATCCGCATCTTCGACGAAGTCGATCACATGGTTGTCGAGACCCTGGAAGGGCAGGCCATGGAGCTTGGCTGGGTGCGCGACAACGATCTCACCGTCGGCGCCGAAGACTACCTGCGGCTCGTGCTCAAGAAGACCGCCTGGTACAGCTTCATTCATCCGATGCGCATCGGCGCGCTCGCTGCCAATGGCGAGGATCGCAATCTCAGCCGGTTCGATCGGTTCGGCTATCTGCTCGGGCTCGCCTTTCAGATCACCGATGATGTTTTGAACCTCACGGGGACCGTTGCGCGTTACGGCAAGGAGATCAACGGCGATTTGTGGGAGGGAAAACGTACCCTGATGCTGACGCGCGCGCTTGGCCAGGCCAATGGCGCGGATCGGGCGTGGATCTCCGGCTTCCTGGCGCGGCCGCGCGAGCGCCGGCTGCCGCGCGAGGTGCTGCGGCTTCATGAGATGATCGTGAGCAGCGGCAGCATCGAGTGGGCGGAGCAGACCGCAGCCGCGTTTGCGGAGGCCGCGGCACGGGAGTTCGAAAGCTCGGCATTTGCGGGCGTGCAGGCAAGCCCCGACCTCGAATGGCTGCGCGGTTGCGTGGACTACCTCGTCCGACGGGACGCGTAGGGCAATGCAGTCGGTCAGAGAGTGGCTTGCTTCGCTCGGATTGCCCGAGTACGCGGACCGCTTTGCCGAGCACCGGATCGATTTCTCGACTCTGCGGAATCTCACGGACGAGGATCTCAAGGGGGAGCTTGGCGTCGTGCCTCTTGGGGATCGCCGGAGGTTGCTTCGCGCGATCGGCGAGCTCGCCGGAGCGGCATCCGCCACGTCCGGGCTTGTGCCTGGGCCCGAATTGAGCCCACGGGACGAAGCCGAGCGCCGCCAAGTGACTGTGATGTTCGCCGACCTCGTAGGTTCGACGGCGCTCTCCGCCCGCATGGATCCGGAGGACCTGCGCGAGATCATTTCGGCCTATCAGAAATGCGTGGCCAGCACCGTGCGCCGCTTTGGCGGCTTCGTCGCACGATATGTCGGGGACGGTGTCCTCGTGTACTTTGGCTATCCGCACGCGCATGAGGACGACGCGGAGCGGGCGGTACAGGCTGCGCTTGAGCTGGTCGCGGTGGTGGCCGGACTTAAGACGCATGCTCCCCAGCAAATCCGGGTCGGCATTGCAACCGGCTTGGTCGTGGTCGGCCACCTGATTTCATCGGGTAAGTCGGAGGAGCGCGGCATGGTCGGCGAGACGCCAAACCTCGCGGCGCGCCTGCAGGGCCTTGCCGAGCCGAACATGGTCGTCATCGCCGAAAGCACGCGAAAGCTTCTCGGCAGCCTCTTCCAGCTCGAGGACCTTGGGATGCGGGAGCTCAAGGGCATTGCCGGGCCTGCGCGGGCCTGGGCGGTCTGAGCCGAGTTCATGGAAAGCCGTTTCGAGGCGCTGCAGCTGTCAGCCAGGCCGGCAAGCGCAACGTGGTGCAAGGGGATTATTATATCGCTGCGCTTGCCGCTCGAGCGCATCGGACCGCTCGTGAATAGGGCACCGTTCTCCGCGGTCCCGGCACTCGCGAACCTGCAGACGCCTGGCGCCGAATGTGGAGTGGATGAACGGGGTGCAGTTCTATTTGCACCGCGACGTGCCGACGGCGCATGGGCACGTCATTCACATCGACACCGAATGGGCGCTCACCAGCATCTCGCAGCTCCAGTTCTGGCGCAACGTGCCGCCCAAGGAGTTCGGGGACAGCGACGTAAGGGGCATCATTTCCGTCGATGTATCCGACTGGACGGCGCCGGGCGGCAATGGGCGCGCCGGCATGTACTGCTCGCGCGAAGAGGCAGTGCGCGAGACCTGGCGGCAGCTCAAACAGTCGATCAACGCCGAGCAGGAGCTCTTGCGCGATGAGGACCTGCATTCCTGGTTCCTCGACCCCGACATCGACAGCGATCCGGCACATCCCGGCGTTCTACAGAATCTCGAGCCGCTGCTGGTCAACCTGATCAACACCTGGGAGTTGCGTCCCGAGGCGACCACGGCCATTCCAAACCTGTTTCTGGCGTCGGACTACGTGCGCACCTACACCGACCTCGCCACCATGGAAGGCGCCAACGAGGCGGCGCGACGCGCGGTGAACGGCGTGCTGGACGCCGTGAAGTTCGATGGACCGCGCTGTGAGCTGTGGGAGCTGCACGAGCCCGAAATCCTCGCGCCGTGGCGGCTGCATGACGCCGCCCGCTTCAAGGCCGGCCTGCCGTGGGACAATTCGCTCAGGCAGGTCGCCGCGCATGCGCTCAAGGGAGCGTCGCCGCTCCTCGATCAGGTTCGCCCACTGCTCGAGCAGGTGGCACCGTTCGTCTATCCCGTTGCTGACGCGCTCGACCTTGCCGATGGCGTCATCGAGGATCCGAGCACGATACGCACCGTGGACCCGACCATAGCGCCTGGCGCGGCTTTTATTCCGCCGCCCTATAGCCTCGCCAACATCGCCCAGGCGGTGCCGCACGCTGCGGAGGCGGTGCCGCACGTTGCGGAGGCGGTCCCACAGACCACGGACGTCGCCGGACCGACGGATTTCCTGGAGCGCCTTACCTGGTATCGCAACATGCTCGCCGACACGCTCGGGCAGGGCATTCCGAGCTGGGAGCCGCAACGCCATCTGTACGGCCTCGTGAAGGATTTCGTTGACCGCTCGGGCAAGGGCTTGCGCCCGGCCTTGTGCATTGCGACCGCGCGCGCGCTTGGAGGGCGCGCGGAGGACGTGTTCCCCGCGGCGGCCGGGCTGGAAATGCTGCATAATGCCTTCCTAGTGCACGACGACATTGAAGACGGAAGCGAGTCGCGGCGCGGCGCCCCGACAATGCATCTGCCGCGCCGGGATTCCAATCGCCGTGAACACTGGCAATTCCATGAACGCGCTTGCCATGCGCCTTTTTCGCAGGACCGGCGAGCGGCTCGGACCGGTGACGGCGATCCGCATCTTCGACGAAGTCGATCACATGGTCATTGAGACCCTCGAAGGGCAGGCCATGGAGCTTGGCTGGGTGCGCGACAATGATCTCACAGTCGGTGCCGAGGACTACCTGCGGCTCGTGCTCAAGAAGACTGCCTGGTACAGCTTCATTCATCCGATGCGGATCGGCGCGCTCGCCGCCAATGGCGAGGATCGCAATCTCAGCCGGTTCAATCAGTTCGGCTATCTGCTCGGGCTCGCCTTCCAGATCACCGACGATGTTCTGAACCTCAAGGGGACCGTTGCGCGTTACGGCAAGGAGATCAACGGCGATTTGTGGGAGGGAAAACGTACCCTGATGCTCACGCGCGCGCTTGGCCAGGCCAATGGCGCTGACCGGGCGTGGATCTCCGGCTTCTTGGCGCGGCCGCGCGAGCGGCGCCTGCCGCGCGAGGTGCTGCGGCTTCATGAGATGATCGTGAGCAGCGGCAGCATCGAGTGGGCGGAGCAGACCGCCGCCGCGTTTGCGGAGGCCGCGGCACGGGAGTTCGAAAGCTCGGCATTCGCGGGCGTGCCCGCAGGCCCGGACCTCGAATGGCTGCGCGGTTGCGTAGACTACCTCGTGCGACGGGACGCGTAGGGCCATGCAGTCGGTCAGAGAGTGGCTTGCTTCGCTCGGATTGCCCGAGTACGCGGACCGCTTTGCCGAGCACCGGATCGATTTCTCGACTCTGCGGGATCTCACGGACGAGGATCTCAAGGAGGAGCTTGGTGTCGTGCCTTCTTGGCGATCGCCGGAGGTTGCTCCGCGCGATAGGCGAGCTTGCCGGAGCGGCATCCGCCACATCCCAGCTTGTGCCTGGCGCCCGAATTGAGCCCACGCGAGGAAGCCGAGCGCCGTCAGGTGACTGTGATGTTCGCCGACCTGGTCGGTTCGACGGCGCTCTCCACCCGCATGGATCCGGAGGACCTGCGCGAGATCATTTCCGCCTATCAGAAATGCGTGGCCACCACCGTGCGCCGCTTTGGCGGCTTCGTTGCACGATATGTCGGGGACGGTGTCCTCGTGTACTTTGGCTATCCGCACGCGCATGAGGACGACGCGGAGCGGGCGGTACAGGCTGCGCTTGAGCTGGTCGCGGTGGTGGCCGGACTCAAGACGCATGCTCCCCAGCAAATCCGGGTCGGCATTGCAACCGGCTTGGTCGTGGTCGGCCACCTGATTTCATCGGGTGAGTCGGAGGAGCGCGGCATGGTCGGCGAGACGCCAAACCTCGCGGCGCGCCTGCAGGGCCTTGCCGAGCCGAACATGGTCGTCATCGCCGAAAGCACGCGAAAGCTTCTCGGCAGCCTCTTCCAGTTCGAGGACCTTGGGATGCGGGAGCTCAAGGGCATTGCCGGGCAGGTGCGGGCCTGGGCGGTGCTGCAGCCGAGTTCCATGGAAAGCCGTTTCGAGGCACTGCATGCCTCCGGCCTCACCGCCCTGGTCGGACGGGAAGAAGAATTCGAGGTGCTGCGGCGGCGCTGGGCAAGAGCAAAGGACGGCAAAGGCCAGGTGGTGCTGCTTTCCGGCGATGCCGGTATCGGGAAATCACGACTCACGGCCGCGATCATGGAGCTTCTCGCTGGCGAGCCGCACACACGCTTGCGCTGTTTCTGCTCCCCGCAGCACACCAACAGCGCGCTGCATCCGCTCATCGGACAGATGGAGCGTGCCGCCGGCCTCATGCACGATGACACGTGCAAACGAAACTCGACAAGCTCGATGTGCTCCTTCGACGGTCCTCGACCTCGGCGCAGAACGCCGCGCTCTTGGCCGAGATGCTGTCGCTGCCGAACGATGGACGCTATCCCGCGCTCGAACTGACACCGCAGCAGCGCCGGGAAAGAACGCTGAACGCGCTCATCGCGCAAATGGAGGCCCTGACGCGCCAACATCCGGTGCTGATCATCTTCGAGGATGCGCATTGGACCGACCCCACCAGCCTGGAAGTATTCGGTCGGATCGTCGACCGGATTCGGAGCCTCCGCGCGCTGCTGATCGTGACGTTCCGGCCGGAATTCGAGCCGCCCTGGATCGGACAGGCGCACGTGACCATTCTCATCCTCAACCCACTGGCCCCTCATGAAGTCAGCGCGCTGATCGACCACATCGTCGGCAACAAGCCGCTGCCGGCCAACATCCGACACGATATCATCGAGCGCACCGACGGCATCCCCCTGTTCGTGGAAGAGATGACAAAAGCGGTGCTGGAGGCAGAATGCGAAGACGAGGCCCGCCGGACGGCGACCCTGGTTCCCTCTCCGGCAATGGCAGTCCCTCCGAGCTTGCACGCATCCTTGATGGCGCGGCTCGACCGGCTTGGCCCCGCCAAGGAGCTGGCTCAGATCGGCGCGGCGATCGGACGCGAATTCCCCCATGCCCTGCTGACGGCACTCGCCTGCAAGCCGGAGGCAAAGCTCGAAGCGGAGCTCGACAGCATCATTCGGGCAGGGCTGCTGTTCCGGCAGGGTGTGCCGCCGAACGCGAGTTACTTGTTCAAGCATGCCCTGGTGCAGGACGCGGCTTATGGTCTGCTGCTGCGCGAGCCGAGACGCGAGCTCCATGCTCGAATTGCCGAAACTCTCGAAACCAGGTTCAGCGACATGGCCGAGAACAAGCCCGAGCTGCTGGCGCGTCACTACGCGGAAGCGGGAGAGGTCGAGAAGGCGGCGGCTTTCTGGGGCAAAGCGGGACAGCGATCGGCTGGCGCGCTCGGCGCTGGTTGAAGCCACAGAGCAGCTCAGGCGCGCCCTCGACCTCATCGCGACCCTGCCCGAGTACCCCCGCCCGGCGGCGTGAAGAGATCAAGCTTCAGGTCGCACTCATCACCCCACTCCTCCATATCAGCGGCTATGCGACGCCGGAAACCAGGGCTGCGGTGGAGCGGGCACGTCTGCTGATCGAGCAAGCGGAAGCGCTCGGAGAGCCTCCCGAAGACCCGCTGTTGTTGTTCTCCGTTCTTTACGGTTTCGTGGGTCGCTAACATCGTAGCGTTCAACGGCGACGTGATGCGTGAGCTTGCGGTCCAGTTCCTTGCCCTCGCGGATAAGCAGAGCGCGACGGGACCGCGCATGATCGGCCATCGCCTCATGGGCTTGTCTCTGCTGCATACAGGGGACATCGCAGACGGGCGAACACATCTCGATCGCGCGTTCTCGCTCTACGACGCTGCCGAGCATCGTTCTCTGGCGACACGTTTTGGCCAGGACGTCGGCGCGGCAACCCTGTGCTGGAGGTCGTTGGCCTCTTGGCTGCTCGGCTATCCGCAGGACGCACTTGCAGATATCGAGCAGGCGCTCAGGGTTGCGCGCGAGATCGGCCACTCCGCGACGTTGTTGTACGTGCTGAATTTCAGCATATGGCCCCATGTTCACTGCGGGAATTATGCGGCAGCAAGCGCGCTCGTCGATGAATTCAGTGTTTTGAAGGATCAAACAGCGTCGTTGTTCTGGGCGGCATGGGGGATGATGCAACGCGGTTGCGTAATGGCCCTGACCGGCAAAGCCTCGGACGCAGTACAAACGATCACCTCCGGCGTCACCGCAATGCGATCGACGCGAATAACAATGTGGATGCCGTTGTGGTTGTCATATCTGGCAAGAGCGAATGCGGAGATCGGTCAATTCGACGACGCCAGGCGCTGCATTGGGGAGGCGATGACCGCGGTCGAGACAGCCAAGGAGCGATGGTACGAAGCGGAGGTCAATCGCATTGCCGGAGAAATTGCATTGCTTTTGCCGCAGCCGGACGTGGCAAAGGCGCAAGCCTGTTTCGAGCGTGCGCTTGCGGTCGCGCGCAGCCAGCAGGCAAAGTCCTGGGAGCTGCGAGCAGCGATAGCATGGCGCGGCTCTTGCGCGATCAGGGCAGGCGAGAGCATGTTCGCGACCTTCTCGCTCCAGTGCATGGCTGGTTCACGCAGGGCTTCGACACTCTCGACCTCAAGCAGGCCGAAGCGTTGCTGACCGAGTTGACGCCAGAAGGGTCCTGCCGTTGAGGCTGCCTGTTCCCGCTGAAAACTGCGCAACTCATTGGCCGAGCAGATGAGAGGGCCGCCATGGATCGAAGCACATTATTGAAGGCCTCGGAACTTCTGCTGCCCAGACGCGTAACCCAGACCTTTCCCTTCAGCGTACCGCGCCTGCGGCCAAGCCGGCGGCTGATCCCGACGATCTCGTCACCCGCGCGCTTACGATCCTCTTCCAAGACAACACCTCGAAGGTTGAAACCCATCCCCGCCGGCGCCCAATGCTGTACAAACCCAATCGGCGCATCCACCAATATTGTGAGGCATTCGAGGCCCCAATCAGCCGATCTGAAACTGCAGCGTCGAATCCTCAGCGATGGAACAGAGTGCCGGTTGCCGATCCGCTACTTCGACGTCCAATGCCTGGTCGCCACCTTCCTGACCGGCTTGGATCGAGCCGCCGGGCTGCTCAAGGGCACCGGTCTGCAGGCGCTCTCGCAGGAGCATGGAAAGGGGGTTGTTCTGCTCTACTGCATCGAGTACCGCGTTACGGATATCGGCCCATACAACGAAGTCGGCTTGACCGTCGTGGCCACGGCGCCGGGCGACCCGATTCCGGCAAACTATGTGTTGGACCTGCCCGTCACAACCGCGGTGGCACGCCGCACTGGGCGAGAGATTTGGGGCTACAACAAGTTCCTCGCCGCGATTGATGTCGGGAGCAACGGTAAGCGCTTCTCAACGATCGTACGCGATAGCGATCGGCGAAATCATCGGGACGTTCGAGGGCGACCGCGGCGCTTCCATTCCAACGGCGCCGACCGACATACTCACGTTCACGATGTTTGAGGGCAAACCGCTCAAAACTGTTATCCGGGTGATGACGCCGTCGCATGTCAGCAGCGGTGCAAATTTCGTGTTCAAGATCGGCACATCCAGGCACCCCATGACCGATCATCTGCGGACGCTGGCACTTGATGGGGCGCGGCCGGCTTTTGTGGAGTATGCCGACCCGTTCCAGGCACTGTTGTTCCCGGGCGGGATTCTCGTTTAGCTCTTGGGCAGAAACAGAGTTTTCCTCCGGCCTCCGGCGGCACGATGAGAATTGTCGATGACCACGCTGCCGTCGGCGCAACACTCGAAAATTTCGCTGAAATCTAAAAATTTGTCTTGACATCTATTACGCAACTCATGTAAAAAAATACAATCTCAAGTTCATGTATAAAGCCCGGGCGGAAAACCGCGCCGGGCTTCTTGCATGCCGCCTTCGCCACTGCGCACGTGATCGCGACGGTCAGGGCTTGCGATGTTCCGTCCCTGTTCGGTCCTTTTTTTCGGCACAATTCAAACATCCGCCAAAAGCCTACACTCGCGCTTGAGCCGGTCTTGCGAAAAAGGACATGCTCAAACAAGGAGCTGGATCAGGATGACGATTGCAAGAAAAGTCATCCCGCCCTAGCGGGCACGATTCACACAATCACTCCGCCGCTTCGCGCAGCGGCCGCGGATAGATCGGGTCGTAAAGCTCGGGGCGTTGCCATTGCGGGCCGAGAAGGCCCTGCTTGACCGCACATTGCTCCGAGGAGCCGAGCACGTCGCGGCTCGCGCGCAGATAGCGCACGCGCTCGAGGCTCACATCGACCACGCTCGTCCCCGCGCTCGTGCTCTCGAGCAGGATCTCCTCGGGCGCTGCCACCATGGCGAGGCCGCGTTCGGAATGATCGAACAGGTTCTGCGTGGTCACCACGATGGCGAGGTTCTCGATCGCGCGCGCCCAGATTAGCGTGCGCCACGTCGCCCATAGCTTTCGCTTGTCGCTGCCCGCGGGCATGAAGATGAGCTCGGCTCCACGCAGGGCGAGCGCACGCGCAACTTCGGGCATGTAGACCTCGCTGCACATGGCGAGCCCGACCTTGCCGTGCTCCGTCTCGAACACCGGGAAGCCATTACCCGGCACCCACTGGAATTCCCACGACGGCCCACCCGTATAGATCCAGGGCCCGTTCGGATGGGTGCGGCGGTAGCGAGCGGGCGGACGGCCATCGGGATAGGCCATGCAGGTGAGATTGTAGGCGCTACCCGTGGCAGCATCGATCGGCTCGAGGGTGCCAAAAACCACATGGACTTTGTGCTTGGCTGCTGCCTCGCCGATCGCCGCCGTAGGATCGAATGCCGCCGGCATCCGCCATGGACCGGGATAGCTTTCGGGGAAGCAGACGAAGTGCGCCCCCTCCCCGGCTGCGCGCTCGATCGCGGACACGGCATCGGCGACGTTGGACTCGTCCCCCGGAGGTGGATGACAGATCGGCTGGACGACGGCAATGCGAAACAGCGTCATGGCGATCGCTCAGAGTTGATGGCTACAAGGGGCGCAAGAAGCGCGACCCCTTCCTCGCGCGTCCAAGCTAACTCGCGCGCACCGGCGCCGTCAAGCAACGACATAGGGTCCGAACCGACTTCTCTGCCGCAGCACGAGAAAGCTGATAATCGCGAAATTGATGGCATTCGCCGCCACGGCCGCCCCGAAGGCAGGCGCATAGAATCCGAAATGATCGTAGAGCACGCCGGCAAGCCATGCGCCCAGGGCCATGCCGGTACCGCTGCACAGAAGAAACGTCGGAATGCGCCAATAAGCTTCCGCCACGGGGAACAGCTCGCGAAGGGCAAGAATATTGGCGGGAATAATGCCAGCGAAACCGAAGCCTGACGCCGCGGCCACGGTGAACAGACCGATCTCATCCTGCGTCACCACGAATGCGCTGATCGCCAGCATCTGAACCGCCGAGCCGACCAGCACGGTATTGAGCCCGCCGAAACGATCGGCGATCCAGCCCCAGAATTGACGGCTCACGAACGCCGTGCCCAACAACACCGTCAGCATCGCCGCCCCGTGCGACGCGACGATCCCGAGATCGCTGCACAGAGCAGGCAGATGTGCCTGCGGCATCGCCATGGGCATGCAGCAGAATATGGACGCAACGGCCAACAGCGCAAAAACCAGATTGGGCGGCCATCCCAGCACACGCTTTGCTCGATGCGAGGTCGCACGGCGGCCTGCGAGCAAGGGCATGTCGGGCGCGGGGCGCAAGAAGATTGCCGCAAGCGGAACCACCACGGCCACCTCGAGCAGTCCGAAACACCACATGGTATTGCGCCACCCGAAATGAGAGATGATGGGTTCGAAGATCGGAGGCCAGACCGCGCCGGCCATGTAGGCCCCGCTCGAGATGAGTGCGAGCGCCGAGCCGCGGTGAGAATCAAACCACCGGCTTACATACACGTAAAACGGAGCATTCATGCTGCCAATTCCCAGAGCTCCCATAAGCAGCCCCTGGCCGAGATAGAGCTGCCACGCTCCTCCGGATGTCGAGATCGCAAGCCCTGCAAGAATCATCAGCGAGCCGAAGACTGTGGTCCATCGCACTCCCACCTTTTCCGCAACTGCGCCCATTGCGATCCCGCCCGCGCCCACGCCAACCCAGGAAAGCGAGCTCGCCAGCGACGGGATCGAGCGCAATCCGCCCATCTCCACCGCAATGGCCTTGAGCGCAACAATGGTGATCCACGGCCCGCCAAACGAAAGCGCCAGGATGACCAGCACCACGCCCGCGACGACCCATGATGATCTTGTTTCGATCGACTGCACGTTGAAGATCTACGAAAATTGCGGACATAAGGAAACCGAGCATGCTGGAGCCTTCGCCGCCGACAGGCACCGTCGTCGCGCGGGTGAGAACCGACGCGGCGATGGCCGTTCGCATCCAGGATGGCCTCGCCGCGAGCGCTGCAGGGGAAGCCGCGGCCATTGCAATTGCAGAGGAGCCCGATGGTCAGTGGTCGGTGGCGGTGCATTTCCGTACCGAGCCCGACAAGGGCGCCGTCCGGGCGCTGATTGCCTCCATCGGGGGAAAGGCGTTGGCTGAGGAGCTCGTTTTCGAGACGCTTGCCCCAACGGACTGGGTACGCAAAAGTCTCGAAGGGCTACGGCCGGTCCAGGCGGGTCGTTTCGTCGTGCATGGCAGGCACGACCGCGAACGGATCGGGCGAAACCGGATTGCAGTGCAGATCGAGGCGACGCTTGCCTTCGGCACCGGTCATCACGCAAGCACGCGTGGCTGTCTCATCGCACTGGACTGCATCATGAAGCGGGACCGGCGAAGGCGCGCCGCAAACGGCACGGCCGCCCGCAAGCGGCCGAGCAGAAAAAAAGCAGCCGTGCTTGACATCGGAACCGGTAGCGGCGTGCTCGCTATTTCCGCTGCAAAAGCCATGGGATTGCCGGTCCTCGCAAGCGACATCGATGCTCGCGCCGTTGCGGTCGCGCGCGAGCATGCGCGCGTGAACGGGGTTGCGGCGAAGGTCGAGATTGTGCAGGCCGCCGGGGTCGCCACGCGACATTTTCACCAACGCTCGCCTTTCGCCTTGGTGTTCGCCAATATTCTTCTTGATCCGCTGCGTGCGCTGGCAACCCCGATAAGAAGGTTGATCGCTTCCGGCGGCGCAGTCGTGCTCTCAGGGCTGCTCAATGCACAAGCCGGGCCTGCGGTCGCGAGCTACCGGGCACGCGGTTTTGTTTTGATAAGGCGCATCGGGCTTGGAGGGTGGACGACGCTCATCCTCGCCCGCCCGACCCGAAGTATCCCCAAGCTTCGGAGGCGTTAATTTCAGGCGGCTGCCATGCTCGCCGCGCGTACGTCGCCAGAAAATTTTGCTGGACTCATGAAACCCAACTCATGTATACAAGGCTACTCTTCGGAAGTGCGTTCAAAGCCCGGCGCGAATGACTGCGTCGGGCTTTGTTCTTGGCGCGGTGAGGTGATTATTATGGCGGCGATCTTCCGTGAGGCCACCGGGCGGGCAGATGCGAGCCTGGGACACGTGCTCGCGGACTCACGAATGTGCCGGTTCAACTTAGGGGAGAAAAATCATTGTAATTTCATTATTGTTTACAATGAGACCGTCAATTCCTCACCGATGAGTTGCACTTGCGAACCGACGCGGGGGCCAGCCGCAGCGAGTCCGAACACCGATAGCCGCCGTCCTCTACTGGCGGCTGTGTTTGTCAGATTGCACAAGCATTTTTCACATTTTCCGCAAACGAAGCCAACTTCCGCAAACGAAGCCACGGGCAAAAGCGCAGTGAAAACAATGATTGAATATGAACAACACGACGCTTGGCCAAACGAACCCAAGGACCAACCGTACTGCATCACAAACTACTCTAGCCCGTCATTCCGGGGCCGCGAGCGCTCGGATCGGCGCTTCGCGCCGTCCGAGGGCGAGCGGAGCCCGGAATCCATAACCACAGGCCGTGCAGTGATGAAAGTGGTTACGCTGCGGTGGCACGCATTACTGCTTGGGGTTATGGATTCAGACAAATCGGCACGGCCGATTTGCCTGCGCCCCGGAATAACGTCGAGGGGCAACTTGTGACGCAGTACCACTAACCAACCGAGAAAGAAGGTGTCACCGGCGCCAGATTGTCCCCCCAGTGACCAGCGCCTAGATTGCGGCCATGTTCGAGGCTCGTTTCCAATCATTCGAAGATGCGGCTGCATGCGCTGCAGCCGGGCCGCGGATCAAGTCACTGCGCACCGAGCTCGCTCGCCGCGATCTTACCGGCTTCATCGTGCCGCGCGCTGATCGGCACCAGAACGAATATGTGCCGGCTTGTGAGGAGCGGCTCGCTTGGCTGACCGGGTTCAGCGGCTCAAGCGGGACCGCCATAATCCTGCTTGAGCGCGCGGCGCTGTTCGTCGACGGGCGCTACACGCTCCAGGCACGCCAGCAGGTCGATACTTCTTTATATGCCATAGAGCATCTGGTGGAGAATCCGCCGGACACATGGTTGGAGCGGAATCTCTCCCACACCGACCGGCTGGGCTACGATCCATGGCTGCATACCGTGGACGGTGCCGAGCGCATCAGGAAGGCCTGCGCCGCGGTCGGCGCTACTCCGGTTCCAGTCGAGTCCAATCCGATCGACGAGATATGGACTGACCGTCCGCCGCCGCCGCTCGGCCCCGTGTCAGTGCACGACCTTCGGTTTGCAGGCGAGCCGAGTGAACACAAGCTGTCTCGGATTGCCGCCGAGCTCGCCACATTGCGCGCCGACGCCCTCGTCGTTTCCGATCCGCATGCGGTCGCCTGGACATTCAACATCCGTGGCTCCGACGTTGCCCATACTCCATTGCCGCTCTCGTTCGCGATCGTTCCAAGAGAGAGCCGACCGTCGGTCTACGTCGACTCTCGCAAGCTGTCGAATGCAGTGCGCGCTTACCTCGAGATGCTTGCCGATGTGCACGAGCCCGCCGATTTCGAGCAAGCGCTGGTCGCACTTGGTCAGCAACACAAGACCGTGCGCATCGACCGGGCGACTGCCGCGGACGTGCTTGCGCGAAATATCACGGTCAGCGGCGGCACAGTTACCGAGGGGAGCGATCCCATCGCATTGATGAAGGCTGTGAAGAACGACGTGGAGATCGCAGGCGCTCGCGCGGCGCACATCCGGGATGGTGCTGCGGTCGTGCGTTTTCTGTCCTGGCTCGAGCAGGAGGTCGGCAATCGGCAGCTCACCGAGATCGAGGCGGTGGCGGCACTCGAAAGCTTCCGGCGCGATACCGGGGCGCTCAAGGACATATCCTTTCCGACCATTGCGGGCGCGGGTCCCGATGGCGCAATCGTGCATTATCGCGTCACCACCAGGACCAATCGCGTGATTGCACCCGGCGACTTGTTCCTCATCGATTCCGGCGGCCAGTACGAGGACGGCACCACCGACATCACCCGCACGGTTGCCGTGGGCGAACCGAACGCGGAAATGCGCTCCCGTTTCACTCGGGTGCTCAAGGGACACATTGCCATAGCGCGTGCGGTGTTCCCCGACGGCACGACCGGAGCGCAGCTCGATTCCTTTGCACGTCAATACTTGTGGCAGGCCGGGCTCGACTTCGATCATGGCGCCGGGCACGGGGTAGGCAGCTATTTGTCGGTGCACGAAGGTCCCGCCCGCATTTCCAAGCTAGGCGTTGCTGCGCTCAAACGCGGCATGATCCTGTCGAACGAGCCCGGCTATTACAAAGACGGCGCGTACGGCATCCGGGTTGAGAACCTGCAGCTGGTGGTCGAGGCGCCTGCGGTCGCGGGCGCGGAAAAGCCGCTCCATGCGTTCGAGCCGCTCACGCTGGCACCAATCGACCAACGGCTCGTAGTCGGCGAGATGCTCGACCCGGAAGAGCGCACTTGGCTCGACCGGTATCATTCGCGGGTCATGGCAACCTTATCCCCGATTCTGGACGCGCGGACCGCCGCCTGGCTTGCAGGGGCAACCCGCCCGCTTGCTCATTCCTGAGCCGACAAGCGCGCCTTGGCCACTGCAGCATCAAACCAGGATCGTCCGGTCAAGCGCGGGACGCCGTTGCGATTGCTGACATTGCTGGTCGCGATGACAGGCGTGAGCTCGCTCTCGCTGAATATCCTGGTTCCGGCCATTCCCAGCATGGTGGCGCGATTCGCGACCGAGCCCAGCAATGTCCAGCTCACGGTCTCGCTGTATCTGACGGGGCTTGCGGTTGCGCAGCTGCTGTTCGGCCCGTTGTCGGATCGTTTTGGCCGGCGGCCCGTCGTGCTCATCGGCCTTGCCTTGGCAAGCGTTGCGAGCACGTTCGCCATTTTCGCCAGCACGATTACCAGCCTGGTGGCGTGGCGAGTGACGCAATCGCTCGGCGCCTCCACCGGCCAAGTCATTGGGCGTGCAATCATCCGCGATCTCTACGAGCGCGAGCGCGCGGCCTCGATGATCGGTCTGGTTACCTCGGTCGTGGTGCTGATGCCGATGGCGGCTCCGCTGATCGGCGGCATTCTCGACACTCTGTTCGGCTGGGAATCAATATTCATCTTCTCGGCGTGCTTGGCGGGAGGCATTTTTGTCTGGGCCGTGATCGCCCTGCCCGAGACCCGGGTGAAAGCAGGCATGAAGGGAGGCCGCGGCCAATTCGCGTCCGATCTCCGGGCGCTCGCCGCAAACCCGGTGTTCTTCGGCTACGCGCTGTGTGCCGGGTTCGGCTCGGCGCCGTTCTTCAGCTTTCTCGGCGGCGCCCCGTACGTCGCCGTGACCATGCTTGGCCGCACGTCGGCAGAATATGGGGCCTGGTTCTTTCTGCCTTCGATCGGCTTCATGTCCGGCAACTATCTCGTCTCGCAACTCACGATCCGGTTCGGCATCAACGTCCTGATCTGGTGGGGAATTGCGCTGACCGTCATCGGCTGTCTCCTCAGCGTGGCGCTCTACGTTGCGCTTCCGGGCTGGGAGATGGCGACGATCTTTCTTCCGCAAATCGTCGTCGGCGTGGGCAACGGCTTGTTGTTGCCGACCGCCGTCGCAGGGGCGGTCAGCATACGGCCCCAGATCGCCGGCACCGCATCAGGGATGACGGGATTCGTCCAGATGATGATCGGAGCCGCCGGGGCGCAGCTGTCCGGTCACGTGATTGCCGGAGCCTCGACCGCAATGCCCATGCTGCTTCTGATGCTGTTCTTCGGGATTGCCACGGGAGCAGCCGTTTTCACTCTGGTCACGCGGCACCCGGCCACGCGATAGTAGCTCATCAACATCGATGTGAGCGATGATTTAACCATTTCTCACATCAGTATCGATAAGAGCGTCAGAATCCACAATGACATCGCGCGCGAGATCGCTGCCCTCTCGCGGCCGAGATAAACACACTGCGCAACTGGAACTTGGCGCCCCCTTCAGCGTTGTTACCCGCAAAATGCATCGGAACGGGGCGACGCCATGCTTACGGCCATTCTCATTATCATACTGATACTTGCACTGATCGGTGCGCTCCCCACGTGGGGCTACAGCCGAAGCTGGGGTTACGGGCCGGGCGGCGGCCTGGGACTGATTCTGCTGATTATCATCGTGCTGGCTTTGACCGGCCATATCTGACAAACACAACGAGTGCACTGTGACTGAAGCTGCGGCATTGCGCTTTGCTCGGCCAACTTGCGGATGCCGGGATGTAGGGCGGGTCTAAAACCCGCTTCTGCACATCGGAGACATGGAAGGATTGGGGTACCGTAAAAGCCGCCCCCCTTGCAGCTCATCGGATGCTGCAATGAAGCGTTAGTGTTTCTCGCCCACCAGGTCGAGCCATTCATCCTCGGTCAGAATGGTCACACCAGCCTCTCTCGCTTTCGCAAGCTTCGAACCGGCGCCAGGGCCGGCCACCACGTAATCCGTCTTTTTCGAAACCGAGCCGGCGACTTTGGCGCCCAGGCGCTCGGCCATGGCCTTGGCCTCGTCGCGCGTCATCTTTTCCAGTGAGCCGGTGAACACGACAGTCTTGCCAGCAACCGTCGAATCAGACGCAGGCCTCTCGGCATCAACGATGTCGGTCATCTCCGCAGTGAGCCGCTCGACAATCTCCCGATTATGCCTCTCGCTGAAATACGCTGCGATAGCGTCGATCACCGTGTCACCAATCTGATCGATATTGTCCATCTCCGCTCTGGTCTCAGCGTCGCCCGCAGCGGCGGCGAGAGAGGCTCGGTGAAAGTCCTGCCACGATCCATAGGCGCGCGCGAGCGCCCGCGCCGTGGTCTCGCCCACGTGCCGCATGCCAAGCGCGTAGATGAACCGTTCGAGGGAAATCTGTCGTCGTTGCCGGATGGCATTGAACAGATTGCGTACCGATACCTCGCCGAACCCCTCATATTCCTCCAATCGAATCTCTGCGTTCCTGCGCTCGAGGGTAAAAATCTCCGCGGGCTCACGCACCCATCCTTGCTGATAAAACAGCTCGATCTGCTTCTCGCCCAATCCCTCGATATCGAAGGCGCGCCGCGAGACGAAATGCTTCAGGTGCTCGATGCGTTGAAACGGACAGGCGAACTCTCCGGTGCAGTGGGAACGCGCACCCTCCTGGCCACCGGTGATCGCTTCGCGCACCACCGCGGTCTTCAGCGGGCACGGACACGTCCTCGGAAAACGGTAAGGCCTGGACCCTCTCGGCCTGTCCACGACGCCGAGCACCTGCGGTATGACATCGCCGGCACGCTGGATCGTCACCGTATCGCCGACGCGCACGCCGAGACGCTCGATCTCGTCTTCGTTATGCAGGGTTGCGTTCGACACCACCACCCCGCCCACGGTGACCGGCTCGAGGCGGGCAATGGGTGTGAGCGCGCCGGTACGGCCCACCTGGATATCGATTGCTTTGACAATGGTGGTCGCCTTCTCGGCCGGAAACTTGTGGGCGACCGCCCAGCGAGGATTGCGTGACACGAAACCGAGCCGCCGCTGCCAGTCGAGGCGATCGACCTTGTAGACCACGCCGTCGATGTCGTAGCCGAGCGTCGCGCGGCGGCTCTCCATGCTGCGGTGGAAAGCAAGGAGCTCCTCGACGCTGTGGCAAACTCGCGTGAGCGGGTTGGTCTCGAAGCCCACCCGCTCGAACCATTTCAGCATGGCGGATTGGGTCTCTGCCGGCACGCGCGACATCTCGCCGTAGGAATAGGCGAAAAAACGCAGGGGCCGCGAAGCCGTAATGGAGGAGTCGAGCTGGCGCAGCGAGCCGGCCGCGGCGTTGCGCGGGTTGGCAAATATCTGCTTTCCCTGTTTCTCCTGGCGTTCATTGAGGGCGGCGAAATCGGCGTGGCTCATGTAGACTTCCCCTCGGATCTCGCAGATCTCGGGGACAGCGGGGCCGCCAAGCCGATTGGGAATATCTTTGATGGTCGCGACGTTGGCGGTCACGTCTTCGCCTTCAAAACCGTCGCCGCGGGTCGCGCCATTCGCGAGCCGCCCACCCTCGTAACGGAGCGTGCAGGAGAGCCCGTCAATCTTGGGCTCCGCCACGATCGCGATTTCCTCATCCTGGGGAAGCCGGAGAAACCGGCGCACGCGCTCGACGAACTCCGCCACCTCGTTATCGCTAAAGGCGTTTCCCAGCGAGAGCATGGGTACGGCGTGGCGGATCTTGGCGAATTTTTGCGCGGGCGGCGCACCGATGCGACGAGAGGGCGAGTTTGCCCGTATCAGGTCGGGAAGCCGCTGCTCGATGGCATTGTTGCGGCGTCGCAGCGCATCGTAGACGGCGTCTGAAACAGTCGGCGCGTCGTCCTGATAGTAGCGTTTGTCATGCTCACCGATCTCGACTGCAAGCCGCTTCAGCTCGGCCTTGGCCTGCGCAGGAGTGAGCTTATCGATCGGGATTGTGCTGGTATCGGGCACTTGCGTAGGTGATCAGCTTGCGGCCCGGATCAGACGCTCAGCAGCGGCCCGGGCCTCCGCCGTGATCTCGGCGCCTGCAAGCATGCGCGCAATCTCCTCCCGTCGCCTTTCGGTAGAAAGCTCGCTCACGCGAGTGGCGACGCGCTTGCCTTTCTCGACTGCGCTCTTGCTGATCAGATAATGGCGGACCGCGCGCGCAGCCACCTGCGGCGCATGCGTCACCGCGATCACCTGGCTTTCTCGGGCGAGCCGCGCCAGGCGTACGCCGATGGCGTCGGCCACGGCGCCGCCCGCGCCGGTATCGATCTCGTCGAAGACGAGCGTGGGCGCCGATCCACGGTCGGCCAGCACGACTTTCAACGCCAACAGGAAGCGAGCAAGCTCACCGCCGGAGGCGACCTTCATCAACGGGCCGGGCCTGCTGCCGGGATTGGTTCTTACCCAGAACTCGATGCGATCAATCCCATGAGGGCCGGCCCCCTCCTGCTCGCTTAAGACCTCGACCGAGAACCGCGCACGGTCAAGGCGCAGCGGCCTGAGCTCGACGTCAACGGCCTGCGCCAGTTTTTCCGCCGCGCGCTTTCGCTCGATCGACAGCGCGCTTGCCGCCTTGCGGTAGCTCTCGTCCGCCTCGCGGCTCGCGTCTTCGAGGGCCGCAAGCTTTTCCGCACTCGCATCGATCAGACGCAGACCTGCCGCATAGCGCGCAGCCGCGGCGCTCAGCTCATCGACCGGTACGTTATATTTGCGTGCGGCAGCGCGCAGCGTGAACAGCCGCTCCTCGATCCGTTCGAGCTCATGGGGATCGTAATGCCCCGCGTGCAACGCGGCCTCGAGATGAGCGCGCGCTTCATCGAGCGCCCGCAATGCGGCGTCCATTGCCTTCACCGCCGGCTCGATCAGGGACGGAGCGTGCGCGCCGCGCCGTTCGAGCCGGCGCAGCGCCGCTGACAGCATCGGCACCGGAGAACGCGTCCCGGCTACCGCCTCGTGGGCATCCCCAAGATCCGCTGCAACCTTCTCCGCCTGCATCATCAAGGCGCGCTTGTCCGCGAGCGTGGTCTCCTCGCCCGGCTGGGGCGCCAAAGACGTGAGCTCTTCGACCGCGTGGCGCAACCAATCCGCCTCGCGTCGGGCCCGTTCGGCCTCATCGCGATGTGATGCGAGTTCCTCCTTGCACGCGACCCGTTCCTCCCACAGCCGCATCACCGCGGCGGCATCAGCCTCGAGCCCACCGAATGAATCCAGCAGCCGGCGATGGGTGGAGACGTCCACCAGGGCACGCTCGTCGTGCTGCCCATGAATCTCCACCAGCGAAGCTCCCAACGCGCGCAGCGCCTGCGCGCTCACGGGCTGGTCGTTGACAAAGGCACGCGTGCGTCCATCCGCAAACTGCACCCGCCGCAGGATCAATTCGTCTTCCGGGTCAATGGCGCTGCGCGCCAACAGGTCGCGTGCGGCATGGCGAGGGGGCAGCTCGAATACCGCAACCACTTGGCCCTGCTCCATGCCATGCCGCACGAGCGCGGCATCACCCCGCGCGCCGAGCGCAAGCGCAAAGGCATCGAGCAGAATCGATTTTCCGGCGCCGGTCTCGCCGGTAAGCACCGAGAGACCGGGCGCGAACTCGAGATCAAGCCGCTCGATCAGGACGATATCGCGAATGGAGAGCCGGGCCAGCATGCGTGGCTTTCTCATTGCAGGCGACGCCCAAACGGGCAAGCGAATCCCCGGCGCCAACATAAGGACGTAGGGCGGCAAGCACAGCCCAATTATGAAGCCTGTGGATGCCGTGGGGATGGGTCAACCTCGTTTGGGCCCTCCTTGCCTCGGCGGCCGCAAAAGAGGTGCCCGGCATGCGCAGACAAGTTTGCACAGTCCGCGCAGGCCGACTGCGTTGCGGCGGCGGGGCAGTGCCAATTCTGTGCTGTTTTGGGAACGCTCTATCTTCAGCCCAGCTTGAAGGCTTGGCTGATCCAGGAAGCTTTGTTCTCCGTCGGCTGCAGACCCTTCGATTGCATCAGGGTATAGGCATCCTTGTACCAACGGCTCTCTGGAAAGTTGTGGCCCAGAACTGCGGCCGAGGTCTGCGCCTCATCCACGATACCCAAAGCCATGTAGGCCTCGGTCAGTCGCAGGAGTGCCTCCTCGACATGGCGCGTCCTCTGATAGCGAGTGACGACGACTTTGAAGCGATTGATTGCGCCAGTGTATTCGCGTCGCTCGAGCTCCCAACGCCCGACCTCCATCTCCTTGCCCGCCAACTGATCGCGCGCGAACTCGATTTTGCGTTTGGCCGCTACCGCATATTCGGAGGTGGGATACTTGCGGACGACCTCCTCGAGACTTTCGATGGCCTTTTCGGTGCGCCCCTGGTCACGGGAGATCTCCGGAATCTGATCATAGTTCGACGACCCAATGAGAAACTGCGCGTAAGCGGCATCCGGGCTGCCAGGATGCAACGTCACGTACCGGCGCGCTGCATTTATGCAATCATCATAGGCGCCGGCCTCGTAATAGGCATAGGCCGACATGATCAGGGCTTTTCTCGCCCATTCCGAATAGGGATGCTGGCGGTCGACCTCCTCGAACTTCTTTGCCGCGTCTTTGGGCTCTTTCTTTTGATTGAGGATATAGAGACCCTCGTTGTAGAGCTTGTCGGCGGGCTCGTCGGGAGCCACATTATCTTTGTCGAACAAGCTGCAGGCACCCAGCATCGTCGCCAGCGCCAGCACGACGGCAAACGGCGTTCCTGGGCGCGACTTGCCCCGAATTTTCATGCTGACGCTACGCCAGTGCATGGATCTGGTGAGATGCCCCTGAAAACGCGATGCCGGCCGCATCCGCGCTTTACCCGCATAAACCCCTGCCCAAGTTTGAAAAACTAGGCGTACATTCCGCCCGGAATGTGGCGTTCCACGGGCTCTGCCAAGCGAGTTCAGCAAGCGCCCTTACACGAGCGCAAGAGACTCCAAAACGCAGAGGGGGTCCGGCCTTAGGAGATCTCGGGTGCGAATACTGCCGCTGCCCGTGCAGCAAACTCCGCATGGCCTCGGGCCGAACGGACGGGCTCGGCTTCAATCCAGGTCCAGGCGCTCTTGTCGGACATGAGCGCGTTCAGTACCGCGTTGTTGAGCTTGTGACCGCCGCGCACCGATCGATAGGTCGCGAGCAACGGTCCCCCCGCAAGAGCGAGATCGCCGATTGCGTCCAGCATTTTGTGCCGCACGAATTCATCCCGAAAGCGCGTACCCTCGGGGTTGAGGATGCGATTGTCGGCGACGACGAGGGTGTTTTCGAGCGAGGCACCCAGCGCGTAACCGGAATTCCACAACGTGGTCACATCGCGCATAAAGCCAAAGGTACGCGCTCGCGCCAGCTCATGGCGGAAGGTGTCGGGTTTGATGTCGAGTGCGAACTCTTGGCGGCCGATCAGCGGATGATCGAATTGGACTTGCGCCTCTAGCCGAAAGCCTCGCGGATTGGGCAGGATCTCGCCGAAAGCGTCCCCGAGGGCGACCCGGACAGGCTTGAGAACCCTGATGTGGCGACGAGGCTGATCGAGCGCCTCCAGGCCAACGCAATCTATTGCCGCCACGAACGGGGCGGCGCTGCCGTCCATAATGGGAGCTTCCGGACCATCGATCTCAACCGTGGCGTTATCAACCCCCAATCCGGAGAGTGCCGCCAAGACGTGCTCGGCTGTTGAAACCAGCGGCCCGGTTGCATCGCCGAGGACAGTGGCGAACTCGGTCGCGGTCACGGCTCCCATTTCGGCCGAGATTTCGCGATGCCCACAGCCATTGAGACCCGTACGGATAAAGCGCAACCCGGTATCGGCATCCGCCGGATGGATCGTTAGCGTTACTGGCAGGCCGGAATGCACGCCCACACCATAGAGTACAGTGTAATCGCGCAGCGTTGTCTGCCGAGCAGCTTTCATGCACTTTCCCCCGTATCCCCGGCCGCAGCTGCGAGACTGGACGCGGCGCAGCATGCGCACCACCTCGGTCGTGCTCCTGGCTGTCCCCTGGTCAGGAACCCCTTTGCAGTGCGACCTTACCGTTCGTCGGCGAGAACGCCAATTCACGCTTTTTTACTAATTGTTACCATGACGTAGCCGCAATCGGCGTAGCGAAAATTCAATGATTCGCAATGCGTTGGGGAACTGACGGAACCCGGAACGGGCCGGACAACCGGTGCGTTCGCTGGGAATTTGACCCCCACCATGGACGCAATACGGCGGATTAATCAAAGAAGCCCCTGGCCGATTCGCGCCAGGGGCTTTGGGTTAACCCTCGTATGGCTCAGAGGCCATTGCCCCCGATGTGGAGACGGTTTGCTGATCCGCACCCATCAGCCCGCATGTCACGGACGCTCACGCGGGCTAACGTCCGGAGTGATCAATTGGCCTGCCGCCGAAGGAAAGCCGGAATGTCGAGCTGGTCCTCTTCAGGGTGTGCGAGAGCCTGCCGGCCCAAAGGATCGAGTGGCTGGTGCACCGGGCGCTTGGCGTAGTCGGATACCGGGGCGGCGCTACCGGACGCTGTACCCGGAATCGACGGCCGAGGGGCAGCTACCGGCACGGGCGCGGCCGGTCCAGCTCCCACTGGGGCACGGTCTGCCGGTCGGGTGAGCGGGCGTACCGGCCGAACATTCGATCCAGCCTTCTCCGTCTCGTCCTCATCGCGCCGCCCCAGCCCCACGGCGGCAAGCCGCCGCAACAAGCCGCCCTTGCGCTTCTCGGGATGCTCTGTTTCCGGTTGCTCCCCGCGTTGCGCGCGCAACTCCGCCTGTGCCGGGCGCGGCAGCTCATCGAATTCCGGCATCCGGCGCGGCCGGTTCGGCAGACGCTCCGCTGCCGGCGGAATGAAGGCCTTGGGCGCTGCCGGCTCGACCATCGTCGCAGATGGTTCCGGGAACAGGGAAGGCTTCGGGGGGATCGGACGCACGGTTACGTCCTCGACCAAGGGCAGGACTGCGCGGGCGACCGCAGCCTTGGCGGCCGTCTCGATCGCCTCCGCCGTCTGCTGCGAAACGCTTCCCGCTGCTCCCGACATGGGCCGAGCATCCTTCCACTCTGCCATCCCCATTGGGCGCTGCTGCTCACGGATCTGGTCGGCCCGAAGCTTCTGGGTCAACTCTGCGATGCGCGCTTCCGGAGCGGAGATCGTGCGCGACAATGATGCTTGATCGATCCCGGTTGCGACCACAGATACCCGAATCACGCCTTCGAGCGCCTCGTCGAACGTTGCGCCCACGATGATATTGGCGTCCTGATCCACTTCCTCGCGGATGCGGGTCGCGGCTTCATCGACCTCATACAGGGTAAGGTCCTTGCCCCCGGTAATGGATATGAGGAGTCCCTTGGCTCCCTTCATGGAGGCATCATCGATCAGCGGATTGGAAATGGCTGCCTCGGCGGCGGATAGCGCGCGCTTCTCGCCGGAAGCCTCGCCGGTGCCCATCATCGCCTTTCCCATCTCGCGCATCACCGCCCGCACGTCGGCGAAATCGAGGTTGATCAGGCCTTCCTTGACCATGAGGTCGGTGATGCAGGCGACACCCGAATAGAGCACCTGATCGGCCATGGCGAAGGCATCAGCGAAGGTGGTCTTCTCGTTCGCCACTCGGAACAGGTTTTGATTCGGGATGATGAGAAGCGTGTCGACGACCTTGTGCAGCTCACCAATTCCGGCTTCGGCGACCCGCATCCTGCGCACACCCTCGAAGTGGAAGGGCTTTGTGACCACGCCGACAGTAAGAATGCCGGCCTCCTTGGCGCAGCGCGCCACCACCGGCGCGGCGCCGGTACCGGTGCCACCGCCCATACCGGCGGTGACGAAGACCATGTGCGCTCCTTGCAGATGATCCCGGATTTCATCCAGCACCTCCTCGGCGGCGGCGCGACCCACCTCGGGCTGGGAGCCGGCGCCGAGCCCCTCGGTCACGGCGACGCCCATCTGGATGATGCGCTCGGCCTTGGACATCGTCAGGGCCTGCGCGTCGGTGTTGGCGACCACAAAGTCGACGCCTTGGAGGCCGCTCGCGATCATGTTGTTGACCGCGTTGCCGCCGGCGCCGCCGGTTCCGAATACCGTGATCCGCGGCTTGAGCTCACGGATGTCCGGAATTTTCAAGTTGATGCTCATAATTACCTCTTCATACGCGGAAGTCACCGCCGGGCCGGGTCGGTCCGCCGCCGACCGAGGGGCGTCGAGTTATCAGAAGCTCTCGCGAAGCCATCGTCCGACCCTTGCGATATAGCCGCCGCCTGTTTGCGAGTGCCGCGTTCGCCGCGGTTCAAAATGCTCGAGATGCGCCATTTGCGGGTAGACCATCATTCCGGCTACCGCCGCAAAGGCAGGGCCTCTTGCTTCCTCGGGAAGCCTGGAGATCCCGAGAGGGCGGCCGATGCGTACGGGCCGGCCGAGAATCTGCGCGGCTACTCCAGGCAGTCCGGTTAGCTGCGAAGCTCCCCCGGTGAGAACGACCCGGCCGCGCGGCTCCGCCGCGAAGGGAGACGCCTTCAGCCGGTCGCGCACCATCTCGAAAATCTCTTCCACTCGTGGCTTGATGAATCGCACCAACGCGGCACGCGACACGAACTGCGGCGGCTCGTTCTCGTCGTGGTCGACCGGCGGCACTGCGATCATGTCGCGCTCGTCGGATTCGCCGCTGAGCACGCTGCCATAGAGCGTCTTGATGCGCTCGGCATCGGGAACGCGCGCATGCAGGCCGCGCGCGAGATCCATGGTCACATGCCGGCCGCCGAGCGCGAACCCGTCTGCATGCACGAACTGACCGCCGGCAAAGACCGCAATCGTGGTGGTGCCCGCCCCCATATCGATTACCGCGGCCCCGAGATCGGCCTCGTCATCGGCAAGCACTGAGAGCCCCGAAACGTAGGGCGTCGCGACCATGGCCTCCACCTGCAGGTGGCAGCGCTCCACGGTCAGCATGAGGTTGCGCGCAACCGACACATCGCTGCTCACAACATGCATCTCGATGCCGAACCGATGCGCCAGCATACCCCTCGGGTCGCTGACGCCCGCCGAGTTGTCGACCACATAACCGAGCGGGAGCGAGTGCAGTACAGCGCGACCGGTACGCACGGAGTGCTGGCTGCCCGCGGCGAGCACACGGGCGATCTCGCGATCGCCGATGCTGGATCCCGGCATATCGATAGTCGCGCAGATGAGGTCGCTGGCGGGCCGGCCCGAGGAGATCGCGACAATGACCGAGTCGAGCTGCACCTTGCCAGCGCGCTCCGCGAGATCGGTGCACTGGCGGATGGCCGCCTCTGCCTGCTCCATGTCGACGACGGCGCCCGCCTTGATACCGCGCGCAAGGGTGTGTCCGAAACCGATGATGTCGATAGAGTGGCTGCGGTAACGCAGGACCTCATCGGGAGCCCGCGGCTTGAGGCGGCTGATGAGACAAACGATTTTGCTGGTGCCGATATCGAGCGCAGCCACCACGGCCGAGCGTTTCTGTCCCAGAGGCTTCATCTTCGGGGTGATGCCGAACGCAAGGCCACTCATGCGTCGTTCGCCTTCTTCTTCGGCTTGTCCTTGAGCGCCTCGATGCGGGCAGTCGCAGCGGCATCCGACAAACGTACGGTGACCCGATCGGGAAGGCGCAGGTCGACCATGACGATGTCCCGCGTGAGCAGATGTTGTTCCCGATCGAGCGCGATCAATTGCTCCAGCGCAGCGGCCACGCCGGTCTCGGGCAGCCGCACTTCCAGCCCATTCTTCAGTCGCAGGTTCCAGCGCCGCTCACCGACCAAGATCGAGGCGCGCACGAGATCGCGCAGCCTCGGGTAGCTGTCGAGCAGCGCGAGGTGCTCTTTCGCGTTTTTTTCGGCGCCCGCGCCGACTACGAGCGGGAGCGCAAGAAGCCGGGGCGCCACATAGGGCTCGAGCAAAGTCCCATCGCCAGCGATAACCGAGACTGCACCGTTCTTCTGCCACAGCGCGAAGGCCGCGCGTTCCTTGATGCTGATCTGCAGCTCGCGCGGATACAGCTTCAGGAGAGTGGCATCTGCAATCCATGGATTCTCCTTGAGCCGCTCGCGGGCCTGCTCGACATCGAGGAAAAGCAACGAGGTCCGTCCTGTGATGCCGGCAATCGCAAGCACCTCCTCGCGGGTCAGGTGATGATTTCCGCTGAGAGCGACCGAGCCGATGCGCACCCCGGCGATATTCGCGGCCCAATCGCGCGCATCCTGCCAGATGGCGGCAACCGCGGGGATGTGATCACCCCTTACGACCCCATAGGTTAGCGTGGCCAGCAGGAAGATTGCGGTTGCAAGCAAACCCGCCGCGCGCGGCGACCGTGCGCAGAGCCGCGATTCGCAAGCAGCTGCTCCTCGCTGGATGGCCCAGCGCGCTTTCCAGCTCAGCGATTGAGCGAGGCGTCCTCGATCATCCATCGCACCAGCTCATCAAACGTGATCCCCGCGTGTGCCGCGAGCTCGGGCACCAGCGACGTCTCCGTCATGCCGGGTTGCGTGTTGACCTCGAGACAGAAAAGTCCCCCTGCCCCGTCGACGCGATCGTCGTAGCGGAAGTCCGCACGGCTCACACCCCGGCACCCCAACGCGCCATGCGCCGCCAATGTCAGTTTGCGGACTTCTTGGTAAACAAACGATGAAATTTCGGCGGGAAGAACATGTTTTGATGCGCCTGGGGCGTATTTGGCCTCATAGTCGTAGAACTTGGTGACCGACACGATATCGATGACGCCGAGCGCCTCTTTTCCCATCACGGCGCAGGTCAGCTCCTTGCCGGGAATGTAGGTCTCCACCATCACCTTCTCCCCATATTCCCAATCGTGGCGCGTGAGCTCCTGGGGCGGATGGGCGTGCTCCGGCGTGACAATGAAGACCCCCACACTAGATCCCTCCGCCACCGGCTTGATCACGTAGGGCGGCGGCAGCAAGTGAGATTTCGCCGCGGTGAAGCGCGACGCCACGATTCCTTCCGGCACCGGCACACCAGCTGCGCGCAACAAAATCTTGGCTACATCCTTCTGCATGGCGACAGCAGACGCCATGACCCCGGAATGGGTGTAGGGAATGGCGAGAGTTTCGAGGATCCCTTGCAGGGTGCCGTCCTCGCCCGGCCGACCATGCAGCGCGTTGAGGGCAACATCGGGTTTGACGCCGGCGAGCACCGTCGCAATGTCGCGTCCTACATCGATGGGGGTCACTCGATATCCGAGCCGTCCCAGCGCCTCGGCGCAGTACCTGCCGGACCGCAGCGAGACTTCCCGCTCCGCCGACCACCCCCCCATCAGAACGGCGACATGCTTGCTCATTGTGCTCAGTCCCGGTGATTATCGAGGCAAATCTTGACGACGCATTCGGCTGATGCGGAGCATTAGATACACCCCAGTTGAAGCGCCGCCGAATGGCTGCGCTGCTACCACCTGGGCATGAGGACCGACGCGCTACTGCTGCCGCAGGCCGATGCGCTTGATCTCCCATTCCAGCTCGACGCCGGAATTGTCGCTTACGCGGGCGCGCACGGTCTCGCCCAGATCCTCGATATCCGCGGCGGAGGCACCGCCCAGATTGATCAGGAAATTGCAGTGCAGCTCCGAGACCTGGGCGTTGCCGAGTCGCAGCCCGCGGCAGCCCGCCGCATCGATGAGCTGCCAAGCCTTGTGTCCGGGCGGATTCTTGAACGTCGAACCGCCGGTGCGGCTCTTGATCGGCTGGGTGGCCTCGCGCGCCTCGGTGATCTTGTCCATCTCCGCAGCAATTGTCCCAGCATCGCCCGGAGCTCCCTGGAACAGTGCCTCGGTGAAGATGATGTCGTCACCGACGCCGCAATGCCGATAGCTGTAGTTCATCTCGGCATTTGCAAGCAGGTGGCGGCGACCACGGCGATCAATCCCCTGCACCTCGACGACTACATCCTTGGTCTCGCGTCCGTAGGCGCCCCCGTTCATGCGCAACGCGCCACCGATCGCGCCGGGAATGCCCCGAAAAAAAGCAAGACCTGAAACGGCTGCTTCCTGCGCCGAGCGGCTGAGCTTCACGTCCGGTACCGACGCGCCCGCACGGATGCGGCTTGCGGTCTCCAGCGTGATCTCGCCGAATCCCCGACCGAGCCGGATGACGACCCCCGGCACGCCCGCGTCGCGCACGATGAGGTTCGAGCCCAACCCGACGACGGTGACTGGGATTTGCTCGGGCAAACCAACGAGAAAATAGGCGAGATCGTCCTCATCCTCAGGGACGAACAGAATTTGTGCCGCGCCACCAACGCGAAACCAGGTGAGCTCTGCCAGCGATTGGTTCGCGAGCAGCTTGCCGCGCAACCGCGGCAGCCGTGCACGCAGGTCTTCGATCACGCAACGGCACCCAGGGCAGCAAGCTCGCCAGGAAGCGCGTAGGCCCATTGCGTGATGCTGCCCGCGCCCAGGCATACGACGATGTCTCCCGGCATGGCGAGCCGCCTCACCAGACGCGCAAGGTCTTGTGGGCCGTCGAGCGCAACCACTTGCCGATGGCCGTGGGCGCGCAAGGCCTGCACCAGGCTGTCCCGGTCTATTCCGGGGATGGGCGCCTCGCCAGCGGGATACACGTGCGAGACGATGACCGTGTCTGCGTCGTTGAAACAGGTGGAGAATTGCTCGAACAGCGCGGCGAGCCGAGTGTAACGGTGAGGCTGCACGACCGCGATCACCTGGCCGGTACTCGTTTCCCGCGCGGCGCGCAGCACCGCGGCGATCTCCACGGGATGATGCCCATAATCATCGATGACGGGGATGCTGTTCCATTCGCCGGTACGGGTGAAGCGCCGCCGCACGCCGCCGAATTCGGAGAGCGCTTTGCGGATCAGGTCATCGGCAACCCCAAGCTCGTGCGCGACAGCAATCGCCGCAGTGGCGTTGAGCGCGTTGTGCCGCCCCGGCATGGGCAGCCGCAGGCCCTTGATCTCGTCCATCGTCGCGCCGGCCCGGTCGCGAAATACGATGGAGAAGCGCGATTCTCCGGCGGAATGATCAATGCCCACGAGGCGCACGTCGGCCTGCGGGTTCTCGCCATAGGTGATGATGCGCCGGTCGGTGATCTGGCCGACCAGAAGCTGCACCACCGGGTGGTCGGTGCACATCACAGCGAAGCCATAGAATGGCACGTTCTCGACAAAGGCGAGGAAGGCCTCCTGCACCGCCTCAAAGGTCTTGAAATGATCGAGGTGCTCCGGATCGACATTGGTGACGATGGCAACATCGGCGGGCAGCTTGAGAAAGGTGCCGTCGGATTCGTCGGCTTCGACCACCATCCAGTCGCCCGCGCCGAGGCGCGCGTTGGTGCCATACGCATTAATGATGCCCCCGTTGATGACGGTCGGATCAAACCCGCCGGCATCGACCAGGGCCGCCACCAGCGAGGTGGTGGTTGTCTTGCCATGCGTCCCGGCAATAGCGACGCAACTCTTCAGCCGCATCAGCTCGGCCAGCATCTCCGCGCGCCGCACGATCGGCAGGCGCTTTGCTCGCGCAGCGATCAGCTCCGGATTGTCGCGCTTGATTGCCGTAGAAACGACGACCACGGCGGCATTGCCGAGCGCATTTGCGGTGTGGCCCACCGAGATCCTTGCGCCCTTCTCGCGCAAGCGCTTGACGTTGGCGCTTTCGGATGCGTCGGAGCCTTGCACGGTGTAGCCGAGATTGATCAGCACCTCGGCGATCCCGCTCATGCCGATCCCGCCGATGCCGATGAAATGGATCGGGCCGATCTTGCTCGGCAGCTTCATGGCGCATCCCGCCGCATGATCTCCCCCACCAGATCGGCGAGCCGCTCGGCCGCATCGAGGGCCCCCTGCGAGCGCGCTGCCGCGGCCATTGCTACGAGCTTTTGCGGAGCACTGGCAAGCGCGGAGATTTCGCCGGCCAGCCGCTCGAGCGTGAAATCGTGCTGGGCCAAACGGATAGCTCCCCCTGCCTGCTCGATCATGCCGGCATTGGCGGACTGATCCTGGTCGAGCGCATGGGGCAGCGGCACCAGGATCGCGGGCCTTCCGATCGCCGTGAGCTCCGCCACGGTCGAGGCGCCGGCACGCGCGATGACGAGGTCCGCGGCCGCCATGCGGGCGGGGAGATCGGCGAAGAAAGGCGCGACCTCTGCTGCCACCTTGCCATCCGCATAAGCTTGCCTCACCCGCGCAAGATCCTCCTCGCGCACCTGCTGAATGACCGCAAGTCGCGATTGCAGCCCGGGATCAAGGTGCCTGATCGCCTCGGGCACGATGTCCGCCATGATGCGCGCGCCCTGGCTGCCGCCGAACACCAGGAGCCGCAGTGTATCCCTCGCATCGGGGACGCGATAAGGCGCGCCCGCAGCAGCGATGACCGCAGCGCGCACCGGATTGCCGGTCCGCCTTGCTTTGCCGCCAAGTTTCGGCTCGCTGTCGAGCACTCCGGCAAAGCTGGTGGCGATCGCCGTGACCCTCGAGGCGAGCAGTCGGTTCGCCCGCCCGATCACGGCATTCTGCTCGTGAATGAGCGTCGGAATATTACGCAGTGTTCCTGCCGCCACGGGCGGAACCGTGGGATAGCCACCAAAACCCACGATCGCTGCCGGCTTGATCCTGCCGAGAACGCGCAAGGCCTGGATGAGCCCCACCCCTAGTCGCGCCGCGGCTCGCGCAAGCGACAAGGGATCGCGACCGCGCAAAGTTTCGCTCGCGATGATATGGACCTCGCGCGCGGGAAATTTGCTGCCGTAACGCTCGGCGCGGTGGTCGGTCGCAAGATCGACGCTGATGCCACGCCGGGTAAGCACCTCTGCCAGCGCTTCGGCGGGAAACAGATGGCCCCCGGTGCCGCCGGCTGCGAGCAACACGAGCGGCCTCTGACTGGTTTGCTCCGGGCGATCGGAGGACATGGCGAGCGATCCCGAGCTTCCGCGAGCAGAGACTACGCGGGCGCCGGCTCGCGCTCAGTCGCCAGCAGGACTGCGCGCGGACGCCCGCGCGTCAAGGCCAACAGCATTCCCACACCGTAGGCAAGCGAGATCATGGAGGAGCCGCCATAGGAGATGAACGGCAAGGTCATACCTTTGGCCGGCATGAGATGCAGATTGACCGCCATGTTGATGGCCGATTGCAGCCCCAGCAAGATGGCAAGGCCTGCAACAGCAAAGCGGGTGAACGCGTCGTCATTGGCCATGGCATGGCGCAGCGACCGCATCACGATGAAGCCGAAGGTTGCCAGCAGCAGAAGGCAGAGTACGATTCCAAACTCCTCGGCGGCGACCGCAAACACGAAGTCCGTATGGCTCTCCGGCAGGATGCGTTTGACCGTGCCTTCGCCCGGTCCGCGCCCAAACCAGCCGCCCCGCTGAAAGGACTCCAGTGCCTGGTCGATGTTGAAACTGTCCCCGGATGCGGGGTCGAGGAAACGCTCGATGCGCCGCGCGACATAGGGAACAAGCAGATAGGCCGCGGCAAGCCCGACCGCGGCAGCCCCGCCGAGCCCCGCGACCCAGATCAGGCGCATGCCCGCGAGAAAGAACAACGCTCCCCAGACAAGCGCGATCAGCATGCTCTGACCGAAATCGGGCTGCAACACCAGGCCGGCAAGAGCAGCACCGAGGAGAAGGAGCGCCAGCGTGTTCGCCGGCATTTCCGGCCGGCGCGCTGATTCGCCGAACAGCCAGGCAATGAGAATGACGAGAGAGGGTTTGAGAAACTCCGAGGGTTGAATATTGACGCCGAGCAGCACGATCCAGCGCCGCGCTCCTTTCACCTCCGGGCCGAACTGCAGGGTCGCCGCAACGAGCGCAATGCTGAGCAGGAAAACGGCGAGCGCAAGACGCCGGACGTAGCGCGGCGGCAGAAACGATGTTGCCAGAAGCACTACGATTGCCGGCACGACGTAGAGGATGTGCCGGCCCACGAAATAAAAGGGATCAAGCCCGAGCCGCGAAGCGACCGGGGGGCTCGCCGCAAGTGACAGCACGATGCCCGCGAGCATGAGCGCGAGCACAGCCGCCAGCAGCGGGCGATCCACCGTCCACCACCACTGGGCAAAGTGCGTACGCTCGAGCCGCGAGACCATCCGCTCCCCCCGCCCCAAGTGGTGCCCGCGCAAGATTGACACGGCGTTAACACGGGGCACGCAACGGCACAATCCGACCGGACTCGACCCGGCCGGGCCACGGCCTTACCTTCAAACAGAAGGACGCGGAACGCTTGGCAGCATAAGCCAGCGGGTAACCCGAACGCGTCGAGCGAGCGTATGCGCCAGGGCAACGCGGGACGCGAGCTTGGTGTCTGGTTACGATGCCAGCGTGACACCCGGAATTGCCTGAACCAACGCGCGGAATGCGTCGCCACGCAGTTCGAAATTGCGGTACTGATCGAAGGAGGCGCAGGCGGGCGACAGCAGCACGACCGGCTCCTGCGCATCCGAAGCTTCCGCATCGCGAGCGGCCAGATCGACGGCACGATCTAGCGTGCCTGCGATAACATAAGGCACCTTTCCGTCGATCTGCCGAGCAAAATCAGGCGCAGCTTCGCCGATAAAATACGCCTTGCACATGCGGCGAAAGAACGGGGCAAGCGAGGCAATCCCGCCGGACTTCGGCTTGCCGCCTGCAATCCAGTAAATGGTAGAGAAACAAGCGAGTGCCTGGGCAGCCGAATCGGCGTTCGTGGCCTTGGAATCGTTGACGAAGAGAACCCGGCCCTTGCGCCCGACCTGCTCCATCCTGTGCGCAAGCCCGGGAAACGAGGTCAAACCTGGCTCGATCGCGGCCGCTGTGAGCCCAAGCGCAAGTGCGGCCGCCGCGGCGCAGGCGGCATTCTGCGCATTGTGCACGCCACGGAGAGATCCGATGCCGCCGAGGCGAGCGACGCGGCGCAGGCATCCAGCCGCGGCCTCCATGATGATCTCGTCCTCGACATAAACCCCGTCCGGCAGGGCATGGCGCGCGGAGACCCGCACCACCCGCTTGCCAGCAGACGCGATACGGTCAGCAGCCGCAACGCACCACTCGTCGTCCACACCGATGATGGCCGCTCCGTCATCCTGCACGCCGGCGACAAGGCGCTCCTTCACCGCCGCATAAGCTTGCATCGTGCCGTGCCGGTCGAGGTGATCCTCGCTCACGTTGATGAGAACCCCGACCGAGGGATCGAGCGTTGGCGCGAGATCGATCTGGTAGGAAGAGACCTCGATCACATGGACCCGTGCCGGCCCCGGCGGCTCGAGCGAGAGGATAGGGGTGCCGATATTGCCGCCGACCTGGGCATCGCAACCGGCACAGCGCAGGAGATGGGCCACAAGCGCAGTGGTGGTTGATTTGCCGTTGGTTCCGGTGATGGCAACCAAGGGGGCCTCGGGAGTCCCGTGCCGCCGCTCGCGACAGAACAACTCGACATCTCCGATCACCTCGACCGCTGCCGCACGGGCAAGATTCACCGGCCAATGCGGTGCCGGATGAGTGAGCGGCACGCCGGGGGCTAGCACCAGCGCCGCAATGCGCGACCAATCCGTGTCGTGCAGGTCAGCGGTGGGCACGCCGGCGCTGGTCGCCTTTGCGATCACGTCGGGGGCGTCGTCCCAGCCAATCACATCAGCGCCGCCGGCGAGAAGTGCGCTCGCGCTCGCCAGTCCCGAACCTCCAAGTCCGAACACGGCAACTCTTTTGCCGGCGAAGGTGGTAGCGCGGATCACTGGAGACGTCGCTTCAGCCGCAGCTCACCGCAGCTTGAGAGTCGAGAGGCCCGCAAGCGCCAGCACCACGGAAATGATCCAGAAGCGGATCACGATCTGGGGCTCGGTCCAGCCGAGCTGCTCGAAGTGATGGTGGATCGGCGCCATGCGGAAGACGCGCTTACCCGTAAGCTTGTACGAGAGCACCTGCACGATCACCGAGATGGCCTCCAGCACGAACAGCCCGCCGACCACTGCGAGCACGATCTCATGCTTGGTGGCGACGGCGATGGTGCCGATCATCCCGCCGAGCGCAAGCGAGCCGGTATCACCCATGAAGATCGAAGCCGGCGGCGCGTTGAACCACAGGAATCCCAGCCCGGCGCCGATCACGGCGCCGCACAGGACGGCGAGCTCGCCGGCGCCCGCAACGTAATGGACGTTGAGGTAGTCGGAGAAAAAAGAATTGCCGACAAGATAAGAAATGACACCGAAGCTGAGCGCAACGATGATCACGGGCACGGTCGCCAGCCCGTCGAGCCCGTCGGTCAGGTTCACGGCGTTTCCGGCGCCGACAATGATGAAGCTGCCGAACACGAAGAAGAACCAGCCGAGCGGAATGACAAGCTCCTTGAAGAATGGAACGGTGAGCGACGTTGCGAACGGCTGGCGCCCGATCGAGGCAATGAAATAGCACGCGAGCAGCCCGACCAGCACCTCGACGCCGAAGCGTATTCTTCCCGAGAAACCGGCATGGGTCTGCTTGGTGACCTTGAGATAATCGTCGTAGAAACCGATCGTGGCGAACGTAAGCATCACCCCGAGCACGATCCACACATACCGGTTGGCCGGGTTGGCCCACAGCAGGGTCGCAGCCACAATGCCGAACAGCATCATGAAGCCACCCATGGTGGGTGTTCCTTTTTTGGTGACGAGGTGAGACTGGGGACCGTCGGTTCGGATCGGCTGACCCTTGCCTTGCTTGAGCCGCAAGTGGTCGATGATGGACGGACCGAACAGAAACACAAAAACGAGCGCAGTGATCATGGCTCCGCCGGTTCGGAACGTGATGTAGCGCAGGACATTGAGAGGACCGATCACGTCCGAGAACGCGGAAAGCCAATAGAGCATTGGTCAACCACCCACGGTTCAGGCTTGCGAGCCCTCAGCAACGGCGGGCTCTCGCTGGTGATGTCTTTCGAGTGCTTTGACGATCCCCGCCATGCGCGAGCCCAGCGATCCCTTGACCATCACGCTGTCGCCGGCTGTTGCGGCAGCGAGGACGAGAGCTTCGAGTTGCGCCGAGGTTGGCGCGTAGCCACCTCGCCGCTCGACAGAAAGCGCATCCCACAGGGACCGCATCATCGGACCGCAGCAGAACACGAGATCGATATCGTTTTCATCGATACTCTCGACGAGGCTGCGATGCAGCTCGCGCCCGCTCGGCCCAAGCTCCAGCATATCGCCGAGCACCGCAATGCGCCGCCCGCGACCCGATCGCCTGGTCTGACCAAGGAGCGCGAGCGCCGCGCGCATTGATGCCGGGTTGGCGTTGTAGCTTTCGTCGATCAGCAGGATCTCGCCTCCAGAAACGGGGAGGATGAGACGCGCGCCGCGTCCACGTCCTGCGTGGAGCTCACCCAGCGCCTGAGCGGCAAGCCTCACGTTGGCGCCGAGCAGCGCCGTCGTTGCAAGTACGGCGAGCGAATTGACGACGAGGTGGCGCCCGGGGGCGCCCAGGCGATAGTGCAGATTGGCCCCGAGGATTTCTGCCTCCACCAGTGAGCTGTCGCCCTCCAACGTGCACGCGATAAGCCGCGCATCGGCTTGCGGATGCTCGCCGAACGATACAATCCGCGCAACGCCGGCGCGAGCGGCGCTTGCAGCAAGTCGGTCGTATTGGCCATTGTCGCGATTAAGGACTGCTGCCCCGTCGCGCTCGCAGCCGATAAAGATCTCGGCCTTGGCATCGGCGATTGCGGCAACGGAATCGAAAAATTCGAGATGCACCGGCTCGACCGTGGTGACGATCGCCACCTGCGGGCGGACAAGACGCGCAAGCGGCGCGATCTCACCGGCGTGACTCATGCCGAGCTCGAAGACCGAATAGACCGCCCTCTCGGGACAGCGAGCGAGCGAGAGCGGCACGCCCCAATGGTTGTTATAGGACGCCGCCGAGGCGTGGGTTTGACCCTGCCTGCTCAGGGCAAGGTGCAGCGCCTCCTTCGTGCCAGTCTTGCCGACCGAGCCGGTGATGGCGACGACCTTTGCTTGCGAGCGCGCCCGCGCGGCACGCGCGAGATCGCGCAGAGCTTCCAGCACGTCGGAGACGAGAAGCAGGGGGGCGGCCGCGGGAAAACCTTCCTGCTTGCGCACGTCGACAACGGCAAGCCCGGCACCGGCGTCCAGCGCGGCACCCACGAAATCATGGCCATCGCGGTTGTCTCCCGTGATGGCGAAGAACGCTTCCCCTGGCGCAAGGGTGCGGCTGTCGATGGAGATGCCTGGCACACCGGCCGGCAGCTCGCCGGCACGGCCCGCGCCCATCGCAGCGGCCATGGCCTGCGTGGTCCAGAGGGGCGGCGAACTCATCCTATGCATTTCGCACGGGAAGGCGCGGGCGGCAGTGCCGCATTAACGAGGCACTCCGCAAGACGGCACGGCTCGGGCCGAAAGATCGTGCACGCGGCATCACCGAGCGTTCCCCTCGAGTGCGGCGGCCACCGCCTCATGGTCGCTGAATGGGAGCACCTGTTTGCCGATGATTTGGCCGGTTTCATGGCCCTTCCCGGCAATCAGCAGCACGTCCCCAGGGCCGAGCTTGGCGATGCACGCTCCGATCGCCTCCCGGCGATCCGGGATTTCCAGCGCGCCTGGTGCGCCCGCAAGGATTGCGCTGCGAATGGCGGCGGGGTCCTCGCTGCGGGGATTGTCATCGGTCACCACCACACGGTCCGCAAGCTGCGCGGCAGTCTTCCCCATCATCGGGCGCTTGCCGGCATCGCGATCGCCGCCGCAACCAAACACCACGGTAAGGCGCTTGGCCGCATAGGGGCGCAAAGCCTCGAGCGCCTTGGCAAGCGCATCGGGCTTGTGGGCATAATCGACGAAGATGGGCGCGCCGCGGTTCTCGCCTACGAGCTCAAGCCGACCCTTGGCGCCCTGGAGGCGAGCGAGCGCGGCGAAGACCGCGGCAGCGTCGCTTCCGGTCGCGATCGCCAAGCCCGCAGCAACGAGGGCATTCTCGACCTGAAAATAGCCGGGAAGCGGCAGCCGGACCGTGTGATCCATTCCGGCATGAGAGAGCTTTATCAGCTGGGCAAAACCGTCAATTGCGATGTCACGCAGACGAACGTCCCGACCCTGCCTCCCGACCTCGAACAGGCGCAGGGCCCGCTGCTTCGCCGCCGCGATCACAGCCTCGGAGTGCTCGTTGTCGACGCAGACGACCGCCGCTCCGCCCGGCTCCATCAACCCGGTGAACAAACGCAGCTTGGCGCCGAGATACGCTTCGAGCGTGGGATGATAATCGAGATGGTCGCGACTGAGATTGGTGAATGCGCCCGCGGTCACCCTCAGCCCGTCCAGCCGATGTTGATCAAGCCCGTGGGAAGAAGCCTCGATCGCAAGATGCGTGATGCCTTCCCCGACGAGTTGGTCCGCCATCCGGTGCAGCGCGATGGGATCGGGCGTCGTGAGCGAGCCATAGATTTCCCGCTGCGGCGTCACCAGGCCGACCGTGCCAATGCTCGCGGCGGGCTTGCCGAGCGTCGACCAGATCTGGCGCGTGAAGGCGGCGACCGAAGTCTTCCCGCTGGTTCCGGTAACCGCCGCTACCACCTCCGGCTGGCGAGGAAAGAAGCGGGCCGCGGCGAGTGCCAGAGCCCGGCGTGCACTCTTGACCTTGATGAACGCCACTGCCGGGGCAAGCGGTTGGGCCGGCGAGCGTTCCGCCATGACGGCGGCTGCGCCGGAAGCGATCGCCGGGCCCACAAAGCGCAGGCCGTCGTCCTTGAGGCCCGACACTGCAACAAACAAGTCGCCTGGTTTGACCGCGCGGCTGTCAGCACTGATCCCGGCGAGCTCAAGCGCCGCGAAACGCGGCTCGCTGCTCGCGCCCACGCTGTGCAAATCTTGAAGGAGATCCTGCAGCTTCATTCCGACCTGATGCCCAACATACGGGCGATCATGACACCAATATTGATTGCCGAGCCGTCTCCGCCGGGTCTTAAGGAAAGGCTGCTGGCACGATCTCGCTTGTGGCCATTCTTCGAGACGCGCCGCCGAAGGCGGCGCTCCTCAGGACGAGGCTTCGAGACGCGCGCAAGCGCGCTCCTCAACTTCGGCCTCGTGCTAAAGCAGGTTTGAAAGCCCATTATCGGTGGTGGGGCGGGTGCCATTGGCTTCCCCTGCCTGCAAATCCCTGTAAAGGGGGCGGGGCGACCTCCAAAACCTGCAAAAAAGTGAGTACCAGCAAGGACATCTGCCGAAATGGCAGGATCCGGAACAGGCAAGAACAGGAAATAACAGGGAAATGACAAGCAATTCTCAGGACGAGGTTGATGGCTACGGCGAGATGTCGTGGCTTGGGTTCGTTCGGCCAAAATGCTCTGCTGCGTCGCGTGCTGTCGGGTTCCTCCGGCCAAGCATTCTCCAGGTTGGCTCCGTTCATATTCAAACATTGTTTTCACTAAGGTTTTTCCATTGGCTTCGTTTGCGGAATTGGCTTCGTTTGCGGAAAACGTAACAAATGGTTGCCCATTAGAATTAGGACATCCAACAGTAGAATCAATCGGGACTCGCAACAGCCGGCCGCCGCGTTCGTCTGCAATTACAACCGATGGGAGAGCGAAATCGAGACTCCCTGTAAACAACAGGAAATTTACAGGGATTTTTTCTCGTTTGAGTTGAACCGACAAAATCCCGTCGTTCCGCAAGCGTCCCTCCCCGGGCATCGGCCCGCCAGCGCTCGCATCGCGGATCGCCGGCATGACAGTCTCCTCACCGCAGCAGCCGAGAGCAAAACCGGCACGGTAATCCGCACCGGGCTTTTGAAGACACATCTGAAGGATACGCTCTTATGCATGAGTCGCGGTTCATTGTCGAGCAAAATTTCCGAGCTGCCCGCCCGTTCCTGCTCAGCCGAGCAAAGCTCGCTCACCGTCCGCCGGCGCTGGCGAGGATCAGCTTGTCGGAGGGCGCAAGATCTTAGCGCCGCTCGATCCCAAGCAAGGGAGTGATGCGGCTGATGATGGCGCCTCCGACCGGCACCGCGTTCCAGCCCGAGGTGGTGAAACCGTGCGTGTCCGGCAGCGCCTGTCTTCTCGATTGGCGCAGCGCGAGTGTGTACCACGCCGCGGCATCGACATGCTGCCGACGCTGCTTGCTCCTAGCGATGAGGGCGTGTGAGATCGGCTAGCGGCCGCTTTTGACCTAACCGGACGAGCAGCACCCCCTCATTCGATCACCTCGTCGGCGCGTTGCTGTAGTTGCAAAGGTACGTCGAGGCCGAGCGCCTTGGCGGTTTTGAGATTGAGCGCCAATACGTATTTGGTCGGTGCCTGCACCGGAAGGTCGGCCGGCTTCTCGCCCTTGAGGATGCGATCGACATAGGGGCGGCGCGACGAAAAATGTCTACTTGGTCGGGTCCGTAGGAAAACAATCCACCGTCTTTAGCAAAGGAATTGTCGTAATAAGCGGCCGGCACATTGTTTCGGGCTGCTAGCAATATGATTGCCGTGCGATGAACCTGCGAAAAGGTATCCGGCAAGACAACGAGGCCGCCTCCCGGCTCGCGCCCAAGCGCGGTTATGACGGTTTCGATTTCGGCTTCGCTATGAACGGGCGCCACGATCGGCGCCACCTTGAACGATCGGGCTGCTGCCTCGAATGAGGGCAGGTAATACGATCTGGCGTAGGGAGCCGTGTCGGGATTGAACATAATTGTGGCCCGCTTGACGCCGGGCGTGATCTCCGTGAGCAGCTCCAGCCACTTGCCCCCCATCGATGCTTCCATATGGATGAAGCCGGTAAGATTCCCTCCCGGGCGCGGCAGGCTGGCGACGAAGCCAACGCCGACCGGGTCGGAAACAACCGCAAATACAATCGGGATCGTCCGCGTCTCCCGCTGAAGTGCAGCGGTCGCCGGAGTCGAGTGTGCGAGGATCACGTCGGGTTGCAGGTCGACTAATTCTTTCGCAAACATCCGTGTCCGGTCGATGCTGCCGGCCGCCCAGCGAAGGTCCATCCGCACGTTGCGGCCATCGGTCCAACCCAACTGCGCAAGTCCCTGCATGAACCCGGAGAGTTGGGCCATTGTGACAGGATCGTTCTCAGCAAATTGCATCAGCACTCCGATGCGCCGCATCTGGCCCGGCTGCTCTGCGCGCGCGGCGAGCGGCCAAATCGCCGTGACGCCGCCGAGGAAAGTGATGAACTCGCGCCGTGTAAAATGATTGATCCGCATTTGCCCCCACCGGTTTGAGGAGCGCCTTTGCATCCTATCCAAAATGGCGCATCCGGTCAGGGGGGTCTGTGACCCATCTCGCGGTGCACGCCGAGACCCACGGAATGTCGGCTTGTGGCACTCAACGTAAGTGCCAGGATGTCCCGGTGATGCCGCTCTCGGAGGGTGAGCCGACTATGCGCGTAGATGGAAAATCGCAGCGGGGATGCCGCTTCCAATGCTCGCAGTGCCGTGCTGCAAAAGCTATCCGAGCCAAAATCGCTATGGTCCTGAGCCTGGGGATGGCAGTGCGACGACGCGATTTGATCAAATCCATCGGGGGCGTAGCTGCGTGGCCGCTCGCCGCCCACGCACAGCAAGGCGAGCGCATGCGACGGATCGGGATTCTGATGCCGTACCCGCCGACAAATACCGAAATGCAGGCGCGCGTGCGCGCCTTCCGGGAGGAACTGCAAAAACGTGGTTGGGCAGCCGGCGTCAACGCTCAGTTCGACGAGCGCTGGACGAGCGACAACATGGATCTCATTCGCTCCGCAGCCACGAACCTTGTGGAACTTAATCCGGACGCGATTCTGGCGGTTGGCGGCCGCGTTATTCCGATCCTGATGGAGTTGACCCGCTCAATTCCGATTGTGACCCCGGGTGGTTCCGACCCCACCGCACGCGGCTACGCAAAAAGCCTCGCTCACCCCGGCGGCAATGTGACCGGCTTTGCCACGATGGAGCTTTCGGTCATCAGCAAGATGCTGCAGACGCTCAAGGAGATCGCGCCCAATCTGACGCGTGTTTCCATGATTTATGTCGATCGTATCCTGCGCGGCGAAAAGGCTGGCGATCTGCCCTTCCAGCTGCCGACCAAATACGAGCTGGTGATCAACCTTAAAACGGCCAAGGCGCTCGGCCTGACGATTCCCCCGAAGCTTTTGTTTACCGCCGACGAGGTGATTGAATGAAGATATTTTCAGCGCGCGTTCTTGCTGCGATGCATGAGTTAGCAATTGGTAGTACTGTGTCACAAACTACGCTGTCATTCCGGGGCGCAGGCAAATCGGCCGTGCCGATTTGCCTGCGAGCCCGGAATCCATAACCCCAAGCAGTAATTGTGCCACCGCGGCGTAACCACTTTCATCACTGCACGGCCTGTGGTTATGGATTCCGGGCTCCGCTCGCACTCGGACGGCGCGAAGCGCCGATCCGAGCGCTCGCGGCCCCGGAATGACGGGCTAGAGTAGTTTGTGATGCAGTACAGGCTAACCAACCCGAGAGCACAGTCGTAGGGGGCTTCCCCATCGTGTTATGCCACGTTCAGCATTTCGGGGCACGCCGCTCGCGGATTGCGCAGGCGCAATGCGGGTTACGCAGCGGACTGCTCGAACTTCTCCACGAACTCCCGCAACTCATCCGCATTGATGTCGCTGACCGCAAAATATTCGAGGCCGTGCGCGCTCCAGCGGCAAATGTTGTAGCCCTGCGATGAAAAGAGCTTCGTGCGCCGGCTTGGCGAATCCAGAGCCGGCGCGACGAACAGATTGATCACATGCTTGCGGCGCCGGTAAACGATGGAAGCGACCGCCCTGCCGTCGAGATAATCCAGCCTGCCGCCGATCAGGGTGAAGCCCTGCGCGGCGAGATCGACCACCGGCGGTGCGAGATCGAGCTTGCCGTTGAACCACGGCTTGACGGTGTGCTGATCGGTGGTCTGCACGTCGGTGAGGTGATCGCCTTGGAGCGAACGCACGTGTGCCGACACGACGTCGCCGAGCACGCGCTCCTGGTCGTCGCTGCGAATGACGCCAATCACCACGCTCGCCGCCATGGCGGTCGAGAGCGCGGTTCCCATCACAAAGCCTTTGAGCACTGCGCGGCGATTGGCGGCACGCTGGGGCGCAGCCGGCAGCGCCTTCTCGATGCGCCGACGCAGGCTCAAGGGGGCATCGAAGCGCAGCCCTGCCGACGCAATCGCCTCCCGCATGCTGCGATAGGCGCGAAACTCGCCCGCGCAGCGGGCGCAATCCCGCACATGCGCCTCGACCTCTCTGGCATGGCCTGCATCGAGCTCGCCGTCGAGCAGCGCGTGGAGCAGGATATGGGTTTCTGCACAACTCATGTCCGTAGTCCGTCCTCTGCAATCCAAGCCTTGCGCAGCATGCAGCGGGCGCGCGCCAGCCGCGACATGACCGTTCCAACCGGTACGCCGACCACCTCGGCGATCTCCCGATAGGACAGCTCGTTGACTTCGCGCAGCACGAGGGCCTCGCGGAACGTGATGGGCAGACCCGCAACGAGCCGGCGCACCGTCTCCGCATCCCATTGGCGGATCATCGCGGCTTCCGGCGAGGCCGGAGCCTCCTGCCACAACGGAGAGGCCTCCTCATCCGCCTGTGCGTCCTCCTCCGCCGCAAGCGCGGCACCGGAGCGGCGCGACAGCTCTGCGCGGCACACGTTGCGCAGGATGGCGAACAGCCACGGCTTCATCTCAGGACCGCGATAAGTGTCGAAATGCCGCAGCGCGCGCAGATAACATTCCTGCGCGGCGTCCTGCGCATCGGCGCTGTTGCGAAGGAGGTAACGCGCGAGCGTGTAGACATCGTCAAGATAGGGAAGCGCAGCGTCGCGGAAACGCTGCGCTCTCGCCGTACCATCGCCGCTTGCGGCTTCCCGCGGCGGCTCGCGTGCGGGCTCCCCGCGGGCCCGCGTTGGCGCAAGCTGCGGGCTCACGAGCATCACTGCCCCGCGCCGCTACCGGTGTTGCCTTCGACTAGCACGGTGCCCGTCATGTACGGATGCAGCGAGCAGAAGTATTCGTACATGCCGGGCGTGGTGAACGTGAACGAGAAGCTGCCGTCCGTGTCCAGCACCTTCGACTTGAACAACTTGCTCGAGGAGGCGACCGTATGCGGCGTGTCGTCCGCATTGAGCCAGGTCACCGAGGTGCCGGCCTGCACCGTGATGCGCCCGGGAGAATAAGCGAAATTGTCGATCTCCACCTTGCTGTCGGGAGCCGGCGCCGAGATCACCGGGAAGCTGATCGCAGCAGCAACAAGGATGCCGGCTGCAAACGGGAGGGCAATGCAGGTGATGGGCTTCATTTTTGTACGCATGGCGACCTCGCTGTCGCTGTACTAGCCTTGTAGCGGCTTATCGATGATCGCGAGCCGCTGGTGCCCGCGTGTGAAGGTGACATCGGTAACGCCGAGGAGCGAACGCAGCTTCTCGTCCGGGACTTTCAGCGGTCCAGGCGCGGGTGCCGTTCCCGGTCCCGGCTGCGGGAACGCCGTGGACATCGCGGTGTGAAACGTCACGTTGCCCTCGACCTTCTGCATGATCTGATGGATGTGTCCGTTGAGCACCGTCACCGAGCCGAAGCGCTTGAGATAATCGAGCGCACGCGCGGCGTCCTCGGTACCCCATCCCCACTGCTGATAAACCGTCCACAGCGGGATATGCGCAAACACCACGATCGGGGTCGAGGCGGTGCGGCCCTTGAGGTCGTCCTCAAGCCATTCGAGTTGCTCGTTGCCGAGATTTCCCAGCCCGCCAGCCTTGAGATCCATCACATTGACGAGGCCGATGAAGTGCACGCCGTTGGCGTCGAAGCTGTACCAGCCGGACCCCTTGGTGCCGCGGCCGTAGTGCTCGCGGTAGAGCTTCACATCATCATCGAGAACGTCGTGCTCACCCGGCACGTAGTGCACGTCGAGGCGCGCCTGGGCGATGATGCGATCGGCGTCGTCGAACTCCGATGGCTTGGAGAGATGCGTGACATCGCCGGTGTGAATGAGGAAGGCCGGTTTTGCCGGCAGCGTGCCGATCTTCTTGATCGCTTCCTCCAGCGTGCCGATGGCATTCGGATTGGCGGGCTTGTCGAAGCCGACGTGGCTGTCGCTGATCTGCAGGAAGGTGAGCCCGCTCGCGGCCGCAGCCTGCGCTTCGCCGATGATGCCCATGGAACGCGGCACCCCGCCCGCCACGGTCCACAGCACGCCCGTCCCCGCCCAGGTCATGCATTCCAGGATTTTGCGCCGGCTGACGCCGTCATCATGATGTGAAGTCATCCCATTCTCCTTCCAAGCTCGGTTGGCTTGCCTGGGGAAGACCGCAGATGTGCAGGATTTATTCCCGCGCTGTTGCCCGGTACGTCTCTCTTATTCATTTGGTGCAGCGGGCCGGCAGGATTTTCAGATGTATCCGGCGTGGGATACGGCCGGCCAACCTGTTCACATTGCTGTGATGCTGCTGCGGTCCGTTATTGCGTCACGCGCGGGAATGGATGTGCTGGTCGCGCGGTCTCATCAGCAGAAGCCAATCCGGCTTCGACGCAAGGAGAATGACCATGCTGAAGAAGATCGCACTGGCGTTCGCGCTCGCCACTGCTCTCATTGGCGCGCTGCCGGCCTTTGTCGGAGCGGCATTCGCCCAAGCTGCCGTGCCATGGGGCGAGTGCACCACAAATTATTACGGCCACGGCTCCTGCTGACGGCCCGATCCAAATCCTTCTCTCCACCACTCTCATTGCGCATGTCGCAAGACACTGTCTCGTAGGGGCGGGTTTCAAACCCGCCCCTACGCCGGTCCTGCGGCTTTTCACCTCTCCTCTCCGCTCGCGGGGACGAAGGGGTAAGGGGCGCGCGAAGACTCAGTTTAAGCGGAGGCGACTATGTCGAGCATCGCGGTCGTTTGTCTTGCCTTCCTCGCCAGTGTCTTGAGCTCGCTCACCAACGTTGCCGCCAACGATCACGGCAACGCGAAGCACACGCAGCTGGTCGCCCAATTCTGCATTCCCGTGGACGATTATCCGGATGCGGACCGGCTCTACTGCTGAGCGACACGCTATGAGCGCTGTTTTTGGAAACTCTCGCGCACATATCGGATCGGCCGCGATCGCGCCTGCCTACACCCTGACCGCGCGCGTGCTGCACTGGATCACCGCTGCGGCGATCCTGCTCATGCTTCCGCTCGGCTGGGCCAGCGCCAACGAATGGGGTGGGGCGTGGCAGGATTGGCTGTACAACCTGCATCGTTCAGTCGGAGCGGCGCTCATTCCGATCGTCTTGGCACGACCGATCTATCGGCTGATGCACCCGCCGTTGCCCCTGCCCGAGCATATTCCTGCGATGCAGCAGCTGGCCGCTGCTGCCACGCATTGGGCGCTATACGTGCTCCTGCTCACACAGCCGTTCGTCGGCTGGATCGCCACGTCGGCCTATCCTGCGCCTATACCGGTGTTCGGGCTCTTCGAACTGCCGCCGCTTTGGGGGGCCAACCGCGCTCTGTCGGACCGATTGTTCTCGTTGCATGCAGCCCTCGGCATCGCCATTGCGGTCCTCGTCGCGCTACATGTGGCCGGGGCGTGCCATCACCACTTCGTACGCAAGGACCGCGTCCTCCTGCGCATGATCACGGGCTGATGAGGGACCGGGGCGTCCTCACCCGCCTCCTCGATGGCGGCGGGTGAGCATGTCAACAATGCACAAGCCCGGCGCGCTCCGGTGGTTGGAAGCAGTCTGCTATAGGACCACTGCGAATTCGATCAACAAGTGGGGAGCGGCTTGATGGACCGGGATGAAAAGGCGGTTGAGCCGTCTCGCGAGCATCCGTTCCTAGTAGTGCGTATTCGAGGTTCTAATCATATCGCCGCATCAATCAACCTCGTCCTGAGGAGCGCGTACGCGCAGACAAGTTTACGCAGTCTGCGCAAGCTTGACTGCGGTTCGCGCGTCTCGAAGGACGGCCACAAGCAAGATCGTGCCAGCGGCCATCCTTCGAGACGGGCGCATGCAGGCATGCGCCCTCCTCAGGATGAGGCCTTCGAGACGCTCGGCGCGCATCCTTCGAGGCTCGCGTGCAAGCACGCGAGCGCCTCAGGATGACGGGGCGCGCCGAGCTCCTCAGGATGAGGTTTGTGGGAGTAACCTCGATCCGATTGGTCTCATGGAATCGGTCGTCTAGGCTCTGATGCTGGCATGACATCGCTAAGAAGATGCAGCCCAATTCCCGACATCGCGAGTCCATCGCGGGACGGACCAACCGACACCATGGGCGCAAAGCGCTGACAATGAGACTCCAAAACCTCGCCTGCGACAGCACGCAGGATACCGGTGCACACGTCCGTGAGCCGGTAGCGGCCGGACACATCGTTCTTGGCCAGTGTAGCGACGGCGAGCAGCGCAAAAGCGGTGCGGATCATGACAGCGCTCCCGATTGACCATCTCGCCTTAGCTGATCTCTCGTGCGGCAACTTTATTCCCGAGCAGGGGATCACCATGTCCCGGGACGCAGCCATTCGCTGACCGGGCGGCCCTTGTAGGTCCCATTGTAGTAGGCGTAACTGCGCCACGCCTCGTCTGAACCGTAGCGGTAGGTTTGCCCGTGGTGGTGAACCGATGCATGCGAAAAATGCTTTTCAAGCACAACTCTGTGAACAGGTCGTCCGGCAGATGGCGAGATCGGGAATAACCGGCATTTCTTTTGATCTACTATGCGCTACGTGGAGATCGGCGCGGGCGCTCGCGTGCCAGGAGAGAAAATATCATGCGCAAAGCAATATTCGCCGCGGTTGTTGTGCTTGTTATTGGCACCCCAATGCTCCCGCACCAGCAAGCGCTGGCTCGCGACCGCAGCACTGCCGGGTACCCTACCCAATCCGGTATGAAGGGCTGGATCGGCTTGCATCGTCCCGACGGCGAAGTTATCCGTATCAAGACCGATCAGATCGTATTCGTCATGAGCGCTGCGAAGACTGGCGCGAACAAGCAGGCGCTTTCAAGGATACAATTGTTGAATGGCTTCGCCGATGTGCGCGAGAACGTCGACGAGATTATGCTGGCCATCAAGAACGATGATTTCCTGATGTAGTTTGGTCAGCTTCTGTGATCTGTTATCCACACACGGTCCTGCTGGCTCGCCGAGGCCGTCTGATATGATTAGAACCAAGGCGACGCTGTCCTCGTGAGCTGACCGCCCGTTCCACCTCGGCCGAGCAAAGCCCGCTCACCGTCCGCCGGGGCTGGCGAGGATCAGCTTGTCGGAGGGGGCGAGATCCCAGCGCGGCTCGATCCCCCAGCAAGGGAGCGATGCGGCTGATCACCGCGCCGCCGACCGGCACCGCGTTCCAGCCCGAGGTGGCGAAACCGTGCGTGTCCGCCAGCGCCTGTCCTGTCTCGATTGGCGCAGCGCGAGTGTGTACCCACGCCGCGGCATCGACGTGCCGCCGACGCTGCTTGCTCCTACCGATGAGGGCGTGTGACATCGGCTAGCGGCCGCTTTTGACCCAAAGCGATCATAGCGGACCGGCTTTGTTGTGACGCACAACATGGCATTCGTCTAACGATGTGGTAGTGTATACATCTCGCCTTCGCCTGGAGAGGACGCATGAAACGGCGCGAGTTTATTGCGCTGGCAGGCGGTGCGGCGGCGTGGCCGCTCGTGGCACGCGCGCAGATGCCGCGCAAATTACCGACCATCGGGTTGCTAATCCCGAGCACGCGTGCAGCGCACGGCCCATGGTTCGCCTCATTGGTACAGAGACTGCACGAACTCGGTTGGATCGAGGGTCGCACCGTCGCGATCGAGTACCGCTGGGCGGACGGACACGCGGACCGCTATGACGAGATCGCTGCCGAGTTCGTCCGGCTCAACGTCGATCTCATCGTCACAACGGGACCCGCAGCCCAACAAGCAAGAAGGGCGACGTCGGTCATACCGATTGTCCTCCCGCTGTCGGGGGACCCTGTGAGCGTCGGCTTAGCTGCGAGTCTAGCGCGACCAGGCGGCAACGTCACCGGTCTGTCGATCATGCAGCCCGATCTTGCCGGCAAGCGGCTCGAACTTTTGCGCGAGGTCGTCCCCAATATTCGTCGGTTGGCGATCATGGTCAATCCCGGCTTTCGCGATGTCGTGCTGGAGGCGAATGAGGTTCAGGCGTTGGCTCAATCGCTCGGCATCGAAGTCGCCACGCTCAAAATCTGGCGACCGGAGGAGATCATGCCCGCCCTCGAGTCACTGAAGGACCACCCCCACGCACTCTATGTCCCGTCCGACGCAACTTTTAACGCCAGCCGAATTCCCATCAACACCTTCGCGCTCAATGCACGAATACCGACGATGCTCGCCTTCCCGGAACTCGTCGAGGCGGGAGGTCTGATGTGCTATGGACCAAATTACACAAGTATGTTCCGGCGCGCCGCCGAATACGTGGACAAGATTCTGCGCGGGGCAAAGCCCGCTGACATGCCATTCGAGCAGCCGACCAAGTTCGATCTCGTTATCAATCTGGCCACCGCCAAGGGTATCGGGCTGAACATTTCCGAGGCGTTCTTGCTGCGCGCCGACAAGGTGATCGAATAGGATTTTTTGTTGCGGTGCAGGAGTCGGCTATTGGCACTTCTCGCATATAGCCTACTTGACCGTTTGCCCGCAGCCGGCCGAAGCTGACGTGCGGGCCGCTGACGAGAGGGCGGGGCGACATTGGCCGGTCGCTCAGTAAGCCGCGGCCGAGGTTGGTCTTCGCCGTTACGATGCATTCTCCCGAACCTGGGGTAGGACATGAGGCGACGCGATACGTCTGACATGCATGGCTCCAACCTCCGTTGACTGAAGGCGGCCATGATGGTGGTGAAGGGCTTACGGACACAGGCCTCCACCTAAAAGGTCTCTGTGCTGATTTGTGCGTCACTTGGTGAAGGTTCTGTTATAAATCGGCAATCAGAAGGAGGGAGGTGAGCCGTGTTTACTAGCATCCTTGCCATAGTGACGGCTGTCGTGGGGCTCGCCGTGATTATTGCTGGGGTATGGGGTGCTGTGGTGTTGATGACTCAGAAAGCCGATACACCGGTTCCTCTGAGATATTATGCAGTCGTGATCGCAACGATAGGTATCGGAGTTGGCCTGCTCGGCATCGCGCAAGCGCTGCAAATCCTGCTTCTGATCCTCGCTAAGGTCGCTATTGTTCCCCCCTGAAGCATTGGGGCCGCCCATCCCGAAATCCCGGCACTCCAGGCCCCAGCGCCGGCCGCTAAGTCCGCTTACGGGGGCGCTGCGGATGTAGAGGGCAGCCCCCCGGGCGGCACTCATCCGCAGCTTTTGACCCTAAGCAGACTTTAGGCCTGAGATCGATTGCAAAATCCTGGCTTATACTCGCAAGGCCCGCTGTCTGATCCTTGCCAATGCGATATTCTGCCATGCGCTCTTGAGCCGTGCGGATTTCGATGCAGTCATCACCCAGCTTTGGGACTTTGCAGATCGGCGGCGTTTTGCGGGTGATAGTTGATCCGAGCAATAACCTTCGCCCATCGGGCTTCGACCGGACCCGCCGCCATATTCGCTAGGCGCTGACGGTGTGGCAATCCGGTCACACAATTCAAGATATCTGTGTGCTACTGAATCGCGCTTGAACCTTTTTACGATGCCTGCGTCAGGAGAATGCTTTGCGCGCGATTGCCGGGCATAGTTGGAGGTGGAAATTCGCCTCCGCCGCGGTTTTCTTCATTGCCTTGGCCAATAATTTCGGGACCCCCGCCTGGGCACATTACCCCCGGTCGGACGAAGCTAATGAACCCGACCAGTCCAACTTGACCGGCAATTGGGGGGGACTGCGATCCTATCTCGAACGCATCGGCATCATCTTCACCTTGCCCTATGTCAACGATTTTCTGGCGAATGTCCGGGGCGGAATCGGACCCGGCGCCGTCGGTCTCGGCAATTTTCAGCCGCAACTGGACATTGACCTGAAAAAGCTTGTGGGATGGGAGGGAGGCCGTTTGCACATCCACGGCCTCGTCACGCATGGGCCAACCTTCAGTCCGACTTATCTCGGCAATATTATGGCTGTGTCGAGCCTCGAAGTTGGACCGGTCGCTCGGCTCTACGCGTTTTGGTATGAGCAGAATGCCTTCAATGAGCGCTTGTCCGTTCGCGTCGGTCTTATGGCGGCGGATAGCCAGTTTTTCGTGAGCAAGACCGCTTTGAACTTCATCAACAACGGCATCGCCTGGCCTTCAGTTCTTGCTGCCAATCTTCCTGCCGGGGGACCGGCCTATCCGCTTCTCGCTCCGGGCGTCCGCGTTCGGATCAAGCCCACCGAGGACCTGGCGTTTCAAGCAGCAGTGTTCAGCGGCGACCCCAGCGGCGGGAACGGCTCCAATCAAAGCGTACCCCTTCCGACCGGCACGGTGTTCAGCTTTCGCGGCGGCGCCTTTGTCATCGCAGAAGTCAGCTATTCGCCCAACCAAAGCAAGGGCGCCAAAGGGCTTCCCGGCGCTTATAGAATCGGTGCGTGGTACCACACCAGTTCGCATTTCGGTGATCAGCGCTTCGACAATACCGGCCTCTCACTCGCGGACCCGTCGTCGACCGGAATTCCGCTCGACCACACTGGAAACTCCGGCATCTACGGTGTTGTCGATCAGATGCTCTATCGCGTTCCCGGTACCGACGACCAAGGCCTGTCCGGCTTTGTTCGCGCGGGTGGCGGCGTACCGAACGATCGCAATCTGATCAATTTCTATGCCGATGGAGGCCTGATGTACAAAGGCCTCATACCTCGTCGACCGGACGACAAGATCGGAGTCGCCGCAGCCTATGCTCGCGTCGGGGATAATGCGCGGGGGCTCGATTCCGACACCGGGTTCTTCGGAGGCTTTTTCTATCCTGTGCGAACCGGAGAAACCATTATCGAAATGATGTACACGGCCCAGTTGACGCCGTGGTGGACGCTTCAGCCCGAGATGCAATACATCATCCGTCCGGGCGGTGGCGTCCTCAACAGCGACGGCAGCTTGCGGCCAAACGCGTGGGTAGTTGTAATTCGTTCCACGCTCAATTTCTGAACCGCCCGCACCGGCCCCCATGTCGTCGGCTCACCGCTGACGACATTTTAGCTTGCCGGCAAAGGGCCGCCGGAACTATCGATCGGGAAGAAACGCAAGCCCTGCCGCCAGCGAACGAAGCGATTGTAACAATAAGAACGCAGCCCTCCGGCAGCCCGCCTTACGCCGATCCGGATCGCAAGCCTCAAAAGATACGGTTGAGAACGCGCCGGTCATCCACACGAGGGATATCGGGCGGCTTGTCAGCGAGGGGTCTGATGATGCTCCATTCCCAGTCGGCGAGTTCATAGCACATGATCGAAGTTCCAGGTTGGGAGCTGGAATCACATCTATGCCGACGAATTCAATATTCGGGCAACAACACGCCAAACGCAGCAATCGCGGACAAGCGTCAAATTGAATTGATGGCTTATCTCCGAACGGGGCCATGGGCAAGCAGCAATGAGAGATATTGCAAAGCATACGTTCCTAACCCGCCGGCAGATTCTTGCGTCCGGCGTTGCGATGGCCAGCGCGAGCCCGTTCCTGCAGATAGCGCGGGCTACTGCCGCGTCCGAAATCCGACCCGCCAAGCTTCGCCTGACTGCCGGCACCAGAACTCTCGCCGTCAACGGCAAACCGGCCAAAGTATTCGGCCTCATCGGGCCAAACGGAAACCCTGGCATCACGCTCTCGCCCGGCGAGCGCTTTCACGTCGATCTTGTGAATCAGGCGGGCACTTCCACCATCGTGCACTGGCACGGCCAGCTACCGCCCTGGAAGCAGGACGGCTTTCCCTGGCCCCAAACGCCGCCGATCCCGGCAGGCGACACCCGCTCCTACGACTATGCGCCGATCGCCGGTACCTATTGGATGCACTCGCATCAGGGCATGCAGGAACAGAGCCTGATGACCGCGCCGCTGATCGTGCGCAGCGCCGAGGATATGCGCGCCGACCGGCAGGAGGTGGTCCTGATGCTGCATGATTTCAGCTTCCAAACGCCGGACGAGTTGCTCGCGGGACTGACCAAATCCAACGGTAGTCAGAGCGCGATTCCGAAGAACGGCATGGACGTTGCCATGAACCTGGGCTCCGGGAGCATGGGCGCCATGAACATGGGGGCCGGCATGGCGATGGACCTGAACGACATCGACTATGACGCATTCCTTGCCAATGACCGCACCCTCGCCGATCCGGAGGTTATCCGCACCGAACCGGGCGGACGGATCCGATTGCGGTTGATCAACGGCGCGTCGGCGACGCAGTTCTGGATCGATCTCGGTGCGCTCAGCGGCACCGTCGTCGCCGTCGACGGCCATCCGGTTCGACCGGTGCGCGGCACCCGTTTCCCGCTCGCCATGGCGCAGCGGCTCGTCGTGCTGATTGATCTTCCCGGGAATGGTGCCTATCCAATCTTCGCGCAGGTCGAGGGCAAGCGGGCTCGCACGGGGATCGTTCTCGCAGCGTCCGGCGCGCCTGTGTCGCGCCTCGCCGCGGAGGCCGGAGAAAATGCGCCGCCGGTCGATCTCTCGCTTGAACGTCGCCTCGAAGCGGTCACCCCCCTGGCGCCGCGCGCGCCCGACGTGACGCACCGCGTGATCCTCGCCGGTGCCATGGCGCCGTATGCCTGGTCCATGAATGGCGAATACTGGCCGAACGTAACCCCGCTGATGATCGCCCACGGTCAGCGCGTGGCGATCGAGATGGTGAACCACTCGACGATGGCGCATCCGATGCACCTTCATGGCCATGCTTTCCAGGTGGTCGCGATAAACGGCGCCCCGCTCGCAGGTGCCGTGCGCGATACCGTCCTGGTGCCACCGATGGGCAGCGTCACCATCGCGTTCGACGCCGACAATCCCGGCCGCTGGGCGTTTCACTGCCACAACATGTACCACCAGGTGACAGGCATGCTGACCGAGGTTCGCTACCCCGCGATCATCTGAACATTTGCCTATCCTTCAGTTGTATTTCAGGGTCACGTCGCAAATTTTCTTGGTGGCCGGTGCGGTATGCTGATCCCGTGATTTGCGAGTTAAAGTCGCAATAATCACTTTTAGCGACCTGTCTCTCCGAGACATTGAGCAAGGCAGTTGGGCTGGTTGAGATCAATATGTCGGGTAATGGGATGGCCCGGCCGTGCTCAGCGCTTAATCTGCTGAAGCCGTGGTCGGGAGGCGTGAAGCAAAGCTCGAGGAGCCCCCCGGCTGATCGAAAGCTGGGAGATATTGGGATGTCGGGAATTGGCACGAAGCCGACCGCCCGTTCCTGCTCAGCCAAGCAAAGCCCGCTCACCGTCCGCCGGCACTGGCGAGGATCAGCTTGTCCGAGGGGGCGAGATCCCAGCGCGGCTCGATCCCCAGCAAGGGAGCGATGCGGCTGATCACGGCGCCGCCGACCGGCACCGCGTTCCAGCCCGAGGTGGTGAAACCGTGCGTCTCAGCGAGGGCCTGCGGCTCGTCGAGCATGATCAGGAGCATGTAGCGCGGCTGGTCCGCAGGCAAGACCGCGGTGAAGCTGGTGAGCACCTTGGTCTTGGAATAACGCCCGCCCACTACCTTCTCCGAGGTGCCGGTCTTGCCGCCGACGTAATAGCCCTTCACGTCCGCGCGGGTGGCGGTGCCCTTCTCCACGTTGAGCCGCATGAGATAGCGCATCTTCTCGCTGGTCTCCGGCTTGATCACCCGGGTCGCAACCGCCATCGCTTGTGCTTCGCTGCGCTTAAGGAAGGTCGGCGGGATAAGATAGCCGCCGTTCATCAGCGCGCCGATGGCCATCATCGCCTGCAGCGGGGCGACCGACAGGCCATGGCCGAAAGCGATGGTCACGGTGTTGAGCTCGACCCAATGCCTGGGCACGAGCGGCTCGGCGCTTTCCGGAAGCTCGGTGCGCAACCGATCGAGCTGGCCCATCTTCCTGAGAAAACGCTTGTGGTACTCAACCCCGAGACTCACGGCCATGCGGGCGGTGCCGATGTTCGACGAATAGGTGAAGATCTCAGGGACAGTGAGCACGCGATTTTGCGCGTGGAAGTCGTGAATGGTGAATTTGCCGTACTGCAACGGGAATCGCGCATCGAAGGCGGATTTCAACGTGATCTTGCCGGAGTCAAGCGCCATGGCCAGGGTGAGCGCCTTGAAGGTCGAGCCCATCTCGTAGACGCCGGTGGTCAGCCGGTTGATGCGCGTGGGGTCAAGCGCCTCGCGCGGATTGTTGGGGTCGTAATCCGGGATGGATACCATTGAGACGATCTCGCCGGTGCGCACATCCGTCACCAGCCCGGCCGCAGCTGCCGCCTTGAACTTCTGGCGCGCGGCGATGAGCTCATCGCGCAGCGCGTGCTGCACGCGCAGATCGAGCGCGAGCTCGATCGGCTTTTGCAGGTGCTCGGCGGCAAGCCCTGCCATATGCAAGTCGGCGAGGCCGCGCCCGTCCAGCCATTTCTCGATCCCGGCGATCCCCTGATTGTCGATGTTGACGTGCCCGATCACGTGGGAGAGCTCGGCGCCGTTGGGGTAGATCCGTTTGTTCTCGGGGAGAAAACCGATGCCGGGAATGCCCAGCCGATAAATCTGCTCGCGCTGCTTGGGCGTGATCTCGCGCCGCAGCCACACGAACCTGCGCCTGGACGCGAGCCGCTCGCGCAGCTCGGCTGCATCCATGTCCGTCACCACCGCGGTGAGGAGCTCGGAGGCCTCGTCGACATCGATGATCCGTTGCGGCTCAGCAAACAGCGAGGGCGTGCGCACATCGATCGCCAGCACCTCGCCGTTGCGATCGAGGATCTCGGGGCGCGCGGTCGCTACGGCATCTTGCGAGCTCCATCGCCTTGCCCCGTGCAACTCGGACGCGGTGGCAAACAGAATGAGCCGCGCGGCGATAATGGAATAGCCCAACGCGAAGACGAGAATGGTGAGACCGAGCCGCGCCCGCATCTTGGCGGTACGGTCCACGTTCTTGCCATACAACAGCTCGCGAACGAACCTGCGGCGCCATGGTTCGGCGGGGCGTGCAGCCGGATCCGCAAGCCGCGGCGCGTCCATCGTCACCTCCTGCCCGGCCCTACGCTGCCGGTCACCGAGCGATCGAGAACCTCAGGGTGGGCAATCACGGTCCCGATCGGATCGGATTCTTCCACCGGCACGAGAGCGGGCGGGCGTTGCGGCAGGTTGCCTAATCGGTCGTATTGCTGCGCTTCCGTGGCGCGCAAGGAAAGATGCCGTCGCGCCAGCTCCTCGATCCGGCTCGGATTGTCGAGCTTCGACCACTCGGCGCGCAGCGCCGCAATCGCGTCCTGCTCGCGCCTGATGTCAAACCGCAGCTTGACAAGGCGTTGCGACTGCCGCGTGGAGTCAAACTTGATCCTGTAGACATCGGCGGCTGCAAGCACGAGCGCCGCAATGATGCAGATGTGGAGAAGACGCATCATCGCGCCCGCTCCATCACCTGCGAGAGCAAGGGAAGGCCCGCAACAAACCGATCGGAATGGTCCGGGATCGGCGCAGCCGCGGTGCGCTCGGCGGCGCGAAGCTTTGCCGAGCGCGCGCGCGGATTGGCCCTCACCTCCGACTCGTCCGGAGTGATTGGACGCTTGAACGGAAGCTTGAATGCCGGCGGCGGCTCTCGCGTGTCCGGCAGATGCCGCGATGCGCGGGGCCGCCCGCTGCGCTCAGCCAGAAATGATTTGACCAGGCGGTCTTCAAGCGAATGGAAGGCAACCACCACCAGCCTGCCCCCCGGCCGCAGCATCCGCTCCGCCGCAGCGAGTCCAGCGGCGAGCTCGGCGAGCTCATCGTTGACCAGCATGCGCAAGGCCTGAAAGGTCCGGGTGGCCGGATGGATTGTACCCGCACGCGCGTGCACCACACCGGCAATGATATCGGCGAGCGCACGGGTTGTGGGGATGGGCGCGCTGCGGCGCGCGCGCACGATGGCGCGAGCAACGGCGCGCGCATGGCGTTCCTCTCCCAGGATCGCGATGATGCGGGCGAGATCGCGTTCCGCCACCGCAGCAATCACCTCCGCCGCGGTCGGCCCATTGTCCCCCATGCGCATGTCGAGGGGCCCGTCGTGCCGGAAAGAGAATCCGCGGGCTGCGTCATCGAGCTGCATCGACGAGACGCCGACATCAAACACCACGCCATCGACCTTTTCATGCCCAGCGCTGTGCGCGACAGCTTCCAGGCGCGAGAATTTGCTCTGGGTCAGAAACAGCCGCCCGGCCGCGGTGCGCGCGAGATCGGCTCCGTCGGCGACGGCATGGGGATCCCGATCGATCGCTATGACGAACGCGGCCCCTGCGGCGAGAATCTCGCGGCTGTAGCCGCCGGCTCCAAAGGTCGCATCGATGTAGACCCCGCCGTCGCGGACGTTGAGATACCCGACCGCGGTGCGGCCGAGCACGGGAATGTGACGAGCCGGTCCGCCAGCGACAGCAAGCTTGCTGTCGCTGCCCGTCATCACTCCCGTGCTCCGTGCGGGTCTTCCGCCGCTACCCGGGTGCCGAGTTGCCTCTTGAGCGCACGGACCTTCTCGGTGGCCTCCGCGAGTTCCGCGCGAAAGCGTCCCGGCTCCCAGATCTGGAATTTGTGGCCAACTCCGACGAAGGTGACTTCGTCCTTGATGCCGGCGTGGTTCTTCAGCGGGTCGGTGAGGACCACCCTGCCTTCGGCATCGATCTTGAGGACTTCGCTGGTGCCGAACAGGGCAAGCGAGAACTGCTCCCGCTCCTCGGAATAGGCGAAGAATCCCGCCATGAGCCGCTCGATCTCGTTGAGGAGCGCATTCCCGCCGGCGTCGAGCGCAGGCCGGTCGACCGCGGGATAGCAGTAGAGGCCCTCGAAGCCGTCGCGGGCGAGGACCGCTCGGAAAGGAGCCGGAATCGATACGCGGCCCTTCGCGTCGATCCGCAAGTTGAAGTGGGAGACAAACCGGTCCATCCGCCTCCTGATCCGTCTCCCACCATTTCTCCTGCGGGCTGACCCCCAGAAGCGGGCTCATGCTGGCCGCAATCGGCGCAGGGCCCCGCTCGGCAGAATGTGGGAGAGAATGGGATATCATGGGACGCCATGGGGGTCAACAAAACCAAACCAACTCGCTGACAATCTCCCCAGCCGCCATTAACGGGCTGAAACTTAAAAGAACGGTTGAAAATGCTCGAAGCTCGCGGGGGTCAGCGCGTTGCAGGGTGGTGAAACGGATCTCCGGGGCCCCCGACCGGCGGCGGGTTACGCCATGTACCTACCCGCTCCGAAACCCGTTCAATGGCCAACCCCGATACCCAGTGGGTTCCAAAGCCGGAACGTAGAGTTCGCCCGCACGTTGTAAGCCCAGGTACTTTAACTTCCCGTTGAACCCGAATTGGGAGGTTACAATGCTCAAAACTCTCATGATCTCGGCGGCTCTCAGTGGATTGCTGGTTTCCGGTGCCCTCGCGCAGAGCAACCCGCCAGCAAGCTTACCCGATGCCAAGAGCCATGCGGCCGAGACCAAAAGCCCGAAGTTCATTCACGCTCAAGGTACGGACAAATGGGTGTTCTCGCAGTTCAAGGGCACTGAGGTTCTTGGCCCCGACAACGCCAAGGTGGGCAGCGTAAGCGACATGTTGTTCGACAAGAACGGCAAGATAGACGGACTGATCGTGGGGGTCGGTGGATTCCTCGGAATCGGCGCGAAAAACGTGGCGATCGACATGAGCGCGTTCGATGTGCTGCCGTATCGTGCAGCCGCCCCAAGCACGACCGGCGGCGCCAACACCACAATGCCTTCGGACAACGATCCGACCCACGTCAGCCTGAAGGTGTCGTGGACCAAGGACGAGCTCAAGGCGGCTCCTGACTTCCAGTATTACCATCCGCCTGTACAAACATCGCAGCGGCCGGGAACCTCTCCGACGACCGGGATGGCGCCGCGCCCCTTGACGCCGGCACCGACAATGCCGCGCCAGTAAGCGCCTCGTGAGGGTTGGAGTAGCGTAGTTGGGAGTAGTTGGAGTAGCGCAAAAGGCCTAGGCTTAGGCTAAGAGCGAGAGAAAGGCCTCCAGGGCTTGGGACAGCCCGGGCCGGTTGCCGGTCCGGGCTGTCGATCTTCCGCTCAGGCGTGAGTTGGATTTCCGACCTCCGCGGGGTAAACGCCCCGATCTGCGTGCGGCCAAAACACAACACGGACGGGAAATTCACCGTTTCTTAACGAAGTTCCGGCCCCTTCGCTTGTCTCGTTTCCTCATATCTGCAAAATCGAGCCCAAGGCCCTTCCGTTCGCCCTTCGTCCCGCCCCAGCAACACGCGTGCGGTCTCGCGTATGGACATGCTTGTGTCAGAGCTACGCCCAGAATCCTGCGTCGTTGCAGAGGTGAGAGCATCGCCCAATCACAGCGAACGCAAGAACGGCATGATGCCGGACATGATCGTCCTGCACTACACCGGCACGCGCGACACCGAAGGTGCAATCCGCCAACTCTGCACTCCGGGGTCGGAAGTGTCGGCGCACTACGTGGTGCTGCCGGACGGGTACATTATCCAGCTCGTCCCGGAGTCGCGCCGCGCCTGGCATGCTGGTGCCTCGTCCTGGGCGGGAGAGACCGACGTCAACTCGCGCTCGATTGGGATCGAGATTGCGAACCCCGGGCACGAGCACGGATATCCCGATTTTCCCCGGCGGCAGGTTGCGGCGGTGACGGCACTCTGCCGCAGCATCCTCACCCGGCATGATGTGCCTGCCGACCGCGTGCTGGCCCATTCCGATGTCGCTCCCGCGCGGAAGGTCGATCCCGGCGAAAAATTCCCTTGGAAATTGCTGGCAAATTCCGGCGTTGGGCTTTGGGTGAAACCTGTTCCCCCTGCCCAGGGCGGCCCCATTTATGTGCTCGGCGAAACCGATCCCGTGATCGAGGAAGTGCAACGGCTGCTTGCGCGCTATGGCTACGGGGTAGCCGCCACCGGGTATCTGGATGGGACGACGCGGGACGCCGTGGCTGCATTCCAGCGGCATTTCCGGCCGATGCGAGTTGACGGGGTGGTGGACGCTTCAACCGTCGCGACATTAAGGGCGCTGATCACCGAGCGCGACGCGCGGCTCGCCTCCCTCCAGCAAAGCTGACGTTCGCAATAGCTCCCCGCTGAAAGGACCTGCCTGGCAGTGGATGGCGGGTCTTGACCTCGTCCGGACTCGTCCCCATGCTTTCGCGATCAGTCGGCCGGACGGCCGCTCGGACCATGGCCGAAAGGTTGGACCGAGAGGAAAGTCCGGGCTCCATGGACGTGCGGTGCCGGATAACGTCCGGCGGGCGCAAGCCTAGGGAAAGTGCCACAGAGAACGAACCGCCGTTCCTACCGCAGATTCCCTTTCAGGGAATCGCCGGGTCGGGGCGGCAAGGGTGAAAAGGTGCGGTAAGAGCGCACCGCGTCGGCGGCAACGCAGGCGGCAGGGCAAACCCCACCGGGAGCAAGACCGAATAGGGACGGCTCGGAACGGTGACTTGCGAGCAAGTCCTCGTCCCGGGATCAATGTCCGGATCCTGGCCGTCCGGGTAGGTCGCTGAAGGCCACGAGCAATCGCGGTCGCAGAAGAATGGCCGTCACGCGGGGGAGACCCTCCCCCGCCCTACAGAACCCGGCTTACAGGCTGGCTGATATACGTTAGGGGCCCGGCGGAGAAAGTCCGCCGGGCCCGCCAGTTTAAAAGCAGCAAGAGTACCAGCCGGCCCTGCAATCATTTACCGTCACCTTGCGGGGGAATTGGCACTTGCAGGGGCGGGTTTCAAACCCGCCCCTACACGACCGGAACATCAAGACAATGTCGAACAATGACGCTTGGGATTTCTGGATCGACCGTGGCGGCACCTTCACCGACATCATCGGGCGCCGGCCTGACAATACCCTGGTTGCCCACAAGCTGTTGTCGGAGCATCCGCGGGCCTACCGGGACGCGGCGGTGCAAGGCATTCGCAATCTTCTCGGCATCGCGGCGGGCGAGCCCATCCCGGAGGGAAAGATCGGCTCGATCAAGATGGGCACCACGGTCGCCACCAACGCGCTTCTTCAGCGCAACGGCGAGCGCACGCTGCTCCTGATCACCAAGGGATTTCGCGACGCGCTCAAGATCGGCTACCAGGCCCGGCCCAACATTTTCGCCCGGCACATCATCAAGCCGGAGATGCTCTACGAGCGTGTCGTCGAGGTCGACGAGCGCGTGCGTGCCGACGGCGTGGTGGAGAAGGCGCCTGGGCTCGATCCGCTGCGTGATGTGCTTTCCGCCGCTCGGTCGGATGGTCTGAGCGCCGTCGCCATCATCTTCATGCACGCTTATCGTTATCCCGAGCATGAGCGGCGGGTCGGAGCGCTCGCGCGCGATCTCGGTTTCCCCCAGGTTTCGGTGAGCCACGAGATCTCGCCGCTCATCAAGCTCGTGGGCCGCGGCGACACCACCGTGGTTGATGCCTACCTCTCGCCCATCATTCGCAGCTATGTGGCCAATGTGGCCAACGATCTGCGTGCCGATGGCGATACGGGAAGCGGTGAAGGCATGACAAAAGGTCCGCTCCTCATGTTCATGATGTCGTCGGGCGGGCTGACCATGGCAAACCTGTTTCAGGGCAAGGATGCGATCCTGTCTGGCCCGGCAGGAGGCGTCGTGGGCATGGCGGAGACCGGGCGAGAGGCCGGATTTCAGCACCTCATTGGATTCGACATGGGCGGTACCTCCACCGACGTCTCGCATTTCGACGGCGAGCTCGAGCGCGCATTCGAAACCGAGATCGCAGGTGTACGCATGCGCGCGCCGATGATGTTGATCCACACGGTAGCCGCGGGCGGCGGATCTATCCTGCATTTCGACGGAGCGCGGTTCCGGGTCGGTCCCGACAGTGCAGGCGCCAATCCCGGCCCGAAGTGCTATCGCCGCGGCGGCCCGCTCGCCGTCACCGACGCGAATGTCATGCTCGGCAAGCTCATTCCGGAGTTCTTTCCGAAGATCTTCGGTCCCGACCAGAATGAGCCATTGGATCTCGCCGCAGTGGGCGAGGGTTTTTCGCACCTCGCCGAGGAGATCGGCGATGGACGTTCGGCCGAGGACGTGGCCGATGGCTTCATCAAGATCGCAGTCGAGAATATGGCAAATGCGATCAAGAAGATCTCCATCCAACGCGGCTACGACGTCACCCGTTACGTGCTCCATTGCTTCGGCGGAGCGGGCGGCCAGCATGCGTGCCTTGTCGCCGACGCGCTGGGCATGACCAAGGTCCTGATCCATCCCTTCTCATCATTGCTTTCAGCCTACGGCATGGGGCTTGCCGATATTCGCGCCACGCGCCAGCAGGCGGTCGAGGAGCCGTTTGGGAAGTCCGCGCTCGCGTCAATGGTGGGCATTGGAAGACGCTTGGGAGATGAGGCACGCAGTGAAGTGATGAGCCAAGGCGTTCCCGCCGACACGATATCGGTGCATGTGCGCGCTCATATCCGCTACGCCGGAACGGATACGGCGCTGGTGGTGCCCGCCTTCACCGTGGGGTTACAATCCGGGACGGCGGCGAAGCGCAAAGCATCCGGCCGCGAAAGCGACGAACCGGTTTCGCTGGCTGACCTGCAAGCGGCGTTCGAGGCCGCGCACAAGTCGCGCTTCGGCTTCGTCGATGCGAGCAAAGCCCTGGTGATCGAAGCGGTCTCGATCGAGGCGATTGGCGGTGGCGCCAAGTTCACCGAGCCGGTGCTGGCGCTTGCTGACGGTCCGGCGCCCCCTCCCGCGCAAACGAGCCGATTCTACTCAGGCGGCATGTGGCGCGAGGGGTCGATCTTTTTGCGGCATCAGCTCTCGCCTGGGCACAGGGTGCGGGGTCCGGCCATCATCATCGAGCCGCACCAGACCGTCGTTATCGAGGACGGATGGGAAGCGACGGTTACCGCCAAGAATCATCTCGTGATCGAACGCGTCGTTCCGCTCAAGCGCCAGAGCGCAATCGGGACGGCGGCCGATCCGGTCATGCTCGAAGTCTTCAACAACTTGTTCATGTCGATTGCCGAGCAGATGGGCGTCTCGCTGCAGAACACCGCCTATTCCGTCAACATCAAGGAGCGGCTCGACTTCTCCTGCGCGATCTTTGCCGCCGACAGCACGCTGGTCGCCAATGCCCCGCATATGCCCGTGCATCTCGGCTCGATGGACCGCGCGGTTGAGACCGTGATCCGCGAGAACCAGGGCACGGTCGGCCCGGGCGACGTCTATGTGATCAATGCCCCTTATAACGGCGGCACCCACCTCCCCGACATCACGGTGTGCACGCCTGTTTTCGACAGCGGGCAACGCGAGATCCTCTTCTGGGTGGCGTCACGCGGGCATCATGCCGACGTGGGTGGCATCTCGCCGGGCTCCATGTCCCCGAACGCGACCACCATCGAGCAGGAAGGCGTCTACATCGACAATTTCAAGCTGGTCGATGCCGGGCAATTTCGCGAGCAGGCGCTCTATGACCTCCTCAACGGCGCGAAATATCCGGCGCGCAATCCCCTCCAGAACGTGAACGACATCAAGGCCCAGGTCGCGGCCAACGAGAAGGGTGTGCAGGAGCTGCACAAGATGGTGACGCAGTTCACGCTGCCGGTGGTGAAGGCCTACATGCAGCACGTCCAGGACAACGCCGCGGAAAGCGTGCGCCGGGTCATCGACCGCCTGCATGATTCCAGGTTCGAATACGAGATGGATCAGGGCACCGTGATCAAGGTGAGGATCACCGTCGACAAGGAGAAGCGGCAAGCAACCGTGGACTTCACCGGCACCTCGCCGCAGCAGAACACCAACTTCAACGCGCCCGAGCCGGTGACCAGGGCAGCCGTGCTCTATGTCTTTCGGGTGATGGTGGACGACGACATCCCGATGAATGCGGGCTGCCTGCGGCCCATCAACATCATCATCCCCAAACGCTCGATGCTGTCGCCCGAATATCCCGCGGCGGTCGTGGCCGGCAATGTGGAGACGTCCCAAGCCGTGACGAATTGCCTGTTCGGCGCGTTGGGCGCTCTCGCCGCGGCACAGGGCACGATGAACAATCTCAACTTCGGCAATGACAAGTATCAGTACTACGAGACCATCTGCTCGGGCTCGCCCGCCGGGCCGGGCTTCCCCGGCACCGATGCGGTGCACACCCACATGACAAATACCCGCCTCACCGACCCGGAGATCCTCGAGTTTCGCTATCCGGTGCTGCTTGAGGACTTCCACATCCGCAAAGGCTCAGGCGGCCGCGGGAAATGGAGCGCCGGCGACGGAGTGCGTCGGACCATTCGCTTCCTGGAAAGAATGGATTGCACGATCTTGTCGGGACATCGGCGGGTGCGCCCATTCGGGCTCGCGGGCGGCGAGCCCGGTCAGCGCGGCGAGAACTGGGCGCGCCGCAGGGATGGCCGCCTCGAACCTCTTCAGGGATGCGACGAGACGGTGATCGATGCCGGCGAGGCTGTCATCATCCAACCTCCCACTGCCGGCGGCTACGGCACACCGGAGGCGTGACAAGTTTACGCCGTCATGCCCGCGCTTGTCGCGGGCATCCACGTCTTTACGCCGCGACCAAGACGTGGATGGCCGGGACAAGCCCGGCCATGACGAAGACGGGGGTACGCGCGAATTCAGCTCTGCTGGATGGCGGAGACGAGCCACTGGCCGCCGCGGCGGCGCATGAAGGTCCACACTTCGGTGGCCTCGTCGGGCCCGCCTTGAATGACGCGCCCGCCGTCGCGTGCGATCATCTCGTCGTCGAGCGAGAAGCGCGTCGCAACGGTGGCATATTCGGTCTCGCCTTCGCGCCAAGCCTCGGCGAGATCGCCCTGCAGAAGCTTCACGTTGGAGATGCGGTTGATCACGCCCTTGCTCGCATTGGCGGCGAGCTCCTCCGAGAAATAGGAAAGCATCTCCGGAGTGACGACTGACCGCAGACGTCCGAGATCCTCCGCGCCGTAGGCTGTTTGTACCTCTCCGAGCAGCCGCTCGAGGCTGTTGAAATCCTCGGGCTTAAGCCCGACCTCGTCGGTACCCGATGCACGGGTTGCTGCAACGCTGGGCCGCGACGTGCCGCCAGAACCCAGGCCGTAACCCGACGCATAGTCGCTCAACGACGGCCCGCTTGCGAGCGCAGGCTGGTTGCGCCGCTGCCACCACGCCCACACAAGTCGTCCGACTACAACCACAAGGGCTATCTGTAAAAGCAAGCCAAGAATCGAGGCAAATCCTCCGAGCCCGCCCATGAGACCGTTGCCGAACAGCATGCCCAGCAGGCCCGCTCCAAGGAAACCGGCGAACAGACCTCCCAGGAACCCCGGACGGTTGAAGAACCCGCCGATGGGCGATGTCGAGGGCCGCGGGGAGAAGGTGCCGGGCGCACCGGGCTGCGTCATGCTGCGCTCGATTGGCCGCGCGCCCGGCGAAGTCGTCGTCGAAGGCGGCGCGGAGAATGTCTGCGAGCCGCGGCTGCCGAAGCTGCCGCCGCGGCCGGCGCGCGCCTGGGCATCGCTGACGGCAAGCGCCAGTGTCGTTGCAACGGCAACGACCGCAAGCAGTGAACGAGAACGCAGGCAGCGCATGAATATCCTCCCATTGGCGCGATGAGGGGCGGGTTCCACCCGCCCCTCCAAGGCGCAGCGTAGCATATCGGTATTAGGGGAGGACAATTGAAGGGGTGGGCATCCGCCGCGGAAGCTTGTCCACCCAGCCCCTTGTGCAAACAAGCTAATTCAACCCGCCTAATCGTCGCCGTCGGCGCCAGGCTGGGCCATGGGAAGTGCGCGGTCCGGGAGCTCTGCGTCCCCGGATTCGGCGTGCAGCCGCTTGACAGGCCGCGCCGGACGATGCGGCGACACCGACCCGGTCACGTACGGCCCGCCTGGACGCCTCGCCGCATATCGTCCGCCAAGACGCGCAGCCACCTCCTCCCCGGAAACCGCATGCGGGTTGCAGATGCCGCCGCTGCTGCGGCGCATGAGATCCACATGAATGTGATCGTAGTGATAGACGTTCGATCCCGGCGCCAGCACGGTCGTGAACTGATTGCAGGCCGCGCCCTGCACATCGCGCAGGAAAGCTTGCTCTTCCGGCAGACCATGCCAGCCGTTCTTCACCGTGATCGTACGCCCGTCGGCCAAGGTGAAAGCGGCGATATCGAGCGCGTTGCCGAAGGCATGCTCGGAGACACGTGCATAGGGGTTGCCATTCATCCCGCGGCATGAATAGGCGGAGATTTGTTTGATCTCGGCTACGGGCGAGCCAAACCAGCGTAGCGCAGCCGGCTGCACGGCACCCGCGATCCAGCGATCGAGCTCCGATACGATGGGGCAGGCGAGAGTCGCCGGCGGATTGACGGACACGGGGATGGCGCCGTCCGCGAGCTGGCTGCCGCGAGAACCGCCAAGCGGAACCAGCGGAGGCACCTCTGGACGGCGGACGGGTTCATATTCTTCCGGCGACTGCGGCGCAGGCGGGGTAAGCGGAGCGCGCGAGACGGCATAGGGGCGGCGCACCGGCACCTCATCTCCTTCGACCAGAGGCCGGCGCTCATAGGGAACGGGGGAAAGATCCTCGCGCGGCGAGCCCGGCTGGCGCGGCTGCTGATAGCGGGGCGGTGCAGCGGGAGCAGCGCCATAGGGCCGATGATACTCGTAATCCGGATTTGCAGGGGCGCCACCGTTGGCAGGGTCAGGCGGACTGAGAGATATGGGGGCCCCATCAGAGTAGCGTGAAGCTGGGGCGGCATCTCTCGGTCTGATCGGCCAGTTCGATGGGCCGGAAGGGATGGTGGCCGGCGGACGTGGATCATCGAACGACAATGGGCTGCTCTCGCCAAGGAGCGAGACTCGCAGCGGATACTCGGCGCCGCAGATGCCGGGACCGCGGATCGGGTCAAGCCGAACGATGCCGGGGCCTTCCTTCACCGATCCAGCACTGAGACATTGCACTTCCGCTTCGGTTCGCCATGCCTCGCGCTCGACAAAGGGAAAGCCGCCGCAACCTGCGAGCATTGCCAAACCGGCAAGGACTAAGAAGCCGAGCAGATAAAAGCGAAGTCCCGACGCCATGACGCGGAGAATGCGTCGGTGTCTGTTAATGCTTCTTCAAATATTTGCGCAGCTTGGCCGCGGGTGTGTCGCCGTTGGCGACATGGTTAAGAATTGCCGGGCGCGTTTCAAACCCGTCCCTACATATCGCGCGCGTCGCCGTCCCTTGATGTCGCGCTCACGCGCGCGACATCAGGCCATTATGCAGGCTTGCTGGGCCGATCAGAGCGAGCGGAAGCGTGAAGGCCATCCGCTTGGTGCAATCCGCAACTGCGGTACGGGGATGCCCGGTTTTGCGGAAGCCAGGCCATACGGCGCGATGCAGACGGGAGGTGTTTGCGATAACACTCCTAAGTATCTGCACCGCCGCATGGATTTGCGTGCGCGGTTCCCGGGAACGGGGCTTTACGCCCCCTCCTCGCGAGATTACACGACGTGTTGCAATAAAATTGTCATGATGCGGCGCAATGCGAGTGACGCATCAATTTTACTCATGCTGTCAGAGCCTTGGTGACGCGCTGTCAATTGAACGCTCGGTTTTGCGCGCTTCTTCTGCACTGCAACATAGTTATTCCTTCGCCTTCCCCCCGCGCTCTGCTAGACTTTGGCCAGATCCACAAGCAGGAGCATTGTGACGTGGACGTTGCATTGAGGCTCGATGTGCTGGCGGTGTGCGCCGTGTTTGCGTTCGTCGGGGCTATTCTGCTGGGTGCGTTCTGATACCGCCATCAAACAAAAACAATCGCGCTACCAAATTCGAGCACCGGCGAGCATCGCTCGCCGGTGTTTGCGTTAGGATCGCGATCATTGCAACGGCCGCAGGTCCTCCAGCATCGTCGGGATGAACTCCGATACGGTGGGATGAATGTGCATCGCGCGCTGCATCACCGTGTAGGGTGCCTTGGCATACATGAGATCGAGGATGCAGTGGATGACCTCGTCGCCATTAAGCCCGAGGAGCGAGGCACCGAGGATCTGCTTGCTGTCGCGATCCACCAGGATTTTCATGAAGCCCTTGGTCTCCCCTTTCTCATAGGCGCGACTGACGTCCTCCATGGCCATGGTCGCAATCAGCGCCGGCTTGCCGCGCTTGCGGACGTCCGCTTCCGTCATGCCGGCACGGCCCAGCGGCGGATCGGTGTAGAGCGCGTAGGCGGTGATGCGGTCACTCACGCGTCGCTGCCCGTTGTCGAGGAGGTTGGCCGCCACGATCTCGAAATCGTTCCACGACGTGTGCGTGAACGCGCCGCGGCCGTTGCAGTCGCCAATCGCCCAGATGCCGGGGACGTTGGTGCGCAACTGATCGTCGACTTGGATATAGCCGTGCGCATCGGCGGCAATGCCGGCCTTGTCGAGGCCGAGGTCGTCCGTGTTCGGGCGCCGGCCGATCGCGACCAGCAGGTGCGTTCCGATCACCTGTGAAGCCTTTCCCGCAAATTCGACCTTCACGGCGATGGAGTTTCCCTGCTTCTCCACGCCGACCACCTTGCTGTCGACGCGCACGTCGATGCCTTCCTCCTTGAGGAATTCGGCGATAGCGTGCGAGACATCCTCGTCCTCGCGCGCTACCAGCCGCGGCGCGAGCTCGATCACCGTCACCTCGCTCCCGAAGCGGCGATACATCTGCGCGAATTCAAGCCCGATGTAGCTGCCGCCAAGGATGATCAGGTGTGCGGGGAGGAAATCGACGTCCATCATCGAGCTGTTGGTGAGGTAGGAAACCCGGTCAAGCCCCGGGATCGCAGGAATCGTCGCACGCGCGCCGACATTGATGAAGATGCGCTCGGCAGCGAGCTCGGCGTCGTTCACGGCCACTTTCTTTGCCGCGACGAAGCGGGCGTGGCCTTCGTAGACCGTGCAGCCTTTCAGTGTTTTGAGCGAGCGTTCGACGCCCCGCCGCGACGCACCTACGATGGCGTCTTTGCGCGCCTTGACCGCCTTCATATCGACGCCGACCGTGCCGCCAATGGTAACGCCGTAGTCACCGCCACGGCGGGCGAGAAATGCGGCGTACGCGCTTGCGATCAGCGTCTTGGTGGGCGTGCATCCGGTATTGACGCACGTCCCGCCGAAGAATTTGCGTTCGATGACGGCAACATCCTGGCCGGCGGCAACGAGACGCCGTGCCAGCGCCGGCCCGGATTGTCCGGTGCCGATGACGATCGCATCGTGATTGCGCATAATCTTCCCTCGCAGTTCTATTCCGCCGCGAGCGCCAGATCCGGCAGCGCCTCGTGCAGGATGACGCCCTCGATCGGGTCAAACTCTCCCTGCCATGGAGCCTGCATGAGCGCTCGCATGGTGGCTTGGTAGCCAGCCTCCCGCCGCATGCGGATTCCTGATGGCGTGAAATCGATATCCTTGGTGTGATTCTCGTTTTCAAGACGCGGCGCCAGAAGACGGACCACGTGCATCTGCGTCACGCATCCGTAGCCGGCCAGCTCGCGCACAGCGTCGTTGTTGCGCACATCGTCGGGCAGGTAACTGACGAGCTGGCTGACCACATGACGCAGTCGGTGGGTCTGCTGCTGTCGCGTGATGTGGCTCGCAATACGGCTCGAGTACTGGATGTCCTTCTGACGATGCAGCACTTCCCAGATCGATCGCGGCACCGGCCCGGTCGGATTCCACAGGTGAACCGCGAATATCAGCGAGCTGCGACGGGGATAGTCGTCGAATATCACCTCGGTGGGCGTATTGGAGAGGATCCCGCCGTCCCAGTAGAACTCGCCGTCGATGCAGATGGCCGGAAACGCCGGGGGCAGCGCTCCCGATGCCATGATGTGCTCTGCGTTGATCTCGGACTGACGGCTGTCGAAATAGTGCATCATGCTGGTGCGCACGTTCGCAGCGCCGACGGTCAGTCGTGGCGATCGTGCGTTGATGATGGAAAAGTCCACCAGCTCGCCGAGGGTTTGCCGCAACGACGCGGTCGAATAGAAGCCGGCGCGGTCCACCCCCAACGGGATGTGCGCACCCCAGAACGCCGGCAGATGCGGCTCGAAAAACCCGGGGATGCCTCTGACCAGGGTGGACCAGTACGACAACGTCTCGGAGAAAGCCGGCACGAACGGCCAGGCAGCAGGACGCTCCATCCTGCTCCAGAACGCGTCAAGCTTGGCAATCCGATCCTGCGGCTTGTTGCCCGCGATGATGCCGGCGTTGATGGCGCCGATCGACGTGCCGATGATCCAATCCGGCTCGACCCCCGCCTCGTGCAAGGCCTGGTACACGCCCGCCTGGTAGGCTCCAAGAGCCCCGCCGCCCTGGAGAACGAGGACGACTTGTCCTTTCGACTTTGTGCGAAACTCGCTGACCGCTTCTTGAAGCATTTGTTCGGACACGCTGCTCACCGTAGTCTCCCTAGTCTAACTTGATAATCGCTCGAACTGTAAACGGTCCAATCACGATCTTTCGATTTCAGTGCGCCGTCCAGCCCCCGTCCACGGGCAGCGCGATGCCCGTGATTGAGCATGATTGCAGGATTTTTTCCATCATCTCGCGGATCGCTACCGGCTTTGACATGTCCGCAGGCGAGTAGAAGACCCGAACCTTGAAATCGGCGGCAATCTTCGCCTGCGCGTCGGCCACCTCTTCCGGCTTGCCGAACCCGTTGAGGATGATTTCCGACCCCGCTGCGGCCAACGCCCGGGCAATGCCAAGGCCAATCCCGCTCGTGGACCCCGTCACCAGCGACACCTTGCCGGCAAGTGCCTCTCGGGTCGCGATGTTTTCCGGCTTGATGGCGATGTTCACGCAATGCCTCTTCGAGAAGCGAGTCGCGGCTACCTTCACGCCAAGTTGCCGATGGCAAGCCATGCAACGCCAATGCCTATTGGCTAACGATTTGATACAATGCCGCTATGACAAGGATTTTTTTCTTGAGGTAATTAGGCTTGGCAGGTCATCCCTGCGGTAACCACCACGTTGGCGTCAGATGACAGCCAAGCCGCGCCGTCGATAGAGTTGTGCCCCAGCGGGGGCTTACACGGAGTGCCGGGATGGAAATGCATCAAGTGCGTTATTTTCTCGCCGTTGCACAGGAATTGAACTTCTCGCGCGCGGCCGAAAAGTGCAACGTCTCGCAGCCCTCGCTCTCCCGCGCAATTCAGCAGCTCGAGGGAGAGCTTGGCGGCCCGCTTTTTCACCGCGAGCGCCATCTCACGCATCTCACCGAGCTCGGCGAGATGGTGCGACCTCACCTGGAAACTGTGTACGAGGCGGCCATCAAGGCAAAACGCCTGTCGCAGGATCTCAGTCAATTCAAGAGGGTGCCCCTCAAGCTTGGAATCATGAGCACGATATCGCCGGATGAGATCGTCGACCTTATCGCTGCTCTGAAGCTGCGCCATGACGGGCTTGAGCTTCGACTATGCGATGCAAACGCGCGGGAGCTGCGGGATCGCCTGCTTGCCGGCGATCTCGAGGTCGTCATCTACGCGTTGCCAGGCGAAGAATTCGATGAACGTACACACGTCATGCCGCTGTTTCAGGAGCAGATGGTCATCGCGGTACATCGCGGCCATCGTCTCGCCGGCGAACGCGCTTTTCCCGTCAGCGAGCTGAATGGCGAATGCTACATCCATCGGATGAATTGCGAGTTCGCCGGCTATGCCGATCATATCCTCAAGGAGAAAGGCGTGACCTGCATGCCGACCTACTGGAGCGAACGCGACGACTGGACTCTGGCCATGGTTGCGGCAGGACTGGGGTTCGCCTTCATGCCGGAAAATGCCGCCAGCCATCCCGGCATCGTCGCGTTGCCCGTCGTCGAGCCCGAGTTCTGGCGAAAAGTAAACCTGGTCATGGTGAGAGGCCGGCCCTATTCGCCGGGTGTGGGCGCGTTGGTGCGCGAGGCCATGCGGAAAAAGTGGTTCGGCAACAGGGCGATTGCCGCTCGCTTGGCGCAAGAAACCATTACGAGCGAAACGAAAGGCGCAAACCATCTCGTTGAATAGTGTGGGCAAATCGCGTGCACCACCCTCGGCGAACGCGCGGTCCTCAACGCGATTTGCCAGCGCGCGCCGGCTCTGCGCGTGGACACGGCGCGCGAGAATTCGACTTGAGCGGAAGTGTTTGAACCGGCGAGCTTTTGCCCACCTACGTTTTGCAGCCTCTGGTCAAAGCTGCATTGCGGCGAGCATGTCGGAAATCATCATCCGATTGCGGTAATCCGGATCGATGAACCGCGCCCTGATCAGCCCGTCGCGCCCGACGACGAAGGTGGCGGGGATCGGGAGCATCCAGGAGCTGTTGCCCTGGAAGGCGGGAAGGTCCAGGCGGCCTTCCATCATCTTCTGTATTTCCGCGCCGACCCAGACCGTCAGATTAAGGGACATTGCATATCCGTTATCCCTGTCCGTCAGGATGGGAAACGGCACCTGCGACTGCGATTTGAGCTCGACCACGAATTTCTGCCGATCGGGCATGATGGCGACGATCTCGCCGCCGCTTGCAGGCAACTCCCTGTACGCCTCCACCAAAGCATTGATGTTGATGCGGCAATAGGGACACCAATGGCCGCGATGAAAGGTCACGGCAACGGGTCCCCGATCGAGCAGCTCATCGAGGCTGACCATCTGCGCGGACTCGTCGGGCAGGACGAATGAGGGCATGGAGTCGCCGACCCGCGGTGCCGCTTCCCCGGCGCCATATTGCCGAAGCCGCGTTACGAGCCGATCCACCGCGGCAGCAAATGCGGGACGTTCTCGCCTTACCGTCTCAGCAAAGGTGCGAAGCTGCTCTTGCAAGGATACATCGAGATCGCGCACGCGCGTGAAGCCGTCGTCCAGCGTCTCCCTTCCGGTATTCGCAATCATCGCCGGGGTCCGCCGCGCACACCACCCCTCCCGAAGTTGGTGCGCTCCGGAATGGTATGCCAGAACGAATGCAAGTCACACATGCTGCCAGCTTTCTTGCAAGCCTAAATCGCGACGCCGCCAATTCTGCACGCTCTCGAGCGAGCCATGATCATCAGCGCCCTCTGCCAAAGTAATGAGGATGTGGGAAGAAGCTGGTGGCTTGGAAGCGTCGCTCAAGGCGTTGGTCACGGCCTCCTCCTTCGGAAAAGCATGTTCCTGACTGCGATCGGCATATGGCCGCAGTGAACAACGGCCGGCCCATTGGCGAAAATATCGATTTGCTATCGAGCCGATAGCCGCGTGCTATGCGCGCGCGTGCAACGCCAAGCTTCAATAGCGGCAAGCTATCGAAATCGAAGCCATTCGGTATTTTGGTTTCCCGCAGCTCCGGACCATTCTGGCCGCCCATGGATGCATGCGTCATCAGTACCAGTAGGAGATACAAATGTTTGCGCGCGTGATTGAGCTGGCTTCGGCCTTTTTATTCGCGTCGGCCCTGGCCGCATCGTCGCCGGTGCTCGCCGGCAATGACGGTATCATCACGGTGAAGAGCGCCTATCCGATTCTGTAGCGTGGGTTAGCGGTACAAGTCGGCTGCTTGCAGACGACTTGTGCGGCGTAACCCACCATCATGGACGACGCATCCGCCCCTGCTAGAGCCATGATACACCAACCATGGCGCAGCAGCTCGGCGCGGCGGGTTACGCCGCACCGGCTGCAAGCAGCCGGTCGCGGCTAACCCGCCCTACGCAGTCTGCATCTGCGCTCACCATCATAGCCGCTGCGCATCGATTTAAGAGCCATTCGGCATTTCCGTTCCATCTCCAGTCCGGTCAATCCTCTCGCATCGGGCCTCCTTCCGAGGAGGATCTAACAGAGGAGACTAGAACATGTTCGATTGTATTGCGGGTGGCAGAAGCTTCGGCCGACCGATGATTTTCGGCGCCACCACTTGTGCATCGTTGTTGGCGGGGGTGTCGGTCGCGCTTGCCGGCAGCTGTCCCTCCGACAAGATGAAAGCCGATGCACGTCAGCCGGTCACGCAAGCTGGCAAGGGCGTGACCGACACGGTGCTCGCCGCCATCGATCTGGGCAAAGAGCCCGCAAGCATCAAGGATCGCGAGCTCCGGTTCCGCAAGCTGACCATTGAGCCGGGCGGCATCGTGCCGTGGCACAGCCACGGCGATCGGCCCGCGATCATCTACATCGCGGAGGGCGAGATCGTCGAGTATGCGAGCAACTGCTCGGTTCCGATCGTGCACAAGGCCGGCGATATCCGACCCGAAACCAGCGGAACCTCGCATCGGTGGCAGAACCTCGGGACCAAGACTGTCGTCCTGTTCGTGGGCGATGTGCTCCACGACAAGAACGACCACAACATGTGACGCCGCATCGCAGTGTTTGAGCCGCGTGTGACGCCGAGGGAGTCCCCCAATCGCGGCGTCACATCGCCTCTGCCCGCTGAGGTTTGCGAGATGGCCCGTGCAGTGCCTGTCCAAGCGCTGGAGATGGAGATGCAGAGTCACCCCTCCGGGGTGCTGCTGCGTACCATCGTGATCGGTTTGACCGCGTTTCTCACGGTCGTAGATCTGTTCGCAACGCAGGCCATTCTTCCGACCTTGACGCGCGCCTATGCGGTCACTCCCGCGGCCATGGGCTTTGCCGTCAATTCGAGCACCATGGGCATGGCGGTTGCCGGACTGGTCGTCTCGTTGGTCAGCCAACACATCAACCGCCGACTTGGCATCCTGATCAGTCTGTGCGTCCTCTCGATCCCGACCGCGCTGCTCGCCGTTGCGCCGGATCTGACCACATTCACTGTGCTGCGCATCGTGCAGGGTCTTTGCATGGCGTCTGCTTTCACGCTGACGCTTGCCTATCTGGGCGAGGAGTGCAGCGCAGCCGACGCCGGCGGCGCCTTCGCTGCCTACATCACGGGCAATGTGGCGAGCAACCTCATCGGCCGCATCGTGTCGGCCGCCGTTGCCGATCACCTGGGCCTTGCTTCGAATTTCTACTTCTTCGCAGCGCTCAATCTCGCCGGCGCCGTGCTCGTCTACTGCACCGTCGCGCAGTCCTCCCCGATGATGCCAATGGGCCCAGTCCACTCTCCATTGGCGGCGTGGGTCGCGCATTTGCGCAACCCGCGGCTGCGCGCGGCTTTCGGCATCGGGTTCTGCATCCTGTTCGCGTTCATCGGCACCTTCACCTACGTCAACTTCGTCCTGGTGCGGCCACCCCTCTCGCTCGGCCCGATGCAACTCGGATTCGTCTATTTCGTGTTCCTGCCCTCGATCGTGACAACGCTGCTGGCCGGTCGCGCCGTTCATCGCTGGGGTACCCGACCGACGTTATGGGGATCGCTGGCCCTGGCCGGTGTCGGCCTGCCGCTTCTGCTCCTGCCAAATCTCACAGCGGTCCTGCTGGGGATGGTGATCATCGGCGTTGGAACGTTTTTCGCCCAGGCGGTCGCCACCGGCTTCGTGAGCCAAGCCGCCACTGCAGACCGCGGTGCGGCCAGCGGCATCTATCTCGCTTGCTATTTCGCCGGGGGTTTGATCGGCACGGCCATCCTCGGTCAGATCTTCGACCGGATCGGATGGCCGGCCTGTGTCGGCGGAATTGCGCTGTCGCTCGGCACGGCCGCAGCTTTGGCCCTTTGCCTGAAAATGCCTCCCGACCGCTAACCACCACGCACACACACACACAGCAGACTGCCATGGCACACCTTGCCCTTGTCGCGTCCAGTCCCGCGTACCCGCCTGCGGCTCAAATCGCCCACGACTTGCGCAACATCCTCGCGAGCATTGGGCTGCACGTCGAAACACTACAGCGCGTCAGCGGGCCAGGCGGCGCCAAGGCGGCGAATGCAGCCTACGCCCTGCTGATACGCTGCACGGATTTATGCACCAGCGCTCTGGATCCCACCGACGGTGCGGGCAACACCGTACGCCGGCGCCGCGTAGACCTGGTGCAGAGTGCGCTCCAAGCTGCCGATCTGCTGGCCCCGAGCGCGCCCATGGGCTTTTCCTTCGATATCGATCAACGCGGCGCGGGCTGGGTGCTCGCCGACCCGGACGACGTATTCCGAATCCTGTTCAATCTGATGAGCAATGCCGTGAATGTTGCAGCTCGCAAGGCGCGCACGATGAGATCAGTGACGATCCGCATCAGCAGCGAAGGCAAGATCGTGGCCGCACACGTCAGCGACGATGGCCCGGGGTTGCCAACTCGCGTCAAGTCACGCTTGTTCAGAGCACAATCGAAGCAGTCGAATGCAGCTCGACACGGCTATGGTCTTGTCATCGCGCGCGAGCTCGCGGAGCGAAACGGCGGTACATTGACGCTTGCTCCTTCCGCCAAGGGCGCCCATTTCGAGCTGAAACTCGCGTCCGGCTTGGCACCTTGTGCGACAACGAACGCTCTCGTCTCATCGGCAGCCAGGGCTCCTGGACCGTTCCGTGATGAGCTTCACAAGCTTGGCAAAGACGGCGGCGGACCCCATGCGCTGCAGGAAACCGGCAACTCTATTCGATTACCTCGTCGGCAAAAACCAGCAGCGTCTCCGGGATCGTGAGACCGAGCGCATTCGCGGTCTTCGCATTGATCACGAACTCGAATTTGGTCGGCTGCTCGACGGGCAGGTCGGCGGGCTTGGCACCCTTGAGGACCTTGTCCACGTAAACAGCGGCGCGTCGACAAAGATCGGGAATATCTGCTCCGTAAGCCATTAACCCCCCGGCGTCCGCAAACTCACGGAATCCATACATCGTCGGCAGCCGGTTCTTGATCGTAAGCCCGACAACCCGCTCCCGGTAGCGAAAGGTCAACGGGTCGACCACCACCACCAAGGCTTCCGAGCGCTCTGCGACCAATGCCACAAAGGCGCCGTCGAGCTGACCCGGCTCGGATACCGCAATGGGCTGAAGGGTGACCCCTAATCTTTGCGCCGCAGTTCGCAGAACTGTCAGGTACTGGGCGCTGGCAGGATTGACCGGATTCCAAAGGACGCCCACGCGCAGCGCGTTCGGAACTGCCTCTTTCAGCAGCTCAAGCCACTTGCTGCTCAATTCGTCGCCGAGGGAAAGTGATAACCCCGTCAGATTCCCGCCCGGCCGGGCCAGGCTGGGCACGAGGCCCGATTTCATCGGATCGCCGACGATAAAGACAATTGGAAGCGTGCTGGTTCCATTTTTCGCTGCAAGTGCCGCAGGCAGACTGACCGCCAGAATTACATCGGCCTCGAGGTCAATGATTTCATTGATAAGTTCAGGAAAGCGTTCGCTGCGTCCTTCGGCCCAACGATCCACGACGGTCATATTATGACCGTCGATGTAACCGCGCCCCTGCATGCCCTCGCGAAAAGCGTCGAGGAAGTGGTGGTTGGTGGCTAAGGACTCGGCGCCGAGGAATGCAACGCGCGGATGGGCAACCGGTCTGCGCGGTTGTTGCGCGCGCACAGCGAGTGGCCACGCGGTTGCGCCGCCGAAGAGCGCAATGACATCGCGGCGTCTTAACCGACCGAATTGCATCTGATTGTCCATGAGCCAAAACTGCGTCGCAGAAACATCTGCTCGCTGCAGTCAGCCATGAGGGAAAGGTGAAAGCGCGTCTCGGATGTTCCTCTCACGCTGAAGTCATTGCTGCCCGCACTCCCGACGAGGCGAGATGCGGCAGGGCTTGGATGCAGGCTAGGTCACTTTGCGCAAAGCGGTTGTGATCTGGATCACAATCCGAAAGCCTGGCGCGCGCGAGTGTGATCTAGCTCACACTTCGCTACGCCGAGCAGGCGGTGCTGCGCGCTCGCCGCAAGCGGCCACCCCTGCGGCCATGCCGTGCCCAGATGGCCTCAGAGGGGGAGCATGTGGCTCCTGGGTCCCGGATCTTCCCCCGGGTCAAGCCCGGGGTCGTCCGGGACACGAAACACCTCGTGTCCCGGCCGAGTGCAGTGAGGGCGTCTTCGCCCGAAACGGAACGAGAGCCGGGACCCAGTTGAGGATGCGGCCGACATAGTCGCCGGCCTGCCTGAACAATTCGGTCAGGATGGTTCCGTAGCTCATCAGCCCGCCGGCTTCCGCGAATTGCCGCCATTCATAGATCCCGGGCATCCGAAGCTGCACCGCCGGATCGATGACGAAAGAGCGCCGGCTGGTGAAATACAGGTCGGCACCGACCAGCACCGCCGCGGCATGCTGTTGCGCAAACGCGCTGAAGGCTGCGGCGATCTCGCGTTCGTCGCTTGCCCTCTCGACATGGATTTTCACACCGAGCGCCCGAGACGCTTCGCTCAAATCCTTCATCTGATTTTCGAAGAAGGGATTTCTGGGATTGAGAAGTGCGGCGATCAGATCGGCTTTTGGAACGAGCTCGCGGAGGAGGCCTAATCGCTTGCCCTCCATCTGGTTGGTAAAGAAGCTGATCCCGGTGAGATTGCCACCGGGGCGGTTCAGCGCAGCTACCAGGCCGGTCTTGACGGGATCAGCGCCGATAACTGGGCACCGTTGACGTCGCCGCCTTCGCGGCAAGCGCAGCGGCGGTCGTCCCGGTGAATAGGATGCTCGCTTTGCTGCTGACGAGCTCGGCGGCAAGCGTCGGCAGCCGGCTGAAGTTGTTGGCCGCAAAACGGAATGCAATGCCGGCATTGCGGCCGCCGTCAAAGCCCGCCTCGCTCAAGCCCTTACGGAATGCGGATACGATCTCGGCTTCGCCGCCGGGCGTGGTAAGGCCGAGATAGCCGATCACTGGGGGCGCTGGTTGCTGCGCCGGTGCCACGAGCGGCCAAGCGGCCGCCGCCGCGCCGCCCAAAACCTCGATGAATTCGCGCCGCCTCATTGCAGCCCCCTGAGCTCAGGCCATGGCATCATAGCGGGTGGAGCGCGCCGGCGTGCAGGGGCGGGTTTGAAACCCGCCCCTGCAATCGCGGAGCCGTTAGTGATTGTCACTCGATTACCTCGTCGGCGCGCAGCTGGAATTCGCGGCTGATCGTGAGCCCCAGCGCCTGCGCAGCCTTGAGATTGATCACCAGCTCGAATTTGCTTGGCTGCTCGATCGGAAGTTCGGCTGGGTTGGCGCCGTTGAGGATCTTGTCGACGTATTGCATCCGATCCCCTTCAGCCTGGGAGCGCGCGGCGGAATAGCGAGCCGACAAGGTTCCGTCACAAGTTAACCTCGGCGTCATTCCGGGGCGCCGGGGCGTAGGGGCGGTTTTGAAACCCGCCCCTACGAGGCACGGAGATGTAGGGTGGGTTAGCCGTGCAAGTCGGCTCCCGCAGCCGACTTGCACAACGTAACCCACCATCCGCCGTACGGGCAAGCTCGGCCGGGCAACGGTGGGTTACGCCATGCGAGCCGGATGAACCGGCTCGCATGGCCAACCCACCCTACGGCGCGCGGAGCATTGCCACACAAATCACTCTGCGGCGCGCGCGATCACCTGCGGATCGTAGTTCAGCACCGGCGCCAGCCACTTCTCGGCTTCGTGCACGCTCCAGCCCTTGCGCATCGCATAGTCCTCGACCTGATCGCGCTCGATCTTGCCGACGCCGAAATAATGACTCTCGGGATGGCTGAAATAAATTCCGCACACCGATGCGCCTGGCCACATCGCGAAGCTCTCCGTGAGCCTCATTCCGACCTGCTCTCCGCCTCCGAGCAGGGCAAAGAGAGTCGACTTCTCGGTGTGGTCGGGCTGCGCCGGATATCCAGGCGCGGGCCGGATACCGCGATACTTCTCTCCGATGAGCTCCGCGGCAGTGAGCGCCTCGTCGGTGGCATAGCACCAGAATTCCGTGCGCACCCGCTGGTGCAGGCGTTCCGCCAAGGCTTCCGCCAGACGATCGGCAAGCGCCTTGATCATGATCGCGGAATAGTCGTCCCCTTTGCTCTTGAAGCGCTGCGCAAGCTCCTCCTCGCCGTGGCCCGCGGTCACCATGAAGGCGCCGATGTAGTCGGCGATGCCGCTTGCGCCGGGAGCGATGAAATCCGCTAGCGCGAGGTTGGCGCGGCCTTCACGGCGCGGGAGCTGCTGGCGAAGCGTGTGCAGTGTCATGATGCGAGCGCTCCGGCCCTCGTCGGCGTAGACCAGGATATCGTCGCCCGCGGCATTGGCCGGCCAGAAACCGAATACGACTTTGGCCCGCAGCCAGTGCTCCGAGCCGATGCGGTCGAGCATTGCCTGCGCGTCTGCAAATACGCTGCGGGCGGCCTCGCCGTATTTGGCATCGTCGAGTATGGCCGGATACTTGCCGGTAAGCTCCCAGACCGAGAAGAACGGCGACCAGTCGATGTAGTCGCGAAGCTCCGCAAGGGGATAATCCTCGATTGCCTTTGCTCCGATGAAAGACGGCCGCTGCGGGCGATAGCCTTGGCTCCAGTCGAGCTTCAATGCATTGGCGCGCGCATCAGAGAGCTTGAGCCGCTGTTTCGTCTCCTCCCCGCGCCGATGCGACGAAGCGATGCGCGCATATTCCTCGCGCACGCGGGCGAGATAGGCAGGCCGGGCATCTGCCGACATGAGATTGCCGACCACGGCGACAGCACGACTCGCATCGTTGACGTGCACGGTCTGCCCGCGGCTGTAGTTCGGGTGGATCTTCACCGCGGTGTGGATACGGCTCGTCGTGGCGCCGCCGATCAACAGCGGCAAGTCGAACCCCTGCCGCTCCATCTCCCCTGCCACAAGGCACATCTCGTCGAGCGAAGGGGTGATGAGGCCGGAAAGGCCGATCAGATCCGCGTTCTCCTGCCGGGCGGTTTCCAGGATTTTGGCGGCGGGGACCATCACGCCGAGATCGACCACCTCATAATTATTACATTGCAGCACGACACCGACGATGTTCTTGCCGATGTCGTGCACGTCGCCCTTGACGGTCGCCATCACGACCTTCCCGTTCGAGCTCGTCCTGGCGATGCCCTTTTCCTTCTTCTCCCGCTCCATGAAGGGCATCAGATAGGCAACGGCCTGCTTCATGACGCGGGCGGATTTGACCACCTGGGGCAGGAACATGCGGCCGGAGCCGAACAGGTCGCCGACCACGTTCATTCCGTCCATGAGCGGGCCCTCGATCACGTGCAACGGCCGCTCGGCCACGAGCCGCGCCTGCTCTACGTCCGTCTCGATAAAATCCGTGATCCCGTGCACCAGGGCGTGCGACAACCGCTGCTCGACCGGCCATTCGCGCCAGGCAAGATCGGCCTCCCTCTTCTCCTTCCCGTGTCCGCGATAACGCTGCGCCAGCTCCAGCAGACGCTCGGCCGCGTCCTTGCGGCGATTGAGGACCACGTCCTCGCAGGCCTCGCGCAGCTCGGGAGCGAGATCGTCGTAGACGGCAATCTGCCCGGCATTGACGATCCCCAGGTCCATGCCGGCCTTGATGGCGTGATAAAGAAAGACGGAGTGCATCGCCTCGCGCACCAGCTCGTTGCCGCGAAACGCGAACGACAGATTGGAAACGCCGCCCGAGATATGCACATGCGGCAGCATCCGGCGGATCGACCGGGCTGCTTCGATGAAGGCCACGGAATAATTGTCGTGCTCCTCCATTCCCGTCGCTACCGCGAAAATGTTGGGATCGAAGATGATGTCTTCCGGCGGAAATCCCGCCACGTTCACCAGGATGTCGTGGGCACGCCGCGCAATGGCGCACTTGCGCTCGACCGTCTCCGCCTGGCCTTGCTCGTCGAAGGCCATGACGACCACGGCGGCACCATAGCGCCGCACGATTCTGGCATGCTCGATGAAGGCGGCCTCGCCTTCCTTGAGCGATATGGAATTGACCACGGCCTTGCCCTGCAGGCATTTGAGGCCCGCCTCGATCACCGAGAATTTGGAGGAGTCCACCATCACCGGAACCCGGGCGATGTCCGGCTCGGCCGCGATCAGATTGAGGAACGTGGTCATCGCCTTCTCGGAATCGAGCAAGCCCTCATCCATGTTCACGTCGATGATCTGCGCGCCGTTCTCCACCTGCTCGCGGGCAATACCGAGCGCCGCCGCATAGTCGTCCGAAGTGATGAGCTTGCGGAATTTCGCCGAGCCGGTGACGTTCGTGCGCTCGCCGACATTGACGAACGGAATCTCGGGGGTAAGCGCGAAGGCTTCGAGGCCGGAGAGCCGCAGCAGCTTCGGCAGCTCTGGAAGCACGCGCGGCTGCTTGCCGGCGACGGCCTGGGCGATGGCGCTGATGTGCTCGGGCGTGGTGCCGCAGCAGCCGCCGACGATGTTGACCAGGCCTGCTTCGGCAAACTCACCCAGCTGTGAAGCCATGTAGGCCGGGCTTTCGTCATAGCCCCCGAACTCGTTGGGCAACCCGGCATTCGGATACGCGCACACAAGCGTATCGGCAACGCGCGCGATCTCGGCGATATGCGCGCGCATCTCTCCCGCGCCGAGCGCGCAATTGAGCCCGATCGAGAATGGCGCCGCATGCCGCACCGAAGTCCAGAAAGCCGCGGGGGTCTGCCCGCAAAGGAGGCGCCCCGAGCGATCGGTGATCGTGCCCGAGATCATCACCGGCACCGCAATGCCGCGCGCCTCAAGCACATCCGCGATGGCCGCGATCGCCGCCTTGGCGTTGAGCGTGTCGAAAATGGTCTCGATGAGAAGGAGGTCGGCTCCGCCTTCGACCAGACCCTCTACCTGCTCGGCATAAGCGCTGCGAAGCTCGTCGAAAGTAATCGCGCGAAAGCCGGGATTGGATACGTCGGGCGAGATCGACGCGGTGCGATTGGTGGGCCCGATCGCGCCCGCGACAAAGCGCGGCCGCCCATCCGCGGCTTGCGCCAGGTCGGCCGCCGCGCGCGCGAGCTTTGCACCCTCGTGATTGAGCTCGTGCACGATCCCCGACATGCCGTAGTCGGCCTGGGCAATGCGGGTTGAGGAGAAAGTGTTGGTGGAGACGATGTCGGCCCCAGCCCGATAGTAGGCGAGATGGATGTCGCGGATCTTCGTCGGCTGGCTGAGGATGAGGAGATCGTTGTTGCCGCGCACCTCGCGGTTCCAAGCGTCGAAGCGGGCGCCGCGATAGCCCTCCTCATCCAGGCCCAGCGCTTGGATCATGGTGCCCATGGCGCCGTCGAGGACAAGGATGCGCTCGCTCGCGAGCTTGCGCAGCATCCGAGCCGCTTTCGTTTCCGGCGTGCCAGGCATTTTCACTCCGTCTAGTGGAGTGGGTTAGTTAGTCGTCGCGCCGACCACAAGGTCGGCTCGACGGCGTAACCCACCGCCACCCGGTCCGCAGACGGGTTCCTGGTGGGTTACGCCGCACAAGCCGGCTGCCGGCAGCCGGCTTGCGCAGCTAACCCACCCTACAACACCATAGTCGTTGGTGCGCATCACGCCGCCCCAGCTGCCAGCTTCGGAGCTGTGCCGGCAGAGATGTCTTCACGTGCAGGCCGCAGGCCAAGCAGATGACACACCGCGTATACGAGGTCGGCGCGGTTCATCGTGTAGAAGTGAAAGGTGGTGACGCCGCGGTCCACGAGATCGAGAACCTGCTCGGCCGCAACCGCAGCGGCGATGAGCTTGCGGGTTGCCGCATCCTGGTCGAGCCCCTCGAATCTCTGCGCCAGCCAATCCGGAACCGACGCCCCGCAACGCGCGGCGAAGGCTTTGGTCTGCTTGAAATTCTGCACCGGGAGAATTCCCGGCACGACCGGCACGTCGATGCCGCGCGCGCGTACGCGGTCGAGATAGGCGAAATAGAGGTCATTCTCGAAGAAGAACTGGGTGATCGCGCGCGTTGCGCCGGCGTCGACCTTGGCCGCCAGCATATCGAGGTCCGCCGCAACCGTAGGGCTGTCGGGGTGCTTTTCCGGATAGGCGGAGACCGAGACCTCGACGTCGGCGATGCGTTTGATGCCGGCAACGAGATCGGCGGCATTGCGATAGCCTCCGGGGTGCGGCGCATAGCGGTCGCCGATGCCGCCGATGGGATCGCCGCGCAACGCCACGATGTGGCGCACACCGGCAACGCAATAATCGCGGATCACGCTGTCGATCTCATCGCATGTGGCAGCCACGCAGGTCAGATGCGCCGCGGGGGTGAGCGCAGTCTCGGCCAGAATGCGCTTGACCGTGCTGTGGGTGCGTTCACGGGTGGAGCCGCCAGCGCCATAGGTCACGGACACGAAGTGGGGACGCAACGGCGCCAGCCGCGTAATCAACTCCCACAGCGTGCGTTCCATCTCCTCGGTCTTGGGCGGAAAGAATTCGAACGACACCCGAATCCGGCGCTCGTCTCCTGCATGCACGAATCGACTGGCCCGCAGCACGCTGTTCATTCAGGCCACCTGGCCCATGGCGGGCTGCGCGATGCTCAGCCGCTGATCTCGGCCGAGCCACAGCGACACGGCGATCCGGCCTGAAGCTTCAGGCGGTGCAAGCATTCTGTGCAGCGCCAGCTCGAGACCGGCGGCTTGCATCCATTCGGCGACCGTCTCCGCGGCGAAGCCGAGGCGGCGGTGGGCGTGCTCGTCGCGCAGGAACTCGAGCTGGTGCGGCGCGAAGTCCACCACCAGCAAGCGGGCCGCCGGGCGAAGCACGCGCGCAGCTTCGCGAATGGCGCGCGCGCCGTCGTCGAGGAAATGCAGCACCTGATGAATGACGACGCCATCGAACGCATCGTTGGGGAGCGAGAGGTCGTAGATATCGCCCTGTCGCACGCTGCAATGGCGCAGCCCGGCGCGGTCGAGCCGCGCGCGCGCGAATGCCAGCATGTCCAGAGACAGATCGAGCCCGAGCCCGCGGTCGATGATCGGGCCGAACAATTCGAGCATGCGCCCGGTTCCCGTGCCGAGATCAAGCAGCGTGCGAATGGATGCCTGCCCCATCGCGGCAATGATCGCGTCCTCGACCGCCTCATCGGCCACGTGCAGATTGCGGATGCGATCCCACTCCGCCGCATGCCGGCGAAAATACGCTTGCGCCGATGCGGCGCGTTGCGCCCGCACGGCCGCAAGCCGCTCGCGGTCGCGCGCAATGGTGCCGTCGGTGGCGTCGAGGCGCGATATGAGCATGCGGGCAAGCTCCGCTCCCTCACCTCGCTCGCTCAGACGAAAGAACGCCCAGGCGCCTTCGCGGAAACGATCGATGAGACCCGCCTGCATGAGGAGGCGCAGATGACGCGAGATGCGCGGCTGCGACTGCCGTAAAATGGTTGTGAGCTCGGACACTGTGAGCTCGGCCTCGGAAAGCAGCGCAAGGACGCGCAAGCGCGTGGCTTCGCCTGCGGCTTTCAGCGCCATGTTCAGGGCCTCAAATCGCAGTTGCGCAGGAGCTGACATTGGGGGAGAGCTTCTTCCCGATCCGCATAAAAATATCTTTATACTGTTAAATGGAGACTTCAAGGCAGCAATGTGATCGCGGTTCTATAGGGTGGGGTTAGCTTTCCGAGTCGGCTGCTTGCAGCCGACTTGGAAAGCGTAACCCACCGTCTTGGCGTCCCATGGCTCGGCGGGTTACGCCGCAAATCGGCAAGGCCGATTTGCGGCTAACCCGCCCTACCCAGTGGTACGAGGATCCGCGCATGACCGACAACAAATGGAACATCCGCGAAGGCGAGGTCGCGGTCGAGCTACCGCAGCACTTCGATGCTTCGCTCTACTTTATCGGCCGGATCCGCACGCCTTGGACCGACCGCGACAATTGTCCGAAGAACGCGCGCGAGTCGGACGCCGTCTGCACCATCGAGGTTGACCCATTATGGGCGCCCGCCCTCAAGGGCGTCGAGACGTGCTCGCATATCGTCGTGCTTTACTGGATGGACAGATCGCGCCGCGATCTGGTGACCCAGGTACCGCGTCATTACGGCATAGGTCGAGGCACTTTCGCGCTGCGATCCCCCGCCCGGCCAAATCCGATCGCAATGAGCGTGGCCCACCTGCTCGGCATGGATGGTAATCGGCTATCGGCCGTGGGGCTCGACTGCCTCGACGGAACGCCCCTCCTCGACATCAAGCCTTATTTCGCCTCGACCAATTCTATCACCGAGGCGGTCGTCGGCTGGCGCGCGAAGCGCGGTGAAGGCGCGTAGGGGCGGCCGCCCCGCGTGCATGCCTGCCTCACGGTCTTGTGCACCGCCGCATTGAACCCGGCGACCCCCCTCCCCGACCAATGGGCATCGGAGGGGGGAGCGTCATGACGAAATCCCAACATCTGCGGATTGCCGGCGTGCTCGGCGCGGCTATCGCGCTGGCCTTCACCGGCAGCGCCTGTGCCGACCCGTTCGCCTTCTTCAATCAACCCAATTTGGCCCCGCCAACTTCACCGGTGCAGGAATCGGGCTACGCCAATGCCAGCAGCACGGAGGAAGAGGCGGAAGTAGCCCCCGAACTCCGGCGTCAGGTGGTCGATTATCGCACCAGCGAAGCGCCGGGCACGATCATCATCGACACCCCAAACACCTTTCTTTACCTGGTAATGGGCGGCGGCAAAGCCCTGCGGTACGGCATTGGCGTCGGCCGCGAAGGCTTCACCTGGTCCGGCACGAAAACGATCGAGCGCAAGGCGGAGTGGCCGGACTGGACGCCTCCATCCGAGATGATCGGGCGCCAGCCGTACCTCCCGCGCTTCTTGGCCGGCGGCCCCGGCAGTCCGCTGGGCGCCCGCGCCATGTATCTCAACGGCTCGCTCTATCGCATTCACGGCACCAACGCCCCGTCTACCATCGGCCAACAAGTCTCGTCCGGCTGCATCCGCTTGGTCGATGAGGACGTGATCGACCTCTACAACCGCGTCCATGTCGGTACCAAGGTCGTGGTCCTGCCGATGAACGCGCATCGTGCCTCGGCCCGGGTCCCCGAGCCAACCACCTCCGCTCGCCACGCCCCGACAAACCTCAGCGGCATTTATTAAGCTCATTCCGTGTTCCTGCAGGTAGGGGCGGGTTTCAAACCCGCCCCTGGTGATGCCTCTAACCGGCGTTGACAGGCCCGCCGGCCGGCTTACATTGACGAGGTGTTCCGAGGGGAGTTCCGGTCAAGGAGCTGAGAGTTCGCCTACCCCATCCCTGGGGATGCCGCGAAAAACCCTTTGAACCTGATCCGGGTCATGCCGGCGAAGGGACAGGACAATCCGTGCCATCACTTCCTTATCGGACCAGCACGTCGAATGCGGCATTCGGCCAATAGTTCGGCAGTTCCCAACGGGAGCAACCCATGAACATCCACGATCCCAATTTCTCCACACCGAAGGTGACGACGGGCCCGCTGCCCGCTTCGCGCAAGGTCTACGCCAGGCCGGATGCGGCACCGGACGTGCGTGTGCCCATCCGCGAGATCCTGCTCACCGAAGCCGCGGGCGAGCCAGCTTTCCCGGTCTATGACACCACCGGCCCCTACACCGATCCCAACGTCGCGATCGATGTCGAGCGCGGGCTCTCCCGCGAGCGCTCCGCCTGGGTGTGCGCGCGCGGCGGGGTCGAGGATTACGAGGGCCGCAGCGTCGAGCCCGAGGACAACGGCAATGTGAGCGGCAAGCACGTCGCCCGCAGCTTCCCCACCGAGCACCGCCCGTTGCGCGCTGCCAACGGCAAGCCGCTGACCCAGCTCGAATGGGCGCGCGCCGGAGTGATCACCAAGGAGATGATCTACATCGCCGAACGGGAAAATCTCGGCCGCAAGCAGATGCTCGAGTGCGCAGAAGCGGCGCTGGCGGACGGGGAGAGCTTCGGCGCCAGCGTCCCCGCATTCGTCACGCCGGAGCTCGTGCGTTCGGAACTGGCGCGGGGCCGCGCGATCATCCCCTCCAACATCAATCACGCCGAGCTCGAGCCGATGATAATCGGCCGCAACTTCCTCACCAAGATCAATGCCAATATCGGCAACTCCGCCGTCACCTCATCGGTGGAGGAGGAAGTCGAGAAAATGGTGTGGGCGATCCGTTGGGGCGCCGATACCGTGATGGATCTCTCCACCGGGCGGAACATCCACACCACGCGCGAATGGATCATCCGCAATGCGCCGGTGCCTATCGGCACCGTGCCCATCTACCAGGCGCTGGAGAAGGTGCACGGCGATCCGGTCAAGCTCGATTGGGAGTGCTACCGCGATACGCTGATCGAGCAATGCGAGCAGGGCGTTGATTACTTCACCATCCATGCCGGGGTGCGGCTGCCCTACATCCACCTCACCGCCAGCCGGGTCACCGGCATCGTTTCCCGCGGCGGCTCGATCATGGCGAAATGGTGCCTGTCCCGTCACAAGGAGAGCTTCCTTTACGAGCGCTTCGAGGAGATTTGCGACATCATGCGCAAGTACGACGTGAGCTTCTCGCTTGGCGACGGACTGCGCCCCGGCTCGATCGCGGACGCCAACGACCGCGCGCAATTCGCCGAGCTCGAGACCCTGGGCGAGCTGACAAAGATCGCGTGGGCGAAGGGTTGCCAGGTGATGATCGAAGGCCCCGGCCACGTGCCCATGCACAAGATCAAGGTCAACGTCGAGAAACAGCTGAAAGAGTGCGGGGAAGCGCCGTTCTATACGCTCGGGCCGCTGACGACCGACATCGCGCCCGGATACGATCACATCACCTCGGCGATCGGCGCCGCCATGATCGGTTGGTTCGGCACCGCGATGCTCTGCTACGTCACGCCGAAGGAGCACCTTGGCCTCCCCGATCGCGACGACGTCAAGCAAGGCGTCATCGCCTACAAGATCGCGGCGCACGCGGCGGATCTTGCCAAGGGTCATCCCGCGGCGCAGCTGCGCGATGATGCCCTGTCGCGGGCGCGGTTCGAATTCCGCTGGCTCGACCAGTTCAACCTCTCGCTCGATCCCGAGACCGCGCGGGAATACCACGACGAGACTTTGCCGAAGGAGGCGCACAAGGTTGCGCATTTCTGCTCGATGTGCGGCCCGAAATTCTGCTCCATGAAGATCACGCAGGATGTGCGCGACTACGCTGCCACCCTGAACGACAAGGAGCAGGGGATGGCACAGATGAGCCTCAAATTCCGCGAGCTCGGCAACCAGGTCTACGTCGACGCACAGGCGGTGAAGGACAGCAATCGCGCCCTGTGAGCCGCCTCATACCTCCCCGTGAAGGCAGGGCCATCGCCCATGGGTGTCATCCCGGCCAAGCGAGCCTGCCTCAAGCGGGCTCGCGCGAGCCGGGATCCAGTAAACGACGGCCGGCGTGAATGCACGAGCGCCTCGTTTACTGGATTCCGGCTCTCCCTCGCCGGGCAAGCCCGGCTCGCTCGGCCGGAATGACAGAAACGAATGTGCCCTACGAAACAGCCGTTAATCAGCTTTTCTGCCGATCGTACACGTCGGCGAGCGCCAGCTGCAGGCCAGGCGGGTCAAGGGTGATCACCCCGTCTCGGACAATGCGCGTGAGAATGGAATCATCACTCTGGCGCGCATGGTGAATGATCGACGGCCTGTCCGGATCCACAATGAGGTAATGTGCGACGCTCGGCAGGCGGAAGTAGCCCGCCAGCTTGAACGAAGCATCGATATGCTGCGATGAGGGAGAAAGAACCTCGACCACAATCATGGGGTTTGCGACTTCCAGCGCAGATGCGGGCAGCCTCGACCCGCAGTAAACCAAGGCGTCCGGCTCGTACGCTGTGGTCTCATCGATACGCACGGTCATTCCGTCAGGGAGCACATGACATGGCAATCCGCGAGAGCGAATTGCAGCGACCAGCGCCATTTGTATTGCCAATTTGATCTCGGCATGAACGGCGCGTTCCGGGGTCATCGCGTACACGATTCCGCCAAACAGCTCGTAACGGCCTGGCTGACTCTCCGCCCAGGAGACATATTCATCAACTGTCATGTGGTGTTTCGGCAGCGCACTCATAGCTACAATACGTTCCCGACCTACTTTCGTTGTTCAATCTAGCATGTTCAGCCCGAACTGAACATTCAGCGGCGATTGCTGCAGCCGGCCACCGCTACGTCTGCAGAATCCGTTCACGACAGGGCGGCGCCCTGGGAAAGCTCCAGGTTGCTCTGCATGCGCGCCACGATCAGATGCAGCAGCCGGAACCCAAACTGCGGATTCTGGAAGTAGAGCTCCTTGAAACGATCGTAGTCGATCTGCGCAGCATCGACATCGGTCTTGCAGCGCACCGTCATGTTGCGCCTGCCTTGCGGCGCGAACAGGCCGATCTCGCCGACCAACGTGCCCTTGCCGTAGGACTGATCGATCTCGACCATCTCGATATCCCCCGAGGTGATGTAGAATGCTGCGGTGGCGTAATCGCCGCGCTGCATGATCACGTCCCCGGCCTTGAAATGCACCGGCCGCGTATAGGGCAGCAGCCACTCCACATTCATGTCGCTTGCGGCGGCTGCATTGATGTCGCGAATGAGGTGAAGCATCGCGCGCAGGCGCCACGCATTGATCGGCAGCAGGATCGCATTAAGCGCAAACGTCGGATATGTCCCATGCAGGAAGCTGTAGGTCATCGCCAGCGCATTCGCGACGATTGCAGCGATGCGCAGGGGGATCATGGTCCTGGCGTGCGCCGCGTAAAGGCTGGCCGCTGCCGCGGCGATGCCGATCAATTCCGCATACTCATGTCGCATCGATCCATGACCTCTCGAAAGTCCGCAGCCGTAGGGCGGATCAGCGCAGCGCGAGCGGAGCGTAATCCGCCGCGTGCCCGCACCCACAGCCGGCGGGTTACGCCGGCAAATCGGCTTGTAGCCGCGTTTGCCGGCTAAACCGACCTCGGGTGGCGATCATAGACCCCGCGGTGGCGCGACGGCATTCCCATACTGCCCCTATTCAGGGTTTGTTCAGAAGCGGCGTGGAACATGGCTGGCCGAGGGTGACTTTAACCACCAGCTTAGGCTTACTTCCAAGGAGATCCCATGAGGAAAGCTGTCACCGCACTTGCCGCAGCGGCAACCATTGCGGCTGGAACGATTGGTACTGCGAGCACGGCCGATGCGCGCTGGGGCGGCTGGTGGGGACCCGCCCTCGTCGGCGGATTCGCCGCCGGCGCGATCGTGGGCAGCGCGTTCGCCAGGCCGTACCCGTATGGCTATTACGGTTATTACGCGCCGGCGCCGGTATATTATGACTACTACATCCCGGCTCCGGCGTATTACGGGTACTACGGACCACGCCCGTACTATGGCTGCTGGCGCTGGCGCTACAGGTACCGCTATCGGGTGTGCTGAAGCGCAGGTTTCCGCAGTTGTGGGTTAGACACGCAAGTCGGCTCTGCCCGCTTGCGTGGCGTAACCCGCCGTCCGGCCGCACGTGGGTCGCCGCATTGCGGTGGGTTACGCCGCACAAGTCGGCTGTCACCAGCCGACTTGTGCGGCTAATCCACCCTACAATTTTCGCAGGGTCATGATACCGCGATGTCGGCGTGGGGGAGCCCAATTCGGACGAAATTCCGACAAATTGCGCGTTCTTACTGGCTGCGGCTCACACGGGGGTATGGGTCACTTTGGGGCTATCTCACATCACATACCGTTTTGCGTCCGGCAGGCAGCCGGCGCTGAAGGAGACTCGGATGAAGAAGACTCTGACTGCTTTGGTTGTGGCTGCGGGCGTGGCAGCTGCCACCGCGGTTTCACCGACACCTGCGGATGCCCGCTGCTTTGGGTGCGCCGTCGGCGCCGGCCTTGTTGGCGGGTTCGTTGCGGGCGCCATCGTCGGCAGCGCTGTCGCTGGCGCGCAGCCGGCCTATGTGGTCGCACCGGGTCCCGGCTATGTCGTCTACTCCGGCTATGCCGCTCCGCTTCCCGGCCCTGACTGCTATTGGACCCGCAGGCCGGTCTACGATGCTTACGGCAACGTGATTGGCTGGCGCGGTCGCCCGATCGCAGTCTGCCAGTAACCTCGGCGAGGGCGCGCCCTCAACAAACAACACCTTCGTAGGGGCGACCCATTGGGTCGCCCTTTTCACTATTGGCCCGATCGTCTCTGCATATCGTCGAGCACGGCCGCGGTAGGCCAGCAGTCGAGCTTGAGCCAATTCGCTTTCTGATAGGCCCCAAGCGCTGCGCGCGTCTGCATGCCGGCCTTGCCGTCTACCTTGTCCTTGTAGAGCCCGAGCTTGGTCAGGGTGCGCTGCATGCTCTCGACCTGCGCCGTGCGCAATTGCGTGTTCTTGCTCCACGGTGTCTCGAACGGACGCGGGTCGGCGATCCGATCGCTCAGATGCCCCACGAACAAGACATAGAGATCGGAGAAATTATACTCCTTGATGACGTAATAGTTCTTCAGCGTCAGAAACGCGGGCCCATAGGTCCCCTCTGGGAGGAGGAGCGAGGCGGGCTCGGCAAGATCGGCCGCGTTGGGCTTGCGGCCGTAGGCGAGCACGTATCCTTGCTTGAGCCATTCGCTCAAGGGCCGCGTGACCTCCGGAACGGCAATGGTGCAATCGATGCCCGATGGCGCACGCACCTCGTACGCCCAGTGCGTGCCCCGCTGCCAGCCTTTGCCCACCAGCTGCTGTGCCGCGGACGCCAACGCATCCGGAATGGAATGCCAGATGTCCTTCTTGCCGTCCCCGTCGAAATCGACGGCGTATTTGTAAAACTCGGAGGGCAGGAATTGGGTGAGGCCCATCGCGCCTCCCCATGAGCTGCGCATGTCCGCGAGCTTTACGTGGCCCTCGTCCAGCATCTTGAATGCATAGAGCAGCTCCTGCCGGAACATGTCCTTGCGACGTCCGTAATAGGCCTGGGTCGCGAGCACGGTGATGGCATTCTTCGGCAGCTTGTAGGTTCCGAAGGCCGTCTCGCGTCCCCAGATCGCGAGCAGCACATTTCCGGGCACGCCGAATTTCTGCTCGATGGCGGCGAGCGTGCGGCTGTGCTCGGCTGCGAGCTTCTGGCCCTGCTCCGCCAGATGGGCGATGTTGCGCTCCTTGATGTAGTCGGCGGGGGTCTGCACGAATTCCGCTTGCCCGCGGGATGGTGCTCCTTCCCTGCCGGGGAGATCGAGATCGGGAAGCGACAGATCGGGCTCGACCCCTTGTGTCGCCGCCTCGAAGGTGCGGCGCGATACCCCGAGCGCCTGCGCTTCCGGCCACAGGCCCTGCAGCCAGCGCTGAAAAGCGCCATCGGCTGCTTCGGTCGCGCTCAGCGCTCCCAGGGTGATGAGCAGGCACACACCCAAAACCGCGGCCCCGCGCAATAGACCCATCCTTGTTCCCTTCATCAATCTTCCGATCGAGCAACAACTCGACACGATCCGGCGTTAAGAAAAGCAGAAAAGCGCCAAACCTATGGTGATTCAATGTTGCAGGTTCCGATTGCGAAGAAGGTGCGGGTGAAGGAGCCGCGGTATTGACGACGCGATCACAGGGCGGTTGACGGCTTGGTTCGTGTTCGGTTGTATGGATCGAGGCAATCATGACAATCGCCAACGCATCCATCCCCCAAGATGTCGCCGCGCTTTTAGTCATTGGCGACAACATCCTGTCTGGCCGCACCAAGGACAGCAACATCGGCTACATTGCGGAATATCTGGCTGCGCTTGGTATCCGTCTCCGGGAAGTGCGCGTGGTCGGCAACGAGGAGAGCGCGATCGTTGATGCGCTTGATGCGCTCCGGCATCGCTACGCCTATGTCTTCACCACCGGCGGCATTGGACCGACCCACGACGACATTACTTCCGACTGCGTCGCCAAGGCGTTCGGCGTGCCGATCAACGTTGATCCGCGCGCTCTCGCCATTCTGCAGGAGTGGGTAAAATCAACCGGCGTCGAGATGAGCGAAGCACGCATGCGGATGACGCGCATTCCCAAAGGTGCGGATCTCGTCCTCAACAAGGTGTCGGGCGCGCCCGGCTTCTGGATCGGCAACGTGGTTGTGCTGGCCGGGGTACCGTCGATCATGCAGGCCATGCTCGACGAGGTGGCGCCGAAGCTCAAGACCGGCATCCACATCCTGTCGGAAAGCATCCGCGCCGACGTGCGCGAGAGCGACATGGTTGCCCAGCTTGGCGAGATCGCCAGGGATAATCCCGGAGTGGCGATCGCAAGCCATCCGTTCTTCGATCCGCAGCGCGGGCCGAACGCCAACGTGGTGCTGCGCGCGAGCGATGCGCAAAAGCTCCAACGCGCCAAACGCGCGGTGGAGGACATGCTCGAGCGGGTACAGGGCGCCCAATCGAGCAGCGCCTGAGCCGGAAATGATTTGAGGCCCGTCATTCCGGGGCCGCAAGCGCTCGGATCGGCGCTTCGCGCCGTCCGAGTGCGAGCGGAGCCCGGAATCCATAACCACAGGCCGTACAGTGATGAAAGTGGTTACGCGGCGGTGGCACACACGTTGCTGCTTGGGGTTATGGATTCCGGGCTCGCAGGCAAATCGGCACGACCGATTTGCCTGCGCCCCGGAATGACGTCGAGGCGATGCGCTGCTGCAAACCGAGCCCCAGTCAGCGGCTGAATTTCTTATATTTGATCCGATGCGGGATCGCTGAATCCGTGCCCAGGCGGCGCATCTTGTCGCTCTCATAATCCTGGAAATTGCCTTCGAACCATTCGACATGGCTCTCACTTTCGAAAGCGAGGATATGGGTGGCGATGCGGTCGAGAAACCAGCGATCGTGGCTGATGATGACGGCGCAGCCGGCAAAATCTTCCAGCGCCTGTTCCAGCGCGCGCAGCGTGTCCACGTCGAGGTCGTTGGTGGGCTCGTCGAGGAGGAGCACATTGGCGCCCGACTTGAGCATCTTGGCGAGATGCACGCGGTTGCGCTCGCCGCCCGAGAGCTGGCCGACCTTCTTCTGCTGATCGGCTCCCTTGAAGTTGAAATTGGCGCAGTAGGCACGGGAGTTCATCTCGCGCTTGCCGAGAAGGACGATGTCGTTGCCGCCGGAGATCTCCTCCCAGACATTGTGCTTGGCATCGAGCGAATCGCGGGACTGATCGACATAGCCGAGATGCACGGAGTCGCCGATCCTGATCGTGCCCGCATCCGGCTTCTCCTGCTCGGTGATCATGCGAAAGAGCGTGGTCTTGCCGGCGCCGTTGGGTCCGATCACGCCGACGATGCCGCCGGCCGGAAGCTTGAAGGAGAGATCGTCGATCAGAAGATTGTCGCCGTAACCCTTCCGCAGATGCTCGAAATCGATCACGTTCTGCCCGAGGCGCTCCACGACCGGGATGACGATCTGCGCCGTCTGCGCCGATTTTTCCGCGGCCTTCTTCAGGAGTTCGTCGTAGCGCTGGTAACGCGCCTTGGACTTCGCCTGCCGGGCGCGCGGAGAGGCGGCGATCCATTCCTGCTCGCGGGCAAGGGTGCGCTGGCGCGCCTCCTCCTCGCGGCCTTCCTGCTCCAGGCGTTTCCGCTTCTGGACGAGCCAGGCGGAATAGTTGCCTTCGTAGGGAATGCCGCGGCCGCGGTCGAGCTCCAGGATCCAGCCCGTGACGTTGTCGAGGAAATACCGGTCGTGGGTCACGATGAGGATGGCGCCGGGATAGTTGCGCAGATGGCCTTCCAGCCAGTTGACCAATTCGGCGTCGAGGTGGTTGGTCGGCTCGTCGAGGAGGAGAAGGTCGGGCTTCTCCAACAGCAGCCGGCAGAGCGCAACCCGGCGGCGCTCGCCTCCGGACAGAGTGGCCACATCGGCATCATCGGCAGGGCAACGCAGCGCGTCCATGGCCAGATCGACCTTGGCGTCGAGATCCCAGAGGCCCTTGGCCTCGATCTCGTCCTGGAGCTGCGTCATCTCGTCCGCGGTCTCGTCGGAGTAGTTCATGGCGAGCTCGTTGTAGCGGTCGAGAATCGCCTGCTGCGGGGCAACGCCCTCGAGCACGTTGGCGCGCACGCTCTTTACCGCATCGAGCGCAGGTTCCTGCTCGAGGTAGCCGACACTCGACCCATCGGCCGCCCAGGCCTCGCCGGCAAACTCCTTGTCGATCCCCGCCATGATGCGCAGAAGCGTGGACTTGCCGGAGCCGTTGACGCCCAGCACGCCGATCTTGGCGTCGGGATAAAATGAAAGATGGATGTCCTCCAGGACCTTCCGGTTGCCCGGATAGACCTTGGTGAGGCCTTGCATGTGATAGATGAATTGACGGGCCATGAGACCGCTCTGCCCTCGTAGTTTGGGGGCGACAGCCAAGGCTCGGTGCAGCTAACGCACGTCTGGCCCGCTCGCCGGTTTGGGGAATTCGGGGCTGATGTAGCGGGGGGCGCATGGCAGAACAAGGCCGGTGTCCCGGAGCAACCGCCAAACCGCGTCGTGTAGGGGCGGGTTTGAAACCCGCCCCTACAAAGGCTCCGGTCCTTCGTAGCGGCGAGGCACTGCCTCGCCCGTTCCTCGGCATGCACGCCGCGGCAGGGCGACGCAATGCGTCGCCCCTACGGAAGGGCTTGGCATGCAGGGCGGGTTTGAAACCCGCCCCTACAAAGGCTCCGGTCCTTCGTAGCGGCGAGGCACTGCCTCGCCCGTTCCTCGGCATGCACGCCGCGGCAGGAGGGCGACGCATGCGTCGCCCCTACGGAAGGGCTTGGCAGTGTGGCATCAGCTCAGGGGAGTGTTAACCGAAGCCGTAGCTTTTTGGTCACGGTCGCGGACAAATTGAAATCGCAGGCGAATTCGTACTTCTTTTTAACAAATTTGGTCCGATGATGGCGGCACACCTAGTCGCGGCCTGTTCGAGCAGGAGCGACAGGCGGGATCGGGGCCGAGCACAGATCATCATCGGAGGGGGTCATGCGAACAAGAACCAGCCGAAACAGGGCACCGGGCGTGTTTGCCGAGTTTGGCAATCTCGTTCACGACCTCCTGCGGACCGCATTCGATCCCTACCGGCCGGAACAGCATTACATGCGCGGGCCCGGCCCCAAGTGGCATGCAAAGCACGACCATTTCCGACCCGTTCCGGAGCTCGTCCGGGTACGCGTGAAGCGCTGATCGCCGCTGCGCAATGGCACGGCGTCCCTGCGCCATCCTGGACGACTATCAGGATGTGGCGCTCAAGCTTGCGGACTGGTCAAAGGTCGCAAGCGAGCTGGACATCAAGGTTTTCAACGCGCATCTCGGTACGCAGGACAAGGTCATCGCGGCGCTCGCCGGGTTTGAGATCATCTGCGCGATGCGGGAGCGCACGGCTTTCCCGCGCGCAGTGATCGAGAGGCTCCCTGCGCTCAAGCTTCTGATCACGACCGGGGCGCGCAACGCTTCCATCGATGTTGCCGCCGCGCGCGAGCGGGGCATCGTGGTGTGCGCCACCCCGGCGGTGGGCAGTCCGACCAGCGCCATCGCCATCGGCCTGATGCTCGAGCTCACCCGGCGCATCGGCTACGAGAATGCGCGCATGAAGGCCGGCGTGCCGTGGCAGAGCACGATCGGCCTTGATCTCGAAGGACTGACCCTCGGCGTTCTTGGGCTTGGCAAGCTCGGCACCCGCACCGCCCGCATTGCCCAGGCGTTCGGGATGAAGGTGCTGGCGTGGAGCCAGAATCTCACGCCGCAGATGTGCAGCAAAGCGGGTGTCGACTACGCGAGCAAGGACGAGCTTTTTCGCCGCTCGGACTTCATCAGCATCCATCTCGTTCTGTCGGCGCGCACGCGCGGCCTCATTGGCGCCAACGAGCTCGGCCTCATGCAGCCGTCGGCCTACATCATCAACACGTCGCGGGGGCCCATCATCGACGAGGCGGCGTTGCTCGTGGCGCTGCGCGAGAAGAAGATTGCGGGGGCTGGGCTTGATGTCTTCGACGTCGAGCCGCTGCCGAGCGATCATCCCTTGCGCAAGCTCGACAACGTCGTGCTCACGCCGCATCTCGGCTACGTCGCGATCCAGAATTATCGCGCGTATTTCGCCGGCGTTGTCGATGACATCCGCGCCTTCCTGGACGGCAAGCCGGTGCGGGTATTGCAATCGCCTTGATCGTATGCGCGGCGGATTACGCTGCGCTAGTCGTACTGCCTCACAAACTACGCTGTCATTCCGGGGCGTCGGCAAGTCGGTTTCATCGCACTCGGACGGCGCGAAGCGCCGATCCGAGCGCTCGCGGCCCCGGAATGACAGAATACGTATTTTCTGACGCAGCAGAGCTAATCCGCCCTACGATGCTGCGATCAGCGTGCCGTGGGCGGCGGCCCGAGCGGGGCTCCGGTGATCGCAGCCCCGGGTCGCACCACAGCGGGCGGCATCGCCGCATTGGCCGCTGCGGAGGCAGGCGGCATCGGCGCGCCCAGCGAAACCGCGTTCGAGCCGGGAGGAGCCTTGCCCGGCAGCACCACGACGCGCGTGCCCACCTTCACCCGGGTGTAGAGGTCCATCACGTCCTCGTTGGTCAGCCGGATGCACCCGGAGGACACGAAGGTGCCGATGGTGGAGGGCTGATTGGTGCCGTGGATGCGGTAGACCGTGCCGCCGAGATAGAGGGCGCGCGCGCCCAGCGGGTTGCCCGGTCCACCGGCCATGAACCGCGGCAGATAAGGCTGGCGGTCGATCATCTCCTCAGGAGGATGCCAGTCGGGCCATTCCGCCATGCGTGACACCCGTTCCCTGCCGGCCCAGGTGAAGCCCTCGCGGCCGACACCGATGCCGTAGCGCATGGCCTTGCCCTTCTCGAGCACGAGAAAGAGGTACGTGTTCTGGGTATCGACGATCAGCGTGCCCGGCGGCTCCTTGGTTTTGTAGTCCACGAGCGTGCGCCGGAACTGGGGCGGCAACTCCTTGCGCGGACCGGTCTCCGGCTGCTCGTCGGGTGGAAGCGCGGCAAAGCGCGCATCGGGTCTTGGCCCTGCGGCCCCCCCTGCGGCCCCGGCCGGCGCGCCATTCGCCTGAGCGGGCGCGATGACCATGGGCGGCCGCAGCCCGTCCTGCTCGGCAGGGTCCTGACCGGGCACCCCTGGTCCGGGAATGGCGGGATTGGGCCGCACGATGCGGGCGCCGGGCTGGGAGGACAACTCATAGTCCTGCGGCCGGCCGCGATTGAAGTAATCGGGCGGCGGCGGCAGCAATTCGATCTGGTCGTCCGGATCGACCGGGGCACCGTGGCCATAGCGCGCGCTCGCGGATGGCACCGGGTCGGCAGCCTGCGCGCCACCACCGCCGGGAGGCGGCGGAAGCGGCCTGCTCTGCACCATCGACGGATCGTAGAACGGGCCATCGTCGTCCTCGATCCCGGGAGCAGTTCGCGAACCCATGGGCGGCTGCGCAGGATAGACCTGCGGCGCCGGTGGCGGCGGATAGTATTGTGCCAATGCGAGGTCGGCCGACCCCATGGTGCCGACGAGCAGCGCCGCAAACCCGCCCGCTGTGCGGAAATTCATCCCCCGTCCCCCTCAACTCAGTCCTTGCGCATGGAATCGCGCATGAACAAGGCGCATTCAAGACAGCATGCAAACCGTCCACTCCCGGGCGCGCTCCGACGGGAGGCACTTTTACAAATGCCATTTGATTCAGGCATTTGCAGGAAAAGAGCCGGCTTTTCCGGGTCAAGCCCGAACCGATCGCTCGGGTTCGTTTGGCCAAACACTCGCGCAGACTACTACCCGTACTGCATCACAAACTACTCCAGCCCGTCATTCCGGGGCCGCGAGCGCTCGGGTCGGCGCTTCGCGCCGTCCGAGTGCGAGCGGAGCCCGGAATCCATAACCACAGGCCGTGCAGTTGTGATGAAAGTGGTTACGCTGCGGTGGCACACATTACTGCTTGGGGTTATGGATTCCGGGCTCCGCTCGCTTACGCTCGCGGCCCCGGAATGACAAAGGGGAGAGAAGGGCGGCACGGCCGATTTGCCTGCGCCCCGGAATGACAGCGTAGTTTATGACGCACTATCGCTAACCCACCCTCAAGATCATCGGAATTGGACCAATCCGGGATCCGATCGGGTCTAAGTCCTTGCCACAACCCATAGGCGAGCGAATTGAGGCGCCATTGCAAACAACAATGAATCTACAATGATTTTTCAACCGCAGGTCGAGGGGATGCAAATAGCCCGGCGAATTGGCCTTGCGGAATTCTCCGCGCGTAGCCGAGCTGGCGAAAACCAAACCGGCAGAATTCCATGCCTCATCCCCTTCATTCTTGTTCCTTATTTGTTCTACTGCCCGCGCGGCGAGTTTGCAAGCACAAAATTCAGGCGGCACAACAAGCTGCGCAATACCTCCCCCTTTCAGGGGGAGGCATGGAGTTTCCGCCCTGCCATCGAGGCAAATGCGATAGCCCAGCGGAATGACGGCGTAGACTGTTGCTGAGAGCTTGCGCATCAATACGCGTATTCCTGGAAGACCGGGGCGACGCTGCCATGCCAGTCATTGGCGTATTTGGCGAGCAGCTCCTCCGCGGGGGTGAAACCGCGCGCCACATACTCTTTGATCGGGGCGAGATGGCGCCGCTCGTCGCGGCCCGCGCGGTCGAGGCAGCGGCGGCGCGCGAGTCCTTCCTCGGCGAGTGCCAAGGTCGCCGTGGCGAGATCGAGCATGCTCCGCCCCGCAATACGCGCGGCAAAGCCCAGCTTCGGCACGTCGTCGCGCAAGGCCTGGCGGGCCTCGGCACTCCAGCCCTTCACCAGCTCCCAGGCGGCATCGAGCGCAGTGTCGTCGTAGAGGATGCCCACCCAGTAGGCGGGCAACGCGGGGAGCCGCGGCAACGATCCGCCGTCGGCGCCGCGCATTTCCAGGAAACGCTTGAGGCGGACCTCGGGGAAGATCGTCGAGACGTGGTTCCCCCAATCCGAGAGGGTCGCATGCTCGCCGGGAAGCGCCGCGAGGCGGCCGGCCATGAGAGCGCGGAAGGATTGCCCGGCGACGTCGATGTAGCGCTCGCCGCGCTTGACGAAATACATCGGCACATCGAGCGCGTAGTCGACGTAACGCTCGAACCCCATGCCCGGCTCGAAGGCCCAGGGCAGCATGCCGGTGCGGTCGGGATCGGTGTCGCGCCAGATCTCCGAGCGAAACGACAGAAAGCCGTTGGGCCGACCCTCGGTGAACGGCGAGTTGGCAAAGATCGCGGTCGCGACCGGCTGCAGCGCCAGACCGACACGCAGCTTCTTGACCATGTCAGCCTCGCTCGCAAAGTCGAGGTTGGTCTGCACCGTGCAGGTCCGGTACATCATGTCGAGGCCGTGGCCGCCCACTTTCGGCATGTAGGCGGTCATGATGCGATAGCGGCCCTTGGGCATCACCGGGATCTCGGCGCGGCTCCAGGTGGGGGTCATGCCGAGGCCGAGGAAGCCGATGCCGAGCGGCGCCGCGATCTGCTTGACCTGCGCGAGATGCGCCATCAGCTCCGAGCAGGTGTGATGCACGTCCGCGACCGGCGCACCGGAGAGCTCGAACTGGCCGCCGGGCTCGAGCGAGATTGCCCCGCCGCCGGTGACATCGAACAGCCCGATGATGTTGCCGTTCTCGGTGATGGGGTCCCAGCCGAGCAGGAGCTGCATGCCCTCGAGCAGCGCGCGGATGCCGCGGCGGCCGTCGTAGGGAACGGGACGATTGCCATCGAGCGTGAACGGGAATTTCTCGTGCTCGGTGCCGATGCGGAACGCCGATCTCGGCTTGCAGCCCGCCTCGAACCAGGCGACGAGCTCGTCGCGGCTCGCAATCGGCGTCATGTCGATCTGGTCGCGGGCCATGCGGCGGCTGCTTCCGGCAAAAGGGCGGCGAACTTACACGCGCCGCGCAAGCCAGCGCAAATCGCTGTCATTCCGGTCGACCGAGCCGGGCTTCGCCCGGCGAGGAAGAGCCGGAATCCAGTAATCAAAGCAGCTCGTGCATTCACGCCGGGCGTGGATTACTGGGTCCCGGCTCGCGCGAGCCCGGTTGAGCCGGGCTCGCTTGGCCGGGACGACGGCCCATGTGCGATTGGCCGCAGGAGCGCGCCCTCACGCCCGTCCATGTGGGTGGCTGGCGCCCTCAGGGTACCTCGTCAAGCCGCTTGATCTCGGCCTCAACTACAGCCAACAGCGCCGGCAGGCTATCGTGCACCGTGCGCCAAACATATTCCTCCGCGACGGTATCGTAGTTGTGCCGGTAGACATTGCCCACACCCATGATCGCACGCCACGGCAAATGCGGATGCCGGTCGCGCAACTCCGTGGGAAGCCGCCGCGCCGCCTCGGAAATGATCTCGAGCGCCCGCGTCACCGCGTAAAAGAAAATCCGATTGTCCCTGAATTTTTCGAACGAGATACCCGCGACAAAATCTTGCGCAAGCCTCCCGTTGTCACGAATGTCATATAAGGCCAGGCGCGTTTGCTCAGAAGGCATAGACCGCCTCACGCTCGGCCGATGGCCGAACGAGCGGCTTTAGTGTGCTGCGATCAGCGACCTCCACCCGGATCGGAAACAGGTCGGCCAAGTATTGGGTGATTGCGACATATTCGAACAAGCCGACTGGCGCATCGGGTGCGATCTCGATCAGAATGTCGATGTCGCTGTCAGGCCGATCATCGCCGCGGGCGCGTGAACCGAACAACGCGACGTGCCTCACGCCTTGGGCGTGCAGGGCGGCTTCGTTCTCCCGCAGCCTGGCAATGATCTCCGGTGTATTCATGCTCCTCACCCTAGCACAAACCGTCTGAAGCGACACGAAGAGACCGCCTTCGCACAATCCAGGAACGCAACCCGGGCTGACGGAATGGGTCACAGGCTGCGGGCGATGAGCACCTTCATGATCTCGTTGGTGCCGGCATAGATGCGCATCACCCGCGCGTCGCGATAGAGGCGGGAGATCGGAAACTCCTCCATGTAGCCGTAGCCGCCGAACAGCTGCAGGCAGCGGTCCACGATCGTTCCCAGGATGTCGGTGAGCCGGTACTTGGCCATCGAGGCGGTCACGGTGTCGAGCGCGCCGGCCAGATAGCGCTCGATGCAGTGGTCGTGAAACACCCGCGCCATGGTCGCCTCGGACTTGCACTCCGCCAGCACGAACTGGGTGTTCTGAAACTCGATGATCTTCTTGCCGAAGGCGGCCCGCTGCTTGACGTAATCCACCGTGAGCGCGAGCGCGCGTTCCATCATCGCCTGCGCATGCACGGCGACGATGAGGCGCTCCCGCGGCAGATCGTTCATCAGCTGCGCGAAGCCCTGGCCCTCCTCGCCGCCGAGCAGATTCTCCGGGGGAAGCTTCACCTCATCGAAGAACAGCTCGGAGGTGTCGGCCGCATCCATGCCGAGCTTCTTGAGCTTGCGTCCGCGGCGAAAGCCCGGCGCGTCGTCGGTCTCCACCATCATGAGCGATACACCCTTGGCGCCGAGGCTGGCATCGGTCTTGGCGACCACGACGATCAGGTTGGCATGCTGGCCGTTGGTGATGAAGGTCTTGGAGCCGTTGAGGACGTAGCCGTTGCCGGACTTTTTCGCGGTGGTGCGCACGCCCTGGAGGTCGGAGCCGGTGCCGGGCTCGCTCATGGCAATGGCGCCGACGAGCTCGCCGGTAACGAGTTGCGGCAGCCAGCGCCGCCTCTGCTCCTCGGTGCCGTAATGCAGGATGTACGGCGCCACGATGCCGGAATGCAGCGGCGCGCCGAAAGCATCGAAGCCGGCGAGGCTGAGCTCGCGGTTGATCATCGCCTCGTGCGCGAAGCTCCCTCCCGCTCCGCCGTACTGCTCGGGGATGGCGGGGCAGAGGAGCCCGGCCGCGCCCGCCTTGGTCCAGACCTCGCGGCCGTAGATGCCGGCCTCGTTCCACGCGTCGAGCTGCGGCACATATTCGGCGGCGATGAAGCGGCGCGCCTGCTCCTCGAGCAGCACGATATCCTCGGTCATCCAGGCCGGGCGCGGGAGGTTGAGAATGCTCATGGTCGGTTTGATCGCGGTTCCCGGTGGCAGCGGCGGGTTGCAAACTGGTACTGCGTCACAAGTTGCCCCTCGACGTCGTTCCGGGGCGCAGGAAAATCGGCCGTGCCGATTTGCCTGCGA